>NZ_JBICKN010000030.1:0-163716 GCF_043104185.1 Delftia sp. WSY_22
GCAACGGCTCGGGCGGCACGGGCCTGGGGCTGGCCATCTGCCGCAAGATCATCGACGCCATGGACGGCACCATCGTGGCCAGCAACCGGCCCGAGGGCGGCTCGCTGTTTCGCATCACCCTTCCCTGCCGCAGCGCATCGGAGACGCGACCGGCGGAGCTGCTGTAGCGGCACCGCCGGCCGGCGCGCCTGCGGCCGGCAAACGGGTGGTGAACAAGTGGCAAACGGGCGGCAACAAATGAGAAAAAGTCTCATTTAGAATGCCAGCACTTCGTCCCGCCCTGCCCGCCTGCCTTCCCTCCCCGCTTGCGTGTATGACACGCCATCCGACTCCTGCCGCCTGGCTGGGCCTGGACCTGCACTGGGCCTATGGCAGCCTGCTGCCCGCCATCTGGCGCAGCACGCGCTGCATCCACCGCGCGCAGGATGTGCTGCATGACGCCTTCGTGCGCTACGCCCTCAGCGGCCGGCACGAAGGCATCGCCCAGCCGCATGCCTACCTGCGCGTGGTGGCGCGCACCGTGCTGGCCGACCAGATGGCGCATGAGCGCCGCTTCGTGCCCCTGCCCGAGCTGGCAGGCGAGGCCGGCGCCGCGCAGCACCCGGTGGCACGCGCGGACGAAATCGCCTTGCAGGAAGCCTTCACGGCGC
The DNA here is from genome assembly GCF_043104185.1 of Delftia sp. WSY_22. Lineage (NCBI taxonomy): Bacteria > Pseudomonadati > Pseudomonadota > Betaproteobacteria > Burkholderiales > Comamonadaceae > Delftia > Delftia sp. WSY_22. The sequence goes on from NZ_JBICKN010000030.1 coordinate 651, forward strand.
CTTCGGCCGAGATGCTGGCCGACCTGCAGCAGCGCCTGGGCGCCGTGCAGCGTGTCATCCAGGGATTGCCTGCGCGCTGCCGCGAGGTGTTCTGGCTGTGCAAGGTGGAAGGCCACTCCCAGCCCCAGATTGCCGCCATGCTGGGCATCAGCCTGAACATGGTGGAGCGCCACCTGATGCGCGCCCTGCTGGACCTGCGCGCCGCACGCGAGCTGCTCGCGCCATGAGCACGCCGCGCGAGGAGGCCGCGCGCTGGTTCATACGCATGCACCGGGATGCGGGAGCCCGGCCGGGCGCCGCCGATGCCGCTGCCTGGCGCCGCTGGATGGACGCCGACCCGCGCCACGCCGCCGAATACGCCGCCTTCGAGGCGCTGTGGCAGGACTTCGACTCCACGCCCCGCACCGAGGCCCTGGCCACGGCGGTGGACACCGCCGCACGCCAGCGCCGCGACACACGCAGCAACGCGCGCCGCGCGATCATCACCCGCGGCGTGCTGGGCGTTGCCGGCCTGGGCACGGCGGGCCTGCTGGCATGGCGCGGCTGGCTTGAATGGCAGGACACCACCGTGTTCGCCCTGGCCCGCGACAGTGCGATTGGCGAACGCATCGTGCTGAACCTGCCCGACGCCAGCGTGCTGACCCTGGGACCGGCCAGCCGCATCGCCACGCGCTACACGCGCCGCCAGCGCGCCGTGGTGCTGGAGCAGGGAGAGGCCCTGTTCGACGTGGCCAGGGATGCAGGCCGCCCCTTCACCATCGCCGCCGGCCAGGCCCGCATCACCGTGCTGGGCACGCGCTTCACCGTCAACCGCCTGCCGGGACTGGTGCGGGTGGGCGTGGAGCATGGAACGGTGCGTTTGGCGGTGAAAGGTGGTGACGGAGAACCGTCCTTGCTGCTGCAGGCTGGCGAAGTGGGGGAACTGCCGGACGAAAGCGCCGGTGCCGCCCCCGGTGCCGCACCCGGAGCCGATGGCGCCCACGCCAGCCCCCTCCCCCGCCGCGTGCAACGCGATGCGCGCGACAGCTTCTCGTCCATCGAACGCGGCCTCATCGTCTTCGACAGCGCCGGGCTGGGCGAGATCGCGGCCACGCTGTCGCGCTGGCGCCGCCAGCCCGTGCGTGCGGCCGTCGCCGACGGCACGGGCGGGCCGCGCATCACGGCCGCCGTGCAGCGCGCCGATGTGGAGAGCTTCCTGGACGCGCTGCCGCGCATCGCCGCCGTGCGCGTGCAGGAGCGCGACGGCGCCACCTGGCTGGCCCCGCGCAGCACGGCGCCGGAAAAAATCCGGAAAAACTGAAAAAAAGCGGCCAACGCACATCAGGGATCCGGCGGGCTGCCCCGTCATACAGGCGAGCACAACCGATACCCAGGAGAACGTTCCCGCCATGCCCGCCCGCCCTCTTTCCTCCCGCCCGGCACGCGCCTGCCTGTCCCTGCTCGCCTGCGCGGCGGCACTGGCCTGCACGCCAGCCCTGGCCGCTCCTGCCGACATCGACCTGCCGGCCCAGCCGCTGGCCGACGCCATCAAGGCCCTGGCGCGCGCCACCGGCACCAGCATCGCGGCCGACAGCGCCCTGCTCGCAGGCAAGACCGCGCCCGCCGTCCAGGGCCGCCTGGAGCCGGCCGAGGCACTGCAGCGCCTGCTGGCCGGCAGCGGCCTGCAAGCCTCTGCCCAGCCCCGGGGCGGCTGGCTGCTGCGCCCCGCCCCGGCGCGCCCGCAGACCGCGCTGGACGAAGTGCGGGTGACGGCCACGGCCCTGCGCGACGGCCGCACGGAAGGCACGGGCAGCTACCGGGCGCCCTATGCCAGCGCGGCCACCAAGATCGAGCTGACGGCCCGGGAGACGCCGCAGTCCGTATCCGTGATCTCGCGCGCACGGCTCGATGACCAGAACTTCGTGGAGCTCACCGAAGCCGCCAAGGTGGTGCCCGGCATCGTCGTGCGCCGGCAAAGCAGCACGGGCGGGCGCAGCGACATCCTCTCGCGCGGCTACCAGTCCTCCACCTACCAGCTGGACGGTCTCACCGTCAGCGGCAATCCGGCCACCCAGGAAACGCTGGACCTGGCCCTGTTCGACCGGGTCGAGGCCCTGCGCGGGCCGGCCGGGCTGTTCTCGGGCGCGGGCGAGCCCAGCGTCATGCTCAACCTGGTGCGCAAGCGCGCCCTGCCGGACTACCAGGGCCAGGGCGCCATCGGCCTGGGCTCGCGGGGCCGCAAGCGGGCAGAGGTGGATGTCACCGGAGCGCTGTCCGAAGATGGCCGCCTGCGTGGCCGGGTGGTGGCGCTGCACGAGAACTTCGGCAGCCCCGTGATGGCCATGGACGGCCACAAGCAGGCCCTGTACGGCACGGTGGAGCTGGACGTCACTTCCCAGAGCACGGTCTCGGTGGGCGCCACCTGGCAGCGCGGCCGGGGCAACTACGACACCGGCCTGCCCGCCCACGCCGGCGGCAGGCTGGCCCCCATTCCGCGCGACGTGGCCATTGCTGCCGACTGGGGCCGCGCCGCGCCCGAATCGCTGGCCGGCTTCATCGAGTCGGAGACGCGGCTCGACGGCGGCGGCCTGTTCAAGCTGGCCGCCCGCCGTGTGCTGCGCCAGCAGCGCGACAAGTACATCAACGGCTACTCGGCCGTATCGGACACCGGCATCAGCCGCTTCACCCAGGCCCAGACCGTGGACCGCGACTACGCCGACACCACGGCCGACATCTACTACAGCACGCCCTGGCAATGGGCCGGGCAGACGCACCATTTCATCGCGGGCGCGGACTACCGCAGCTCCAACATGCACCTGCGCATGCTGCGCGGCGCCATGAACACGCCGGCCGACCTGCTCCACTACGACCCCTCCTCCATCCCCGAGCCCAGCTTCAAGCCCTTTGCCGACGACATTACGCGCACCAGCCTGCGCGGCGTCTACGGCCAGTTGCGCATCAAGCCCACGCAGGCCCTCACCCTGGTGGCGGGCGCGCGCAAGAGCTGGTGGAAGACAGAAACCTCGGACCGGCTGCAGAACACGCGCTCGGGCTACGAGGTCGATGGCCAGTTCACGCCCTTCGCCGCCGTGCTCTTCGATCTGAACGACAGCTGGACGCTCTACGCCAGCCAGTCGCGCATCTTCCAGCCGCAAAGCGGGCGCCTGGCCGGTGGCGGCCAGATCGCCCCGCGCGAGGGCCGGCAGGTGGAAGCCGGCATCAAGGGCAGCCTGCTGGACGGACGCCTGAATGCCACCGCCGCCGTCTACCGCATGCAGGACACCAACCGCGCGCTGGCCGACCCCGCCGATGCCGCCTTCGTCATCCCCGCAGGCAAGGTGCGCTCCGAAGGCTTCGAGGCCGAGGTGGTCGGCTCGCTGTCGCCGCGCTGGGACGTGGCGGCCAGTTACGCCTACATGCGCTCCAAATACCTGCAGGGCACCGTCACGCAGACGGGCACCGACTTCAGCACCATGTCGCCGCGCCACAGCGTGAACCTGTGGGCGCGCTACCGCGTGGCCGGCCCCGTGGCCCAGGGGCTGGAGTTGGGCGCGGGCGTGCGCGCCGTCAGCGAGTTCTACGACACCCTGGGCACCGTGCGCTGGCGAGCGGGCGGCTACGGCGTCTGGTCCGTCTATGCCGCCTACCCGCTCACCCCCCAGATCAAGCTGGCCGTGAACATCGACAACCTGTTCGACCGCGTCTACTGGGAGCGCGTGGGCACGGCCACGCGCAGCAACTACTACGGCCTGCCGCGCAGCATCATGGTCACGCTGCGCAGCAGTTTCTGATCCCGTCGCCAGAGGGCGTGCGCCGCAGAAGGCTGCCGCGCCCCCTGCATGCCGCGCAGGCATTCAACACATCGACACTATCGAATGATTTCTCACAAATAATTCAATAGATCCACACATTGCATGGATTTACGCTTGTGTCCATTGCCGGCAGCCGCCGCCAGCCAAGACACACGCCATTGCCATGCAAGACCGTTTTCTGATCGAGCGCATCGAGGCGCGGATCCTCGACATTCCCACCATCCGCCCGCACAAGCTGTCGTTCGGCTCCATCAGCCGGCAAAGCCCGGTGATCGTGCAGCTGTGGCTGCGCAACGGGGCCACGGGCTTTGGCGAGGCCGCCACCATTGGCGGCCCGTCGTGGAACGAGGAATCGCCCGAGAGCATCCACCATGCCATCGCCAACCACCTGGCGCCCAGCCTGATCGGCCAGGACGGCGCGCGCTTCGAGGCCTGCCTCTCGCGCATGGACCTGGCCTGCAAGGGCAATGCCTTTGCCAAGAGCGCCGTGGAAATCGCGCTGCTGGACGCCGTGGCGCGCAGCCTGCAGTTGCCCGTGTGGCAGTTGCTGGGCGGCAAGCAGCGCGACAGCCTGCCCCTGGCCTGGACGCTGGCCAGCGGCGACATCGAGCGCGACCTGGCCGAGGCCCATCTGCGCCTGGAGCAAAAGCGCCACCGCATCTTCAAGATGAAGATCGGCGCGCGCACGCCCGAGGCCGACGTGGCCCATGTGAGCGAGATCGCGCGCGGCCTGCAGGGCCGCGCCACGCTGACCGTGGACGTGAACCAGGCCTGGGACGGCGCCACGGCGCGGCGCTTTCTGCCGCAATTGATCGATGCCGGCGTGACCCTGATCGAGCAGCCCGTGGCCGGCTGGAACGTGCCCGCGCTGCGCGAGCTGACCGCCACGCTGCACGGCGCCCTGGTCATGGCCGACGAGAGCGTGTGCACGCCCTACGACGCCATGCGCCTGGCGCGCGAGCAGGCCAGCCATGTGTTCTCGCTCAAGGTGGCCAAGCACGGCGGCCTGCTGCGCACGCGCAAGGTGGCGGCCATTGCCCAGGCGGCCGATATCGGCTGGTACGGCGGCACCATGCTGGAGACCTCGATCGGCTCGGCCGCCTCGGCCCATGTCTTTGCCACGCTGGGCGGGCAGCACTACAACTGCGAGCTGTTCGGCCCCCAGCTGCTGGTGGACGACATCGTCACCGAGCGCATGGCCATCCGCGACTTCGAGCTGCAACTGCCCGACGGGCCCGGCCTGGGCTTGGAGATCGACCTGCAGCAGTTGGCGCGCTTCGACCGCGCGCTGGCCGGCAGCCAGCCGCAGCACTTCGACATGGGGCAGGCCCGGACCGGGGCTGCGACCTGAATTCCTTTCATTCCTCCTGGAGACAAACATGCTTTACCTGGTCCGCATGGACGTGAAGATCCCCCACGACCTGCCCGCCGACGTGGCAGCCGAGATCAAGGCCCGCGAGAAGGCCTATTCCCAGCAGCTGCAGCACGACGGACGCTGGCCCCACATCTGGCGCGTAGTGGGCGAGTACGCCAACTACAGCGTGTTCGACGTGGCCTCCAACGACGAGCTGCACGAGCTGCTGCAGGGCCTGCCGCTGTTCCCCTACATGGACATCCAGGTCACGCCGCTGGCAAAGCATCCCTCGGCCATCGCCTGAGCACAGCCCAAACCAAGACCAAATTTTTCGGAGACAACTGAAGTGAATGTGAAACGCCGTTTTCTGACCGCCGCAGCCGCAGGCCTGTGCCTGTCCGCCGTCATGCCCGCCGCCCATGCGCAGGCCCCCGAGGCCAACTGGCCCAGCAAGCCCATCCGCTGGATCGTGCCCTTCCCGCCGGGCGGCGCCATGGACGCCATCGCGCGCACCCTGGGCGAGAAGGCCGGCCGCACGCTGGGCCAGCCCTTCGTGATCGAGAACCGTCCCGGCGCCGGCGGCAACATCGGCGCCGACTTCGTGGCCAAGCAGCCCGGCGACGGCTACACGCTGATGATCACCTCCATCGGCATGGCCACCAACAAGCCGCTGTACCGCAAGCTCAGCTACGACCCGATCAAGGACTTCGCCCCCGTGGGCGTGCTGGCCGTGGTGCCCAACATCCTGGTCACCAACTCCACCCAGCCCAACGTCAAGAGCGTGGCCGACGTGGTGGCCGCCGCCAAGGCCTCGCCCGGCAAGCTGACCTATGCCTCGGCCGGCAACGGCACCTCCATCCACCTGGCGGGCGAAGTGTTCAACTCGCTGGCCGGCGTGGACATCCTGCACATCCCCTACAAGGGATCGGGCCCGGCCGTCTCCGACCTGCTGGGCGGACAGGTCAACTACATGTTCGACTCCATCACATCGGCGCGCCCGCACATCCAGTCGGGCAAGCTGCGCGCCCTGGCCGTGACCACGGCCAAGCGCTCGTCCAGCATGCCCGACGTGCCCACCATGGAAGAGGCCGGCATCAAGGGCTACGAGGTCTCGCCCTGGTTCGCCGTCTTCATGCCCGCCAGCACGCCGCCAGCCATCGTCAAGAAGCTCAACCAGGTCTTCGTGGCAGAGATGAAGCAGCCCGACGTGCTCGAACGCTTCAAGGCCATCGGCGCCGAAGTCGTGGGCTCCACGCCCGAGGAAGCGGCCAGGCACCTGCAGGCCGAGTCCGTGCGCTGGACCAAGGTGATCACGGAGCGCAACATCAGCATGGACTGAGCGCTTCTCTTTTCCAGGACATCCCATAAAACCACGAGGAGACAAACATGTCCGAACTGTCCCAGGACCAGCTGCTGAATCTGGTCAACAGCAAGCAGATCGCCCCTGGCAGCGACCGCGTGCGGGCGCTGACCCAGCGCATCGTCAGCGATCTGTTCCACACCATCGACGAGATGGATGTCACGCCCGACGAATTCTGGGCCGCCGTGGACTGGCTGGGCCGCCTGGGGAGCAGCGGCCAGCTGGGCCTGATCACGGCAGGCCTGGGCTTCGACCGGCTGCTGGACATCCGCAGCGACGAGGCCGATGCGCGTGCCGGCCGTGCGGGCGGCACGCCGCGCGCCATCGAAGGCCCGCTGTTCGTGGCCGGTGCACCGCTGTCGCAAGCGGAAGCGCGCCTGGACGAGGGCGAACCCCAGGGCGAGGTCTTCGTGATGGAAGGACGGGTGCTGGATCTTGACGGCCGGCCTCTGCCGCATGCGCTCATCGATGTCTGGCATGCCAATGTCCAGGGCGGCTACTCGCACTTCTTCCCGGGCATGAAGCCCTACGAGCTGCGCCGCCGCATAGAAGCCGACGACCAGGGCCGCTACCGCTTTCGCAGCTATGTGCCGCCCGGCTACTCCATACCGCCGAACAGCCCCACCTCGGAACTGTTCGACGCGCTGGGACGCCACGGCCATCGTCCCGCCCACATCCACTTCCTCGTGGTTGCACCCGGCATGCGCATGCTGACCACCCAGGTCAACCTGCCCGGCGATACCTACCTGGACGACGACTTCGCCTTCGCCACGCGTGACGGCCTGATCGTCGAGCTGGAGCGCGGCGTGTCGCCGGCCGGCTATGAGTCGCTGGGCGTGAACGCGCCTTTCGTCCGCACGCGCTTCGACTTCGTGCTGCAGCCCGCAGTCAGCGAAGGCGAGTCCTTGCCGCTGACACGCATGGAGCGTGTGCGCGCCTGAGGCGCCTCCACCTTCCGGGGCCTTCCGGCCTGCCATTTTTTCGATTCTTCCGTTCCACAGCAGGCCGCCCCTTGGAGTGCGGCCTGCTTCACCGTATCCGCTTCCCACACCATGTCCAGCCTGCATCGCATCGCCGCAACCCTGCTGACCGCCACCGTGGCCCTCGTGCCCGCCCTGGGACACGCCCAGGCTCCGGCAGCCTTTCCTTCCAAGCCGGTGAACATCGTCGTGCCCTACGCGGCCGGCGGCCCCGTGGACAACCTGGCACGCGCGCTGGCCACGCGCCTGAACAAGGTCTGGTCGCAACCCGTGGTCATCCTCAACCGCACAGGCGCCAACGAGATCATCGGGGCCGAGTACGTGGCCAAGAGCGCACCCGACGGCTACACGCTGTTCGCCGCGACCGAAGCGTCGCTGACCATGAACCCGCACCTGTACAGGAAGCTGCCCTACAACCCGCAAAAGGACTTCGCCCCCATCTCCCGCCTGATCAGCGTGCCCATGGTCTTCTTCGTGCCCCAGAGCTCCAAGGCCGGCACGCTGCAGGAGTTCATCGCTCAGGCACGCCAGGCAGGCAAGACCAAACCGCTGACCTATGGCTCATCGGGCGCGGGCGGCATCGTGCACCTGCCGCTGGCCATGTTCGCCAAGCAGGAAGGGCTGGAGATGGTGCACGTGCCCTACAAGGGCGCCGCACCGCTGATCCCCGAAGTCATCGCCGGCCAGATCGACGCAGCGGTGCTGGGCGTGTCGGTGATCGAGCAGCACATCAAGTCGGGCAAGCTCAAGGCCCTGGCCGTGTCCTCGGAGACACGCAGCATCGCCCTGCCGGATGTGCCCACCTTCAAGGAAGCCGGGGTGCGCGACATCCAGGCTGTCTTCAACATCGGCCTGCTGGCACCGGCTGGAACGCCGGCGCCCCTGGTGGAGAAGATCGCCGCCGATGTGCGCCGCGTGCTGCTGGAGCCCGAATTCCGCAAGACCCAGGTGGACGCGTTCTCCTACGTGGCCGTGGCCTCCAGCCCCGCCGAATACCGCGACTTCCTGGCGCGCGACTACCAGGTGCAGGGCGAGCGCGTGCGCACCTCGGGCGCCTCGCTGGATTGAACCGGACGGAGTCCGTTCAGCTCTGGACTGCGGTGCGCTTGGCAACCACGTGCACCGCAGCCGCAGGCCTGCGCCCCCAGTTCATCAGCGCCGTGCCGGCCACGGCCATGCCGCCGCCCAGCACGATGCTGGCATCGATGCTCTCGCCCAGCCACAGCGCCGACAGCGCCACGCCGATCACGGGCACCAGCGTGATGTAGCCCGAGGCCGCACCAGCGCCCAGCGCCTTGACGCCGTCGAAGTACCAGGCATAGGCAAGCGCCGTGGCGCCGAAGGCCAGGAAGGCCAGCGCGCTCCAGGCGGTTGCGTTGCCAAGCACGGCAGCCTGCAGGCCGGCCGGCCCTTCCACAACCAGGCTGGCCACCAGCAGCATGGCCGCGCCCATGGTCGAGGTCACGGCCGTGGCCGACAGCGCATCCACGCCCGTGAGCAGCCAGCGGCCGATCAGGGTGTAGCTCACCCAGCACACCACGCAGCCCAGGATCAGCAGCTCGCCCGCGCCCACCGATCCCTGCAGCAGCGCCAGCGGCTGGCCATGCGAGATCACCACCACGGCGCCGCAGGCCGCCAGCGCCATGCCCAGGGCAATGGTGCGGTTGAGCCGCTCGCCGAACAGCCAGACCGCCAGCGCCAGCGTGAGCACGGGGTTGAGCGTGATCACCAGGGCCGCCTTGCCGGCCGGCACATGCTGCAGCCCCATGAGGAAGAAGGCCGCATAGCCGAACACGCCCGTGGCGCCGGCGGCCGCCATGCCCAGCCAGCGTTTGGCACTCCATTGCCGCAGGCCCGCCATGCCACCGGCCCAGTACAGCCAGGGCAGCAGCACGGCTGCGGCCAGCAGGAAGCGCAGGCTGGCGGCTGCCAGCGGCGGCATGTTCTGTGCCACCACGCGGCCCGCAGGCCAGGAAGCGCCCCACAGCAGGGCCATGCCGACAAGCCGCAGGTGGGGACCGAAGAAGCGTTGAAAATTCATGGCGCGTACTATGTGCTCATATCGATTCATAGACAAATGAGCAAATGCTCATGACCTGGACAACGTGATCCCATGACCTTCACCCAGCTCGAAGTGTTCGCGGCGCTGGCCCGCGCCGGCAGTTTCTCGCGCGCGGCCGCGCTGCTGGGCATTACCCAGAGCGCCGTCAGCCATGCCCTGCGCGCGCTGGAAGGCGAGCTGCAGGTGCAGTTGGTGCGCCGCGAAGGCCCCCACTCCCCGCTGACCGACGCAGGCACGCGGCTGCTGCAGCGCGCCAACGACATCCTCCAGCAAAAGGAGGCCTTGCGGCAGGAGGCCGATGCCGAGCGCGGCATGGCGCGCGGCACGCTGCGCGTGGCCTCGTTCGGCGCCACCTCTTCGCTGCGGCTGCTGCCCCCGCTGATCACCGAGTACCGGCGCCGCCAGCCCGCCGTGCTGGTGCAGATCGACGAGCAAAATGACGACACCGTGGTCAAGTGGCTGCTGGAGCGGCGGGTGGAGATCGGCTTCGTCGTGCTGCCCGACGAGCGCTTCGAGACCGTGCCCCTGGTGGAAGACGAACTGGTGGCGCTGCTGCCCGCATCGCACCGGCTGGCGACCCAGCGCAGCATCCGCGCCGCCGACCTGCAGGGCGAGGCCTTTGTGCGCACCTCGGCCGGGTCGGGCGCGCACATCGACCGCTTCCTGGCCGAGGCCGGCGCCCAGCCTGCGGCCATCTACCACTTCGAGCAGATGTCCTCCATGCAGGGCTTCGTGGCCCAGGGCCACGCCATTGCCATTGCCGCACGCCTGGCCGTGCCCGAGCAGGCGCCCGAAGGCATGGTCTACCGCAGCCTCTCGCCCCGCCAGCGCCGCGTCACCGGCCTGGCCGTGCGCAGCATGGAACGGCTGTCGCCGGCCGCTGCCGGCTTTGTGGAGCTGGCGCGGGAGATGGCGAGGAGGAAGCAGTTTGGCTAAGCCTGCGCCGCCGACGGCAAGGTCAGCGGATGCAGCACCAGCGACTCGCGCACGATGGGCTTGAGCGCCTGGGCCTCGTCGGGGCTGGCCAGCACGCGGGCCAGTTCGGCGCGCATGCGGGGCTCCCAGAATTTACGGATGTGTTCGGCAATGCCCTGCAGGGCCTCGTCACGCTCGGGCATGGCTTCGAAGAACTCGCCGATGCGGTTGGCCATGCGGACCAGGTTGGCGCTGTCCATCACTTGCCCCCTGCCACGGCCATGCTGCCTGCCTGCGCGGCATGCAGCAGGCCGATCTGCTCTTCATGCATGCGCGCAAAGCCGCGCTGCCAGTCGGACGGCTGGGCGTGCTGGGGGACGGGCAGCACCTGCACGGCCGTGACCTTGTATTCGGGGCAGTTGGTGGCCCAGTCCGAGCTGTCGGTGGTGATGACGTTGGCGCCGGATTCGGGAAAGTGGAAGGTGGTGTAGACCACGCCGGGCTGTATGCGCTCGGTGACGGTGGCGCGCAGCACGGTCTCGCCCGCGCGGCTGGCGATGCCGACCCAGTCGCCATCGCGTATGCCGCGGTCCTCGGCGTCATGCGGATGGATTTCCAGCCGGTCCTCGCTGTGCCAGTGACTGTTGTGCGTACGCCGGGTCTGGGCGCCCACGTTGTACTGCGACAGGATGCGGCCCGTGGTCAGCAGCAGCGGAAAGCGCTGGGTGACCTTCTCGTCGGTGGCCACGTACTGGGTGATGATGAAGCGGCCCTTGCCGCGCACGAAGCGGTCCCTGTGCATGATGGAAGTGCCGGCCTCTTCGGTGCTGTCATTGCAGGGCCATTGCACGCTGCCCAGCCGGTCGATCTTGTCGTAGTTCACGCCCGCGAAGCTGGGCGTGAGCGCGGCGATCTCGGCCATGATTTCGCTCGGGTGCGTGTAGTGCATGGCGTAGCCCAGCGCATTGGCCAGCAGCTGGGTGACTTCCCAGTCGGCATGCCCGGCCAGCGGCGCCATGACCTTGCGCACGCGCGAGATGCGGCGCTCGGCATTGGTGAAAGTGCCGTCCTTTTCGAGGAAAGAGGCGCCCGGCAGGAAGACATGGGCGTACTTGGCGGTTTCGTTGAGGAAGATGTCCTGCACCACCACGCATTCCATGGCCGAGAGCGCGGCCGTCACATGCTGGGTGTTGGGGTCGGACTGCACGATGTCCTCGCCCTCGCAGTACAGGCCCATGAAGCTGCCGGCCAGGGCCGCCTCGAACATGTTGGGAATGCGCAGCCCGGGCTCGGGGCTGAGCGCCACGCCCCAGGCCCCCTCGAACTCGGCGCGCACCGTGCTGTCCGAGATGTGGCGGTAGCCGGGCAACTCATGCGGGAAGGAACCCATGTCGCAGGAGCCCTGCACGTTGTTCTGGCCGCGCAGCGGGTTCACGCCCACGCCCTCGCGGCCCACGTTGCCCGTGGCCATGGCCAGGTTGGCGATGCCCATGACCATGGTCGAGCCCTGCGCATGCTCGGTCACGCCCAGGCCGTAGTAGATGGCCGCGTTGACGGGAGTGCCCGCCGCGTGGTCCTCGGCACCCAGCGCATACAGGCGCGCGGCGCCGCGCACGAGTTCGGGAGCGACCCCGGTGACCTCGGCCATGGCCTCGGGCGAGTTCTCGGGCCGGGCAACGAATTCCTTCCACTGCGCGAAGGACTTGGCATCGCAGCGCTCGGCGATGTAGTCCTCGGCCAGCCAGCCTTCGGTGACGATGACATGGGCCAGCGAGGTGATCATGGCCACGTTGGTGCCGGGCCGCAGTTGCAGGTGGTAGTCGGCGCGGATGTGGGGCGACTTGACGAGCTCGATCTCGCGCGGGTCGATGACGATGAGCTTGGCGCCCCCACGCCGGCCGTCGCCGCGCAGGCGCTTTTTCATGCGCGAGCCGAACACCGGGTGCGCGGCCGTGGGATTGGCGCCGATGACCATGACCACGTCCGTGTGCTCGATGGACTTGAAGGTCTGCGTGCCGGCCGAGGTGCCATAGGTCTGGCCCAGGCCATAGCCCGTGGGCGAGTGGCACACGCGCGCGCAGGTATCGACGTTGTTGTTGCCGAAGGCCGTGCGCACCAGCTTTTGCACCAGGTAGGCCTCTTCGTTGGTGCAGCGCGAGGAGGTGATGCCGCCAATGGAATCCTTGCCGTGCTTGGCCTGGATGCGGCGGAACTCGCGGGCCGTGTGGGCAATGGCCTCTTCCCAGCTCACTTCGCGCCAGGGGTCGGTGATCTTCGCGCGGACCATGGGCCGGGTGATGCGGTCCTTGTGCGTGGCATAGCCCCAGGCAAAGCGGCCCTTGACGCAGGCATGGCCCTCGTTGGCCTGGCCGTCCTTCCAGGGCACCATGCGCACGACCTGCTCGCCCTTCATCTCGGCCTTGAAGCCGCAGCCCACGCCGCAGTAGGCGCAGGTGGTGATGGCGCTGTGCCCGGCCTGGCCCAGCTCGGTCACGGTCTTTTCCTGCAGCGTGGCCGTGGGGCAGGCCTGCACGCAGGCGCCGCAGCTGACGCAGTCGCTGTCCATGAAGCTGCCGCCCTGCCCCGCCGTGACGCGCGAGTCGAACCCCCGGCCCGAGATGGTCAGCGCAAAGGTGCCCTGCGTCTCCTCGCAGGCGCGCACGCAGCGGTTGCAGACGATGCACTTGCTGGGGTCGTAGCTGAAGTACGGGTTGGAGACATCGACCTCGGCGCGCGCCTGGCCCTTGAAGTGGTTGGCGCCGTCGAAGCCGTAGCGCACCTCGCGCAGGCCCACGGTGCCGGCCATGTCCTGCAGTTCGCAGTCGCCGTTGGCGCTGCAGGTCAGGCAGTCCAGCGGATGGTCGGAGATGTACAGCTCCATCACGCCGCGGCGCAGCTCCTGCAGTTGCGGGCTTTGCGTGCGCACCTTCATGCCCGGCTCGGCCGGCGTGGTGCACGAGGCCGGAAAGCCCTTGCGGCCTTCGATCTGCACCAGGCACAGGCGGCAGGAGCCGAAGGGCTCCAGGCTGTCGGTGGCGCACAGCTTGGGCACGCTGACGCCGCCTTCCATGGCAGCGCGCATCAGCGAGGTGCCCTCGGGAACGCAGACCTCGCGGCCGTCGATCTCCAGGGTGATCAGGCGTTCGGACGGGCTGGCGGGTGTGCCCCAGTCGGCTTGCTTCAAATGGTCGAGCATGGTGTTCTCCGGTCAGGCAGCCGCTGCGGCCGTGGTGGACTCGATGCCGAAGTCCTGGGGGTAGTGGGTCAGCGCCGAGCGCACGGGATACGGCGTCATCCCGCCCATGGCGCACATGGAGCCGTGCTGCATGGTGTCGCACAGGTTCTCCAGCAGGGCCACCTGGCTGGCGTGGGCGGCAGGGTCGCTGCCGGCGCGCACGATGCGGTCGATGACCTCCACGCCGCGCGTGGAGCCGATGCGGCAGGGCGTGCACTTGCCGCAGGACTCGATGGCGCAGAACTCCATGGCGTAGCGCGCCAGCTGCGCCATGTCGGCCGTGTCGTCATGCACGACGATGCCGCCGTGCCCCACCACATTGCCCTTGGCGGCATAGGCCTCGTAGTCCAGCGGCGCATCCCAGTCGGCCGGCGCCACATAGCTGCCCAGCGGGCCGCCCACCTGCACGGCCTTGACGGTGCGGCCGGTGGCCGTGCCGCCGCCGAAGTCTTCCACCAGCTCGCGCAGGCTCAGGCCGAAGGCCTTTTCCACCAGGCCGCCGCGCGCGATGTTGCCGGCCAGCTGGAACGGCAGCGTGCCGCGCGAGCGGCCCATGCCGAAGCCCTGGTAGAAGGCCGCGCCGCGCGCCAGGATCAGCGGCACCGTGGCCAGCGTGATCACGTTGTTGATCACCGTGGGCCGGCCCCACAGCCCCTCGATGGCCGGCAGCGGCGGCTTGGCGCGCACAATGCCGCGCCGCCCCTCGATGCTCTCCAGCATGGCCGTTTCCTCGCCGCAGACATAGCTGCCCGCGCCCTTGCGCACCTCCATGTGGAAGGCCCGCCCGCTGCCGGCCACGTTGCGGCCCAGCCAGCCTGCGGCCTCGGCACGCGCAATGGCTTCGCGCAGGGTGGCGATGGCATGCGGATACTCGCTGCGCACATAGACCAGGCCCTGCGTGGCGCCCACGGCCAGGCCAGCGATGGCCATGCCTTCGATCAGCGTGTAGGGATCGCCCTCCATCAGCAGCCGGTCGGCAAAGGTGCCCGAGTCGCCTTCGTCGGCATTGCAGGCAATGTACTTTTGCGGCCCCGCTGCGGCGGCCACGGTCTTCCACTTGATGCCGGCCGGAAACGCCGCACCGCCACGGCCGCGCAGGCCCGAATCCAGCACCTCCTGCACGATGGCCGCGGGCTCCATGCGCGCCGCGCGCTCCAGCCCCTGCCAGCCGCCATGGGATGCGTAGTCGGACAGGTTCAGCGGATCGATGACGCCCACGCGCGCAAAGGTCAGGCGCTCCTGGCGCGCCAGGTAGGCAATGGCCTCGGTCAGTCCATGGCACAGCGCATGGCTGCCGCCCTGCAGCATTCCGGCATCGATCAGGCCCGGCACCGCATCGGCCGTGACCGGGCCGTAGGCCACGCGGCCTTCGGGCGTCTCGACTTCCACCAGGGTCTCCAGCCACAGCAGGCCGCGCGAGCCGTTGCGCACGATCTGCACCTGAAGGCCGCGCGCCGCGCACTCGCGCTGCAGGGCACCGGCCACGGCGTCGGCCCCCACGGCCAGCGCGGCGGCATCGCGGGGCACATAGACGCGCACGCCGGGGCCTGCCCCTGCCCCTGCTCCTGCCTCTGCCCCTGCCCCTGCATGCGCAGGCTGGGCCACAGGCTCGCCAGTCTGCTCCGGCTGGCGGCATTGCGCGATGAGTGCATCCAGGCCGTTGGCCGTGACATGCGCATGGGGCTGGCCATCGAGCATCACGGCAGGCGATGACGCGCACAGGCCCAGGCAGTAGACCGGCTCCAGCGTGACGGCGCCATCGGCACTGGTTGCATACCCATGCCCGTGCCCACTCGATCCGCAGCCCAGCGCCTGGCCTGCATGGGCCAGCAGCGCGTCGGCACCGCGCGACTGGCAGGCCTCGGCGCGGCAGACCTGCAGCACATGGCGGCCCGCTGGCGTGCTGCGGAAATGGGGGTAGTAGGAGATGACGCCATGCACCTCGGCACGCGAGAGGTTCAGCGCATCGGCGATGCGCGGCACGGCGGCTTCGGGGATATGGCCCAGCATGTCCTGCACGGCGTGCAGCAACTCGATCAGGGGGCCGGGGCGCAGGGCGTGGACGGCAATGGCGTGCTCGACGGCCTCGCGCTCATGGGCGCCGAGTGCGCTGCCGGCAACAGCGGCATTGAGGACGGCAATGGGAATGATCTTCCCTTGTGTGGCTGGCATGGGTGTCCCTGCTGGCTTTCGTTGTGGGGAGCGGCGCGGTCCGGTCCGCTGGCGCTTTGTCTCTCATGCCATTTCAAGGCCTGCCGGGCAAGCCGTCAAATTCAAACGGATGATTGCGCCATTCAATCGGCAAATGAGCCGCCGGGCAGTGCTGCGCCTGCTGCCCGGGCCTTGCGGATGCCGCAGCCGGCGCGGGTTTGCGCCACTTGGCAAATGCGCCTGGCTTGTCGCAAATCACACGGTATTTGGTGTGAATTTTGATAAGCTCACGCGCACCATGAACCACCCGCCATCAGCCATGACGCCACAGGATGGCTATCATTTTTCAGACCAGATCGGCCACCTGCTGCGGCGTGTCTATCAGCGCCACACTGCACTCTTCCAGCAATACATTCCCGACTCGCAGCTCACGGCCGCGCAATTCGTGGTGCTGTGCTCCGTGCGCGACAACAGCGGCAGCTCGCTGGCCGACATCGTCAAGGCCACCGTGATCGACCAGGCCACCATCCGCGGCGTGGTGGACCGGCTCAAGCAGCGCGAACTGGTGCAGGTGGACCATGACCGCATCGACCGCCGCAAGGTCGTCATCAACCTCACCGAGGCCGGCCAGGACCTGGTGCGCGACATGGAGCCCTTCGCCAAGCAGATCACCGAAAGCACCTACGGCAAGCTCAATCCGGCCGAGCGCCTGGCGCTGGATTTTTTGCTCAAGAAGATGCTGGAAGGTGGCGAGGCGGATTGAGCCCTTGCAGCCTCCCCCCAAAAAAAAGGCCAGAAGGACAAATCCTTCTGGCCTTTTTGCTGAACCGACCTTTCAGTCAGCTCAGGCCGTCATCAATCCAGCGCCCGGTTGCGCGATTCCACATCCACGGCCCAGATCGACAGGGCGCCGCCCACCAGCATGGCGGACAGCACGGCCAGGGCCAGTGTGAAGTGGGTGGCCATGATGGGCGCAATGATGGCCGGGGCGAACAGGCCGCCGAAGCGCGCCACGGCGCCGGCCATGCCCATGCCGCTGGCACGCAGGTCGGTGGGGTAGACCTCGGGGGTGAACGCATACAGCGCGCCCCAGGTGCCCAGCAGCGAGAAGCTCATCAGCAGGGTGGAGCCGATGACCACGAAGGGCGACGAGCCCAGGCTGTAGAACATGCAGCCGACGGCGCTGAGCAGCAAAAAGCCGATCAGCGTGGGCTTGCGGCCCCAGCGTTCCACGCCATAGGCCGACAGCGCAAAGCCGGGCAGTTGCACCAGGGCCAGCACCACCAGGAAGACCTGGCCGCGCATGAAGGCGAAGCCCTCGCTGCTGAGCTTGACGGGCAGGTAGACGAAGACACCGTAGTAGGCGATGGAGATCAGCGCCCAGGCCAGGAACAGCGAGAGGCTGCGGCGGCGCAGGCCGCCGTTGAACAGCGCGAGGATGGACTTGCGCTCCTGCTTTTCAGGCTGCAGGGCGGGGATGTCCGCCGTGGTGCCGTTGACCTTGGCCACCCGCTGCAGCACCTTGCGCGCCTCTTCGGACTTGCCGTTGCGGTTGAGGAACATGGGCGACTCGGGGATGTAGAAGCGCAGCACCACGCCGATCAGCGCCGGCAGTCCGGTCACGAAGAAGATCACGCGCCAGGCATCGTCACCCCAGGACACGGCCACCAGCGCCAGGATGGCCAGGAAGATGGTGCCCACGGCCCAGAACGATTCCAGCAGTACCAGCCAGCGGCCGCGGCGGTCGCTGGGCAGGAACTCGGCCATCATGGTGTAGTCCACGGGCAGCGTGCCGCCCACGCCGATGCCGGTGATGAAGCGCAGCACCAGCAGCCAGGCGAACTCGGGCGCAAAGGCCGAGGCCACGCCCGCGAAGGCATCGATCACCACGGCCATCATCAGCACCGGGCGGCGCCCGATGCGGTCGGCCAGGCGGCCGAAGACGAAGGCACCGATCAGCATGCCGATGAAGAAGAAGGTGCCGGTCTGCAGCGCCTCGGGCACGGTCTTGCCGAAGGTCTTGGCAATGGACGGCGCGCTGAAGCCGATGGACAGCACCTGCATGGCGTCGGCCAGCCAGACCAGCCCGAAGATGACGAACAGCCGATATTGGAACTTGCCGACACCCGCTGTCTGGATGCCTTTTTCCACCGAAATGTATGTAGATGACATGCAGGGACTCCTTTTCTAGCCATCGCAATTGTTGAATCTGTCTTTTCCCAGGCAAGGCCGTTCAGCTTGTGTTGCCGTCTCCTGCCGTGCCTTCCACCCTTCACACATCCGGAGCGAACCGCTCCCTCGGCGCCATCTCCATGGCCCGATGAAAAAATTCAGGATGTCGGTCTCTGCATCCGGGCGATGGGCGCATTGCGGACAGGCTGCACATCGACAGCGCCGTCCGTTGTTGCCCATCACCCGTCCCCAGCATCAGATGTCAGGACCCAGGCCCTGGAGAGATTCCAGGGCAAGGTGTCCATATCCGCGGCATCGCCCATGCCGCCGCCCATTGCTGCCCATTGCCGCCCTCAGTGCGCATGCGCCTGTGCCTGCATGCGCAGCCGGTTAATCGTCTTCGTGTCGTCTGGCCAAGCTTTTTCCTCCGGTGCAAATCGTTCGCGCAAATATCCGAGCAGGTCCGCGATCTGCCTGTCGTCCAGGCTGTCCCCGAAGCCGGGCATGTAGCCCAGCGCATCGTCGGCCGGCGCCTGTATGCCGTTCAGGATCACCTGGACCAGGTTGTCGGGGCTGGCCGCATGCAGGTTGGTGTTCAGGGCCAGCTGCGGCTTGACGCCGAACAATGTGGGACCGCTGCCCGCCTCATGGCAGACGGCGCAGGCGTTCTGGTAGATGCGCTCGCCATTGGCGTGGCGGTCCAGGGCCATGGCAGGTGGCGCCGCAGGCGCCGCCGCCTGCACGGCGGCCGGCGCCGGTGCCGGCATGGCCGGGGCGGCCTGGGCGGCCTGTGGTGCCTGTGGGGCCTGGCCCGGCAACTCCATCAGATAGGTGGCCATGGCGCGCACATCGGCTTCGGGCAACTGGGCCAGGCCGTGGATGACGGGCGCCATGGGGCCGGCCGCCACGCCGTGGCGGGCCGAGAAGCCGGTGCGCAGGTATTGGTACAGCTCTTCGCGGCTCCAGGGCAGCTTGCCGCCGGCCAGTTGATTGAGCGCGGGCGCCGTCCAGCCTTCGGCCTCGCCGCCGCCCAGGTAGTGGATGCCGGTCTTTTCGGCACCCAGCGCATTGCGCGGCGAGTGGCAGGCCGCGCAGTGGCCCGCGCCTTCGACCAGGTAGGCGCCCCGGTTCCATTCGGCGCTGCGCGCGGGGTCGGCCTTGAAGGGCGTGGCGTCGTGGAACAGCAGGTTCCAGCCCGCCATGGCCGGGCGCAGGTTGTAGGGGAAGGCCAGCTGCGTCTCGGGCGCCTTGGCCTTCACGGCAGGCTGGGACATCAGGTAGCCGTAGAGGGCCTGCAGGTCGCCATCGCTGAGCTTGGCGAAGGCCGTGTACGGGAAGGCCGGGTACAGCTGCCTGCCATCCTGGTGGATGCCGTGGCGCATGGCGCGCTCGAAGGCCGCGTAGGACCAGCGGCCGATGCCGGTTTCGTTGTCGGGCGTGATGTTGGTGGAGTAGATGGTGCCGAACGGCGTCTCCAGCCCGAAGCCGCCGGCATTGGCCGCGCCGCCCGGGGCCGTGTGGCAGACCACGCAGTCGCCCGCAGCCGCCACCAGGCGGCCGCGCTCCAGGGCCTGCGGCGAGTACAGGGACACATCGGGCCCGTCGGTCAGCGGCAGGGCCGGCTTCAGCGGCCAGGCCATGGCGGCCATGCCGGCAAGGCCTGCGGCGCCTGCGGCCAGCCAGCCCCAGCCACGGCCAGGCCGCGCCGCACCGGGCTTGCCGGCACCCTCGCCCGCCAGGGCCAGGCGCAGCTGCTCGGGCTGGAAGGGCACTTCGCGCAGGCGCACGCCTGTCGCATGGTGGATGGCGTTGGCAATGGCGGCGGCGGCGGGCAGCGTGGCCACGCCATCCAGCGCCAGATTGCCCTGGCGGATGACCGCGACATCGCCGGGCACATGTTGCGCCAGGCCGGAGCCGGGCTTGGCGATCACATCGAAAGAAGCAGCGGAGGCTGTGGACCCTGCCCAGTCGTCAAAAGCGGGCGCCGTGCCCAGCAGCCGGCGCGCGTCGGCCAGCAGTTGCGGGTCCTGCTGGACGATCTCGGGCCGCGTGCTGGCGGCCTGCGCCGCTTGCAGGCTGCGGCTGTCATGGCCGGCCACGACGCGGGTCACTTCGATCTCGCCCGTTTGCGGGTGCACGGCCACCTCGGCCACCCAGGCGCTCCAGGCATGGAGGTCGGCGCCCTGCGCATCCAGGGTCTGCAGCTGGGCGGTGGCAAAGCCCCGGCCCAGCAGGCGGCCATCGGCACCCTGGTGGGATGGTGCCTGCTGCGATGCCTGCGCACGCTCGGCCACCTGCCGGGCCAGATCGCGCACCGGGCCTTCGGGCAGGTGCTGCAGCCGCCATTGCAGCGGATCACGGCCCTGGTCCAGCGCCTGCTCATACCAGTGGCTTTCGCGGGCAAAGACCTGGGCGGCATTCAGATCATCGACGCCGGCATGCCGCAGGCTGGCGGCCAGCCTGCGTTCATGCACTTCGCCGGCATCGAGCACGGTGGCCAGGGCCGCGGCGCGCGCCAGCTCGGGCTGGCTCAACAGGCGCGCCATGCTGGGGCGCACGGCCCAGGGCGTGTCGGACAGCAGCAGGTCTGGCTGCGGCGATGCATTGCCCGGCTGAGGCTGCACCACCGTGTCGGCTTCAAGCCCTTGCGAAGGCTGCGCGTCCACGCGCAGCACCAGCTCCCGGCTGTCTGCGCTGCCCGCAGCAGTCCAGGCCTCGCAGGCCACGCTGACGGGCCGGCCCACGGCCTGGGACAGCAGGGCCGCATCGGCCGCTGCGTCCATGAGATCCAGCACATGCGGGGTGACGGCCGCCGTGGCCGGCAGGCTGAACAGCCGCAGCGCGGACTCGGGGCATTGCAGCAATGCGGCCAGTTCTCGGCCGATCATCTGCCGCACGTCGGCGTCACAGGGCGGCAGCCAGACGCTGGCATGGCCGTCCAGGCACCACACGGCTGCGCGTGCGGCACCCTCGCAAGACGCGGGCGCCGCCATGCGCCAGACATAGCGGCCGGCATCGGGCAGGTCGGCCTTGTCAGCCTTGTCGGCCTTGTCGGCTCTGTCGGCAGCACGGGGCGCGCTGGCGGCCCTGGCTTCCTGCCGGTCATCCCAGGCAGGGGCCAGGCCGGCAGCGGCCTGCCGGGCATGGACAGGCGCCACGGCCACCACACCCAGAAAATGCCCGCGCTGCACCGCGGCCACCACGCCAGCCATGGCCTGGGCGTCCTGCAGCCGTGCATGCAGGGGCACGCTGCCCCGGTAGCGCAGACCGTCCCAGGCCGCGACGGGCGGGCGCAGCGCCAGGCCGTGCAGCAGGTCGGAAGGCAGGGCGGGGGTGTGGCCGGCCGGGCTCATGGCTGGACCTCGCCCGCGCTGGAAGATGGAAAACCGGGGGGTGCCTGCAGCGCGGCGCGTTGCGCACGCAGCTGCACGGCGCGCAGGGCGGCCTGCATGATTTCCACATGCGTGCCGCAGCGGCACAGGTTGTGGTGCAGCTCGTTGCGCAGCTCCTGCTCGGTGGGATTGGGGTTGCGGCGCAGCAGGGCCTCCACCGTCATGATCATGCCGTTGAGGCAGTAGCCGCACTGGGCCGCCTGGCAGTCGATGAAGGCCTGCTGCGTGGGGCCGGGGCACTGGCGCGAGCCCAGGCCTTCCAGCGTGGTGACCTCGCGGCCCACGGCCGCCCGCACGGGGATCACGCAGGAACGCGCGGCCACGCCATCGATCAGCACCGTGCAGGCGCCGCATTCGCCCAGGCCGCAGCCGTACTTGGGCCCGTTCAGCTCCAGGTCATTGCGCAGCACATGCAGCAGCGCCGTCCCGGGCGCTGCCGGCACCTCGCATGCGCGTGCATTGACCTGCAGGCGGATGGGGTGGGGGGTACTGCTTGGATGGACTGGGGTTCCCATGGGACGAGGCTCTTGCAACTTGGCTGCGGTTCAGGATGTCGGCGTTCTGCGGCCGGACAGGAGTGGGGGGATTCCCTCCCCTCCCCTCGTCCGGCAAGGCAGCGAGTATCAGGCCGCTGCCTTGACCTTGGGCTCGACCAGGGGCACGTTGAACACGTCGTAGCCGAAGCACCAGGACGGATCTTCGTTGGTGCGCAGCCAGGTGTTGTCGTGCGAGATGCGCTGCACCTTGCTGGCGCGCTCGGCACGGTTGGCTTCGTACAGGGCGAAGGCCAGCTCATGGTTGTGCGCGCCGACTTCCTTGAGGCAGCGCGCCAGCATGGCGCCGTCCTCGATGGCCATGGCGGCGCCCTGGGCCATGTGGGGCTTCATGGGGTGGCAGGCATCGCCCAGCAGCACCAGGCGGCCACGGCTCCACAGCGGCAGCGGATCGCGCTCGAGCAGCGACCACTTGGTCACTTCCACGGTGGCGTCGATCAGTGCCTGCACGGTGGGATGCCAGCCCGAGAAGGCCTCGCGCATCTCTTCCTTGCTGCTGGGCAGCCAGCGGTCGTTGAGGTCCCACTTCTCGACGGGCACGCCGGTCACGTAGTACAGCTCGTCGGCCTTGCCGGTGACGAAGTAGGTCATCATGTGGCGGTCATCGCTCCACCACTTCACGCAGGCGTCGAAGGGCAGCATGCCGGCCTTGACCTCGGGCGTGGGGAACACGGCGCGGTGGGCCAGGTAGCCCGCGTACTTGGGCAGCTCCGGGCCCAGGAGTTCCTCGCGGATGCGGGAGTTCACGCCATCGGCGCCGATGACGATGTCGGCCTCCTCGGTCGTGCCGTCGGCAAAGTGCATGACGACCACATTGCCGCGGTCCTCCACCTTGGTCAGGAACTTGCCGTAGGCCATCACGCTGTCGGGCAGGGCCTCGACCAGCAGCGCATGGAAGTCGCCACGGTGCACGGTCAGGTAGCTGGCGCCGTATTCCTTGACGGCGTAGTCGCCCAGCGGGATCTGGGCCAGCACGTCGCCCGTCTGCCAGTGGCGGCTGTACCAGTAGTCGGGATGCGAGCCCTGCTCGTTGAGCGCGTCCTCGATGCCGATGCGGCGCAGGATCTTCATCACATTGGGCCCGACGTGGATGCCGGCTCCCAGGCGCGAGAAGCTGGGCGCCTGCTCATAGACGCGGACATTGAAGCCTTCCTGGAGCAGCAGCTTGGCAGCTGCAGCCCCGCCGAGACCGGCGCCGACAACGGCGATTCGAGGGGATTGAGACACAGTTTTCTCCTTGCAGGAATGTTGAAAGCCAGACGGGGCAACCGTTGCTTCGGCGCGTCCTTGCAGGGTGTAGAGCAGGAAGCGTGCCAGGCAACAAAACACTTAATTCAGGTGTATGCGCTTGAATTTTTCAAATCGACGCATGCACCATAGGGCGGCAGAATAAATTGAAGTTCGCCATTTTTGGTGCAATTTCTGCACCAAATCAGTACAAACCCCGAGAAAATTCTCATTTGCAAGGCGGCACGTCTTTTGCAAGAATAAAGCGTACACACTCAGTTGATTCTGATCAGAAACCCTCGAAACTTCGCAAAGGCAAGTCCATGACCAAAACGTTCCGCATCGGCCAGATCGTCCCCAGCTCCAACACCACCATGGAGACCGAGGTGCCGGCCATGCTGCAGGCCCACTCCACGCTGCGCCCGCAGGACCGCTTCACCTTCCACTCCAGCCGCATGCGCATGAAGAAGGTCCAGAAGGAGGAACTGGCCGCCATGGACGCCGAAAGCGACCGCTGCGCGCTGGAGCTGAGCGACGCGCGCGTGGACGTGCTGGGCTATGCCTGCCTGGTGGCCATCATGGCCATGGGCAAGGGCTACCACCGCGTCTCGCAGCAGCGCCTGACCGAGCGCACGGCCAGCAATGGCGCCACCGCCCCGGTGATCACCAGCGCCGGCGCGCTGGTGGAAGCGCTCAAGGTCATGGGCGCCAGGAAGATCGCCCTGGTGGCGCCCTACATGATTCCGCTGACCCAGCTGGTCATGGACTACGTGGCCGCCGAAGGCTTCGAGATCGTGGACTGGCGCGCGCTGGAGATCCCCGACAACCTGGACGTGGGCCGCCACGACCCCGCCAAGCTGCCCGGCATCGTGGCCGGCATGAACTACGCCGACGCCGACGTGATCGTGCTGTCGGCCTGCGTGCAGATGCCCTCGCTGCCGGCCGTGGCCCAGGTCGAGGCCCAGACCGGCAAGCCCGTGCTGACCGCCTCCATCGCCACCACCTATGCCATCCTCAAGGAACTGGGGCTGGACCCCGTGGTGCCGGGCGCGGGTGCGCTGCTGTCGGGCGCCTACCCCTACGACACCGGCAACAGCGCAGCCAAGGCCTGAGGAACACACGCATGACCAGCACCTCCAGCACCCCCAGCACATTCCGCTACGGCGGCAACGTCCATGCCAACGGCATCCGCCAGCACTACCTGCGCTACGGCGGCGCCGAGGGCGAACGCGCGCAGCGCGACGCCGTCATCCTGATCCCCGGCATCACCAGCCCGGCCGTGACCTGGGGCTTCGTGGCCGAGCACCTGGGCCGCCAGTTCGACACCTATGTGCTGGACGTGCGCGGGCGCGGCCTGTCGTCTTCCGGCCCGGGCCTGGACTACAGCCTCGATGCCCAGGCCGCCGACGTGGCCGCCTTCGCCCAGGCCCTGGGCCTGCAGCGCTGGGCGCTGGTCGGCCACTCCATGGGCGGGCGCATCGCCGTGCGCGCCGCGCGCAGCCAGCCGGTGGGGCTCACGCGCCTGGTCATCGTCGATCCGCCGGTCTCCGGCCCCGGCCGCCGCGCCTACCCGGCCGCCCTGCCCTGGTATGTGGACTCCATCCGCCAGGCCACGCTGGGCATGGATGCCGAGGCCATGCGCGCCTTCTGCCCCACCTGGACCGAAGAGCAGCGCCAGCTGCGCGCCCAGTGGCTGCACACCTGCCACGAGCCGGCCATCGTGCAAAGCTTCGAGGACTTCGGCCGTGACGACATCCATGCCGACCTGCCCCGCATCCAGCACCCGCTGCTGCTGGTCACGGCCGAGCGCGGCGACGTGGTGCGCAGCGAGGACGTGGCCGAGTGGCAAGGCCTGGCACCCCAGACCGAGCATGTGCGCGTGCCCAACGCCGGCCACATGATCCCCTGGGACAACGAGGCCGGGTTCTACGTGGCCTTGGGCGATTTCCTCGGCGCGCGGGTGGACTGAATGTCCAACCGCAGCCCACTCCCATCCATCGCGACACCAAGGAGCCGACCATGTCCGTCAGCGATATCGATCTGATCCACGCCTGGAAGCAGGTGCTCACGCTGTCCCGGCTCGAAGCCGGCCAGACCGTCACCGTGCTCACGGGCGCCGACACGCACCCGCAGACGCTGCGCTGCGCCATTGCCGCTTCCAGCGAAATGGGGGCGCGCGTCAACCGCCTGGACCTGCCGCCCGTCAATGCCGAAAAATCACTGAGCCGCGACTCGCTGGCCTACCTGGGAACCACGCCACTGACCGGCAACCCCGCCGCCATCGCCGCGCTCAAGGCCAGCGACCTGGTGCTGGACCTGATGACGCTGCTGTTCTCGCCCGAGCAGCACGAGATCCTGCAGACCGGCACCAAGATCCTGCTGGCCGTGGAGCCGCCCGAGGTGCTGTGCCGCCTGGTGCCCACCGAGGGCGACCGCGCGCGCGTGCAGGCCGCATCCAAGCTGATCGAGGCGGCCGGGCAGATGCACATCACCTCGGCCGCGGGCACCGACCTGCGCTGCCGCCTGGGCAGCTTCCCGGCCATCTGCGAATACGGCTTCGTGGACCAGCCCGGCCGCTGGGACCACTGGCCCAGCGGCTTCGTGCTGACCTGGCCCGACGAGGGCGAGAGCAACGGCCGCGTGGTGCTGGACCGGGGCGACATCCTGCTGCCCATGAAAGACTACGTGACCGAGCCCATCGAACTCGTCATCGAAAAGGGCTACGTCACGCGCATCAGCGGCGGCCTGCAGGCCGACATCCTCAAGGAGTACATGGCCTCCTACGAGGACCCCGAGGCCTATGCCGTTTCCCACATCGGCTGGGGGCTGCAGCCGCGCGCCCACTGGTCCATGCTGGCCCACTACAACAAGGAAACCCACATCGGCATGGACGCCCGTGCCTTCGAGGGCAACTTCCTGTGGTCCATGGGCCCCAACAACGAGGCCGGGGGCAGCCGCACCACGGCCTGCCACATCGACATCCCCATGCGCCACTGCTCGGTGGCGCTGGACGGCAAGCCCACGGTCATCGACGGCGTGGTGCAGGACGAGGAAGGACTGGCGCGCGCCGCCAAAAGGTCCAAGCAAGGAAAGGACATCGCATGACAACCGCCACCACCAGCACGCAGAGCGTTCCCACCGAGGGCGTGCAGGGCGACATCTCTGCCTACGCACGCCAGGGCTTCGGCACACCGCTGCCGCTCAAGGCCCCGTTCGGCCTGCTCATCATCGACTTCGTCAACGGCTTTGCCGACCCGGCCGTCTTCGGCGGCGGCAACATCCCCGAAGCCATCGCGCAGACGCAGCACCTGCTGGCCCATGCGCGCGAGCGCGGCTGGCCCGTGGCGCACAGCCGCATCGTGTTCTCGGACGACGATGCCGACCACAACATCTTCTGCCTGAAGGTGCCCGGCATGCTGACCCTGAAGGAAGACAGCCCCAACAGCGCCATCGTGCCCCAGCTGGCCCCGGCCGCTGGCGAATACGTGGTGCGCAAGAGCACGCCCTCGGCCTTCTTCGGCACCATGCTCGCACCCTGGCTGGCCCAGCGCGGTGTGCAGACCCTGCTGGTGGCCGGCTGCGTGACCAGCGGCTGCGTGCGCGCCAGCGTGGTCGATGCCATGCAGTCGGGCTTTCGCCCGCTGGTGGTGGCCGACTGCTGCGGCGACCGCGCCCTGGGCCCGCACGAGGCCAACCTGTTCGACATGGCCCAGAAGTACGCGGCCGTGATGCCGCTGGGCCAGGCCATCGCCGACACCGACGCCCTCGCCGCAGGTTGATCCCACCGCGCCAACGCGCCTATGGGGCCGGCCCTGCGCAGCCGGCCCCGGAGTGCATAACATGCACAGGGCACGCCTGAAGGCGTGCCCGCGAAGAACACCGCCCCATGAACCTGCCCCAGCCCCAAGCCCTGCACGCACAGCTGCTCACGCGCGCCGACACCCTGCTTGTGGTGCGCCAGCCCGTGGCGCCGCCGCGCCCTGCGCCCGGCCAGCCCGGCACGGCCTCCGACTATGTGCAATCCACGCCCGAGGTCTTCGTGGCCGTGCTGGCCGACGAAGCCGCGCCCCAGGGTTGGCGCGCCCTGGCCTTCAACGGCCATGTGGACCTGGGCACGGGCATACGCACGGCCCTGGCGCAGATCGTGGCGGAAGAACTCGAAGTGCCTCTGGAGCGCCTGGACATGGTGCTGGGCCACACGGCCGCCGCACCCAACCAGGGCCCGACCATTGCCAGCGCCAGCATCCAGATCTCGGCCGTGCCGCTGCGCCGCGCCGCCGCCCAGGCGCGCGAGCAGTTGCTGGCGCTGGCCGCGCAGCAATGGAGCGTGGCAGCGGACCGGCTCCAGGCGCGCGAAGGCCTGGTGCGCTTTGCCGATGGCAGCGATGCCCGCGAACTCGGCTATGGCGATCTGCTGCGCGGCCTGCAACTGCAGCTGACGCTGGCCCCGCCCGATCAGGAGGTGAAGCTCAAGCCCGCCAGCGAATACCGGCTCGTCGGCCGTGGCGCGGCGCGCGTGGACATCCCCGCCAAGGCCACGGGCGAGCTGAGCTTTGTCCATGATGTGCGCGTGCCCGGCATGCGCCATGGCCGCGTCATCCGCCCTCCGCACCCGGGCCGCGACGGCGGCGATTTCATCGGCCGCTGCCTGGTGGCAGTGGAGCGCGACTCCGTGGCCCACCTGCCCGGCAACGTGCAGGTGGTCACCGAGGGCGACTTCGTCGGCGTGGTCGCCGACCGCGAGGAACAGGCCATTGCCGCCATGCGCGCGCTGCGCGTGCAATGGCAGGCCGTGCCGCCGGCGCCTGACTTATCCGATCTGGCTGCGGCGATACGCGCCAATCCCGCCCAGCACCGCTCGCTGGTGGACCAGGGCACTGTGGACGATGCCTTCGCGGGCGTCGGCACGGGTGCGGCCACCGAACTGCGCCGCAGCTACGTCTGGCCCTACCAGATGCATGCCTCCATCGGCCCGTCCTGCGCCGTGGCCGATTTCAGCGAGGGCCGTCTCAAGCTCTGGGCCGGCACGCAGAACCCCCACATGCTGCGCACCGACCTGGACCGCCTGCTGCAACTGGGCGAGGACCGCATCGAGATCGTGCGCCTGGAGGCGGCCGGCTGCTACGGCCGCAACTGCGCCGACGATGTCTGCGCCGACGCCGCCCTGCTGTCCATGGCCGTGGGCGCGCCCGTGCGCGTGCAGCTCACGCGCGAGCAGGAACACCAGTGGGAGCCCAAGGGCACGGCCCAGCTCATGGACGTGAGCGCGGCCATCGATGCCCGGGGAGAACTGCTGGCCTACGACTTTGCCGTGCGCTACCCCTCCAACGACGCGCCGCTGCTGGCCCTGCTGCTCACCGGCCGCATCCCGGGCGAGCCGCGCACGCTGGAGATGGGCGACCGCACGGCCGTGCCGCCCTACCGCTACGCCAGCCAGCGCATCACCTGCCATGACATGGCGCCCATCGTGCGCTCGTCCTGGCTGCGCGGCGTCTCGGCCCTGCCCAATTCCTTTGCCCACGATTGCATGATCGACGAGCTGGCCCACGCGGCCGGTGCCGACCCCGTGGACTACCGTGTTCGCCACCTCGATGACCCGCGCGCCGTCGAGCTGATCGAGGCCACGGCCCGCCACGCGGGCTGGCAGCCAAACCAGCCGGGAAGCCGGGGCCTCCCCGGCGCCGACGGCCTGCTTCACGGGCGCGGCGTGGCCTATGCGCGCTACATCCACAGCCGCTTTCCCGGCTTCGGCGCGGCCTGGGCCGCCTGGGTCATCGACATCGACGTGGACCCCGCCAGCGGCCGCATCACCGTGCGGCGCCTGGTCGTGGGCCAGGACACGGGAATGATGGTCAACCCCGACGGCGTGCGCCACCAGATCCACGGCAACGTCATCCAGACCCTGAGCCGCAGCCTGATGGAGAAGGTCGCCTTCAACGAGCAAGGCGTGGCCAGCCGCGAGTGGGGCAGCTACCCCATCATCGGCTTCCGCGACCTGCCACCCATCGAAGTGGTGCTGATGCCACGCCAGGACGAGCCCCCCATGGGCGCAGGCGAATCGGCCTCGGTCCCCGGCCCGGCCGCGCTGGCCAATGCGCTGTTCGACGCCACCGGCCGGCGCTTCTACGCCGCGCCCTTCACGCCCGACGTGGTGCGCGCCGCACTGAATGCCGCGCCGAACGCCACGCCAGAGACTGCACAACCCGCCTAGTCTTTCAGCGCCCCCGCATGCCGCAGGCACTGCGCGCGCCAACCGGCGTCGTCCTGCAGTTGCAGCGCGGCCTGCAGCGCGCGCGTGGGCGCCACGCCCTGCTGGGCCATGAAGCCTATGGGGGTGACCAGTTCGGGCGAGCGCAGCGGCCGCGCCACCAGGCCCGGCATGTGGCGCACCGTGGCCACCATGGCGCCGGGCAGCACGGTGGTCATGCCATCCGTTCCTTGCGCCACGGCCATCACCAGGGTCAGCACGGAGTTGGTTTCCATGGCGGGCTGCACGGAAATGTCCACGGCGGCGAAGGCCTCGTCGATCACCGTGCGGTTGTGCATGTCGGGGGTGAGCAGGCACAGCGGCATGCCGGCCACTTCGCGCCAGGCGATGTCGGCACCAAAGGCAAAGGGCCGGCCCTCGCCCTGCCCATCGCGGCACTCGGGGCACTCGCGGCACAGCAGGTAGTAGTGCTCCTCGTACTGGGGCCAGGACTGCAGGCGCGGGCCGCGCGGCGGCATGCGCGCGCTGTAGCCCAGGGCCAAGTCCAGCGACAGGTCTTCGAGCCCGCTCTCGATCTCGGCCGAGCTCATGGACAGCACCACGGGCGTGATGCCCGGATGGTGCTCGCGCAGCAGGGCCGCAAAGCGCGTGAGCATGGGCATGGCCGTGGGCACGGCCGCCATGCGCAGCTGCCCGCGCAGCGCGCCGGCGGCGGCGCTCAGTTCCTGGCGCAGGCCTTCCTCGGCCCGCAGCATGGCCAGGGCCGTGGCCAGCACCTGATCGCCCTCGGGCGTGAAGCCCGCGAACGAGCGGCCCCGGCGCACGATGACCGTGCCGAACTCCTCCTCCAGCGCGCGCAACGCATTGGACAGCGCCGGCTGGGTGATGTGGCATGCCAGCGCCGCGCGGCCGAAATGGCGGTGCTCGTTGAGCGCCGCCAGATACCGCATCGAGGTCAGCAGGTTCATGCGCAATAACCTGAGTCGATTACCATGCCACCGATTTCGGCACAAATCAGATCGACATGGACAGTGCGAGAAAAACTGGCGTAATCCAACCCAGGGACGCCGAGGAAGGGCCGCCCCGCCCCGAGGGCGTCGTCCCCCTCCCGCGCAGCGAGAGAGGGGGAAGCGGCGCAGCCGCTCAGGGGGCGCAGCATTTCAGGTTCCCTGGCTCACCGTGATGGTGGGGAACTTGCTCGTGAAATCGCGTGCCTTGAGCGCCACCTTCACGGCCAGGTCGCGCGCCACCTTCTTGTAGATCTGCGCGGCTTCGCTGTCGGGCTCGGCCACCACGGTGGGCTTGCCGCTGTCGGCCTGCAGGCGGATCTGCAGCGACAGGGGCAGGGCGCCCAGGTAGTCGATGCCGTACTCGGCCGCCATCTGCTTGCCGCCCTCGGCGCCGAAGATGTGCTCCACATGGCCGCAGTTGGTGCAGACGTGGGCCGCCATGTTCTCGACCAGGCCCAGGATGGGCACGCCCACCTTCTCGAACATCTTCACGCCCTTCTTGGCGTCGATCAGGGCGATGTCCTGGGGCGTGGTGACGACCACGGCGCCCGTCATGGGCACGCGCTGGGCCAGCGTCAG
This sequence comes from Delftia sp. WSY_22, assembly GCF_043104185.1. Taxonomy (NCBI): domain Bacteria; kingdom Pseudomonadati; phylum Pseudomonadota; class Betaproteobacteria; order Burkholderiales; family Comamonadaceae; genus Delftia; species Delftia sp. WSY_22. Next base: position 31,641 of record NZ_JBICKN010000030.1, read on the forward strand.
CTGGATGTCGCCGGTGCCGGGCGGCATGTCCACCAGCAGGTAGTCCAGATCCTTCCAGTTGGTCTGGCGCAGCATCTGCTCCAGCGCCTGCGTGGCCATGGGGCCGCGCCAGATCATGGCCTGGTCGTTGTTGACCAGGAAGCCGATGGACATGACCTGCACGCCATGGCTTTCCATGGGCTCCATGGTCTTGCCGTCGGGGCTTTCGGGGCGGCCCGAGATGCCCATCATCATGGGCTGGCTGGGGCCGTAGATGTCGGCGTCCAGGATGCCCACGCGCGCGCCCTCGGCGGCCAGCGCCAGCGCCAGGTTGGCCGTGGTCGTGCTCTTGCCCACGCCGCCCTTGCCGGACGAGATGGCGATGATGTTCTTGACGCCCGGCAGCAGCTGCACGCCGCGCTGCACCGCATGCGCGGCGACCTTGGACGTGATGTTGACCGAGACATTGCCCACGCCCTCGACGGTCTTGGCCGCGGCGACGAACTGGCCGCGCAGCGCCGGCACCAGGCTTTGCGCCGGATAGCCCATCTCCACGTCGAAGGCCACGTCGGCCCCCGTGACCTGCAGGTTGCGCAGGGCGCGGGTGCTCACATAGTCCTTGCCGGTGTGGGGGTCGAGCACGCTGGAGAGCGCGGCCAAGAGCGCTTGTTCTGTGACTGCCATTGCTTTGATTACTCCTAGAGCCGGATAGTCTATCCAAGGCCCCAAGCCCTCGCCCGCGCGAGACAATGCAGGCCCCGCTGGCTTTGTTCCCATTTCTCCCGCCTTTTTCCGCGAAAGATCCGCCCCGTGAAATTCAAGATGGCCCACAACTCCCTGTTCGCGATCCTGCTGCGCTCGCGCTGGTGGATCAGCATCGCGCTGGCCGCGCTGGTGACCCTGGTGTCCACGGCGCTGCTGCCCAAGGACATCGCGCCGTTCGCCGCCATCACCGCCCTGCCCTTCTTCGGCATAGGCTGCGTTGCCGCCTGGCGCCAGCTGCGCGCGCCCAGCCCCGCCAAGGTGGAGCAGGCCCTGGAGATCGCCGCCCAGCAAAGCTGGCGCGAGTTCGCCGATCGGCTCGATCGCGCCTGGCAGGCCGAGGGCTACACCGTCACCCGCCTGTCCGACAAGGACGGCGCCGACTTCGTGCTGGAACGCGAAGGCAGCACCACCGTGGCCAGCGCCAGGCGCTGGAAGGCCGGCGTGCACGGCATGGAGCCGCTGCGCGCCCTGCTGGCCGCAGGCCAGGCGCGCGATGCGGCCACGGTCTGCTACCTGTCGCTGCAGCCGCCGGCCGAGAATGCAGCCGCCTGGGCCAAGCAGCGGGGCATCGCCCTGATCTCCGGCAAGGACCTGGGCTCCCTGCTGGCCAAGGCCTGATCCCTTCGGGGTCATCCCCTGATCTGATGACGGCCGGCGCGCGGCACACTCCAGGCATGCCCGATGCCGCGCCCTCACCCGACTCCAGCCTCCCTCCCCCCAGCACCGGACTGCTGCTCAGCGGCGGCGGCGCCCGCGCCGCCTACCAGGCCGGCGTGCTGGAGGCCATTGCCGAGATACGCCGCGCCTGCGGCCAGCAGCATGGCCCCAATCCCTTCCCCATCCTGGTCGGCACTTCTGCCGGCGCCATCAACGCGGCCGCCCTGGCCTGCGGCAGCGACCATTTCGACCGGGCCGTGCGCCGCATGTCGCGCATCTGGCGCAACCTGCGGCCCGAGGACATCTACCTGTCCGACTCGCTGAGCGTGCTGCGCAGCGGCGCGCGCTGGCTGACCCTGCTGTCCCTGGGCTGGGCCCTGGCGCGCTGGGGCCGCATGCGCCCGCGCTCGCTGCTGGACAACCAGCCACTGGGCCGCCTGCTGTCGTGTGGCCTGGTTCCGCTGGAACGCCTGCCGCAATTGATCGCGGACGGCCACCTGCGCGCGCTGGCGGTCTCGGCCTCCAGCTACACCACCAGCGAGCATGTGACCTTCTGCCAGGCGCAGGACCAGCTCCAGCCCTGGGTGCGCAACCAGCGCAAGGCCGCCGCCGCCCAGATCACGCACGCGCACCTGCTGGCCTCCTCGGCCATTCCCTTCATCTTTCCGGCCACGCCGCTGCCGCTGGACGGCGCCACCGAATACTTCGGCGACGGCTCCATGCGCCAGACCGCACCGCTGGCGCCCGCCATCCACCTGGGCGCAGAGCGCATCCTCGTCGTGGGCGCGGGCCGGCGCACCGAGCCGCCGGCCAGGCCTCCGCCGGAAGGCGCAAGCTACCCGTCGCTGGCCCACATCGCGGGCCACACGCTGTCGAGCATCTTCCTGGACGCCCTGTCCCTGGACGTGGAGCGCGCCGAGCGCATCAACCAGACCCTGGCCCTGATCCCGCCCGCCGACCGCGAACGCAGCCGGCTGCGCCCGCTGCAGTTGCTGGTCATCTCGCCGTCCGAACGCATAGACGCCATCGCCGCGCGCCATGTGGGCCAGCTGCCGCTGCCCATGCGCACCCTGCTGGGCGCCCTGGGCGTGCGCCAGGACGCCAGCGACCCGCGCGGCGCCGCCCTGGCCAGCTACCTGCTGTTCGAGCGCAGCTTCACCCGCGAACTCATGGCCCTGGGCCGGCGCGACGCGCTGGCGCGGCGCAGCGATATCGAGCAGTTCCTGGGCTGGCAGCGCCCGCTGGTCGCCAACTGATGCCTGCAGCCAACAGGCCTGGCGCAGCGAAGGCCCTCAACAACTCCCCGTATGTCCGCCTGCACGGAAAAGCCATCGCCGCCCCACAACCGCCCAGCCCTTCTAGAATGTCAGGTTCCCCCGAGAAAGCCGCCATCCATGACCGCACGCAAACTCTTCGTCACCACCGCCCTGCCGTACGCCAACGGCAACTTCCACATCGGCCACATCATGGAATACATCCAGGCCGACACCTGGGTGCGTGCGCAGCGAATGCAGGGCAACGCGGTCAACTTCGTGGGTGCCGATGACGCCCACGGCGCGCCCATCATGATTGCGGCCGAGAAGGCCGGCAAGACGCCCCAGCAGTTCGTGGCCGACATCGCCGCAGGCCGCAAGCAGTACCTGGACGGCTTCCACATCGCCTTCGACAACTGGCACAACACCGATGCGCCCGAGAACCACGCGCTGGCCCAGCAGATCTACAGGGACCTGAAGGCTGCCGGCTTCATCGAGACGCGCACCATCGAGCAGTTCTTCGACCCCGAGAAGAACATGTTCCTGCCCGACCGCTTCATCAAGGGCGAATGCCCGCGCTGCCACGCCAAGGACCAGTACGGCGACAACTGCGAGGTCTGCAGCGCCGTCTACGCGCCCACCGACCTGATCAACCCCTACTCGGCGCTGTCCGGCGCCAAGCCCGTGCTCAAGAGCTCGGAGCATTTCTTCTTCAAGCTGTCGGACCCGCGCTGCGTGGAATTCCTGACCGAATGGACCCAGGACGGCCAGCACGTGCAGCCCGAGGTGGCCAACAAGATCAAGGAATGGTTCAGCGTGCGCACCAACCCGGACGGCACGACCAGCGAGGGCCTGGGCGACTGGGACATCTCGCGCGACGCGCCCTACTTCGGCATCGAGATCCCCGATGCGCCGGGCAAGTACTTCTACGTCTGGCTGGACGCGCCCGTGGGCTACCTGGCCTCGCTCAAGAACCTGCTGGACCGCCGTGGCGAGGACTACGAGGCCTACATGGCCGACCCCGCGCTGGAGCAGTACCACTTCATCGGCAAGGACATCATCACCTTCCACACGCTGTTCTGGCCCGCCATGCTCAAGTTCAGCGGCCGCAAGACGCCCACCAAGATCTGCGTGCACGGCTTCATGACCGTGAACAACGGCGAGAAGATGAGCAAGAGCCGCGGCACCGGCCTGGACCCGCTCAAGTACCTGGGCCTGCAGATGAACCCCGAGTGGCTGCGCTACTACCTGGGCGCCAAGCTCAACGGCAAGAATGAAGACATCGACTTCAACCCCGATGACTTCATGGCCCGCGTCAACTCCGACCTGATCGGCAAGTACGTGAACATCGCCTCGCGCGCGGCCGGCTTCATCGCCAAGCGCTTCGACGGCAAGCTGGGCACGGTCAGCGAAGACGGCCAGGCCCTGCTGGCCCAGCTGCGTGGCCAGAGCGAGGCCGTCGTCCAGGCCTTCGAGAACCGCGACACGGCCCGCGCCGTGCGCGAGATCATGCAGCTGTGCGACCGCGTCAACGAATACGTGGACGCCAACAAGCCCTGGGAGCTGGCCAAGCAGGAAGGCATGGACGCCCGCCTGCAGGACGTGTGCACCACCTGCATCGAGGCCTTCCGCCTGCTGACCATCTACCTGAAGCCCATCCTGCCGGCCGTGGCCGAACAGGTGGAAGGCTTCCTGAACGTGGCGCCGCTGCAGTTCGCCGACGCACAGAGCCTGCTGGGCGCCGGCCATGCCATCGGCCTGTACAAGCACCTGATGCAGCGCGTGGACGTCAAGCAGCTGGAGGCCCTGTTCGAGGCCCCCGAGCCCGTGGTCGAGAAGGTCCTGCCCGGTGGCGAGGAAATTGCCGAAACCATCAGCATCGACGACTTCGCCAAGGTGGACCTGCGCATCGCCAAGATCGTGGAATGCAAGCCCGTGGAAGGCTCGACCAAGCTGCTGCAGCTCACGCTGGACGTGGGCGAAGGCAAGACACGCAACGTGTTCTCCGGCATCTCCAGCATGTACCAGCCCGAGCAGCTGCAGGGCAAGCTCACCGTGATGGTGGCCAACCTGGCGCCGCGCAAGATGAAGTTCGGCATCTCCGAAGGCATGGTGCTGGCCGCCAGCCACGCCGATGAGAAGGCCAACCCCGGCATCTACGTGCTGGAGCCCTTCCCCGGTGCCACACCTGGCATGCGTATACATTGAAATGCCCCCTGAGTCGCTTCGCGCCTTCCCCCTGAAGGGGGGCATACGGGCACCCGGCGACACCCTCGGTGCGGGGCGGCCCTTCCTCGGCGTCCCTGACTTAGGCTCTGCCGGTTTCAAAGATTGCGCACAGTGTGTTGGACGACAATCATGAAGTCTGCAAAGTCCCGCAAGCCCTCACGGTCCCCGGCCCTGGGGGCTTTTCTTTGCCTGTGCGCCGCGGCCCTGCTGTCCGGCTGCACCGTGGTGGCCGTGACGGCCACGGCGGTCAGCGTCACGGCCTCGGCCGTGGGGCTGGCCGCGGATGCGGCTGTGGGCACGGCAAAAATCGTCGGCAAGGGAGTGGGCAAGGCCGTCGATGCGATGAGCGATGACGGGGCAACCGCAGACAACAGCGGCATCACGGTCCGCTACCGCACGCCCGATGGGCAGCCCCTGACGCCCTGAGGCTACTGTCCGGCGTAGCGCCCGGGCCGGTGGCTCACGGCCAGGAACACGCCCATGATCACGGCCGCCAGCACCGACCAGGCCACGCGCTCGAAGGGCACGACCCACAGCGCCAGCAGCACCACGCAGCAGTCGATGGCCATCTGCACCTTGCCGGCGCGGATGCCGTAGCGGTCCTGCAGGTAGAGCGAGGCGATGGTGGCGCCGCCCAGGCTGGAGCGGTGGCGCGCCAGGAACAGCAGGCCCGAGCCCATGAGCAGGCCGCCCGCAATGGCGGCAAAGGCCGGGTGCAGGTAGTCTATGTGGATGAGGCGCGGCCCCATTTCTGTGATCAGCGACAGCGCGCCCACGCAGATGAAGGTCTTGACCGTGAAGGTGCGGCCCACGCGCGTCCAGGCAAACCAGTAGAACGGGATATTGATCGCGAAGAAGATGAGGCCGAACGGCCAGCCCGTGGCGTAGTGCAGCACGAAGGCCAGGCCCGCCGTGCTGCCCGTCAAAAGCCCCGCCTGGGCGAACATCATCATGGCGATGCCCACGAACAGGGTTCCGGTGAAGAGGGCCTGGACATCCTCGAAGAGGCCATGGCGCAGCGAAGCGGTGGCCGAAACAGGCGCAGCGGGCGCGGCAGCGGGTAGGGAAGGCGTGGACATTGTCGGGGTGGTGACAGATCTATCGTCGCAAAGGCCCCGGTTCGGGGCCTTCACCGTACCCATGGGGTGTCATAGGTACAAACCCGGATTCTAGAGACTGTTGCCCCGGCGCGCTGTGGCGTGCAGGGTACAGCGCGCCGCAGGGGCTTGCAGGAGCTTGCAAGGGCCTGCTGTCAGGCGCCGCCGTGCAGTTTCTCGCGGCCGGCGCTGCGCAGCACGCGGCCGTCGGGGCCGAAGGTGACGGTGAACTCCATGTCGCGCGTGGGGGGATCGATGTAGTTCCAGTCCCAGTCGGTTTCCTGCTTGAGCTGGTAGGTGGTGACCTTGGCAGGCTTGCCCAGCATGCGGCGCACCTGCTCCTCGTCCATGCCGGGGCGGATTTTCTCGAAGTTGTGCGGCGCCAGCACCTGGCGCAGCGCGCTCATGCGCCCATCGGTGCCGATGGTGATCATGTAGTTGCGGCTGCCGGCGGGCTGGCGGTTGTACTCGAAGGTGCGCGAGCCGTCGGGCTCGGTCCAGATGCGTTCGGGCTCGCCAAAGCGGGCGCGGACGTCGGCCTCGGTGGACAGGCCTTCTTCGAGTTCCTTGATGTTTTGGGGATCGCAGCCGGGCAGCCCAAGCATGCCCATCACGGCCACGGCAACGCCCAGAAGACGGGAGACTAGGTTCATCGGCGGTGTCCCGGTAAAATCACGCGATTCAAGAGGTTATCAGACTATGTCATTCTTTCGCCGCCCCGATTACCGTTCCGACGCCACGAACTTCATCAACGAGCTGAAGAAGCAAAAGCCCGAGCTGCCCAGCCAACAGCTGGCCGGCCGCTCGCTGCTGTGGGACAAGGACGTGAACCACGAAGTCTGGGAAGACCTGCGCGCCGGCCGCGTGGACCAGAAACCCTACGTCTACCAGACGAACTCCTGATTTCGGCTGCAATGACACATCAGCCTGTTTCGCTGTGGCACCGTGCGCATGCAGCTGATGCCTGCGCAGCAAGGCATGGCCGAGGCTGAGTCCGCACTGGCGCCTGCGGGCGCCGGCGCCGCATCCCCCGCTCCTGGCGACGATTCACCGGTCGTGATCGACCAGGTGGCTTTGGCGCGCCTGTACGGCGAGCCGCTGTTCGCCCTGCCGCAGGACCTGTACATCCCGCCCGATGCGCTGGAGGTCTTCCTCGAAGCCTTCGAAGGGCCGCTGGACCTGTTGCTGTACCTGATCCGCAAGCAGAACTTCAACATCCTCGACATTCCCATGCTGGACGTGACGCGCCAGTACATGCGCTATGTCGACGAAATCCGCAGCCGCAACCTCGAGCTGGCGGCCGAGTACCTGCTGATGGCGGCCATGCTCATCGAGATCAAGTCGCGCATGCTGCTGCCGCCCAAGAAGCAGGACGATGGCGAGGAAGCCGAGGACCCGCGCGCCGAACTGGTGCGCCGCCTGCTGGAGTACGAGCAGATCAAGCTCGCTGCCCAACAGCTGGGCCAGGTGCCGCACTACGGGCGCGACTTCCTCCGGGCCCAGGTCCATATCGAGCAGAACCTGCAGCCGCGTTTCCCCGATGTGGACGTGGCCGAGCTGCAATCGGCCTGGCGCGACATTCTCAAGCGTGCCAAGCTTGTGCAAAGCCACAAGATCACGCGCGAGGAACTCTCGGTGCGCGAGTACATGAGCCAGGTGCTCAAGGCCCTGCAGGGCCGGCGCTTTGTCGAGTTCGAGACCCTGTTCCAGCCAGAGAAGGGATCGACCGTGCTGGTCGTGACCTTCATCGCCCTGCTGGAGCTGGCCAAGGAAACGCTGATCGAGATCACCCAGGCCGAAGCCTTTGCGCCCATCTACGTGCGCCTGGCCTATACGCCCGTCTAGCGGGCACGGACACAGGCACGCGCACACCGACAGGCCGGCACCACCGGCCTCCATGCACCATGACTTACAGCGTCAAAGAAATCTTCTACACCCTGCAGGGCGAGGGCGGCCAGGCCGGCACGCCGGCCGTGTTCTGCCGCTTTGCAGGCTGCAACCTCTGGACCGGCCGCGAGCAGGACCGCGCCAGCGCCATCTGCCAGTTCTGCGACACCGACTTCGTGGGCACCGACGGCACGCTGGGCGGCAAGTTCGCCACGGCCGACGCCCTGGCAGAACGCATCCTGTCCCAGTGGCCGGCCGGCGACAGCCGGCACCGCATGGTGGTGCTGACCGGGGGGGAGCCCCTGCTGCAGGTGGACGAGCCCCTGATCGCGGCCCTGCATGCGCGCGGCTTTCGCATTTCCGTGGAAAGCAATGGCACCGTGGCCGCGCCCGAGGGCATCGACTGGCTGTGCATCAGCCCCAAGGCGGGCGCCGACTGGGTGCAGCGCAGCGGCCAGGAGCTCAAGCTGGTCTGGCCGCAGCCCGGCTTCGATCTGCAGGCCATCGAGGCCGGCACCCGTTTCGACCACTATTTCCTGCAGCCCATGGACAACGTCCTGCAGGCCGACAACACGGCCGCCTGCATAGCGCAATGCCTGCAGCGGCCGGCCTGGCGCCTGAGCCTGCAGACCCACAAGCTCACCGGCATCCGCTGATTTTTGCCATGCAGTTCACCGTTCACCAGCGCTTTTTCTTCGACGCCGCCCACACGCTGGAGCGCGCCATCGAGACCGAGAGCAGCCGCCGCATCCACGGCCACACCTACTACGCCGAAGTCAGCGTCACCGGCCCGCGCAACCCGGACAACGGCATGGTGATCGACCTGGGCTACCTGCGCTCGCGCCTGAAGACCCTGGGCGACGCGCTGGACCACCGCTTTCTCGACGAAATCCCCGGCCTGGGCAAGCCCACGCTGGAAAACCTGTGCCTGTTCATTGCCGATTCCCTGGCCGACCTGCAGCCCGCTCCCAGCCGCATCCGCGTATGGCGCGACAGCATCGGCGATGGCTGCGTGCTGGATCTGGGCTGACCTCAAGCCAGGCCTGCCAGAGAGCCGCCCCCGAAGAGCAACTCCACGGCCATCATGGGTTTGGCGGTTCGCAGATAGACTTGGTGGCTTTTTTTGCCAGTCCCCGCCACCGTCAAGATCGCGCCCAAGCGCCCCTCGAGAGACAAAACATGTTCCGCACCCTGCTCAAATCCAAGATCCACCGCGTCAAGACCACGCAATGCGAGCTGCACTATGAAGGCTCCTGCGCGATCGACGAGGACTTGCTGGACGCCGCCAACATCGTCGAGAACGAGCAGGTGCACATCTGGAACATCGACAACGGCGAGCGCTTCGTCACCTATGCCATCAAGGGCCAGCGCGGCAGCGGCATGATCTCGGTCAACGGCTCGGCCGCGCGCCGTGCTGCCGTGGGTGATCTGCTGATCATTGCGTCCTTTGCCCAGGTGCATGAGACCGACGTGGCCGAGCACCGGCCCCAGCTGGTCTTCGTGGACGATGCCAACCGCCAGGTCGAACTGCGCCACCACGTTCCCACGCAGCAGCTGTGAGCTGCGCTGCGGTGTGACAATCGCGCGATGACTCAATCGCTTGCCGCCCGCAGCCTTGCGGCTGTGTGGCACCCCTGCACCCAGATGAAGCGGCACGAGGCCGCGCCCCCCATCGCCATCGCGCGTGCCCAGGGCCCCTGGCTCCACGACACCGAAGGACGCCGCTACCTGGATGGCGTCAGCTCCTGGTGGGTCAACCTCTTCGGCCACAGCCATCCGCACATCCAGGCCGCGCTCACCGACCAGCTCGCCCGGCTGGACCATGTGATGCTGGCCGGCTTCACGCACGCGCCCGTGGTGGAGCTGTCCGAACGACTGGCCACGCTCACCGGCCTGGGCCATGCCTTCTACGGCAGCGACGGCGCATCGGCCACCGAGATCGCCCTCAAGATGAGCGCGCACTACTGGCGCAACCTGGGCCGCCCCGCCAAGAGCCGCTTTGCCGGCCTGGCCGGCGGCTACCACGGCGAAACCGTGGGCGCGCTGGCCGTGACCGATATTCCCATCTTCCGCGAAGCCTATGCCCCCCTGGTGCGCCTGGCCGACACCGTGCCCAGCCCCGATGCACGCGGCGCGCAAGGCGGCGAAAGCCCGGTCGATGTGGCACGGCGCGCCGCCGAAGGCCTGCGCCAGTGGCTGGAGCAGCACCACGAGACCACGGCCGCACTCATCGTCGAGCCGCTGGTGCAGTGCGCGGCCGGCATGGCCATGCACGACCCCGAATACCTGCGCCTGGCGCGCGCCCTGTGCGACCGCTACGAGGTGCACCTGGTGGTGGACGAGATCGCCGTGGGCTTCGGCCGCACGGGCAGCATGTTCGCCCACCAGCAGGCCGGCATCCGGCCGGATTTCATCTGCCTGTCCAAGGGCCTGACGGGCGGCACGCTGGCCCTGTCGGCCGTGCTGACCACCGAGGCCGTCTACGCCGCCTTCTACGACGATTCCGTGGCGCGCGGCTTTCTGCACTCGCACTCGTACACCGGCAACCCGCTGGCCTGCCGTGCGGCCCTGGCCACGCTGGAGCTGTTCGAGCAGACCGATGCCATCAACGCCAACCTCGCGCTGGCGCAAAGGCTTGACGGCGCCTTCGCCCCTTTGAACCAGCACGCCCGCGTGCGCCACGCACGGCGCCAGGGAATGATCTGGGCCTGGGATGTGCAGACCTCGCTGCCCGATTTCTCGCGCCGCTACAGCGCAGCCGCACTGGAGCGCGGGCTGCTGCTGCGCCCTATCAGCAACACCCTCTACGCCATGCCTCCCTATTTGCTGGACGAAGAAGCCGTGCAGCACCTGGCGGCCAGCGCGCTGGCCGCCCTTGAAGACACCCTGGCCCAGGAGAACCATTCGTGAACGCCCACCGCACCATTGGCTGCTTTGTCACCGGCACCGACACGGGCGTGGGCAAGACCCTGGCCTCCTGCGGGCTGCTGCATGCGCTGGCCCGCCACCATGCCCGCGTGGTGGGCATGAAGGCCGTGGCCGCAGGCGCCGAGCCCGACGGCCAGGGCAGTTGGGCCAACGAGGACACGCTGGCGCTGCGCGCCGCCTCCACCCTGGCCGTGCCGCCCGAACTCGACAACCCCGTGCTGCTGCCCGATCCCATGTCGCCGCACATCGCCGCGCAGCGCGCGGGCCGCTCCATAGAGATCGCACACATCGTGGACAGCTACCGGCGCCTGGCCGAACAGGCCGACGCCGTGGTGGTGGAAGGCGCGGGCGGCTTTCTCGTGCCGCTGTCCGACCAGCTCTCGGGCGCCGACCTGGCCTGCGCGCTGGACCTGCCCGTGGTCATGGTCGTGGGCCTTCGGCTGGGCTGCCTGAACCACGCCGCCCTCACGGCCGAGGCCATCCGCGCGCGCGGCCTGCGCCTGGCCGGCTGGATTGCCAGCCGCGTGGACCCCGCCATGCTGGTGCCCGAGGAAAACATGGCCTGGCTGCGCCAGCACCTGGACCGGCAACTGCAGGCGCCGCTGCTGGCCGACATCCCCTTCCAGCAGCACCCCGACCCGCGCGCCACCACCTACACCCTGCCGGAGCAATGGCAATGAGCGGCTCCTGGCTGGACGACATCCCCGCGCGCATCGCCGAGCTCGACGCAGCCCACCTGCGCCGCCGCCGCCGCGCCACGGCGCCGCTGCAGGGCGCCGCCAGCGGCGCCCACATGGAGGTGGACGGCCACCCCATGCTGGCCTTTTGCAGCAACGACTACCTGGGCCTGGCCGGCCACCCCACCCTGGTGCGCGCCGCCTGCGCGGGCGCCCAGGCCTTTGGCGTGGGCTCGGGCGGCTCGCCCCTGGTCAGCGGCCACAGCACGGCCAACGCCGCGCTGGAGGAACAGCTGGCGCACTTCGTGCAGCTGCCGCGCGCGCTCTACTTCTATGCGGGCTACGCCACCAATGCCGGCATCGTGCCGGCCCTGGTGGGCGCGGGCGATGCCCTGTTCTCCGATGCGCTCAACCACGCCTGCCTGATCGACGGCGCACGCCTGTCGCGCGCCCAGGTCCACCGCTATGCCCATGCCGACCTGGGCGACCTGGCCGCGCAACTGGCCGCCAGCACGGCCCGGCGCAAGCTGGTCATCAGCGATGCCGTGTTCAGCATGGATGGCAACGTGGCCGACATCCGCGGCCTGCTGGCGCTGTGCGAGCAGTACGACGCGCTGCTGCTGCTCGACGACGCGCATGGCTTCGGCGTGCTCGGCCCACAAGGCCGGGGCAGCCTGGCCGAGGCGGGACTGACGGGCGCAAACGCCTCGCCGCGCGTGCTCTACATGGCCACGCTGGGCAAGGCCGCTGGCGTGGCCGGCGCCTTTGTCGCGGGCAGCGACATGCTGGTCGAGTGGCTGCTGCAAAAGACGCGCAGCTACATCTTCGCCACGGCCGCGCCGCCCATGCTGGCCAGCGCGCTGCAGGCCAGCGTGGCCCTGATCGAGGCCGAGGACGAGCGCCGCGAGTCCCTGGCCGAACGCATTGCCGAGCTGCGCGCCGGCCTCACGCCGCTGCTGGCGCGCACGGGCTGGCAGTTGCTGCCTTCGCGCACCGCCGTGCAGGCCCTGGTCATAGGCTCCAACGCCACGGCCCTGGCCGTGATGGAAGGCCTGCGCGAGCGCGGCCTGTGGGTGCCCGCCATCCGCCCGCCCACCGTGCCCGAAGGCACGGCGCGGCTGCGCATCGCGCTGTCGGCCTCCCACACGCGCATCGACGTGCAGCTGCTGCTGACGGCGCTGGACGAGGTCTCGCGCCTGGCCCCACCCCTGCCCTGAATCCCTCTTCACCACCGGAACGGAGACATCCATGCCCCATCTCTACGTCGAATACACCGACAACCTCGCCGGCCTGCCCGGCCAGCAACTGCTGACCGAACTCAACGCCTTCGTCTGCGGCCACCCCAGCATCCTGGACGAGGCCGACGTCAAGGCCCGCCTGCTGCCGGTCAGCCAGTTCGAGATCGGCTCGGCACCGGCCAATCGCGGCTTCGTCCACGTGCAGCTGCGCCTGCTGGCGGGCCGTACCGACACGGCCAAGAAGGAACTGTCCGAAGGCATTGCCGCGGTGCTGCGCCGCCTCACGCCCCAGCCGGCCGGCATGATGGTCCAGCTCAGCGTGGAAATCGCCGACATGGACAAGCCCAGCTACTACAAGGGTCGCCTGTAAGGCAGGCGCCAGGCCTGGTCCGCCGTGAGCACCCGCGCACGCTGCGCACAATGCCTGCGCCCTGAGCGCACCTGCCTGTGCCCCCTGGTGCAGCCGGTGCCGCATGCGGTGCAGTTGCTGGTGCTCCAGCATCCCGAGGAAGAACTGCAGGCCAAGGGCACGGGCCGGCTGCTGCACCTGTGCCTGCCCGCCAGCCGCCTGGCGGTGGGCGAGGCCTTCGAGCCAGCGCAGTTGCAGGCACTGCTGCACGCGCCCTGGCAGGCGGGCGACGTCCCGCGACAGGCCGTACTGCTCTATCCGGAAACGCCGCACGGCGACCAGCTGGGCCTGGCCAGGCAAGCGCCCTGGCCGCAGCCCGCGCCATGCCCCGAGGCCCTGCGCCTGGTGGTGCTGGACGCCACCTGGCGCAAGAGCCGCAAGATGCTCTACCTCAACCCCGGCCTGCAGGGCCTGCCGCGCCTGGCACTGCAGGGCGACCTTCCCGCGTCGCGCTACGGCGCGCTGCGCAAGGCCCATGCGCCGGGCCAGCTGTCCACGCTGGAGGCAGCATCCTGCGCGCTGCAACGGCTGGCGCCTGCCGGCCCGTCGCTGCAGCCGCTGCGCGATGCGTTCGAGGGGCTGCTGTCCCTGCATGCCCGGCACAGGCCCGAATGAAAAAACGCCTCGGGGAACGAGGCGTTTTTCATGGCGGCAGGCCGTGCTTCAGTTTTCCGGCGTGATCCTGGCGAACTTGACCAGTTCGGCGTACTTGCCCATGTCGGTACGGATGATCTGGCCCAGGTTTTCGTCGCCCGTGGGGGCAATGATGCCCGCGCCTTCCAGGCGCGCGCGCATCGCCGGATCGGCCAGGCCCGCCTTCAAGGCCTTCTGCAGGCTGGCCACCACATCGGCAGGCAGGTCCTTGGGACCCGCCAGCCCGAACCAGCCGCTCAGCGCGTAGCCCTTGAGCGCTGCGTTCTCGCCCAGTGCGGGCACGTCCTTCATCATGGCGATGCGGTGGGCCGTGGTCACGCCCAGGGCCTTGATCTTGCCGCTCTGGATGAACGGAGCCGCCACCGAGGGAGAGACGATGGCGAAGTCCAGGTTGCCGCCCGCCAGGTCGCTGGTCATCGCGGCCGAGCCCTTGTAGGGCACATGGACGATGTCCACCCCGGCCATCTTCTTGATCAGCTCGCCCGAGAAATGCGGCGTGGACCCGATGCCCGGGCTGCCGTAGCTGTACTTGCCGGGATGGGCCTTGGCCAGGGCGATGAACTCGTCGAGGGTCTTGGCCGGCATCTTGGTGCCGGCCACCCACAGGTTGGGCAGCACGCCGGTCAGCGCGATGCCGGTCAGGTCCGTGGCCGGGTCGTACTTCTGCGCGGCGTTGACGAACTTCGTGCCCGCCAATTCGTTGCTGGAGCCTGCGAGCAGGGTATAGCCGTCGGCCTTGGCACCGACCACGCGCTGCGCGGCCACCACGCCGGCGGCACCGGGCACGTTGTCGACCACGACGGTCGCATTGAGGTGCTTGGCCAGGATGTCACCCACCACGCGCCCCACCAGGTCGACCGAGCCGCCTGCCGCGTAGCCGACGACGACGCGAATGGGCTTGTTGGGATAGGTGGTCTGGGCGCACAGCGGGCCCGCCGCCAGGACAGCCGCGGCGCTGATCAGCGCGCGGCGGGAAATACGGAATTCATGCATGGATCGATCTCAGGAGAGGCAGGTATCAGCCAACAATCAAAATGATATTGCTCAACAATATTCACCGATTGTCTGACATTGCCTTATGGAATCCATCCCTGAAAACCATGAGTTCCACCCGTGGCCCTAGCCTGCAGTTCAGCGCAGAACCGCCGGCAGCCAGCCGCGCAGGCTGTTGACGAAGGCCCAGCCCTGCACGCGTGGCAGATCGTCCAGCCGCACCGGGTGCTCCACCACGCGGCCCTCGTCCAGTGCCACCGCGCGGCCCACGCCGGGCAGCAGGCCGCTGGACAGCGGCGGAGTCACCCAGCGGCCCGCCAGCAGCACGGCGATGTTGCCGCGCGTGCCCTCGGTGATCTCGCCGTCTTCGTTGTGGAGCACGGTGTCGAACACCGAGGCATCGGTGGGCTGCAGGCTGTCGTAGTGCGCGCGGCGCGAGGTCTTGAAACGCACCCAGTCGCCACGCGCCACCGCATTGGCGATGGGCCGGTCTGCCAGCGCCAGCCGAACAGGCGTGGCGGAAGGCGGCAGCGGCGCCGCCTGGGTCTGTATCCGCCCCGTGGCATCCAGCGCCAGGCGCACGCGCCAGTGGCCGCTGGCGTGCGCCTGGCGCAGTTGCTGCAATGCCTGCTCCAGCACGGCATCCGTGCAGGGCCGGCCGAAATGCCGCGCCGCGTCCTGCATGCGCGTCACATGGCGCTGCAGGTGGATGAAACCGCCATCCCGCAGGGCCAGGGTTTCCAGAATGTCGAAATCGAAGTCCGTATCCGCCATGGCTGCACGCCCTTTCACACCTTGTCCAGAAAAGCCCTCTTGTGGCGCCATTCCTGCCATTCGGCAGGCGCCTCGGCGCCCGAGGTGATGCCGCTGCCGATGCCGCAGCGCAGTTCCGTGCCACGCGCCACCACCGTGCGTATGGGCACATTGAAGGTGGCGTGCACGCGCCCCGCGGTGGTGCCGGGCCGCACCACGCCCACGGCCCCGCAGTAGACGCCGCGCGGACCCGATTCCAGTTCGTGGATGAGCCGCATGGCCTGGCGCTTGGGCGCGCCCGTGATGGAGCCGCAGGGAAACAGCGCCGCAAACACGTCCGCCAGGCCGGTGCCGGGCCGCGTGCGCGCCTGCACGTCGGACGTCATCTGCCACACGGTGGGCAGGGGTTCGGCATGGAACAGGCGCGGCACCTGGACGCTGAAAGGCTCGGCAATGCGCGAGACATCGTTGCGCAGCAGGTCCACGATCATCACGTTCTCGGCCCGCTCCTTGGGCGAGGACCGCATGGCCTGGACATTCGCCTCGTCCTGTGCAGGCGTGGCGCCACGGGGCGCCGTGCCCTTCATGGGGCGCGTGAGGATGCGCTCGCCATCCCAGTCGAAGAACAGCTCGGGCGAGACGGACAGCACCTGCTCGTCGCCGCTGTCCATGCAGGCCACGTAGCCGCCGGGCTGGGCGCGTCGCAGCGCGGCGAACAGCGATGGGATGTCGCCCAGCAGCCGGCCCATGAACTGGGCCGTGTAATTGATCTGATAGCAGTCACCGGCCGCAATCGCCTCGTGGATGCGCGCAATGGCGGCATCGAAATCGGCACGCTCCAGGCCGGACTGCCATTGCACCTGAGATTGCACCTGAGGGCCGGTCTCGACCGCGTCCGCGTCTTCAGGCCAGGGCCGGGGGCCGTCGAAGACGGCAAACCAGGCCAGCGGCTCGCCTGGCGGCGTGGCATGCAGGGCGCCGGCGTAGGCCGCGTCAAACGCCGCCGCCGCCTCGTAGCGCACCCAGCCCAGGCACCACAGGCCGGCCTGGGCGGCCTGCTGCACGGCGTCAAGCACACCGCGCACCTGCTCGGGCGCATGGGCTGCCAGGCTGCGCAGCGGCGGCCCGAAGCCATGGCGCAGCCGGGCGGCCGAGCCGTCATGGGGGTTGGGAAAATCGATCAGAAACTTCACAAAACGGCCGTCAACGCATTGCTGTACTTGCATCAGCAGCTTCGCTATCGATAGCAGCCACTGACACGGGGCCGCCCAGTGTAGAGCGAGGGAAACAAAAAAGCGCCCCGAAGGGCGCCAAACCAAGCGTCCCGAAAGGACGCTTTCCACCAACAGGCCCGGCACCATGCCGGACCCATATCCATTCACATCACTTCTGGGTGACGGTGTGCTGGCCTTCCAGGCGGGCCACGGCCTCGCGGTAGGCGGGGCCGCTGCGCAGTTGCTGGTAGCGGGCCAGGCCGCGCTGGTATTCGGCCGAGTTGTAGCCGATTTCGCGGTCAGCCGAGGGCGAGGGCAGGTAGGTCATGCCTGCCTGGTGCCACATCTCGAGGTCGGCCAGCACTTCGGCGCGGCTCAGGCCTGCGGTGGCGGAGGACGAGGGGGAAACGGCTTCTTGGGCCATTGCAGTGCCGGCGAGGCCCAGGGTCAGGGCGGCCAGTGCAGCGGAGAGGGTACGCATGTCAGATCCTTTCAAAAGGCCGCTCGGCATTCATTTCCTCACGGCATGGACGTACTATGCGGCGCTGCAGCATTCTTCGTCTGTGCGTTTTCTCACGTGTTTTCGCATCCGGGCTGGCCAACGTGCCGCCTTTTCCCCCGTGTTCCCCTCGACAGAAGGCGAATTCACGCGTTCCTGAAACAGTGTTTTTCGCGGCTTGAAACAGCCGCGGCAGACAAGGCTCAGCGCGCTTCCTCGAGCAGCACGCGCAGGCCTTCGACATGGCAGATGCGCAGGTTGCGGCCTTCGCGCCGCAGCAGGCCCAGGCGCACCAGGCGCGACATCTCGCGCGCCACTTCCTCGCGGCTGGAGCCCAGCATCAGGGCCAGATCGGTCTGCCGGGGCGCGGGGGCGAGCAGGGCCTGCCCCTGCTCCTCCCCGGCCAGTTCGGCGCGCTCCAGCAGCAGGGCATGCAGTCGGCTGCGCACGCTGAGGGTTCCCAGATTGACCATGCGCCGCGCCAGCGTCACGGCCAGGCTGCTGAGCCGCACGATGAAGGCGCGCAGCACCAGGGGCTCGCTCATCAGCAGTGCTTCCACATCCTCGGGCGCGAGCGAGGCCACCAGGCTGGGTTCTCCCGCCTCGACGACCAGTGGTATGCCCCCGCATTCGTTTTGCTGCTGCTGCATCTGGCCGCCGACGAACATGCCTGTGGCAATTTCACCGAGCGTCAGCCCGCGTCCGTTCGCGGCATAGCTGCTGACGCGCAGGCTGCCGTGGACGAGCATGTACATGCGCTGGTCGGCATAGGCGCCCTCCAGCCTCTGGTGCGTGGCCAGTTGCTGCCAGCGGCATTGCGCCGCCAGTTCGGCCAGGCGCTCGTCGGACAGGCTTTGCAGCACATGGACCTGGCGCAGGCCCTGCCAGGCCACGGCGGGAAGAAGCGGAGATGTCTGTAAGGAACCGGACATGGTGCAACACCGTTGAAGCGCATCCGCAGGGCCTGTGCGGGCCCTGTCGTCCGTCGCGGGAAGTACAGCATAGCGGGATCGCATAGACTCGTCGCGCGCCGGGAATCGCACTGTCCGGCTCCCCGGATGGCCGCACCGCGCAGCACAGAAAAAAGGGAGGGCTTCATGGAATCGAGCATCGAATCGGCACGACCACCCGCGCGCCCGCAGGCCACCGTGGCGGCCTGGGCGCAATCCGTGGAACAGGCGATCGCCAGCCAGCAATGGCATGGCGCGTGGCGTGCACTCATAGACGCCGCCCTGCCGGCCGAAACCGCCGTGCAGCAGAGCCTGCTGACTGCGCTGGACGCCTGGGATGGCCTCGCGGCCGATTCCGGCGCAGAGCCCCGCCACGCGCTGGTGCAGCAGGTTTTCGACGCCCTGCATGCCGCCCATGCCCCGGGCCAGGCGCTGCAGGCCGATTCCGCACCTCCCAGCGCGCACCGTGCATACCGTGCGCACCGCATACTGGGACGGCAACTGGTCAAGCGCTACCGGCGCGGCGGCTTTGCGCTGGGGCCGGTGGATGTGGCCGTGGAGCCCGGCACCATCCTGGGACTGGTGGGCGAGAACGGCAACGGCAAGACCACCTTGCTGCGCCTGCTGGCCGCCGATCTGGCGCCCGACGCAGGGCAGCTGGACTGGGGTGTTCCTGCCGCCAATGCCTACCTGCTGCGCACCCAGCTCGCCTATATCCCCCAGCGCCCGGCCGTCTGGGGCGGGCGCCTGATGGACCATCTGCAATTCGCCGCGCGCAGCCATGGCGCCGTGGGCCCACGCAACATCTGCCTGGTACAGCTGGTCATCGCGCAGCTGGGGCTGCGCGCCTTCCGGGGCCACCAGTGGAAACAGCTGTCCTCGGGCTACAAGATGCGCTTCGAGCTGGCGCGCGCCCTGCTCTGCCGGCCGCGCGTGCTGCTGCTGGACGAGCCGCTGGCCAATCTGGACATCAACGCCCAGCAGACCCTGCTGACAGATCTGCAGTCGCTGGCGCGCTCGCCCTGGCAACCCATGGCCCTGGTGCTGAGTTCACAGCAGCTGTACGAGGTGGAAAAGGTGGCCGACCAGGTGCTGTTCCTGGAGCAAGGCCAGCCGCGCAGCGTTCAGCAGAGCTTTGCCGCCATGCAAGGCTGCGCCATCGAGTTCGAGACCGGCTGGGCCATGGCGCAACTGAAACCCTGGCTGGACCGGCTGCCATCCCATACGCACCAGCTCAGCGGCCAGACCCACATCGTGAGCTTTCACGTGCCCTTCACGGCAGCGCAGTTCCTGGCGCAGGCCGTGCAGGCACAGATGCCCGTGCGCTATTTCCGCGACATCACCGCATCCACCCGCCGCCTGTTCGTGAGGGACTGAGCCATGCCACGTTTTTCCGATATGACGAACCGCTGGGACCAATGGGTGCTGATGCGCTGCCCCCTGCTGTGGCAGTTGCGGCTGCACTGGTATCTGCCGCTGGCGCTGCTGTGGTGCGTGCTGGTGCTGGGCATCTGGATGCAATGGATGGCCGAACCCGCGCGCTGGATGGGCTCCCTGCCCGGCGTTGCGTCCACGGCACAGCAAACGCCCGAGCAATTGGCGCTGGACATCGGCTCCGTCGTGGCCTGGATCGTGGCGATCGGCCTGGCGCTGTGGTGGTTGCTGCGCGTGCGCATCCACAACCGCTGGCGCGAACACGCCCCCGTGGGCCGCTGGGGCCTGTGGTGGGAGTACCTGTGGGGAGCCTTGTTCCTATCGCTATTGTTCGCGCCTGCGATCGCCTTTTCGCCCATCTATGAAATGCGGATGCAGCGCCAATGGTCGGACACGGATGTCAGTGCACAGATCCAGACTGTCGAGCAAGTCGCCGCCCTGGAGGCGCTTGCCGCGCCACGCCAGGCGGCCATGCTCGTGGAATGGATACGTGTGCTGCGCGAGGAAGAGGTCGATCCGGCGAAGTACCCGAGCATCCAGGCCCTGGTCTGGTTGATGCGCGGAGACCAGGCCGCGATTGCCGCGACGCTGGAGCGCTACGGCCAGCCATTGCAGGCCAGAGGCTATGTGCGCCAGTCTGCCAGCTCCGCGCAGGACCAGGCTGAGCACCTGCTGGCCAGCTACCGCAGCGCGCTGCAATCCCCCCTGGCCCAGGAATGGCGCGCCTACCTGGCAGCGAACCCGCAACCAGAGACTGGCGAGAAGGTATCCAGAGCGCAGAACTCCAACTGCAAACCACCCCTGGGTCGCAGCAGGCCTTTGGATCTGGAGCCGGATCCGCGCAAATGCTTCGGTACCTATCTGGCCCAGAGCAACCGTGAGTGGCTCATGCTGCTGGAGAGGTTCGACAGCCGGTGGAGCCCGCCGCAGCATGTGCAATGGCAGCACCCGCGCTACGGCCTGGCCCTGCCGGCCTACCAGGAAAGCCATCTGCGGCGCGCTGACAGGTCCCGCGACGACGAATGGCCAAGGATGTCCCAGTTGCTGGCGGCAGTCAGCGCTGGCTTCTTCCTCGCCTTGGCCCTGGTGCTGGTGCGCCTGATGCCCGCCATGCAGCTGGTGGCCTGGGGCGCATGCCTGCTCCTGACCTTGCTTGGCAGCGTGCTGGCCGGGATGCTGGGAATCACCAACCTCTATGTGCTGGGGCTGTTTCCCGCCGCGCTGATATCGGTCGCCTGGCTGCGCATCCGTCTGCTCAAGCGCCCCTGGGCCGGCGCGGTGCTGCTGGCCCTGGGCATGTCGCTGGCCCTGATATGGCTCGCCGCCGCCTGGTCTGAGTGGTCCAGACTGCTGTTGCCACGCCCTACCGGCAGCGCAGGCCCTTGGACGGATACCCAGCACTGGCTGGACCTGCTGATGGGCGCGCCTGCCGTGGCAGCCAGCACGGCCCTGCTCGTGGCCCTGCTGTCTCCGCTGTGGCGCCGATGGCGTGGCCTGCCCGAAAGGTGACGGAACAGCAAAGGACAGCTCAGGGACAGGTGCCCCCCGCGCGCATCGCATAGACTCGCGGCAATTCCATCCCCCTCCGAGCGCCCCATGACCCAAGCCCCCGTCACCGCCGGCACGCCCTACGGCACCATCCCTCCCGCCTCGCCGCTGCCCCAGCGCCGCCCCGTGAGCCTTCCGCGCCTGGCGCAGATGCGCGAGGCCGGAGAGAAGATCACCATGGTCACCGCCTATGACGCCACCTTCGCGGCCGTGGCCGATGCAGCCGGCGTGGAGTGCATCCTGGTCGGCGATTCGCTGGGCATGGTCTGCCAGGGCCTGCACAGCACCGTGGGCGTGTCGCTGCAGGACATGTGCTACCACACGGCCAGCGTGGCGCGCGGGCTGCACCGCGTGCAGGGCACGGCCTGGCTGATCGCCGACATGCCCTATGGCAGCTATGCCGAAAGCCGCGAGCAGGCCATGCGCAGCGCCTGCGAGCTGATGCAGGCCGGCGCCCATATGGTCAAGCTCGAAGGCGGCGGCTGGACCGCGCCCACCGTGCAGTTCCTGGTCGAGCGCGGCGTGCCCGTCTGCGCCCACCTGGGCCTGACGCCGCAGACCGTGCATGCGCTGGGCGGCTACCGCGTCCAGGGCAAGAGCGACGAGGGCGCGGCCACGCTGCGCCGCCATGCGCTGGAACTGCAGGATGCAGGCGCCTCCATGCTGGTGCTGGAGATGGTGCCGGCACAGCTGTCGCGCGAACTCACGGCCGAGCTGCCGCACTGCCACACCATCGGCATCGGCGCGGGCAGCGGCACGGCCGGACAGGTCCTGGTGCTGCACGACATGCTGGGCGTGAACCTGGGCAAGATGGCCCGCTTCGTGCACAACTTCATGGCCGATGCGGGCAGCGTCAAGGGCGCCTTCGAGGCCTATGTGCATGCCGTGAAGAACGGCAGCTTCCCCGACGACAGCAAGCACGCCTGGTAGTCCGGCAGGCTGCACGGTCCGTTTTTCCGCTTCCCGCTTCCCGTTCCCCCGCTTTCCCGCTTCCCCGCTTCCCCATGCAAATCGTCCACTCCATCGCCGACCTGCGCGCCATCCTGGCCAGCAAGGGCCGCCCTGCCTTCGTGCCCACCATGGGCAACCTGCACGATGGCCACCTGTCCCTGGTGCGCGCCGCGCGCCAGCACGGCGACATCGTCGTGGCCAGCATCTTCGTGAACCGCCTGCAGTTCCTGCCGCACGAGGATTTCGACAGCTATCCGCGCACCTGGGCGCAGGACTGCGCCAAGCTGGAGAGCGAAGGCTGCGACCTGCTGTTCGCCCCGCGCGAAGCCGATCTCTACCCCGAGCCGCAGACCTTCAAGATCCAGCCCGACGCGCAGCTGGCCGACATCCTCGAAGGCCATTTCCGCCCCGGCTTCTTCACGGGCGTGTGCACCGTGGTGATGAAGCTGTTCTCGGCCGTGTTCTTCGCCAGCGGCGGCGGCACGGCCGTGTTCGGCAAGAAGGACTACCAGCAGCTGCTGGTGATCCGCCGCATGGTCGAGCAGTTCGCCCTGCCCGTGAACATCGTGGCCGGCGACACGGCGCGCGCCGACGACGGCCTGGCGCTGAGTTCGCGCAACGGCTACCTGAGCCCCGATGAACGCCAGCAGGCCATGGCGCTGTCGCAGGCACTCAAGCAACTGGCCGACGCCACGCGCGCAGGCCAGGCTCCGCTGGCCGAACTGGAGGCATGGGCCATGCAGTCCCTGGCCGCACAGGGCTGGGAGCCCGACTACCTGACCGTGCGCCTGCGCCGTGACCTGCAACCGCCGGCCGAGGGCGCGCAACTGGCCGGTGCACCACTGGTGGCCCTGGGCGCCGCGCGCCTGGGCAAGACGCGCCTGATCGACAACCTGGAATTCTGATCCAGCGCAAAACCCTGGCGGCCATGGCGGTCCAAGCTGGATGCCATGGCCAGGAAATTCCCCATCCACCCCGCCCATCCCGAGCGCACCTGCTGGGGTTGCGACCGCTACTGCGCCCGCGACGAGCTGGCCTGCGGCAACGGATCGGACCGCACACAGCACCCGGTGGAGGTCTTTGGCGACGACTGGATGGAGTGGGGCCTGCCGCACGAGCTGGCGGCAGACAACGCAGCCAGCCTGAAGGACGCGGCGCGCTGAAGTCGCCCACCCCACTTCAAGCGACCGCGGCCACCTCGGCGGCGAGCGCGTCCACCAGCCACTTCACCTCGGCCACGGCAGGCCGGTGCAGCGGCAGCAGCGCATGGACCTGGAAGGGAATGGAAAACGCCAGCGGCCGCACCACCAGCTGCGGCCCGGCGCAGGCACGCGCCGTCAGCGGATTGACGATGGCCACGCCCAGGCCGTGCTGGACCATGGCGCAGACGGCCACGGCGCTGTGGGTCTCCAGGTGCAGCTGGCGCTGCACGCCGGCCTGCCCGAACACGGCATCGATCTGCTGGCGATAGGGGTCGTCTCGCGCCAGGCTGATGAAGCCCTCCCCCGCAAAGTCGCCCGCCTCCAGCACCGGGCGGGCCGCCAGCGCATGCCCTGCCGGCAGCACGGCCACCTCGTCCATGGCGGGCAAAGCCAGAGCACGCGTGCCGGGCGGCGCCTCGGCCAGTTCGGCCAGGCCCAGGTCGTAGCGCTGGGCGGCCATCCACTCCTGCAGCAGCGGCGCCTCCTGCGTGGCCACGCTGACGGCCACGGGGCCGTGCTCCGCATGCAGGCGTGCCAGCGCTGCAGGCAGCAGCGCATGGCTGAGGGCGGGCAGGCACAGCACGTTGATGCGCGCCTGGTGCGGACGCCCCAGGGCCAGCGCATGCTCCACCACCCGATCCAGCCCCTGCCAGCTGCGCTGCACCTCGGCCCACAGCGACAGGGCGCGTGCCGTGGGCCGCAGCCGGCCCTGGGCGCGCTCGAACAGCGCATAGCCCAGCAGGCTCTCCATCCGCGCCAATTCGCGGCTGACGGTGGGCTGGGAGCTGTACAGCATCTGCGCCGCGCCAGTGGCGCTGCCGCTGAGCATGAGCGCGCGAAACACCTCCAGGTGGCGATGGGAGATGCGGGGCTCGGGGGACGTGTGCGGCAGCGCGGGGTCTTGCATGGGCAGAGCATATCCAAATCAAATGGACACCATAAGAACAAGCATTGGACTGAATGACCCCCATCCGCCATCATGCGCGGCAGTTCCCCTGAAAGAGACACCATGTCCAATCCCTTCTCGCCCGCCCAGCTCTGGGCCCTGGCCGACCAGCACGGCACGCCGCTGTGGGTCTATGACGCCGCCACCATCCGCGCGCGCATCGCCCAGCTCAAGGCCTTCGACACCATCCGCTTTGCGCAGAAGGCCTGCTCCAACATCCACATCCTGCGGCTGATGCGCGAGCAGGGCGTGAAGGTGGATGCGGTATCGCGCGGCGAAATCCTGCGCGCGCTGGCCGCCGGCTACGCGGCCGGCCATGGCGACGACCTGCACAGCGACATCGTGTTCACCGCCGACGTGATGGACGAGGCCACGCTGGCCTGCGTGGCCGAGCACAAGGTGCCCGTGAACGCCGGCTCCATCGACATGCTGCACCAGCTGGCCCAGGCCTCGCCCGGCCATCCCGTGTGGCTGCGCATCAACCCCGGCTTCGGCCACGGCCACAGCAACAAGACCAACACGGGCGGCGAGCACAGCAAGCACGGCATCTGGCACAGCGACCTGCTGGCGGCGCTGCAGGCCGTCCGCGACGGCGGCCTGCAGCTGGCCGGCCTGCACATGCACATCGGCTCGGGCGTGGACTACGGCCACCTGCAGCAGGTCTGCGGCGCCATGGTCGAGCTGGTGCGCGCCACCCGCCAGGCAGGCCATGACCTGCAGGCCATTTCGGCCGGCGGCGGCCTGTCCATTCCCTACCGCGATGGCGACGCCACCATCGACACCGCCCACTACCACGGCCTGTGGGATGCGGCACGCAAGGACGCCGAGGCCATCGTGGGCCACGCGCTGGCCCTGGAGATCGAGCCGGGCCGCTTCCTGGTGGCCGAGTCGGGCGTGCTGCTGGGCCAGGTGCGCGCCACCAAGAACGCGGGCAGCAACCATTTCGTGCTGGTCGATACGGGCTTCAACGAGCTGATGCGCCCCTCCATGTACGGCAGCTGGCACGGCATGGAAGTGCTGCGCCGCGACGGCCAGGCCATGCCCCTGCGCGATGCCGTGGTCGCCGGCCCGCTGTGCGAATCGGGCGACGTGTTCACCCAGGGCGACGGCGGCGTGGTGCTGCCGCGCGCGCTGGCAGGCGCCTCGGTGGGCGACCTGCTGGTCATCCATGACACGGGCGCCTATGGCAGCTCCATGTCCAGCAACTACAACACGCGCCCGCTGGCCGCCGAAGTGCTGGTCGATGGCGACAGCACCCGCCTCATCCGCCGCCGCCAGACGGTGGAGGAACTGCTGGGTCTGGAGCTTGGCCTGTAACTGGGCCTGTAACTGGGCATGTAGCGCGCCAGGCACCAGGATTTCTGACGCAAAAAAGCCCCGGGGCCTTCCAGCTCCGGGGCTTTTTCATCGCCGGGCCGCCCCAAGATGAAAAGCGGCCCCCTCGGGGGGCAGTGGACCTTGCGCAGCAAGGGGAGCGTGTGGGCCATTTTTCATGGACACCGAAGAATCACTCGCCGCGTGGATCGCGCGCCATCAGGTGCTGCACGGCCTCGGCCGCCTGCAGCCGGCCGTCCAGCAGCTCGACCACGGTTTCGGTGATCGGCATCTCCACATTCAGCAGCCGCGCGCGCGCCAGCACGGTGCGCGCGCTGTACACGCCCTCGGCTACATGGCCCAGCGAGGCCACGGCCTGCTCCAGCGTGCGGCCCTGGGCCAGCAGCAGGCCCACCTTGCGATTGCGCGACAGGTCGCCCGTGGCCGTCAGCACCAGATCGCCCAGGCCGGACAGGCCCATGAAGGTCTCCACCCGCGCGCCCAGGGCCAGGCCCAGTCGCGTCATCTCGGCCAGGCCGCGCGTGATCAGCGCGGCGCGGGCGTTCAGGCCCAGCTGCAGGCCGTCGCACAGGCCGGTGGCAATGGCCAGCACGTTCTTCACGGCGCCGCCCACTTCCACGCCCACGATGTCGGCGTTGGCGTAGACGCGCATGGCATCGCCATGGAAGGCCGCGACCAGGGCGTCATTGACCTCGGCATGCCGGCTGGCCGCCACCAGGGCCGTGGGCTGGTGGCGCGCCACCTCGGCCGCAAAGCTGGGGCCGCTGAGCACGCCGCACAGCAGATCGGGCGCCACCTCGGCGCAGACCTCGTGCGCCATCAGTCCATGGGCGGCGGCCGACGCGCCTGCGGGCACGGCCTCGAAGCCCTTGCACAGCCACACCACGGGCGCCCGCACATTGCGCAGGCGGCCCAGCCATTCGCGCAAGGCCGCCATGGGCGTGCCGATCACGATCAGGTCTGCCGCAGCCAGATGGCCGTCGATCTCGCCATGCACCACCTGCAGCGCGGCAGGCAGCGCCACGCCCGGCAGGTAGCGCGCGTTCTCGCCGCTGTCCCGCATGGCCTGCGCCTGGGCAGCGTCGCGCGCCCACAGCGTCACGACACGTCCGTCATCGCGCGAGGCCGCGCTCATTGCCAGCGCCGTGCCCCAGGCGCCTGCACCAATCACCACAATGTTCATATCTGCCCGACGTTGAAGAAGCGACGTTGATGAAAAAAAGAGGCCCTCGGGCCTCTTTTCTTGTACCACAGCGATGCGACGCGCCTGGGCGCAAGTCTCATCGGCCGGGATGGGACCGGCTTACTGCGGCAGCGAGTTGCCGTCCGCCTGGGCGGCTGCCTGCTGCTGCTCGTACATGGCCTGGAAGTTGATCTCGGCCAGGTGCACGGGCGGGAAGCCGGCGCGTGTGACCACGTCGGCCACGTTGCCGCGCAGGTAGGGATAGATGATCTGGGGGCAGGCAATGCCGATCACGCCACCCATCTGGTCTTCGGGCACGTTGCGGATCTCGAAGATGCCGGCCTGCTTGGCCTCGACCAGGAACACGGTCTTGTCCTGGATCTTGGTCTGCACGGTGGCCGTCACGGCCACTTCGTAGATGCCTTCGGCCACGGGAGTCGCCTCGACGCCGAGCTGGATGTCCACGCTGGGCTGCTCCTGCTCCAGCAGGATGGCGGGCGAATTGGGCTGCTCCAGCGACAGGTCCTTGAGGTAGACGCGCTGGATCTGGAAGACGGGAGTGTCCTGTTCGGCCATGGAATCAGTCTTTCTGGGCAAAAAACCCTGGCACGGCGGCCAGGGCATCAAAAAAATCACCAACAAAATGCCCGCTGCCAATAGGTTGCGCAGCGGGCACCTGGGCCTGCATTATGCAGTGCCCGTGTTTCAGCTTTGCAGCATGGGCACCAGGCCACCGTCGGCGTCCAGCGCCATCAGGTCGTCGCAGCCGCCCACATGGTGGTCGCCGATGAAGATCTGGGGCACCGTACGGCGGCCCGTGCTCTGCATCATCACGTCACGCGCGGCAGGGTCGGTATCGATGCGGATCTCTTCGATCTGCTCCACGCCCTTGGACTTGAGGATCTGCTTGGCCCGGATGCAATAGGGGCAGACAGCGGTGGTGTACATCTTCACGGCTTGCATATGCGACTTTCTTCGAGTGGGCGGCTTGCCGGCTGCAGGCGCCGGGGACGCGGCGCAGCGGCTTCCATCGTGATCAACTGGAGGCGCTTCAGGCCTTTTCAACCGGCATGCCGGCATCGCGCCAGGCCTTCAGGCCACCGGCCAGGGCCTGGGCCTTTTCGTAGCCCAGCTTCTTCGCAATGCCTTCGGCACGCGAGGCGCGGTTGCCCTTGGTGCAGATCAGCACCAGCGGCAGGGCCTTGTTCTTCACGGTGGCAGGCAGCTTTTCCTCGAACTGGCCCAGCGGCACATTCTTGGCGCCATTGGCATGGGCGGCCGCGTACTCCTCGGGCTCGGAGACATCGATGACCACGGCCTTTTGGCGGTTGATCAGTTGCACGGCCTGCGCCGCCGTCAGCGAGCCGCCGCCTGCGCCGCGCACCAGGGGCAGCAGCAGCATCACGCCGGAAGCCAGCGCGATCAGGATCAAATACCAGTTATCGATGATGAATTTCACGTCATTCCTTGGGTTGGCAAACCTGTCAATTCTAGAATGCTGGCTTTTGCCCCCGCGACAGCCCAGCTTTGTCGCATCGAGAGACTTAGAAAGCCGCCATGTACAAGCTCGTGCTGATCCGCCACGGTGAATCCACCTGGAACCTCGAAAACCGCTTCACCGGCTGGACCGATGTGGACCTGACCGCCACCGGCGTCGAACAGGCCAAGAACGCCGGCCGCCTGCTTAAGGCCGAAGGCTACGACTTCGACCTGGCCTTCACCAGCGTGCTCAAGCGCGCCACGCGCACGCTGTGGCACACGCTGGACGAAATGGACCGCACCTGGCTGCCCGTGCAGCACAGCTGGCGCCTGAACGAGCGCCACTACGGCGGCCTGCAGGGCCTGAACAAGGCCGACATGGCCAAGCAGTACGGCGACGCCCAGGTGCTGGTCTGGCGCCGCAGCTACGACACTCCCCCGCCGGCCCTGGAGCCCCAGGACCCGCGCAGCGAGCGCAGCGACGTGCGCTACGCCCAGCTGGACCCCAGCCAGGTGCCGCTGACCGAATGCCTGAAGGACACGGTCGCGCGCGTGCTGCCGTTCTGGAACGAGTCCATCGCGCCCGCCATCCTGTCCGGCAAGCGCGTCGTGGTTGCCGCGCATGGCAACTCCATCCGCGCGCTGATCAAGTACCTGGACGGCATCTCGGATGACGCCATCGTCGGCGTCAACGTGCCCAACGGCATTCCGCTGGTCTATGAGCTGGATGCCGATCTCAAGCCCATTCGCCACTACTACCTGGGCGATGCCGAGGCTGCCGCCAAGGCGGCTGCCGCCGTGGCCGCACAGGGCAAGGCTTGAGCCTGACCCGCCTGAGGTGAGCGCCTGCTACGGAAATTGCGCTTGCTGCGCCGTTTTTAGGGAACCACGCGGGCGCTTGCCTTTCCAAGCGGGTGTATATTGACGCGGTTAAAGGGGTGATATGGGCCAGAAAATCAAAATTGCCGGCTGGGTTTCCGTAGGCGTAATCGCCGGAGCACTGACCACGGTTTCCTTGCAGACCGTGGCCCGCGGTGCCATGACCCCGCTGCCGCTGGAGGAAATCCAGCAGCTGTCCGCCGTCTTCGGCCTGATCAAGACCGACTATGTCGAGTCGGTCGATGACAAGAAGCTGATCACCGATGCCATCTCCGGCATGGTGTCCAGCCTCGATCCGCATTCGCAGTACTTCGACAAGAAGTCCTACAAGGAATTCCGCGAGGGCACCTCGGGCCGCTTCGTCGGCGTGGGCATCGAGATCACGCAGGAAGACGGCCTGATCAAGGTCGTCTCGCCCATCGAAGGCTCCCCCGCCTTCCGCGCGGGCCTCAAGACCGGCGACCTGATCACCAAGATCGACGACACGGCCGTCAAGGGCCTGTCGCTCAACGACGCCGTCAAGCGCATGCGCGGCGAGCCCAACACCAAGGTGCAGCTGACCATCCTGCGCAAGGATGAAAGCCGCAGCTTCCCCGTGACCATCACGCGCGAGGAAATCAAGACGCAATCCGTCAAGGGCAAGGTCATCGAGCCCGGCTACGGCTGGATCCGTCTGAGCCAGTTCCAGGAACGCACGGTGGACGACTTCGTGCGCAAGGTCGAAGAGCTGTACAAGCAGGAACCCAACATGAAGGGCCTGGTTCTGGACCTGCGCAACGACCCGGGCGGCCTGCTGGACGCGGCCGTCGCCATCTCGGCAGCCTTCCTGCCGCCCGATGTGACCGTGGTGTCCACCAACGGCCAGCTGGCCGAGAGCAAGGAAACCTACAAGGCCTCGCCCAGCTTCTATGCCCGCCGCGGCATGGGAGACCCGCTGCAGCGCCTGCCCGCCTCGCTCAAGAAGCTGCCGCTGGTGGTTCTGGTCAACGAAGGCTCGGCCTCGGCCAGCGAAATCGTGGCCGGCGCCCTGCAGGACCACAAGCGTGCGGTCATCATGGGCAGCCAGACCTTCGGCAAGGGCTCGGTGCAGACCGTTCGCCCGCTGGGTCCCGACACGGGCCTGAAGCTGACCACGGCCCGCTACTACACGCCCAGCGGCAAATCCATCCAGGCCAAGGGCATCGTTCCTGACGTGATGGTGGACGAGACCCCTGAAGGCGATCTGTTCGCTGCCCTGCGCATGCGCGAGGCCGACCTGGAAAAGCACCTGTCCAGCGGACAGGGCGCCGAAGTCAAGGACGAAGTGCGCGAGAAGGCCCGCGAGGAAGCCCGCAAGCGCCTGGAGGAAGAGGCCAAGAAACCCCTGGCCGAGCGCCGCCTGCCCGAGTTCGGCACCGAAAAGGACTTCCAGCTGCAGCAGGCGCTCAACCGCCTCAAGGGCCAGCCCGTCATGGTCAGCAAGACCCTGACCGAGCGCGAGCCCGAAAAGAAGGAAAACTGAAGAGCGCGGACCGGGTCCGCGCTCCCACCAAGCCGGGCCCGCGCCCGGCTTTTTCACGTCTGGAGACGCGAATGAACGACGATCAACTGCTGCGCTACTCGCGCCACATCCTGCTGGACGAGATCGGCATCGAAGGCCAGGAGCGCATCCTGGCAGCGCATGTGCTCATCATCGGCGCAGGCGGCCTGGGCGCGCCTGCCTCGCTGTACCTGGGCTCGGCCGGCATCGGCCGCATCACCCTGGTGGACGACGATGCCGTGGACATGACCAACCTGCAGCGCCAGATTGCCCACACCACCGATCGCGTGGGCCAGCCCAAGGTGCAATCCATACGCACGGCCGTGCATGCCATCAACCCCGGCATCCGCATTGATTGCCGCCAGCAGCGCGCAGACGATGCCCTGCTCGACGAGCTCGTGCCCCAAGCCACGGTGGTGCTGGACTGCACGGACAACTACCGCACGCGCCACATGATCAACGCGGCCTGCGTGCGGCACAAGGTGCCCCTGGTGGCGGGGGCGGCCATCCGCCTGGATGGCCAGCTCATGGTGATGGACCCACGCGACGAGAACTGCGCCTGCTATGCCTGCGTATTCCCGCCGGAGGCGCAGTTCGAGGAAGTGCAGTGCTCGACCATGGGCGTCTTCGCCCCCGTGGTCGGCGTCATGGGCACGCTGCAGGCGGCCGAAGCCCTCAAGCTGATCGCGGGTTTTGGCACGCCTGCAACAAACCGCCTGACCATGTTCGACAGCCGCAGCCTCGATTGGAGTAGCATGCAAACCACCCGTGTGCCGGACTGTCCCGTTTGCGGCAACAAGGCGTAGGAATCGGCTGACTTCCAGGCCGATCCCCCACTGGCACAATCGCCCGCTGTCGCGCAGGACAATGAAGGCCGGGTTCCGCCGGACTCCGATTGCCATCCGCGTCCCTATTGGATACAGCCGTGAAATTGCGCACCTATCTTGTTGAAGACAACCCTACGATCCGCGAGAACCTGATCGCCACGCTCGAGGAACTCGCCGATGTCGAGGCCGTGGGCATCGCCGAGACGGAAAGCGCGGGGACGGACTGGCTTCAGCAGAACCCCGACGCATGGGATCTGGCCATCGTCGACCTGTTCCTGCGCCAGGGCAGCGGCCTGGGTGTGCTCACCGCCTGCCGCGAGCGCCAGCCGCACCAGAAGATCGTGGTGCTCAGCAACTACGCCACCCCTGACATCCGCAGCCGCTGCGCCCAGCTCGGCGTGGATGCGGTCTTCGACAAGTCCAATGAGATCGATGCACTCATGGACTATTGCATGAATATCGACGCCGCATCGCTCAATCAACTCAAAACAGCCTGAACCCAAAACACGGCATTTTTACTCTCCATCAAAGAAAAAGGCTGCACGACTTGATAATCGTGCAGCCCGTATTTTCTATTGACTGGAAATCAGTCGATCAGCCGGTTTTTCAGCGCGTAATACGTGAGATCGCTGTTGGATGACAATCCCATTTTCTCCATAAGCCGCGTGCGATAGGTACTGACCGTCTTCACGCTCAGCGAGAGCGATTTCGCAATATCACCTGCCGTTTCGCCGCGCGCGAGTTTGAGGAAGACCTGGAACTCACGCTCGGACAGTTGTTCATGCGCTGGCGCGTCATCCTTGCGGTTGAGCTGCTGGGCCAGCAGGTCGGCCACGGCCGGCGTCAGGTAGCGGCGGCCCAGGGCCACGGTGCGGATCGCTTCGGCAATCTCCTGGGGATCGCATTCCTTGTTCAGGTAGCCGCTGGCGCCCTGGCGGATCAGGTTGATCGCGTAGTGCTCCTCGGGATATCCGCTCAGGATCAGGATGCCCATGTCGGGGGCCTTGGCCCGCAGCATGGCCAGCGCATCGATGCCGCTTTGCCCGGGCATGGACAGGTCCATCAACAGCACGTCGATCTCGTGGGCTCGGACCAAGTCGATGGCCTCACGGCCATTGGCGGCCTCACCGACTACACGCAGGTCCACATGTTCCGAGAGAAACTGACGCAGACCCGAGCGCACAATTGCATGGTCGTCCACAATGCCGATTCTGATCATGAATACCTCTTTTTCGGGGGACCAGCAGGAACGCCGGTCGTGCAAACAATATATGGTAACGGCCGGGGCAGGAACTGCTCCGGCTGCCGATAACACGAATTATGCAGAATATCGGCGAAGATCTTGTAGGTGAGAGGATGCTTATGCGTTGGATAAATTTCCGAAGAATTGCGATCAGCCTGGCATTTGCCATCGTTGCGGCCGTGCTGCTTGTCAGCATTAACGAGGCCAGCTACAAGCGCTCGACCAAGGCGCTGGAGGCCATGACCCAGACCCAGGCGACCCGCTCGGAAATCAGCCAACTGTTGCGGTTGATGCTCGATGCCGAGACCGGCCTGCGCGGCTACCTGCTTACGGGGGAGGAGCGCTACCTGGAGCCCTACAGCAAGGCGATCACGGCCATCAACTACAACATGGACGAGTTGCGCCAGATCTTCATCTACGACCCCCAGGAACTGGCCATCTTCACGCCGCTGGCCCGCCAGGTCGAGCGCAAGATGAGCGAGATGGAGTTGAGCCTGCGCCTGTACCGCCAGGGCAACGAGGAAGCCTGGCGCTTCGTCATGTTCACGGACGTGGGCATGGAGAACATGGACGCCATCCGGGACTACACCGGCAAGCTGCTGTCAGGCATAGACGAGCGCTCGGCCAAGAACCTGCAGGATATCGAGCACACGCTGTCGCTGTCGCGCATAGGCATTGCCACGGTGACCGCGCTGGGCGTGCTGGGCTTTTTCATGTACCTGCGCCAGGCCCACGCGCTGCAGCAGGCCCATCAGCGCGAGCAGGAAATCCAGCGTGACGAGCGCAACCGCCTTGAAGCCCTGGTGCGCGAACGCACGGCCACGCTGACGGAGCTGGCCAACCACTTGCAGCAGGTGCGCGAGGATGAGCGCGGCCACCTGGCGCGCGAGCTGCACGATGAACTGGGCTCGCTGCTGACGGCGGCCAAGCTCGATGTGGCCCGGCTCAAATCCAAGATCGACCTCAGCGCCCCCGACGTGGGAGAGCGCGTCAGCCATCTGGTGGAGACGCTCAACAGCGGCATTGCCCTCAAGCGCCGCATCATCGAGGACCTGCGTCCTTCGTCACTGTCCAACCTGGGCCTGACCACGGCGCTGGAAATCCTGGCACGCGAATTCGGCGAACGCAGCGGCATCGAGGTCACAGCGAACCTGGAGCAGGTGGAGCTGCCGGAATCGACCCAGCTCACGGTCTACCGCATCGTGCAGGAGTCGCTGACCAATATCGGCAAATACGCCAAGGCCAGCCACGTACTAGTCTCCGTGCACAACTACCCGACCTATGTGACAGTGCAGATCCAGGACGATGGCGAGGGCTTCGAGACCTCGGCCATGCGCCCCAACTCCCACGGGCTGGCCGGCATGCGCCATCGCGTGGAGGCGGCAGGCGGGCGGCTGACAGTCTCCTCCGAACTGGGCAAGGGCACGGCCATCTCCGCCGTCATTCCGCTGAGCCCGGCATCCGCCTGACCACGACGCCTCGCCTGCACGCACAACCCCTGCCCGGCACCGCCCTGGCAGGGGTTTTTCTTGATGGGCACTGCGGGCCGGCGCTTTTCCTACACCCACCCCCTGCCTAACCCTGACGCCATGCCACGCCGGGCACCGTCAATCCGGCCTCGGGCGGCTCGGTACAGTCAATCGCATGGGAACAGCACTCGGCTCCTGACAGCCAGATGCCGTTTCTTGGCAACGAACAACCAAGGAGTTCTACATGCTGCACTACGCCATCGTGTTTTTCGTGATCGCTCTCGTCGCCGCCATCTTCGGCTTTGGCGGAATTGCGGCAGGTGCTGTAGGCATCGCCAAGATCCTGTTCTATATTTTCGTGATCATGGCTGTAGTCACCTTTGTGATGAGCCTGATCAAGAAGTAGCGGCGGCGCCGCCTTCAGCCACCTGCCAGCCCAAGCCCGCCTCCGGCGGGCAGCCAGCCCGGCAGCCCGACCGCCTTTCCCATTCATGCAAGTTTTGAGGAGATAGAACCAATGAGCCAAGCCGAGAAAGCCGTGAACAAAGCCGCCGATACCGCCAAGGACGTTGCCCAGGACGTAGCAGACACTGCCAAGGAAGCCGTCAACACCACGCGCCGCACTGCAGCAAATGCTCTGGACAAGGCCGAGGAAGGCGTGAAGTCCATCGAGCGTGAACTGAATCCCGTCATCGACGACCTCGCGGCACGTGCCCAGGAACTGGCCACGCGCGGAATCAACTTCTGCGCCGACAGCTCCGACCGCGCCCGCCGCCAGCTGCAATCTGCCACGGAAGCCACCACGCGCTACGTCATCGAGCAGCCTGGCCGCTCCATGCTGCTGGCAGCAGCCACGGGCGCAGCCCTGGCCACCGCGTTCTTCATGAGTTCCCGCTCGCGCAAGTGAGCTGCAGCCCAGCCCCCCGAGTTCCCTCGACTACCGTTTCCCTCCATTTCTTGTCCAAGAAAGAACTGACCATGCAAAAGTACACCCGTGCCATCGCTTTCGCTCTCGTCGCCGGCGCCACCGTGCTCGGCACCACCGCCTGCTCCGTAGCCCGCGACCAGCAGACCGTGGGTTCGTATGTGGATGACGCCGGCATCACCACTGCCGTGAAGGCCAAGATGGCAGAGGACAAGAGCGTCTCGGCCACCTCCATCAGCGTCGAGACCCTGAACGGCACGGTGCAACTGTCGGGCTTTGCCAAGTCGGAGTCGGAAAAGGCCCGCGCTGCCGAGATCGCACGCACCACCAAGAACGTGCGCGAAGTGCGCAACAGCATCGTGGTTCGCCCCTGATGCAGGCCCCCATGGGGCCATCGAAAGGCCGGTGTCATCCGGCCTTTTTTCATTGCAGGGCCACCCCGGTGAAAACCACCGTTGGGGGAATCTGACCTTGCAGCGCCAGGGCGACATGGGAATCATTTTTCATGGCGCCAGGGCATACGGCGTAAAGTGACCGACATGCGAGTTTTCAACTGCGATGCCTGCGGCCACCCGGTTTTCTTCGACAGCGTTCAATGCGTGCACTGCGGCGCCACCCTGGCCTTCCTGCCAGAGCGACTGCATGTGGCTTGCCTTCGACCGGTTTCCGGCGCGCGGGACAGCGCGCTGTGGGAGAGCCTGTCCTCCCTGGGCGCAGGCAAGCCGCCAGGCCGCCTCTACAAGATGTGCAGCCACCGGGGACCTGTGGGCCAGTGCAACTTCGCCCTGCCCGCCGACGACCCCCACGCGCTGTGCGAATCCTGCCGCCAGACACGCTGGCTGCCCGATCTGTCAGACCCGGCCAATGCCTTGCGCTGGACCAAGATCGAGGCGGCCAAGCGCCAGCTGTTCTATACGCTGGCCCGCCTGGGCCTGGGCCCCAGGCCTGGAGAGGACGGGCCGCGCTTCGAACTGCTGGCCGACCTGCCCGGGCAGGCGCCGGTGATGACCGGCCATGCCAACGGCACCATCACGCTGAACGTGGTGGAGGCCGACGATGCCGAGCGTGCCCGGCGCCGCCAGGCGCTGCATGAGCCCTACCGGACGCTGGTGGGCCATCTGCGCCATGAGTCAGGCCACTTCTTCTGGGACAGGCTGGTGGTGGGCGCGGGCCGTATCGAGGAATTCCGCCGCCTGTTCGGCGACGAGCGCCAGGACTATGCCCAGGCCCTGCAGAACTACTACGCACGCAGCCCGCTGGATGGGCAGTGGCGCGACAACTTCGTCAGCGCCTATGCCACCTCCCACCCGTGGGAAGACTGGGCCGAAAGCTGGGCCCACTACCTGCACATGGTGGATCTGCTGGAGACTGCGGCCAGCTATGGCACCTGCATCACCTTGCCAGGAGGCGCAGGCACGGCGGCGGGCATGGGAACGCCGGCCGCGCTGTGCGTGCAGGACCCGTTCGCGGTCCCTGCCCGGCCGGACTTCGGCACCATGCTGGACCAGTGGGTGCCGCTGACGCTGCTGACCAACAGCCTCAACCGCAGCCTGGGCCACGGGGATGCCTATCCGTTCGCTCTTTCAATGGGCGCGCGGCGCAAGCTGGAATTCGTGCATGCGGCCGTGAATGCAAGTGCCGCCACGCAGAGCGCCTGATATCGTGAACTCGTCATGGGGGCGGGCCAAGGCGCCTGGCCAGCCTCCCTCTCTCAAGGAGCGCGATTGGCCTGCACCTTCTCAAGCAGTCGCGTGCGCACGTTGGGCGAGACGAACTTGTCGATCTCGCCATCCAGCGTGGCGATCTCGCGCACGAAGGTGCTGCTGATGAACTGGTAGCGGTCGCTGGGCGTGAGGAAGACGGTCTCCACCTCGGGCATCAGCGTGCGGTTCATGCCGGCAAGCTGAAACTCGTAGTCGAAGTCGGTGACCGCGCGCAGGCCGCGCACCATGGCCTTGCCGCCGCGCTCGACCACGAAGTCGCGCAGCAGGCCATGAAAGCTCTCGACCTGGACATGGGGATAGATGGACACGGCCTCGCGCACCATCTCCATGCGTTCCTCGAGATTGAACATGGTCTTCTTGTGGTGGCCGGCCGCCACGGCCACGATGACGTGGCTGAACAGCTGGGTCGCACGGCGCACCACGTCTTCGTGGCCCAGCGTGATCGGATCGAAGGTTCCGGGGTAGACGGCAATCACGTCGTGGCTCATGGCGTTCACTTTCCTTGGCTGCGCGTGCCCTGGTCCGGCACGGATGGCGCATTATGCATTGCACTGCAGCATGGCCCGTCGGCTGCGCGACAGCCGCATTCCTGCGCTGGAACACGGCTGCGGCGCCAGCCTACTCGTCCTGCGCGGCCTTGCGCAGCAGATGGGCGTGGACGGCACCCGCCTTGAGATGGCGGAACAGCTGCAGGCCGCCAGCCTCGGCCAGTTGCTCCTCGGTCCAGGCCTGGGGCGCCTCCAGATAGACATAGCCCTGGGCGGAGACGGCCAGCGCAGCGGCCTTCAGCGCAGGCTCGAACAGCTCGGCATGGTCGAACGGCGGATCGATCAGCACCAGGTCCAGCGTGCCCGGCGCCACCTGGCGCAGGCAGCCGATGCCATCGCCGCGCAGCACGCGCACGGACTGGGCGTCCAGGCGCTCGCGCAGGCGCTGCAGCTGCAGCACCAGGGCGGCGTCCTGCTCGTTCATCAGCACGCTGGTCGCGCCGCGCGATGCGGCCTCGAAGCCCAGCGCACCCGTGCCCGCGAAGGCGTCCAGGCAGTGCCAGCCCGTCAGGTCCTGGCCCAGCCAGTTGAACAGGGTCTCGCGCACGCGGTCCGGCGTGGGGCGCAGGCCCGGGCGCTGCGCCACGGGCAGACGCGTGCGGCGCCACTGGCCGCCGATGATGCGGACCTCGCCCGCACCCGAGGGTGCCGGCTTGCCCGCCTTTGCCTTTGCGGCCGGTGCTGCGGCAGGCGCCTTGGGCGCCGCGGCCTCGGCCGTGGCCTTTTCCAGCCAGCGCTTGCCGGCAGGGGTATGCAGTTTGATGCTGTTGCGGCTCATTGCTTGCCTCCCACGACGACGGTCACCATGCGATCGGGCTGCAGCATGCGCTGCATGGCCTCGCGCACATCACGCACGGTCAGCGCCTGCACGCGCTCGGTCCAGTGCTCCAGATAGTCCAGCGGCAGGCCGTTCCAGGCGATGTTGGCCACATTGCCCAGCAGCTTGCGGTTGCTGTCTATGCGCAGCGCAAAGCCGCCGATCAGATTGTCCTTGGCGGCCTTGAGCTCCTTCTCGGTCGGGCCGTCGGCGACAAAGCGGCGCAGCGTGTCCTGCGACACCTTCAAGGCCTCGGCCGCCTGGTCGGGGCGTGTCTGCAGGGCGATCGTGAAGGCACCCGCGTCCAGGCCTGGCGAGAAGTCGCTGTAGACGCTGTAGCTCAGGCCGCGCTTTTCGCGCACTTCCTCGGTCAGCCGCGAGGTGAAGCCGCCGCCGCCCAGGATGTGGTTGCCCACGAGCACGGCCATGAAGTCCGGGCTGTTGCGTGCAATGCCGGGCTGGGCGATCAGCACCTGCGCCTGGGCCGAGGCGAAGGGGATGTTCTCGTTGACCGGCGCCTTGAGCGCCTGCACCTTGGGCACGTCGGGCAGCGGAGCGCAGGCGCCCGCATCCTGGCCCTGCGCCGCCTGCAGCGGAGCCAGCAGTTGCTGCACCAGCTGGTCGGCCTGCTCGCGGCTGACGGCGCCGACGATGCTGACCTTGGCACGGCAGGCGGCGATCAGCCGGCGGTGGAAGGACTGCATGTCCGACAGGTCGATGCGCGACAGGCTCTCGGCCGTGGCACGCGCACCGTAGGGGTGGGTGCCGAACACGCCCTGGCTCAGGGCCTTGCCGGCCACCGTTCCGGGGCGCGTGTCCGACTCCTTGATGGCCGCAGTCCAGCGCTCGCGTTCGCGCAGCCACACGTCCTGCGGCCAGCTGGGGCTGGCGATCTGGCGCGCGGCCAGGGCCACGGCGCGCTGCAGCAGCGCAGGCTCGGTCAGGGAGCGCAGCCCGTAGCTGAAGCTGTCGCGGCCCGCCTGGGCGCCAAAGCTGGCGCCCAGATCGGCCCAGGCCTGACCCAGGCCGTTCTCGTCCAGCGCAGGCGCATCGCCCTGGGCGGTCACGCCCTTGGACGCCATCAGCGCCACGGCGCTGGCCAGGCCAACCTGGTTGGCGGGATCGCGCCGGCTGCCGGCGTCGAAATCCATCTGCACATCGACCATGGGAATGCCCGGGCTGTCCACCAGCCAGACCTGCGCCCCGCTGGGCTGGGTCCAGTGCTGGATGGGCAGCAAGGCCCATGCGGACGTGGCGCCAAAGCCCAGGCCCACGCTTGCCAGCACGGAGCTGGCCACCATCTTTTTCATGTTCTTCATCTTCACTCCAGCGTGCTTCGGGGGCATCAATGCAGGGGTCCGCCAATGCCGGCACCCGCGTCGGTGCGGCGGGGCTTGCCGCCTTCAGGCAGGGGCTGCGGCACCAGGGTGCCCACCGTGAGCTGGTCATCGCCAAAGTACTTGGCCGCCACGCGCTTGACGTCATCGGGCGTGATGGTGCGAAGCTGGGCCAGCAACTGGTCTTCCGCATCCAGCGGCATGCCCTGTATCCAGTAATTGCCCAGGCTCTGGGCCTGGCCCATGACCGAGTCGCGCTCATAGACATTGGAGGCCATCCATTGCGTCTTCACGCGCTCCAGTTCGGCAGGCTCGACGCCGTCCCTGGCGACCTTGGCCACTTCGGCGCGCAGCGCGGCCTCGACCTCGGCCGCAGTCTTGCCGGTGGCGGGCACGCCCGTCAGCATGAACAGGCCGGGGCCGCGGCTCATGAGCGACATGGAGCTGCCCGCGCCGTCGGCCACGCGGCCTTCGCCCTGGACCAGGGCCCGCTCCAGGCGGGCGCCGTCATAGCCGTCGAGCACGGCCGAGAGCACCAGCAGCGCCAGCGCATCGCGGTCATCGGCCTGCAGATCGCTGACGCGCGTCAGCGAGGGCGCACGGAAGGCCAGGGCCACCAGGGCCTGCTCGGCCGGCTGCTTGACCTCGATGCGGCGGATGCCGATCTGCGCAGGCTCGGTGCGCGGCTTGCGCACCGGCACGGCGCGTGCGGGAATGCTGCCGTAGTACTTCTCGGCCCAGGCGCGGACCTTGGCAACGTCCACATCACCGGCAATGACGACGGTGGCATTGCCGGGCACATACCAGCGGCTGTGGAAATCGCGCACGTCGCCGGGCGTCAGGGCGTCCAGATCGCTCATCCAGCCGATCACGGGCCGGTGGTAGGGCGAGGCCATGAAGGTCGCCGCCATCAGTTGCTCCATGAGCACGGCGCGCGGCTGGTCCTCGGTGCGCATGCGGCGCTCTTCCTTGATGACCTCGATCTCCTTCTTGAACTCGCTGTCGGGCCAGTGGTTGTTGGCGAAGCGGTCGGATTCGAGCTTCATCACTTCCTCCAGCCGGCTGGACGGGATCTGCTGGTAGTAGCCCGTGTAGTCGCGGCTGGTGAAGGCGTTCTCCTGCCCGCCCAGCGCGGCCACGCGGCGCGAGAACTCGCCGGGAGCCACCTTGCGCGAGCCCTTGAACATCATGTGCTCGAGCGCGTGGGCCACGCCCGAGGTGCCGTCCACCTCGTCGATGGCGCCCACGCGCACCCAGACCATGTGCACGGCCGTGGGCGCGCGCCGGTCGGGCTGCACGATGAGCTGCATGCCGTTCTTCAGGGTGAATTGCTGCGCTGCTGTGGCGGACCGCTGGCCGCCTGCGGCCTGGCTGGCCACCGTCTGCAGCAGTGACGAAGGGGAGGAAGAGGATGCATCCGGGGCTGCCAAAGCAGCCCCGGTGCCCA
Source organism: Delftia sp. WSY_22 (assembly GCF_043104185.1). NCBI lineage: Bacteria > Pseudomonadati > Pseudomonadota > Betaproteobacteria > Burkholderiales > Comamonadaceae > Delftia > Delftia sp. WSY_22. Next base: position 72,636 of record NZ_JBICKN010000030.1, read on the forward strand.
TGCAGGCCATTAAGCCCAGGAGGGTGAGTGCATGTTTCATAGAATGCTGTGATTCTAAGAACCTGCCGATGTTCAGTTTTTTCAAGAAAAAGCCCACCCCCTCCTCCGCCGAGATTTCCCCGGCGGACAGCAGCGCCGCGCCTGAAGAGGCCGGCATTCCCGCAACCCCGCCGCAGGACCGCGCCCCAGACCTGCCCCCTGGCACGCCTGCCCCACCGGCCGCAGCCGACACCGGCAGCGCCTGGTGGCGCAAGCCCTTCGGCGGCGGCAAGGGCGATGCCGCCCCGCCTGCCGCACCCGCTGCACCCACTGCTGCTGCTTCCACGCTCGCGCCTGCCGACTTCATTGCCGCACCCGAGCCCACGGCCAAGCCCGAAGCCGAAGGCGCCAGCCGCCAGAACTGGATGCAGCGCCTCAAGGCCGGACTGCGCAAGACCGGCAGCAGCATCGCCACGGTCTTCACCGGCACGCAGATCAACGATGCGCTGTACGAAGAGCTGGAAGACGCCCTGCTGATGGCCGACACCGGCGTCAAGGCCACCGAGCACCTGCTCACCGACCTGCGCCGCCGCGTCAAGGAAGCCAAGGCCACCGACCCCGCCGCCGTCAAGGCGTTGCTGGCCGATGCACTGGCCGACCTGCTGCGCCCGCTGGAAAAGCCGCTGATCATCGGCGAGCACCAGCCTACCGTGGTCATGGTCGCTGGCGTCAACGGCGCAGGCAAGACCACCTCCATCGGCAAGCTGACCAAGCATCTGGCCGACGAAGGCCAGAGCGTGCTGCTGGCTGCCGCCGACACCTTCCGCGCCGCCGCGCGCGAGCAGCTCGGCGTCTGGGCCAACCGCAACACGGTGGAGATCGTCAGCCAGGAAGGCGGTGATCCTGCAGCCGTGAGCTTTGATGCCGTCACCGCCGGCCGCGCCCGCAAGAAGGATGTGGTGCTGGTGGACACGGCGGGCCGCCTGCCCACCCAGCTGCACCTGATGGAAGAGCTGCGCAAGATCCGCCGCGTGGTCACCAAGGCCGATGCCACGGCACCGCACGAGGTGCTGCTGGTCATCGACGGCAACACCGGCCAGAACGCGCTGGCCCAGGTGCGCGCCTTTGACGATGCACTGCAGCTCACGGGCCTGATCGTCACCAAGCTCGACGGCACGGCCAAGGGCGGCGTGCTGGCCGCCATTGCCCAGGAACGGCCGATCCCCGTGTACTTCATCGGCGTGGGCGAAAAGGTCGAAGACCTGGAGACCTTCAACGCCAGGGAATTCGCGCAGGCGCTGCTGTCCTGACAATCTGTTCAGAGTTTTCTCGACAGGCGCCACAGGAAGGCGGAATGGATGAATTGCGGGCTGGCGCTCAAGCCGCTCTCCGCTCATCCATTGGGGAGTGACCGCTCAACGAAGAGCTCTCCAGCCTCAACCTCTGACGCACTCAACCGCTTCGGGACTGATCAGGCCAGGCCCTACCGGGTTAGCTCATGTGACTTGCCGCAAAAGCCCAGTAACTTCGCCACAGCCGACAGCGTGGGCGCGGCAAAGACCAGAAAGGGCATGCCCTTCAATCACCGAAGCAGCCACTCATCGTCACGTGGCAATTGACGAATCTCTTCGGCCAGTCAAAGCAGCACTTCCGCCAGTGCTCGGTAGCACCGACAAGCCCGTCCTTGCTTCGGACGGTCAGAAATCCTAGCTCTTCCTCACTGACGCCGGCTGGCAGGCCTTGCGGTGCACCACCGCACTCATCTCTGGCCTCCGATGTGGAGAACGCATTTTTTCCCGTCGCTCCACCTTTGCGTGCGGGTGAGCGTACGGCCCATGCCTCGGCAAGCGCACCAACTCTGTTGAGTGCCTGTGCGAAAACTCGGCAACAGACTCTTCAGTGCGACCTGCCTTCGATATGCCAACTACGGCGTGTGCCGCGCATCATTTCAAGCATATTCTCCCGCTCTGCCACCCCCCACTTTTCGGGGCTCGTAAAAGCACATAAGTGTTTTAAACCAGCCGATTAGGCTACTTGCTGGCTGCAGATGGCAAGTTCAGGCCAATTTATGTGGCTTGCAAACCAATCAGAAACAAACCATCGATGGCGGAGATGGCTTGGTCACTGTCTTCCTGCTGCCTTCCCAACCAGATGCCTCTCAATTTTTCGCACCCTTCCATATCTTGACCCAAGATTGTATGTTGGTATACCATCACTCAATTCGCAAGAAAGTCCAACAGACATGAAACGGCAAGCCTCTAAAGCAGGTACAGACACAGACAGACCTGCATTGACAGACATGGGAATTCCGCGAGGCAGTATGGCCGTAGAGCGTGTGAATCCAACGCTCCGACAGCTGGCACTTGAGCAATTGAAGCGCGCCATTGTGGAAGGCCAACTTCCACCTGGATCACGCTTGGTAGAACGCAAGCTGTGCGATCTCCTTGATGTGAGCAGAACGATAGTTCGTGAAACCCTGGGGCAATTGGAGGCAGAAGGGTGGATCACAAAGGAGCCCTATAAAGGCCCGATAGTCGCCGTTATCGATGAAGACGGCATTCGCCAGATCTTTGAAATGCGTGCAGCCGTTGAAGGCTATGTGGCGGCACTGTGCGCAGAGCGAGCCACCATAGAGCAAATCGAGCGCCTGGATGTCACAGTGAAAGCGATGAATGAAGCGCAGATTTCGGGCGATGTCGAGGCTCAGATCGAGACCATCGAGGAGTTCTACGAAGTTCTCCTGGATGCAGCCCAAAATTCGCTGATGGCAAGCTATCTTTCTTCACAAAGGAGCCGCCTCGCACGCCTGCGGAGACTCTCACTTTCTCACAGCTCACGGGCTTCAGAAAGCACAGAAGAAAAACGCGGCATCCTCGCCGCCATCCGCAATCGCGACCCAAAGAAGGCCCAGGCCCTTGCCGAGCAGCATATCTGGAATTCTTCGAGAAGCCTGCTGGCGGCTATACGCAGGGGCCTATGAAATCGCTCTTTCAAAACTGGCACGCAAGATAAGCCACCATCTATAGCCATACTATTTTCAGATAGCATCAGGAAATAAAGAACCAGCATCACCTTTTCATAACAATCACGCTATGCGTGCTTGTTGAGAAAATCAGTTCTTTCTCTGAATTTCTTACTGGAATTGCGCATTCTGCAAATCGATTTCAATATCTCTGTATTTAAGAAAATCTTTATCTTAAGAGTATTTTTCGAGTTGCAAATTCTACGCATTGACCACATACTGCTTTCTCCGCAGCATGCGGATAAACGGCAGCAAGGATACCTGGATGATGCCGAGCTCTCCTCGCGCGGGCACCCCAGAAGAAACGCTCTACGCAGGCCTCATGTTCTATCTCGAGTCTCTGTCTTCAACCGTTCAATAAATCTTCAAGAGAGCAAAATTTCTCTAATCAGCAAATGAGCATTGCTGTGCATTACCAAATAATCCACAACAATGTAAGAATTTACTCTACGCCCCATTTACCCATCCCTCCTCCATATTCATGCTTGAATCCATTCAAGGTTTTTCTTGGTTATGGGTTCCCATAACCCTGTTCGCCGCTCTCGCTCAAACGGTACGAAACACAGCGCAGCGCAGCCTGACACAGGAGCTGGGCGCGCTATCGGCCACACTGGTGCGTTTTCTGTATGGCCTACCTTTTGCCATGTTGTGGCTGGCACTGCTGTATCTGGTACCAGCAAAGCCATACGCTGTACCTTCGATCACGCCGATTTACCTTGGCTGGATTGCATTGGGCGCTTTTTTCCAATTGGCTGGAACGGTCGCTTTGCTGCTGGCGATGAAGGAGCGCAACTTTGCCGTGGCTGTCACTCTGACAAAGACAGAGGTGCTGCAGCTAGCTCTGTTCGCATCGGTTTTTCTCCATGAACTTCCAACACCGCTGGCGTTGGCCGCAATGATCGTAGCCACAATCGGTATGCTGCTGCTGTCCCTGCCGCCACGCGAACAGTTGCTCTCACCGTCCGCGTGGCTCAACCGATCTGCACTTTATGGCCTGGCTTGCGGCTCCTGCTTTGCAGTTGCAACAGTAGGATTTCGAGGAGGGTCGCTGGCACTTGGCGCCGAAACGGCATGGTTATCTGGCGCCTGGGGCGTGCTGATCGCACAGTCGATGCAAACCGTCGGCATGGGACTTTGGATCCAGTTGCGCACAGCTCAAGGTCTGGCACCTATTTTTCGAGCTTGGCGCATCTCGCTGCTTGCCGGTTGCATGGGGGCAGCCGCTTCAATTGCTTGGTTCACGGCCTACGCCATGCAAGGAGCATCACCTGTGCGCACTTTGGGAATGATCGAGGTCGTTTTCAGCTACCTGGTTTCGCGCCGCGTGTTCAGCGAAAGCTTCAGTCGAACAGAGAAGATAGGCATGGGCCTGATGCTGTTGGGCTTAGTGGTGACTTGCCTACAGGCCTGACATGCGATGGCAGCAAGACCTGCTCGTGGAGCTGTCGTCCTGCGGCTTGGCATCGACTGCATCAGCTCCCCTGTTGATGCGCTTTGACCCATTCTCTGGAGTGGACTTACGGGAGCGCGCTGCGCTCCTTTTTTCTTGGGCATGCGAACGCAGCGAAGGCCCAGGCATGCAGGCAAGGGTTTTCCCTTGATTCGAATCAAGCCGCAGGTTTTATGCTTTGCATTGATTTATAAGAAGAACGTTGTTTTATACAAGAAACAATCGATAGCCCTCAGGCATTTCTTTTGCTTGTACCTGCCTTGCCTTGTTCCCCGGAGTTCCCCATGAAAGCCCCCACCTTGCTCGGCGCTGCCGCCCTGCTGGCAGCAGCCGCATGCCAGAGCGCCCTGGCCCAGGATGCCTCCGCCCAGCAGCAGCTGGCTGCCAAGCCTTTCACCATCGTCGCGCCCTTCCCGCCCGGTGGCCCGGTCGATGCGCTGGCCCGCCTGCTGTCCACGGGATTGGCCGAGCGCTATAAGCAGACCTCGGTGGTGGAGAACAAGCCCGGGGCCAACGGCAATATCGGCATCGACATGGTCAAGCGTGCCGCGGCGGACGGCCATACGCTGCTGGTCGTGCCCCAGGGCAACCTGACCATCAATCCCACGCTGCTGGCCAGGCCCGGCTACAGCGTGGAGGCGGACTTTGCGCCCGTGGCCTCGCTGGCCAAGGCGGCCAATGTGATCGCCGTGCACCCTGGCGTACCCGCCAAAACGGTGCAGGAGCTGGTGGCCCTGTCCAAGGCCAGGCCGGCCACCATCAGCTATGCCTCGCCCGGCGTGGGCTCCAGCCTGCATCTGGCCGGCGAGCTGTTCAAGCAGCAGACCGGTGCCGACATCCTGCACGTGGCCTACAAGGGCACGGCGCCCGGCCTCAACGATGTGCTGGGCGGCACGGTGCCGATGATCGTGGGCAATGTGCCCGCGCTGCTGCCGCATGTGCAGTCGGGCAAGCTGCGCGCGCTGGCCGTGACCGACCCGGCGCGCAGCAAGTACCTGCCCGAGGTGCCCACGCTGGCCCAGGCGGGCGTACCGGGCATTGCCATCTCGTCCTGGTACGGCGTGATGGCGCCAAAGAAGACGCCACCGGCCGTGCTCAAGCAGCTGGAAAAGGATATTCAGGAGATCTTCAACACGCCGGCCGTGGTCAGGCAGCTGGACCTGCAGGGGATCGAGCCCTGGGTGGTCACGGGCAGCGCCTTCGGCGAGCTGATCCGCAAGGAGACAGCGACCTGGGTGCCCGTGATCAAGGCCGCCAACGTCACGCCGCAGTGATGCGGGGCGCGGCGGCCCTTTCTGCAGTGTCCGCCACGTCCCGGGTCGAGACCTGGGAGCGCAGCCACTGCGCATAGTCGGCCATGCAGCGCTCGGTGCGCATGGTGATCTGCGGCACGCTGTAGCTGTGCCCGGCGCGCAGCAGCCGGGCCAGGCGCTCCAGCACGTCGGGCAGGGTCTTGCAGACCAGGCGCCACTCGGGCGTGGCGTGCATCTCGCCGTCCCACACGTAGTGCGAGGTGATGGCCTCCACCTGCACGCAGGCCGCGGCCTGCTGCTGCACCAGGCTGCGCGCCAGATGGGCGGCCTCCTCGGCACTGGGGACGGTGGTGGCCACCACGCACAGCGTGGACCAGGGCGAGGCGGGGTTCTTGGCGGAAGTCATGGAGGCGTAGTCTACGGTTGCGTGCTGCAGGCCGGTACTGGCCCTTGCGGCGTCAGGCCATCAGCCCCTTTTGCCGCGCCTGCAGCCGCGCCAGGCCCAGCAGCGCATCGGTGAACGGGGTGTCCACGCCGCACAGCTGCCCCATTTCGCGCACCGCGCCCACCAGGGCATCGAGTTCCACGGGCTTGCCCGCTTCCACGTCCTGCAGCATGGAGGTCTTGAAGGCGCCCAGCTTGAGCGTGACCGCATGGCGGTCTTCGGGCGATTCGTTGATGGGCAGGCCGATGCGCGCGCCGATCTCCTTGGCCTCCAGCATCACGCGCGTGATCAGGCCGCGCACCAGGTCGTCGCCCAGGATGCGGTCCGAGGTGGCACCCGTCAGCGCGCTGACGGGGTTGACGGTCATGTTGCCCCAGAGCTTGTACCAGGCGTCGCGCTGGATGTTGTCGGAGACCTTGGCCTCGATGCCGCCACGCTGCAGCAGTTGGGCCAGTGCCGCCAGGCGCGGCGTGGGCGGCTGGCCGGGTCCGTCGGCCAGGGGCTCGCCCAGGATCAGGCTGTTGCCGAAGTGCCGGCGCACCACGCCGGGCGCATCGTTGGAGCAGCTGGCATGGACCACCGAACCCAGCACCTGGCCCAGCGGGATGGCTTGCGCAATGCGGCCTTCAGGGTCCACGGCTTTCAGCTGCTTGCCGCGCACGCTGGCATCGACACCGCCGTGCAGGAACCACCAGGGCACGCCGTTCATGGCCGTGAGCACCACGGTCTGCGGGCCGATCAGCGGGGCGATGCGCTCGGCCACATCGGGCATGCCCGGCGCCTTGACGGAGATGATGACCAGGTCCTGCACGCCCAGGGCGGCCGGGTCCTGTTCGGCACGCAGCGCGAAGTGCTCGCGCTGCTCGCCGTGCACCAGGGTCAGGCCCTGGGTGCGCAGGGCCTGCAGCGCGGCGCCGCGCGCCACGGCGCTGAGCTGGCAGCCGGCGCGGGCCAGGGCCGCGCCCATCCAGCCGCCGATGGCACCGGCGCCGAAGATGCAGGCCTTGTCGAATGAAATGCTTGTCTGTTCCATGGTCATGCGCGGGAAGCTCCGGGTTCAAAGATCGAGATAGCTGCTGTCGCGCCGGTTCACGCGGCGCACCAGGTGGTCGAACACATCGCGGGCACCGCCGTGGCTGTCGTTGAAGGTCAGCGAGTCCTCGTTGCAGCGCCGCGCCATGGCGTCGGAGACCATGCGCGGCGCCCCCATGGACAGGGTGGCCATCTGCACGTCGCAGGCGCGCTGCAGCGTCCACAGCACCACGAAGGCCTGGGGCAGGTCGCTGCCCCAGCTGAGCAGGCCATGGTTGCGCAGGATCACGGCCTTGCGGTGGCCGATGCTGGCCAGCAGGCGCGGCCCTTCGTCGGCATGGATGGTGATGCCCTCGAAGTCGTGGTAGGCCACCATGCCGTGCAGCTGGGCGCTGTAGAAGTTGCTTTGCGACAGGCCCTGCTCCAGGCAGGCCACGCCCATGCCCGAGGTGGTGTGCGTGTGCATCACGCAGTGCGCGCCCGGCAGTCCGTCGTGGATGGCCGCATGCACGACGAAGCCGGCCGGATTCACCGGATGCCGCGAGCCGTCCAGCACCTCGCCGCGCACATTGATGCGCACCAGGTTGCTGGCCGTGACCTCTTCGTAGTGCAGGCCGAAGGGGTTGATCAGGAACTGCTTTTCACCGCCCGTCACGCTGTCGGGCAGGCGCACCGTGATGTGGTTGTAGATCAGCTCGTCCCAGCCCAGCATGGCGAAGACGCGGTAGCAGGCGGCCAGTTCGATGCGGGCGGCCCGCTCATCAGGGTGCATGGAGCAATTCATGGTGTGGCTCGTGGGGTGGGTTCTGAGGTGGGTCTTGAGGTGGGTTGTGCAGTGGCTTGTGGGTAAATCAGGCATCCAGCCCCTGGTCCAGCCCCTGGTCCAGCGCTTGGGAGGCACGGCCCAGCTTGTCCAGGATGCGGTCCAGCATGGCGCGCTCATCGGCCGTCAGGGCATTGAGCAGGGCCGCCTGGTAGGGGCGTGCGCGGGACAGCACCTCGTCGAAGAGCGCCTGCCCAGCTTCGCTCAGCTGCAGCAGGTGGCGCCGCGCGTGCTGCGGATCGGCGCGGCGCAGCACCCAGCCCCGGTCGATCAGCGGCTGCAGCGCGCGGCTGATCTGGGCCTTGTCCATCAGGCTCAGGCGCGACAGCGCGCTGGCATGCAGCTCGCCATGGCGCTGGATCTGGCCCATGAGCCGCCACTCGGTCAGCCCCACGGGCGATGCCGGCGCGATGTAGTGGCGCGTCACCTGGGTCTGCAGCGCATTGGACAGCGCGCCCAGGCGGAAGGTGATGAAGTCCTCCAGTGCCAGCGTCTGGCTGCAGACCTGCGTGTCCGGTGCAGGGCCGGTGGCGGCATCGGCGGCAGGGATCGTGGATGTGCGTGGGCAGGGCATTGGGCGGAGGGAACCGGGCGGCGACGGCGATTGCGATTGCGATGGCCGCATGATCCACCAATGTTGACATATCAACATTGGTGGCAACCCTGAGAGCCCTGGCGGCCTGCAGGCCGCCATCGGGCGCAGGGTGAAACCCGTGCGCCCGCGCCGCGCTCAACGCTTGAGCAGTTCGTTGGAAGGCAGGGTCTCGTCCAGCAGCTTGCGGGCCGTCTCCACGCCCGCCACGGGCAGCAGCGCCGGGTCCAGCAGGCCCACCTGCACCAGCACGCTGGCCTGGTCCCAGTAGATGTGCTCGTGGTAGAGCTTGTCGCCCCGGAACTTGACCACGGCCAGCAGCGGGATCTCCACGCGCCGCCCCGTGGGCCGCACGCCGGGCAGCATCCACGGGATCTCGGTGGTGTGCGTGAAGCAGAACAGCATCTCGTCCACCACCTGCGAGGCCCCCACCGTGCGTGAAATCGGGGTCAGCGACGTGTCGGGCGGATTGCTGTTGACGAAGTGGTTCGTATAGAAGGCGTGCAGGTTGCTGAAGCCCACGCCGCCGGTCATGGTGGGGATGTGGTTCACATAGGGCTCGGCCACCATGGTGGCCATGGTGTCGTCCACGTTGCGCGTGGCGAATTCGTACTCGCAGTGCTTGTCCCACAGCGCGGCCAGGTCAAAGTGCGGGCCGATGGCGGACTTGAGCGTGGCAATGCTGCGTTCATGCGCCATCAGGGCCGAGGCGCGGTGGAAGTGATCGCCGCCCTTGCGCGCAAAGGCATGGTCCACGCCCGGATAGACATGCACGGCCACGCCGGGACGACCGCCCAGCGCCTGGACGATGCGCTGGCGCGCCTCGGGCGGGCAGAAGGCGTCGAGCTCGGCCACATGCAGGGTGAGCGGGCAGCGGATGCGCTCGGCCTCGTCCAGCGCCGCCTCGATGCCCACGCCGTAGTAGCCGACCACCGCATCGGCATCGGTGCGGCAGGCGGCCAGGTAGGCCAGCTTGCCGCCCAGGCAAAAGCCCAGCACGCCCGCCTTGCCGTCCGTGACCTCGGGGCGCTGGCGCAAGGCGTTCAGGCAGGCCTGGATGTCCTGCACGCCCAGGGCCTCGTCGAATCCCTTGTAGAAGCCGAAGGCGCGCTCCCAGTCCGCCGGCGTGTAGCCCAGTTCCACATCGGGCTGCTGGCGCCAGAACAGGTCGGGCACCAGCACCACGTAGCCTTCTTCGGCGTAGTAGTCGGCCACCTCGCGCATGGTGGCGTTGACGCCGAAGATCTCCTGCGCCAGCACCAGGCCGGGGCCGCTGCCCGAGGCCGGCACGGCCAGGTAGGCGTTGAAGCTGCCGCTGCCGTCCAGCGCGTTGATGCGCACATGGCGGCTTGCCGGGGGTTCTTTCTGCTGCATGGGGTTGTCTCCGTTTCAAAGGGTGGGGAAAGCTGCGGTGCCGCTTTTTTCATGACCCGTCATACGCATTCGGGGTGCCGCACCGTCACCTGATAGTAGCCCGCGTGAAAGGCCAGGGGCTCGCCGTCGAAGCGTTCGCAGCGCTCGACCTGGCCGATGAAGATGAGGTGGTCGCCGCCATCGTATTGCCGGACGTTGCGGCAGACGAAGCGGGCCAGCACGCCATCGATCAGGGGCACGCCGGCCGGGCCTTCCGCGCAGTCCAGGCCGACGAACTTGTCTTGCTGCGGCGTGGAAAAGCGCCGCGACAGAAGGTGCTGGCCCGCAGCCAGCACGTGGATGGCGAAGTGGCTGGCGCCCTGGAAATCGCAGACGCTGGGCGCCTGGCGCGCCAGGCTCCACAGCACCAGCGGCGGGTCCAGCGAGACCGAGGAGAACGAGTTGGCCGTCATGCCCACGCGCCGCCCGTCCGGCGCGCGCGTGGTGATGACGGTCACGCCCGTGGTGAACTGGCCGAAGGCCTTGCGCAGCTCGCGCGGATCGAAGGAGCAGGCCGTGGCGGCGGCCGGGGTGTCGCATGTGCTCATGGCGGCCTCTGCGGCTAGGTGGGGACGGCTGCCATGGCGGCGATGGCCGCGCAGCTGTCGATGTAGTGGTCTGCCTCGCCCGCGTCCGCGAACCAGGGGAAGAAGGTGCGCGGGTCATCGAAGCCGTTGGCAAAGGCGCTGGCCAGCGGTGCCAGCGTGCCCGCGCTGGCCAGCAGCTTGAGCACATGGGGTGGCGGTGGCGCCAGCAGCATGTTGGTCCACTGCGTGACCCATTGCGCATAGCCGAACCAGTAGCGGTCGAAGGTCTGCTGCATCCAGGCGGCGTCGAATGCGCCATTGCCGTCACGATTTCCGTCGCCATTGCCGCCGCCATTGCCGCGCGCCAGGATGCTGCGCAGATAGGTGTCGGCGCACTTGGCCGCGTTGTTGGAGCCCTGGCCCGTGATGGGGTCGTTGAGCACCACCACGTCGCCCATGCCCAGCACCTTGCGCCCCGACGGCAGCGTGGCCACGGGCTTGCGCACCGTGGGGGCGAAGCGGCCCGCAAGGATGCCGTTGTCATCGGTCAGCGCAATGTCGCGGCAGCGCTCGGCCTCCCAGGGCACGAAGGTGTCGAGGATCCAGCGGCTGCGCTCCAGGTGCTGCTCCGGTGTCTTCACATCGCCCCAGCAGTCCATGGGGCCGCCGGGCACGCCTTCGAACACCATGATCTCGCAGGGGCCCGTGGTCGTCAGCGCCGGGAACACGAAATACTCGCCCACGCCCGGCAGCAGGTTGAAGGACACGGCGGAGAACGGCTCGCGCGGCTTCATGCCCGTCACATAGGTCAGCGCCAGCGCGCGCTGGGGCTGGTCGAAGCGCGAGCGGTGGGCATCGCGCTCGAACAGCCTCGATATCTCGCCCTTGCCGCTGGCAACCAGGGTCAGGTCATGGCTGCGCGTGCATTCCTCCAGTTCGGCGATGCCCGCGTCCCTGAGTACCAGCTCGCCGCCCTGGCGGCGGAAATCGTCCATCCATGCGGGGATCTTCAGGCGCTGGTCCACGGACTGCGCGCCCGCGTTCAGCCGCGCGGCCCAGTCGATGGCCTTGCCGGCCGCTTTCTCGCCGTGTTGCCCAGGGTGCGGCACGCACAGGCCGATGCCCTCGACCACCGGGCATTCGCGCGACCAGTGGTCCAGGCCCAGGCCGCGCTCTATCTGCAGCGCGCTGTCGAACATGCACTGGCTGGACATGACCCGGCCCTGGGCGATGTCCTGCGCCGTGCGGTTGCTCAGTATCGTGACCTGATGGCCCACGGCCAGCAGGCCCAGGCCCAGTTGCAGGCCCGACTGGCCGGCTCCGACGATGGCGATTTTCTTCATGGCTGTCTCCTTGCGGCTCCGTGTCCGTACTGCGTGCTAGTCCATCAATTGGGGAATGGCGGCCACGGCGCGCTCGGGCCCCATGGCGCCGTAGCCGCCGTCCACCGCGTAGTCGGCGCCGGTCACGAAGCTGGCATGGTCCGAGCACAGGAACAGCACCACCTGGGCCACCTCATGCGGATCGCCCACGCGGCCCAGCAGGTGAAAGGGCGCGGCCACGCGGTCGGTCTTGGCGCGGTCGCCGCCACTGAGCCGGTCCATCACCGCCGACCAGGTCCAGCCCGGGCAGACGCTGTTGACGCGGATGCCATCGGCCGCCAGATCCATGGCCATGCTGCGCGTGAGCTGCTTCATGGCCGCCTTGCTGGCCGGGTAGAGCCAGCGCCCCGTCTGCGCCGCTTCCGAAGAGATGCTGGTGAAATTCACCACGGCCCCGCCACCGGCGGCCACCATGTGCGGGTGCACGGCCTGCAGCATGGCCACGGCGCTGGCCACGTTCACGTTGAACGAGGCCAGCCAGTCCGCGCGCGGCGACTGCAGGCCTTCGTCTACATACGAGCAGGCCAGGTTGACCAGGATGTGCACGCCGCCGTGCCGGCTGCATGCCTGCTGAACGCAGGCGGCGACCTGCGCGTCGTCGGTGATGTCGGTGCGCACGAAAAGCGCGCCCTCACCCAGCGCATCGGCCAGCACCTGGCCGTTGTCGGCATCAATGTCGGCAATGACCACCTTCACGCCGGCCGCGTGCAGCGCACGCACCACGCCGGCGCCTATCAGGGTGGAGCCGCCGGTGACGATGGCGCTTTTGCCTTCGAGTCCATTGAACATGACGCTTGTTCTCCCGTGTGGATGCCAGGCCGGGCTGGCCTGTGCAGCACACGTTACGGGGGGCCGGGCCGCGCAGGCATCCGGCAAGCGCAGGCACTGTCCCTGGCGCGCAGAAATTGGCTCCCGGGGAATGGTCCGAATTGTGGGAGCGGGTGGTTTTTGCTACGTTCTGCGCAGCCTATGGAACACGCCATGCACACACCGCTGCCGCTGCAGCGCTACCGGCTTTTCGAGAGCCACGACATGGACGAGGCCCGCGAAAGCGTGGCGCGCGTCTTCTGTCCGCATGGCCTGGGCATGCTGCGCCCGCGCGCCGAGCTGGATGCCTGCCACCACAGCGCGCCGCTTTCCCGCAACGTCAGCCTGAACTATGTGCAATACGGCCCCGGCGTGCACATCGAGCCCGGCTACCTGCGGGACTTCTTCCTGCTGCAGATTCCCCTGCGCGGCAGTGCCGAGATCCGCTGCGGCGCGCAGCAGGTGGATGCCACGCCGCGCCTGGCCTCCCTGCCCTCGCCGACCGAGCCGCTGTCCATGCGCTGGGCCGACGACAGCCCGCACCTGATCGTGCGCATGGCCCGCCCGGCCCTGGTGGCGCGGCTGGAGGCGCTGCTGCAGGCGCCCGCAGGCCGGCCGCTGGTGTTCGATCTGGGCGTGCCGCTGGACCAGCCGGCACTGGCACCGCTGGTGCATTTCATCGACTGCCTGCGGCACACGCTGGATGCGGGCAACGCCCTGCAGGCCACGCAGGCACTGGCCCAGCATGCGGAGGAATACCTGCTGACCAGCCTGCTGATGTCGGCCACGCACAGCCACAGCCGCGCACTGGCCGGAGACAGCCGGCGCAGCCTGCTGCCGCGCGGCGTGCGCAAGGCCCAGGAGTACATGCAGGCCCATGCCGACCAGCCCCTGTCGCTGGCCGATGTCTGCCGCGAGGCCGGCTGCAGCGCGCGCACGCTGCAGGCCGCCTTCCGCCAGCACGCGGGCATGGGGCCCATGGATTTCCTGCGCCAGCTGCGGCTGGACCGGGTGCGCGCCGCACTCCAGGCAGCCAAGGGCCCGGGCGTCGCAGCCGGCTCCGGCGTGCGCGACGTGGCGCAGAAATACGGCTTCCTGCACCTGGGCCACTTCGCGGCCCAGTACCGCAGCCGCTTCGGCGAGCTCCCGTCCGAGACGGCGAGCCGCCGCGTGCAGGCCTGAGGGCCTGCCTTTGCCGGTTCAGCCCCGGCCCACGAAGGGCATCTTGGTGGCCATCACCGTGTGGAACAGCACGTTGGCCTCCAGCGGCAGGCTGGCCATGTAGAGCACGGACTGGCCCACCACATCCGCGTCGATCAGCGGCTCCACCGCGATCTCGCCATTGGCCTGGGGCACGCCCTTGGCCATGCGCGATGCCAGCTCGGTCATGGCATTGCCGATATCGATCTGGCCCACGGCGATGTCGTAGGCACGGCCGTCCAGCGCAGCGGTCTTGGTCAGGCCCATGACGGCATGCTTGGTGGCCGTGTAGGCGCTGGAATTGGGCCGCGGCGCATGCGCGGAGATGGAGCCGTTGTTGATGATGCGGCCGCCGCGCGGCGACTGGTCGCGCATGGTGCGAAACGCCTGCTGCAGGCAATAGAACATGCCGTTGAGGTTGACATCGACCACCTCGCGCCACTGCTCGGGCGTCCAGTCCAGGAAGGAGCCGGGCGGATTGCCCCGGCCCGCGTTGTTGAACAGCAGGTCCACGCGACCGAAGCGCTGCACCGTGCGCGCGAACAGCTGCTCCACGGCAGCCGGGTCGCTGACATCGGTGGCAATGCCCAGCATGCGCTCGCCCGCGCCGTACTTTGCCTGGGCCTCGGCGCAGGTCTCATCCAGCGGCGCCTGGCGGCGGCCCGCCACCACCACCTGGTAGCCGGCGCCCGCCAGGGCCAGCGCCACGGCCTTGCCCACGCCGGTTCCTCCGCCCGTGACCACGGCCGTCTTTGCGTTCTTCATCTCCATTGCTTGTCCATCCTGTAGTGCATGTGTTGCAGCCGCCGCCCGCGCACCGGTGGCGGGCGGCGCCGCTGCATTGTCGGCGACGCGCCGGGCCTGCGGACTGTGCCGCAGGCGACACCATCGCCACACTGCGGACGAAGCTCAGGCAAAGCGCCAGGCAATGGAGCCCAGCGGCCCGTAGTCCACATGGAAGCTGTCGCCGGCCTGGGCCGTGACGGGCCGCGTGAATGAGCCGGCCAGCACCACCTGGCCTGCGTCCAGCTGCTCATCCCATTGCGCGAGCCGGTTGGCCAGCCAGGCCACGCCCGTGGCCGGATGGTTGAGCACGGCGGCCGCCACGCCGGATTCCTCGATCACGCTGTTGCGCTGCAGCAGCGCCGACACCCAGCGCAGGTCCACCGCGTCGGGGCGCACGGGCCGCCCGCCCATGACGATGCCGGCATTGGCCGCGTTGTCGGCGATGGTGTCGCGCACCGTGCGCATGGCCTGGGTATCGCGGTCCTTTTGCTCGATGCGGGCGTCGATGATTTCCACGGCGGGCACCACCCAGTCGGTGGCGGCCAGCACATCGCACAGGGTGACGCCCGGCCCCTTGAGCGTGCGGCCCAGCACGAAGGCCAGCTCCACCTCCACGCGCGGAGCGATGAAGCGCGCAAAGGGAATGTCGTGGCCGGGCTCGAAGAACATGTCGTCCAGCAGGGTGCCGTAGTCGGGCTCGTTGATCTGCACGGCCTGCTGCATGGCACGCGAGGTCAGGCCGATCTTGTGGCCCCTGACCGTGCGGCCCTCGGCGCGCTTGAGCCGCATCCAGGCGCGCGAGATGGCGTAGCCGTCCTGCACCGTCATGTCCGGATGGCGGCGGGAAAAGTGCCGGACCTGCACGCGGCTTTTTTCGCTGGCGTGCAGCTCGGCCGCCAGGCTGTCTATGGTGTGTTGCGCAAGCATGGGCGGCCCTTCAGCGCGCGGCGGCGCCATCGTCGGCCCAGGCCAGGTAGCTGTCGGACACGCCCTGGCGCTGCACGGCATCCCACTGCGCCACCGAGGGCGTGGGCATCTGGAAGGCATCGCCCACGCGGCCATACCAGCCGGGGTTCTGCAGCCGCGCGATCAGCTCCATGGGCGCGGGGTCGAAGTACATGAGCTCGCCATCGACCACGGCCGCATCCATGACATGGGCGGCCAGCACGTCGGCCAGCACCAGGCTGCGCACGCCGTCGATATCGATGATCTGGCGCACGCGGCACTCGAATGAAGCAGGGCTGTCCACGATGCGCGGCGCCTTCACCCGCCGTGCATCGCCCAGGACCAGGCCGGCCTGGGCCGACTCGTCCACCTGCGCGCCGAACTCTATGGCCGTCACCGCCATGCGGCGCGCCAGCGGCTCGGACACCAGGTTCACCACGAACTCGCCCGTGGCCGCGATGTTGCGCGCCGTGTCCTTGAGCACGCCCTGGCGCGAGCCAATGCACACGCACAGCAGCGGCGGATCGCCCGACATGGCGTTGAAGAAGGAAAACGGCGCGACGTTGACCGTGCCGTCCCCGTCCACCGAGCTGATCCAGGCGATGGGACGGGGCAGAATCAGGGAGTGCAGGATGTTGCTGCGCTGCTCGCTGTTGAGCGATTGCATTTCAAAGTACATGGGATTCCGGAGGGGAAGGGAAAAAGGGAGGGCGTCGCGTCACTCGTTGCCGGCGCGCGCCGCGTCCTGCTCGGCCTGGGCGATGCCGGGGGCGCGCGCATTGGACTGGTGCAGTTCCACCAGGTTGCCGGCCGGGTCGCGCAGGAACAGCTGCTTGAGGCTGGGCGATGCCACGTTGTCCAGCGTGAAGTAATCGACGCCGCGCGCCAGCAGCTCCTGCTCGGCGCCGAGGATGTCGTCCACGGCCAGCGCGATGTGGTTGGACACGGGGTCCTTGCCCGGGCCCTGCGCATAGCGCGACGGCCCCTCGCTGCCGAGGATGTGCAACTGGCTGCCGTTGGGCAGGTTGATCCAGGAGCCGTAGATGCCGGGGATCTTCCAGCGCGCGGCGTCCTGGGGCAGGTTCAGCACTTCTCGGTAGAAGTCGAGCATGGCATCGGCCTGGGCGTGGTTGACGCCGAACCCGACATGGTGGAGTTCCAGAACTTTGATGGGCATGGGATGTCCTTGCAGATTTGTGTGCCGCTAAATAATACGCTTAACGTACTATACACAAAGCGTAATATATGAAAGCCGTAAAATCAACCGCCCTTTCTTCTCCCGGCTTCAACCCGCCTTCAACCCGGTTTCACACGCCTTCACCCGCTTCCATCCACTCCCATGAGTCCGCGCAAGACCGCTGCCGTACCGGCCCCCGACTCCACCCCCCTCGCCAACGCCCCCGAAGCGCTGCGCCCGCACCTGGCCCTGATGGCCGAGACCGCGCAGCCCGGCACCGACACGCCGGCCGCCGGCCTGGGCCTGCTGCTGCTGTGGCTGGCCGACGATGTGGAGCAGCGCGCCAACGCATCGCTGCAGGCGTTCGGCCTGTCCGAGAGCAAGCTCGACGTGCTCATGATCTTCGGCCTGGCCGAGCGCGGGCTGCTGGGCGACACGGTGGTCACGCCGTCCTATATCGCCAGCTACGTCGGCGTGACGCGCTCGTCGGTGACGGGCCTGCTGGACTGGCTGGAAAAGCGCTCGCTGCTGGCGCGCAGCCTCAGCCAGGAAGACCGCCGCAGCTTCGACCTGGCGCTCACCGACCAGGGCCGCGAGGTGCTGGCCCGCGCGCTGCCGGCCTTCTGGCGCATGTGCGAGTCGCTGGTCGACTACCTGGACGAGGGCGAGCGTGCCAGCCTGCAGTCCATCCTCTTCAAGGCCTGGACGAGGATGAAGGCGCAACAGGCCGCTTGAGCCTGGGAGCGCGGCAGGCTGCCCTGGCTGCCGCAAGCCTGCGCAGCCGGCACGGTGCCATATTTCGCGCGGGCATAAGCTCAATCTTGCCTGTGCAAAATTTCCTTTGCGATCAATGCCTTGCGCCGCGCATGGCTCGCTATAAGGAAATGTGAATTCCGTCGTGGTGCGCGCCGGGGCCGGGTGTTGCAATGCCTTCAGAGGCCATGCCGGCAGGCGCCATGTGGGCGCCGGCGCCGGGCCTGGCCGAGCTGGAGGAACCACGCCTTGCCCACGCGCAGAAACACATTGCTCTGGTCGCTCGCCGCCACGCTGGCGCTGCCCGGCCTTGCGGCGGCCGCCGCGCTGAAGATAGGCGTCACGCCCGGCTCGCTGGCCGACTCCGTGGAGGTCGCCGCCAAGGAGGCGCGCGCCCAGGGGCTGGACGTGCAGGTCATCGAGTTCACCGACTGGACCACGCCCAACACGGCGCTGGCGGCCGGCGACATCGACCTCAACTACTTCCAGCACCAGGCCTTCCTGGACAACGCCATCCGCGAGCGCGGCTATGCCTTCACCAGCGTGGCCACGGGCCTGCTGCCCAACATCGGCCTGTACTCGCTCAAGACCCAGCGCTTTGCCGACCTGAAGGAGGGAGCGCGCGTCGGCGTGGCCAACGACCCCGTCAACCAGGGGCGCGGCCTGCTGCTGCTGGAGAAGGCCGGCCTGATCCAGCTGCGCGAAGGCAAGGGCCCGCGCGCGGGGCTGGACGACATCGTGTCCAACCCGCGCAGGCTGCGCTTTGTCGAGATCGAAGGGCCGCAGCTGGTGCGCGCGCTGGACGATGTGGACCTGGCCCAGGGCTACCCGGCCCACTTCGTCAACGCCGGGCGGCCGCAGGTGGCCGGCAATGCGCTGCTGTATTCGGGCATTGACGACCTGTACTACGCCATCCGCTTCGTCTCGCGCCAGGACAACGCCCGGGACCCGCGCATTGCGCAGTTCGTGCGCATCTACCAGACCTCGGGCGCCGTGCAGGCGCAGATCCACAAGTCATTCGCCGCCAACGACAGGCTGTACAGCCTGCCGTGGCGCAAGCCGTGACGCGGCCCCTTCCTGTCTTTTTCGAACCTTTTTTTTCCGGAGATCCCGATGAAGCTTTCCCGTGCCCTGATCGCCCCGCTGGCCGCCCTGGCCCTGTTCTCCGCCCATGCTGCCGACAAGCTGCGCATCGGCGTGGTGCCCGGCGCCTACGCCGACTCGGTGGCCGTGGCCGCCAGGGAGGCCAAGGCCCAGGGCATCGATGTGCAGGTGGTGGAGTTCACCGACTGGACCACGCCCAACGTGGCCGTGGACTCGGGCGACCTGGACATCAACTACTTCCAGCACCAGCCCTTCCTGGACAACGCCATCCAGAAGAACGGCTACAAGCTGGCCAGCGCGGGCACGGGCATCCTGGCCAACGTGGGCCTGTACTCGCTCAAGCACAAGGCCATCGCCCAGGTGCCGCAGGGCGGCAAGGTGGGCATTGCCAACGACCCCGTGAACCAGGGGCGCGGCCTGCTCTTGCTGCAGAAGGTGGGGCTGATCAAGCTCAAGCCCGGCGTGGGCTACCTGGGCAGCCTGGACGACATCGTCGAGAACCCCAAGAAGCTCAGCTTCGTCGAGGTCGAGGGGCCGCAGCTGGTGCGCATCACGGGCGACGTGGACATCGCACAGGGCTACCCGCACTTCATCGTGGCGGCCAAGGCCTTCGATCCGTCCAGCGGGCTTGCATATTCGGGCATCGAGGACGCGCGCTTTTCCATCCAGTTCGTGGTCAAGGCCAACCGCACGCAGGACCCCGTGGTGCAGAAGTTCATCCGCATCTACCAGAACTCCGATGCGGTGAAGGCCGAAGCCCAGCGCGCCTTCTCCAACGACAAGCGCCTGTACAACCTGGCCTGGGTCAAGCCCTGAGCGGCGCGGGGAGGACTTCAGCCATGTCAACCAGCATTGCAGCCAGGCAGCCCCTGGCGGACAGGCCGGCCCACGAGGCGGACAGGCCGGCCCATGAGGCGGGCAGGCGCTCATCGGCAGCGGCCGGCACCGCGCGGGAATCCATCCGTGGACCCGGCGCCGTGGCCTTCAGCGGCGTGGCCAAGACCTACCAGTCTTCGGCCGGGCCCGTACAGGCGCTGGACGCGATCAGCCTGGAGATCGCGCCGGGCAGCATCTTCGGCATCATCGGGCGCAGCGGCGCGGGCAAGTCCAGCCTGCTGCGCACCATCAACCGGCTGGAGCAGCCCAGCAGCGGCCAGGTGCGGGTCGACGGCGTGGACATCGGCACGCTGGACGAATCGCAGCTGGTGCAGCTGCGCCGGCGCATCGGCATGATCTTCCAGCACTTCAACCTGCTGTCGGCCAAGACGGTGCATGACAACGTGGCCCTGCCCCTGCAGGTGGCGGGCCTTCCGCGCGCACGCATCAATGCGCGGGTCAATGAGCTGCTGGCCCTGGTGGGCCTGCAGGAGAAGGCTGGCACCTATCCGAGCCGGCTGTCGGGCGGGCAAAAGCAGCGCGTGGGTATTGCCCGCGCCCTGGCCACCGACCCCGAGATCCTGCTGTGCGACGAGGCCACCTCGGCCCTGGACCCCGAGACCACGCAGTCCATCCTGGAGCTGCTGCGCACCATCAACCGCAAGCTGGGCATCACCATCGTCCTGATCACGCATGAGATGAGCGTGATCCGCGAGATCGCCGACCGCGTGCTGGTGCTGGAGCAGGGCCGCATCGCCGAGCTGGGCGAAGTCTGGAAGGTCTTCGGCAACCCGCAGCACCCGGCCACGCGCGCCCTGCTGGCACCGCTGCAGCATGGCCTGCCCGACGACCTGCGCCAGCGCCTGCTGCCCGACGCGCCCGCAGGCCGCCACGAACGCATCCTGCAGCTGACCTACCGCGGCGAGGACGGGCTGGAGCCCGACTTCCCGCGCATCGCCCAGGCCCTGGGCGGCCGGGTGCGCCTGCTGCATGGCGGCGTGGACCGCATCCAGGGCCATGCCCAGGGGCAGCTGCTGATCGCGCTGGGCGGCGGCACGGCCGCGCATGACTGGCACACATTGACGCAGGGCCCGGCGGCCATTGCGCATGACATCAAGGATCTCGGATATGTCGCTGAATCTGTCCATTCCCATTGAGCGCTACGGCAACGCGCTGGCCGACACGCTGATGATGGTCGGCGTCTCGGGCGGCATCGCGCTGGCGGCGGGCATTCCGCTGGCGGTGCTGCTCATCGTCACCGCGCCCGGCGGCTTCCTGGCCTCGCCGCGCACGCACCGTGCGCTGGGCAGCGTGATCAACGGCTTCCGTGCCACGCCCTTCATCGTGCTGCTGGTGGCGCTGATCCCGTTCACGCGGCTGGTGACGGGCACCACCATCGGCGTGTGGGCGGCCATCGTGCCGCTGGCCATCAGCGCCACGCCGTTCTTCGCGCGCATCGTCGAGGTCAGCCTGCGCGAGGTCGATCCCGGCCTCATCGAAGCCGCCCAGGCCATGGGCTGCCGCAAGTGGGACATCGTGCGCCACGTCTACCTGCCCGAGGCCCTGCCCGGCATCGTGGGCGGCTTCACCATCACCCTGGTGGCGCTGATCAGCTCCTCGGCCATGGCCGGCGCCGTGGGCGCAGGCGGCCTGGGCGACCTGGCCATCCGCTACGGCTACCAGCGCTTTGACACCCAGGTGATGCTGCTGGTGATTGCCGTGCTGATCGCGCTGGTCACCGTGGTCCAGGTGCTGGGCGACCGCTACGTGCGCCGGCTGCGCAGCCGCTGACGCTGAAAACAGGCACCACGCCTTTCCCTCCGGGGCCGCCGCCTGGCGGCCCTCTCCCCACCGACTCAGCAACGAGGCACGGAATGACCACACCGGATGCCCTGGGCGCAGCCTTGCCCGGCAACACACACCACACCCCGGGCGGGGCGCTGCGGCGCCTGCCCCTGCCGCCCTCCACACCGCACCGCATCACCAGCGAGGCCGAGGCCCTGCAGGCCGCCCAGGCCCTGGCCGATGAATGGCGCGTGGACGCAGCCGCCCGCGACCATGAGCGGCGCCTGCCCTGGCAGGAAATCGAGCGCCACACGGCCAGCGGGCTGGGCGCCATCACCGTGCCCCGCGCCTACGGCGGCCTGGGCGCCTCGTACGAGACGCTGGCCCAGGTCTTCGTCACGCTGTGCGCGGCCGACCCTTCGCTGGGCCAGATTCCGCAGAACCATTTCGCCGTGCTGCAGAACCTGCGGGACATGGGCAGCGAGCCCCAGAAGCGCCGCTGGTTCGCCGACGTGCTGGCCGGCCACCGCCTGGGCAATGCCGGGCCGGAACGCAAGGGGCGCGCCGCGCATGTGCTGGAGGCCACGGCGCGCCTGTCGCGCGATGCGGCAGGCGGCCTGCGCGTCAGCGGCACGCGCTTTTACTCCACGGGCTCGGCCTTCGCGCACTGGGTGCCCTTCCGTGCCCAGGACGAGGAGGGCCGCATCGTGCAGGTCTGGGTGCGGCGCGATGCGCCGGGCGTGACCGTGTTCGACGACTGGGATTCCTTCGGCCAGCGCACCACGGCCAGCGGCAGCGTGCAGCTGGACCAGGTGCAGGTACAGCCCGAGGACGTGGTGCCTGCCTGGCAGTTCGAGGCCACGCCCTCGCTGTCCGGCCCGGTGTCGCAGCTGATCCAGGCCTCCATCGACGCGGGCATTGCCCAGGGCGCGCTGCGCGACGCGGTGGACTTCGTGCGCGACAAGAGCCGGCCCTGGATGGACTCGGGCGTGGCGCGCGCCAGCGACGATCCCCACCTCATCCACGAGGTCGGCCAGCTGCAGATCGAGGTGGATGCGGCCCATGCCGTGCTGCTGGAGGCCGCGCGCACGCTGGATACGCTTGCTGCAGCGGCGGCTGGCGCGGTGGACGAGCAGGCCAGCGCCCAGGCCTCGGTGGCCGTGGCCGAGGCCAAGATCCTCACCACCGAGGCCGCGCTGCAGGCCGGCGAGCACCTGTTCGCGCTGGCCGGCTCCTCGGCCAGCCGCGCCGCCCACCACCTGGACCGCCACTGGCGCAACGCCCGCGTGCACACGCTGCACGACCCCGTGCGCTGGAAATACCACCTGCTGGGCAACTACCTGCTCAACGGCGCCCTGCCGCGCCGCCACCAGTGGAACTGACCGCCATGACACAGACATCGACCCAAGAGCTGCAGGCCCTGGCCTCCACGCCGGGCAGCCAGCCCGCTCCCGCAGCGCCTCCGGCCCGGCCCGCCCACATCATCGGCAGCGAGGCCGAGGCGCTGGAAGCGGCCCGCAGTTTTGCCGCCCTCATCGCCCCCGGCGCGCTGGCGCGCGACCGCGACCGCCTGCTGCCCTGGCAGGAGGTGGAGCAGTTCAGCCAGAGCGGCCTGTGGGGCATCACCATTCCCCGGGAGTACGGCGGCGCGGGCGTGTCCACGGCCACGCTGACGCGGGCCATTGCCCTGATTGCGGCGGCCGATGGCAACTTCGGCCACATTCCGCAGAACCACTACTACTCGCTGGAAGTGCTGCGCGTGGGCGGATCACCCGCGCAAAAGGCCTTCTTCTATGACCGTGTGCTGCGCGGCGAGCGCCTGGGCAATGCGCTGGCCGAGATCGGCCACCGCGACTTCCAGCGCCGCACCCGGCTGCTGCGCGACAGCGGCGGCTGGTTCGTGCAGGGGCGCAAGTTCTATTGCACGGGCGCCCTGTTCGCGCACTGGATTCCCACCCTGGTCAGCGCGCAGGAAGAGGCGCCGGGGCAAGGCGAGCGCATGTATCTGGTCTTCATCCCGCGCGATGCGGCCGGCGTCACCGTCACCGACGACTGGGACGGCTTCGGCCAGCGCGTGACGGGCAGCGGCTCCGTGCAGTTCGACCGCGTGCGCGTGGAGCCCGAATGGGTGGTGCCCTTCACCAGCTCCTTCGAGCGGCCCACCACCATCGGCCCCTTTGCCCAGATCATCCATGCCGCCCTGGACGCGGGCATTGGCCACGGCGCGCTGCAGGCCGCCCTGCCCTTCATCCGCGAGCATGCGCGGCCCTGGGTGGACGCGGGCGTGGCCAGCGCCACGCAGGACCCGCTGCTGCTGCAGCAACTGGGCAATGTCCACGTGCGCCTGCGCGCCGCCGATGCCCTGGTGGCCCGCGCGGCCCTGGCCGTGGACGCCGCCCAGCGCGCGCCCACGGACGACAGCGTGGCCGCCGCCTCGGTGGCCGTGGCCCAGGCCAAGGCGCTGAGCACCAGCGCCAGCCTGCTGGCCGGCAGCAAGCTGTTCGAGCTGGCAGGCACGGCCTCCACCCTGGCGGGACAGGGCCTGGACCGCTTCTGGCGCAACGCGCGCACCCACACCCTGCACGACCCCGTGCGCTGGAAATACCACGCCGTGGGCAACTACGTGCTCAACGGCATACGCCCGCCGCGCCATGGCGCGCTCTGACCTTTATCAACGACACAGGAATGCAATGATGACAACGACCTCCCCCACACTCTGGCCCCGGCTGGCCGCCTTCCTGGGCGCTGCCCTGCTCGCGGGCAGCGCCCTGGCCGCGCCCCTGAAGATCGGCGTGGTGCCGGGCATCTTCGCGGACTCGGTGGAAGCCGCCGCCAAGGAGGCCAAGAAGCAGGGCCTGGACGTGCAGGTGGTGGAATTCACCGACTGGGCCACGCCCAACGTGGCGCTGGACGCGGGCGACATCGACCTCAACTACTACCAGAACAGCAACTACCTGGCCAATGCAGCGCGCAGCAAGGGCTTCAAGTTCACCAGCGTGCAGGCGGGCATCCTGTCCTACCTGGGCCTGTACTCCACGCGCCACAAATCCCTGGCCGACCTGCCCACGGGCGCCAAGGTGGCCATTGCCAGCGACCCCGTCAACGTGGGCCGCGGCCTGCGCCTGCTGCAGCACGCGGGCCTGATCACGCTGCGCCCCGACACCGGGCTGCTGGGCACCCAGGCGGACATCGTCTCCAACCCCAGGAAGCTGCAGTTCGTGGAGATCGAGGGCCCGCAGCTGGCCCGCACCACGCCCGACGTGGACCTGGCCCAGGGCTTTCCGTATTTCATCATCGCCTCCAAGGCCTTCGATGCCAGCAAGGGCCTGGCCTACACCAGCTACGAGGACGACTCCTGGGCCATCCAGTTCGTGGCCCGCAGCGACCGCGCGGCCGACCCGCGCATCGCCCGCTTCCTGGACATCTACAAAAACTCCGACGTGGTGCGCAAGACCATCCACGCCTTCTACCTGAACGACCAGAAGCTCTACCGCCTGGCCTGGTTGAAGAACTGACGCAACGGACTGCAGGACCCGCCCCATGACGCAAGCCAAGCGCCACATCCACGTCAACGCCTTCAACATGAACTGCGTGGGCCACATACACCACGGCCTGTGGACCCATCCGCGCGACCGCTCCACCGAGTACGGCACGCTGGCCTACTGGACCCACATCGCCAGGGTGCTGGAGGAAGGCCTGTTCGACGGCATCTTCATCGCCGACGTGGTCGGCTACTACGACGTCTACCAGGGCG
Organism: Delftia sp. WSY_22; assembly: GCF_043104185.1. Lineage (NCBI taxonomy): Bacteria > Pseudomonadati > Pseudomonadota > Betaproteobacteria > Burkholderiales > Comamonadaceae > Delftia > Delftia sp. WSY_22. The sequence goes on from NZ_JBICKN010000030.1 coordinate 97,741, forward strand.
GCGTGGACCTGACCCTGCGCGAAGGCATACAGCTGCCCGTCAACAACCCCTGGCTGCTGGTCTCGGCCATGGCGGCGGTGACGCGGCACATCGGCTTCGGCCTCACGGCCACCGTGGGCGCGCACCAGCCCTATACCTTCGCGCGCGACGTGACCACGCTGGACCAGCTGACCAACGGCCGCATCGGCTGGAACATCGTCACCGGCTATGTGGACAGCGGCGCGCGCGGACTGGGCCAGGACGGCCTGGCCGAGCACGACAGCCGCTACGACCGCGCCGACGACTTCCTGGAGCTTTCCTACAAGCTCTGGGAAGGCAGCTGGGAAGAGGGTGCCGTGATCGCCGACAAGGCGCGGCGCATCCACGCCCTGCCCGGCAAGGTGCACCCGGTGGTGCACGAGGGGCCGTTCTACCGTGCCAACGCCATCCACATGAGCGCGCCCTCGCCCCAGCGCACGCCCGTGCTGTTCCAGGCCGGCACCTCGCCGCGCGGGCTGCGCTTTGCAGGCCGGCATGCCGAGGGCATCTTCATCGGCGCGCGCACGCCCGAGGCCGCGCGCGAGGCCTCGCGCCAGCTGCGCCAGGCCGCCGTGGACGCGGGCCGTCGTCCCGAGGACATCAAGATCTACGCCGGCGTGGCCGTGGTGCCCGGCCGTACCGAGACCGAGGCGCGCGAAAAATACGCCGACTACCTGGCCCACGCCAGCGCGGAAAGCGGGCTGGCCCACTTTGCCGCCAGCACCGGCGTGGACTTTGCGCAGTACGGGCTGGACGACCCCATCTCCTTCGGCAACACCAACGCCATCCAGTCGGCGGCCCAGGCCGCCCAGAAGCAGGGCTGGACCACGCGGCGCAAGCTGCTGGATCAGTTCACGCTGGGCAGCCGCTACGCCACCATCGTGGGCGACCCGTCCCAGGTGGCCGACGAGCTGGAGCGCTGGATCGACGTGGGCGAGATCGACGGCTTCAACCTGACGCGCATCGTCGCGCCCGAGACCTGGGAAGACTTCGCCCGTCTGGTCGTGCCCGAGCTGCAGAACCGGGGCCGCTACCGCACCAGCTACGGCGACGACGCCACGCTGCGCCAGCGCCTGTTCGGCCAGGGCGACCGCCTGCCCGCCAGCCACGCCGCCGCGCGCTGGCGGCGCTGAAGGCGTTGAAGGCGTTGAAGGCGCTGGCAGCGTTGCAGGCCTTCGCCCCCCTCTCCCCACCGGCCCGTGGCCCGGCCCTGCCTTGCAGGCAGGCCGGGTTGGCGGGCCTTTGAATTTGCAAAGCCATGACCACCACCCTCCCCTGCGCCACCGAGCCTGCGGCCTACGCGGCGCCCGGCCCGACCACAGACGGCCCGGCCGATCCAGACGCGCCCTCGCTGCCGTCCCTGCAGGCGCGCTTTCGCCCCGTGTTCGACCGCATCGCCCAGGGTGCGGCCGAGCGCGAACGCACGCGCAGCCTGGCCCATGAACCCATCGCCTGGCTGCGTGACAGCGGCTTCACCGCGCTGCGCGTGCCGCGCCGCCTTGGCGGGGCCGGCGCCAGCGTGGAGCAGCTGTTTGCGCTGTGGACCGAGCTGGCCGAGGCCGACTCCAACGTCGCCCAGATCCTGCGCCCGCACTTCGGCTTTCTGGACCGCGTGCTCATCGACCGCGATGCCGCCACCCAGGCCCGCTGGCTGCCGCTGGCCGCGCGCGGCGCCGTGTTCGGCAATGCCACCACCGAGGTCGGCGCAGGCACCCTGGGCACGCTGCAGACCACCCTGGTGCCCGACACGCAGCCCGGCTGGTGGCGGCTGGACGGGCGCAAGTTCTACAGCACGGGCACGCTGTATGCCGACTGGGTGACCGTGGTGGCGCGCGCGGTGGAGCCGGGCAAGGAAGACCAGACCGTGCACGCCGTCGTGCCCACCTCGGAGTCCGGCGTGCAGCGCTTCGATGACTGGCGCGGCTTTGGCCAGCGCCTGACCGGCTCGGGCACCACCGTGCTCAGCCAGGTGCGCGTGCCCGACGACGCCGTGATCCGCTTCCCGCGCGCCCAGCCCACGCCCCTGGTGGCCTATTTCCAGCTGGCCCACCTGGCCACCCTGGCCGGCATTGCCCGGGCCTTGCAGCGCGATGCCATCGCCTATGTGCAGGCGCGCCGCCGCGTGTTCAGCCACGGTAGCGCCACCCTGCCCAAGGACGATCCGCTGGTGCAGCACATCGTCGGCCAGCTGGCCGGCACGGCCTACATCGCGGGACTGGCCGTGGCCGACGTGGCCGCCGAGCTGGGCCGCATCGCGCGCGAGCGCGAGGCCGGGCGCGAGGTGCCGCTGCAGCAGCTGCATGCCCTGGAGCTGCGCACAGCCCAGGCCCAGGTGGCCGTGGTCGATACCGTGCTGCAGGCGGCCGCGCGGCTGTTCGAGGTGGGCGGCTCCAGCGCCCTGTCCGAAGACCTGGCACTGGACCGCCACTGGCGCAATGCGCGCACCCTGGCCTCGCACAACCCCGTGCTGTACAAGGCCCGCTCGGCGGGCGACATCCTGCTCAACGGCGCCGACCCCATCTACTACTGGCACGTGGGCGTGACGGGCATGGCGGGCTGAAGGCCCTTGCGCGTCCGCGCTGCGCAGGGACGGGCGCAGCGGCCGTGCCCATATCGCCAGAACGCATTAGCACATGCCATGCGCCACAAAATCCCCTTCAGAAACAAGCACTTGCCAAGGCACCCAAACCGATAAGCAAATGCGTTAAGTTTCTTTCGCCATACCGGCGTTCGGCCCTGTAATGAAGGCATCCATCCCACCTCATCCGGGCTGGCAGTCTTCGCAAACCGCATGCCGCGCTGCCTCCTGGAACCCACGCCAAGGAGTTTCCATGAGCCGATCGCTGAAGACTGTCATCGTCAATGGCAGCCTGAGCCGCCCCTCCCGCACCCGTGTCCTGCTGGACGCCCTGCATGCCCGCCTGGGCCAGGAGCTGCCGCTGCAGGCACAGGTCATCGACCTGCTGGACCTGCAGCCCCACCTGGGCGCGGCCCTGTCCAAGAACGACCTGCCGCCGGCCACGCTGCAGGCCATCGAAGCCATCGAGCAGGCCGACTTCCTGATCGTCGGCGCGCCGGTCTTCCGCGCCAGCCTGCCGGGCCTGCTCAAGCACCTGTTCGACCTCATCGACCTGGACGCGCTGCAGGGCACGCCCGTGCTGCTGGCCGCCACCGGCGGCAGCCCGCGCCACGCCCTCATCCTGGACCACCAGCTGCGCCCGCTGTTCGGCTTTTTCTCGGCCCTCACCCTGCCCATTGGCGTGTACTCCACGCCCGAGGACATCCAGGACGGCCAGGTCCACAGCGAATCGCTGCGCCAGCGCATCGAGCTGACCGTGCAGCTGTCGGCCCCGGTGCTGCGGGGTGCGCTGCAGCAGTTGGTGCAGGCCGAGGTACAGCAGCCTGTTCCCGAAGCCGCCGACCTGGCCCTGGCCGGGCAGCCCGCGTGAGCCAGTCAGAGGCCGTCCCTGCGGACCCGATAGCCACTGCGCAGGATCTGGCGCAGCGCCTTGCCGCCACGGCGGCCCTGCGCGATGCCGCAGGCGGCACGCCCAAGGCCGAGCGCGATGCGCTGCGCGCCAGCGGCCTGCTGGCACTGAGCATTCCGCGCGCGCTGGGCGGCCTGGGCGCGGACTGGGTGCAGACGCTGGAGACGGTGCGCATCCTGGCCACGGCAGACGGCTCGCTGGCCCATGTCTACGGCTTCCAGCACCTGCACCTGGCCACCGTGCAGCTGTTCGGCCAGCCCGCCCAGTGGCGGCCCTGGCTGCTGCAGACGGCACGCCACCGCTGGTTCTGGGGCAATACGCTGAACCCACTGGACCGCCGCACCACGGCCACGCGCCAGCCCGGCCACTGGGAGTTCTCGGGCAAGAAGAGCTTTACCTCGGGCGCGTTGGACTCGCAGATGCTGGTGGCCTCGGCCATCGATGCCGACAGCGGCCAGCTGCTGATCGGCGTGGTGCCCACCGAGCGCACGGGCATCACCTTGCTGCGCGACTGGGACAACATGGGCCAGCGCCAGACCGACAGCGGCTCGGCCCTGTTCGAGCGCGTGCGCGTGGAGGAGGCCGAGCTGCTGCTGGACCCCGGCCCGCTGTCCACGCCGCATGCCGCGCTGCGCCCGCTGCTGGCCCAGCTCATCCTGGCCCATCTGTTCCTGGGCATTGCCCAGGGCGCGCTGGAGCAGGCGCGCGGCTACACGCTGAACGAGGCGCGGCCCTGGTTCAAGTCGCCTGCCGATGCGGCCAGCGCAGACCCCCACATCCAGGCGCTGTATGGCGAGCTGTGGGCCGCGCTGGAAGGCGCGCGCCTGCTGACCCTGCAGGCCGCGCAGCGCTTTGACGCCGCCTGGCGCCGGGGCCCGGCGCTGACCGCCCACGAGCGCGGCGAAGTCGCCGTGGCCGTGACGGCCGCCAAGATTGCCACCACGCGCTCGGGGCTGGACCTGTCCAGCCGCATCTTCGAGGCCACGGGCGCGCGCGCCACGCACGCGGCGCTGCGCTTTGACCGCTTCTGGCGCAACCTGCGCACGCAGACGCTGCACGACCCGCTGCACTACAAGCTGCAGGAGCTGGGCGACTGGGTGCTCAACGGAACCCATCCGCAGCCCAGCTTCTATTCGTGACGCCGCGCCATGAACACCCGTCTGCCCACCTGGCCGCCCGGCAAGTCCTCGGCAACACCTGCGCCCGTACCTGCGCCCACGCCCGCAGCCTCTGCCGCGCACGATGACGGCGCCGCGCCCGCGCCGTGGATACTGCAAGACCCGGCCTCGCAGGCCCTGCTCAAGACCATGGGACAGGTGGCCGCCAGCGAGGCCGGAGTCCTCATCCTGGGCGACAGCGGCGCCGACAAGGAAATGGTGGCCCGCCACATCCACCGCCTGAGCCCGCGCCGCCACGGCCCCTTTGTCGCCGTCAACTGCGGCGCGCTGTCCGAGGTCCTGATCAACGCCGAGCTCTTCGGCCACGAAAGCGGTGCGCTGACGGGTGCCTTCGGCAACCTGCCCGGCCGCTTCGAGGACGCCCACGGCGGCACCCTGCTGCTGGACGAGATCGACGACCTGCCCCTGCACATCCAGAGCAAGCTGGTGCGCGTGCTGCAGGACAAGGCGGTCACCCGCATCGGCGCCAGCCAGCGCACGCCGGCCGATGTGCGCGTGCTCGCAGCCAGCAGCGCGCCGCTGCATACCAAGGTGGCAGCGCGGCGCTTTCGCGAAGACCTGTACTACCTGCTCGATGTCGTCACCCTCACCGTGCTGCCGCTGCGCCAGCGCCCGGCCGACATCCTGCCGTTGGCGCGCCACTTCATCGCGAGCTACTGCCAGCGCATGCGCTACGCGCCCATGGCACTGAGCCAGGACGCGCAGCGCAAGCTGCTGGAGCACGACTGGCCCGGCAACAGCCGCGAGCTGGAGAACGTCATCCACCGCAGCCTGCTGCTGACCCAGGGCATGCACATCGGCGCGGGCGACCTGCACATCGCCAGCAGCCAGGGCGAGCCCGATCCCGTCCCCACACGCGAGGCCGAACACGGCGCCCAGGCCGCCGCCGCCGAACTGGCCCTGGGTGAAGCGCTGGACAGCCTGTGCGACGTGCATGCCGAAGGCCTGGAGCAGCACGTGCTGGGCGCCCTGCTGCTCAAGGCCTGGCAGCGCAACCGCGGCAACCAGGTGCAGACCGCGCGCCAGCTGGGCATCAGCCGCAGCGTGGTGCGCGCGCGGCTGCAGCGCCTGGGCCAGGTGCCGGGCGAGGCCGCGCCACCGTCTTTTCCATCGTCCCCGGAGATCCCATGAGCCAAGACCCCCACGCATCGCCAGACATCTTCTGGTTCCTGCCCACCTCGGGCGACACGCGCTACCTCGGCACCTCCGACTTCGGCCGCGCACCCACCAACGCCTACATGCGCCAGATCGCCGTCACGGCCGAGGAGCTGGGCTACGACGGCCTGCTGATCCCCACCGGCAGCTCCTGCCTGGACCCCTGGGTGGTCGCCTCCAGCCTGGTGCCCGTCACGCAGCGCATCAAGCTGCTGGTGGCCCTGCGCACCTCGCTGGGCGCGCCCGTGTCCAGCGCGCGCCAGGCCGCCACGCTGGACCAGGCCCTTGGCGGGCGCCTGCTGCTCAACGTTGTGCCCGGGGGCGATGCCACCGAGCTGGAGGCCGACGGCATCTTCCTGGCCCACGACGAACGCTATGCCTACGCCGATGAATTCCTGACCATCTGGCGCCGCCTGCTGGCCGGCGAGGCCGTGGATTTCGACGGCAAATACTTCAAGGTCAAGCAGGGCCGCAACTTCTTTCCCCCGGTGCAAAAGCCGCATCCGCCGTTGTACTTCGGCGGCTCCTCGGACGCTGCCCACGACCTGGCCGCGCGCCAGGTGGACGCCTACCTCACCTGGGGCGAGCCCCCCGCCGCCGTGGCCGAAAAGTTCGCCGACATCCGCCGCCGCGCCGCGCAGCAGGGCCGCCAGGTCCGCCTGGGCGTGCGGCTGCACGTCATCGTGCGCGAGACCAACGAGGAGGCCTGGGCCGATGCCGAGCGCCTGATCAGCAAGCTCACCGACGAGGACATCGCCCGCGCCCAGGCCGGCTATGCGCGCATGGACTCCGTGGGCCAGTCGCGCATGGCCGCGCTGCACGGCGGGCGGCGCGACCGGCTGGAGGTGGCGCCCAACCTCTGGGCCGGCGTGGGCCTGGTGCGCGGCGGCGCGGGCACGGCCCTGGTCGGCGATGCCGCCACCGTGGCCGAGCGCCTGCGCGAATACGCCGCGCTGGGTGCGGACAGCTTCGTGCTCTCGGGCTACCCGCACCTGGAGGAGTCCATCCGCTTTGCCGAGCTGGTCTTCCCCCTGCTCGGCAAGCGGGCCGTCACCACCAGCGACCAGGCCCAGACCGGCGGCGCGTTCGACATCCGCAGTATCCAGCGCCGGCAGTCTGCATCGTGAGCCGCCCCCGGGCTTGCGCCTTGTCAGACCGCAAGACCCCGCAGGCAGCTCGCCCGCTCAAGCCCCCAGATGTTTGACAGCAGCTGCCGGGCACGTCCCGCGCCGGCGACGGGAGCGGCAAGCTCCATGAACTTGTCCTCCAGCTCCCCATCCGACAACGGCAGTTCGGGATCGCCCTTGCGATCGGGCTGCAACCAGACATGGCGGCGTCCATCCCTGGCAACGATTTCCAGGCGCGCCGATCTCTTTCCCGGGAAGGCCCTATCGATTTGCGGGTCCACCGAGACCTGGACGCGCTCGAGCATCGCGCGCACGGCGGGATCGGCCAGGCGCTCGGGGGTGTACGCGGACATTCGCACGCTGCCATGGACCAAGGCCGTCGCCACCACGAACCGGAGACTGAAGCGCGCTTCGTTTTCGGTCACGGGATCGGTGTAGCAGGCGATATCCAGGGCCGGGCCATAGGTGGCCACGGCCACGCTGCAGATGTCGTCCGCCCGCAGGGCATGCTGGCTGCGCAGAGCCAGCGCGGCGTCGATGGCCGCAAAGGTATGGCCGCAGCCGACATGGTTCTTGAAGGTGAGCCGGGTGATGTGGAAGTCCCTGCCCAGCGTGTCCCCGATGCCTGACCAGTCCGGTCCGTCGCTGACAGCGCGGCCCAGGCCCGACTCCCCCTCCAGCACATCCAGCGATCCCGTCACCCCCCTGTGCGCGAGTTGCGCAGCCAGCAGGCCGGCCTCCGCTGCGCGCCCGGCATGCAGGGGCTTGGACATCGAATCCATGCGGAATGCCTGCTGCAGACCCGCAGAGAAGGTGGCCGCCGTGGCCAGTGCATGGGCGAATGGCCCTGCATCCAGCCGCAGCCCATACCCTGCGGCCGCCACAGCCCCGAAGACGCCCACGGTGCCGGTGTTGTGCCAGAAGCGGTAGTGGGCCCGGCCCAGGGTCACGCCGATGCGGGTGGAGACCTCATAGCCCAGCACCACGGCACGCAGGAATTCCAGGCCACTGGCCCCTGCCTGCTGGCTTGCCGCCAACGCCGCTGCAATGGTTGCGGCCCCGGGGTGGTACATGGCATCGCGGAAGCTGTCGTCCACCTCGGCGGCATGGGCCGCCGAGCCGTTGAAAAGTGCCGCCGCCCGCGCCGTGGCCATGCGGCCGTTTCCAAGCCGGCAGGACCCGCGGTCCAGATCCTCGGCAAGCACCTGTTCCAACTGTGCAAGAGGCGCGCAGCCCAGGCCCGGGAACAGGGAGGCATACCAGTCGATCACGGCCCGCTTGGCGTGGTGGATGACGGTGTCGGGAAGCTCGGTGCGTTGGTATCGAGAGGCAAATTGTCCGAACACTTCGGTCGCATGCATGCGTGGTCTCCTGGATGAACACTGGCCGGGGCAGTCTCACTTTTTTGGCACAAATGTGCAGTGGCCGGCCCCTCAGGCCAGAACCAGCACACCATCCGCAGCGCACACGCCCTGGCCCTGCGGCAGCACGAACACCGGGTTGATCTCCGCCTCGATCACGCGGTCGCCCAGTTGGGCGGCCATCGCAGAGAACGCGACGATGGCATCGGCCAGGGCATCGACATCCGCCTTGGGGCGGCCGCGAAAGCCGTCCAGCAGCGGCCAGGTCTTGAGCTCCCTGGCCATGTCCAGCGCTTCTGAGCGGCTCAGCACACCCAGTTGTGTCCCATCGTCCGGCAGCAGGCGCAGCGTGGTGTCCTGGAACAATTCGGCCGCAACGCCCCCCATGCCCAGCATCACGGCGGTGCCCAGCGCATCCTTGTGCAGGCCCAGGATCAGCTCGGTGCCACCGGCCACCATCTGCTGCACCAGGAACCGGTCCGGGCGCACGCCCGCCCTGGCCTGCACGTCGGCCACCATCGCACCCAACCGGGCACCTATGGTCTGCGTCGTCAGGCCGACGGCGACACCGCCCACATCGCTCTTGTGCGTGATCCGGGACGAAAGGATCTTGAGCACCACCCGGCCGCCCAGTTCTCGCGCGGCGGCTTCGGCCTCTTCGGCGGTATGCACCACGCGCTCGGCCGCGCATGGCACGCCGAAACGGCGGAAAACGGCCTTGGCCTGCGCTTCATCGAGGCAGCCACCGGGCAGGTCCAGTTCCTGCAGGGTGTGCTTGCCGACGACCAGCTCGGAAGGCGCACCCTGGAAGCCGTTGACGCGCAGCATGCCCGCCAGCGCGGCCGTGCAGCTTTCCGCCGCAGCGAAGGCCGGCACGCCGCGTTGCGTGAGCAGCGCGCCGATTTCCGGCGCATGCGGGCTGACGTAGGCCAGCACCGGCTTGTCGGAGTGGGGCAGGCAGTCCTGGATGGCACCGGCCAGCAGCTCGGGCATGGCCAGGCTGGAGGAGCCGACGATGATGACCAGCGCGTCGTAGCTCGGGCTTGCCAGCAGGGCATTGATGGCGCCGCGCAGCAGGTCGGGACGCAGGCCCGCCAGGGTCACGTCGATGGGGTTGCGGTCCAGCACGGCCTCGCTGCCGGTCTGCAGCGCGCGCAGTGCATCGGCCGTCGCCTCGTCCGGCGCAGGCGTGTCGAATCCGGCCACGCCCAGATCGTCCGACACCAGGGTGCCCGCACCGCCGGTGGAAGTCAGGATGGCGATACGCCTGCCGCGCAGCCTGCGGCCCGTGGCCAGCGCAGCGGGCACGTCCAGCAGGTCGGCAAAGCTGTGCGCACGGATCACGCCGACCTGGCGGAACAGCGCGTCGTACATGCGATCGGCTCCGGCCATGGCGCCCGTGTGCGATACGGCGGCCTTGGCGCCGGCCTCGGAGCGGCCGATCTTGAAGGCCACCACGGGCTTGCCGGCACGCGCGGCCTTCAGGCAGGCGGCACGGAACCTGGCGGGATGGCGCACCGTTTCCACATACAGCGCGATCACCTTGGTGGCCGGGTCATCGGCCAGGTGATCGATGAAGTCGGCCAGTTCCAGATCCACTTCATTGCTGGTGGAAATGAGCTTGGACAGCCCGATGCCACGCGCGGCCGCGCGCGACAGCAGCGAGCCCAGGATGCCGCCGCTTTGCGAGACGACGCCAATGCCGCCCGCGGGGAACTCATCCATCTCCAGGGCGCCCGAGGGCGACAGCACGATCCGGTCGGTCAGGTTGACCAGGCCGATGGTGTTGGGCCCCAGCAGGCGCATGCTGCCGGCCGCCTCGATCAGCTGCCGCTGGCGGTGCGCCCCGTCCTCGCCCGTTTCCGTATAGCCGCTGGCCAGCACGATGGCTGCCGCGCAGCCCAGCGCCGACAGTTCCCTGACGGCCTGGTGCGCACGCTCGGCGCCCAGCAGCACCACGGCCACATCGGGCACTTCAGGCAACGAGGCCACATCGGGATAGCAGGCCAGATCGCCGATGCGCTCCACGCGCGGATTGACGGGAAGAATGCGGCCGGCAAACCCGTGCTTTTGCAGGTAGGCCACCGGGCGGCCCGTGGTCTTTTTCAGGTCGGCAGAGGCGCCTATGACGGCGACGCTGCGCGGCGACAGCAGCTTGGCAATGGCTTGGCTCATGGCATCACTCCTTGGCGGCCGTCTTGGCCAGGAAGGCCTCCACCGATGCGCGGTGTTCACTGCTGGTGTAGCAGATGCCCTGGGCCTGGCTTCCCTGTGCGAAGACATCGTGCGAAGACAGCTCGAAGCTCTGGTTCAGGATGGTCTTGGTCAACGCCAGCGCGGTGGAAGAAGCCGAGGACAGCTCGCGCGCCCAGGCCTGGGCGTCTGCCACCAAGGTCTCGGCGCTGGCCTGGCGGTCCACGATGCCCAGGGCCAGGGCTTCCGGCAGCTTGACCTGGCGGCCCGTGAAGATCAGCTCCTTGGCCTTGGCCAGGCCCACGCGGCGCGGCAGGAAGTACATGCCGCCGCCGTCGGGGATGATGCCGCGCAGCACATAGCTCCAGGCGAAGCTGGCCCACTCGCTGGCAATGACGAAATCACAGGCCAGCGCCGTGTCCGCGCCCAGGCCCGACGCTGCGCCGTTGACGGCGGCGATCACGGGCTTGGGCATGGTGTGCAACAGGGCCTGGACGTGGTGCACGCGCTGCTGGCGCTGCCAGCCGTTGAAGCCCACCTCGCCCGCAGGCGCGTTCATGCGCCTTTGCATTCCGGCAATGTCCCCGCCTGCGCAAAAGCCCTTGCCCGCGCCTGTCAGCACCAGGGCCTTGATGGCCTTGTCTGCCGCCACGCGCTCCAGGGCATCGATGAACTCGGTGCGCATGTCATCGCTCATGGCGTTGCGCTTGTCGGGGCGGTTCAGGGTCACGGTCGCCACCGCATCGGCGACATTCAGTTGGATCAGTTCGTAGTTCATGGCGTGCTCTCAAGGTGATCGCGGGCAATGCGATCAATCGGGATGGATGTTGTTTTGCCTGACGATCTGGGCCCAGCGCTTTTCCTCGGCCTGCACATAGGTGTCCAGTTCCGCCGCCGGCCCGGCATTGACCACCAGGCCTTCGTGTTCCAGCTTGCGAACAAAGTCCGGCGAACGGGCCGCCTTGCGGGCCGCAGTGTTCAGGCGCTCGATCACGGCAGCGGGCGTGGCGGCCGGCACGTACAGGCCGTACCAGCTCTCGACGCGGTAGCCCGGGACGGTGACGGCGATGGGCGGCGCATCCTTGAAGGCCGCAGACGGCTCGGCCGTGGTCACACCCAGCACGCGCAGCTTGCCGTTGTCGATGAAGGTGGATACCGCCGCCGCGGTGGCAAACATCATGTCCACCTGGCCACCCATCAGATCGGTGAGTGCCGGGCCTGCGCCACGGTAGGGCACATGGGTGATCCTGACCTTGGCCAGGTTGGCAAACAGCTCACCCGCCAGATGCGCCGACGTTCCTGCGCCCTGCGAGGCATAGGTCAGCTTGTCGGGACTGGCCTTGGCGGCGGCCATCACGTCCGCCACCGTCTTGTACGGGCTGGCGGCGGGCACCACCAGCACGTTGGGGCCGCGGCCGATCAGGATCACCGGCGCGAAGGCCTTGTTGCTCCCGTACGGCAGCTTGGCCTGCAGCGCCGGATTGACGGCGTGCGCGAAGGAAGCCACGACCACGGAGTAGCCGTCCGGCGCGCTCTTGGCAACGTTGTCGGTGCCGATGATCGTGCCGGCACCGGGCTTGTTGTCCACGATGACGGGCTGGCCCAGGTCCTTGGCCATCTCGGCCCCCAGCGTGCGTGCGATCAGGTCGGTTCCGCCACCGGGCGCGAAGGGCACGACGAGGCGCACGGGCTTTTCCGGGAAGGCTGCAAAGACTGCGTTGCAGGCAGTCGCGAGCACGGCAATGAGCGCAATGGCCCTGGCGCAACGGCGGGCGGCGAAACGAAGCATGGTGTGTCTCCTGGTTCTATGGGCAGAGGTCCGTTCCATGCGCAAGCGTTGCGATGACGCTGGCGACGGATTGGTGAAAGCTTAGGGAAACGCGCCGCAGTTGTGACCCCCCATGTTCCAACCAGTGAAACCGCACAGCGAGCGCGCCAGGACTTGCGTTTTCATCTGCCATCCTTTCGGTGGAATACTCCACGCCATCAGGCGCCCGCGCCTGTGCAGCAAGAACCAGGCTTTCAACCGAGGATGAACCGGTCCTCCCGCAGGCGGCAGCAACATGACCCACAGGCGATCCCCCATACTCCATGACAAGCCCGGTCAGTCCCCGAGCAACCGCTCCCTGGAAAGAGGCATCGAAATACTCCGTGCGTTCAGGCCCGGGTCGGAACTGCTGGGCAACGGCGACCTGGTGGAACGCACCGGACTGTCCAAGGCCACCGTGAGCCGGCTGACGCAGACCCTGGTGGGCTGCGGCATGCTGCAGGTCGATCACCAAAGCCGCGCCTTTCGCCTGGCTCCCGCTGTCCTGAGCCTGGCGCACGCCATGCGTACCGGATCGACGGTGCTGTCGATGGCGGCCCCCCTGATGCGCACCCTCGCAGAGACACGCAGGATCAACGTGGGCCTGGCCTGTCCCGACAGGGACGAGATGGTCTATCTGGAATCGATCCGCTACAACCGCCGGATTGTGCTCAGGCATGTGGTGTCGGGTCAGCGTGTGCCCATGGAACTGACGTCGCTGGGCCGTGCCTACCTTGCCGTGGCGCCGCCTGCCAGGCGCAAGGCACTGTTCGACAGCTTCAGGATCAAGAGAGGCGCCCAATGGCGCGACCTGGAAAAACAGATCCAGGCGGCCATCAGCTCCGTGAAAAGCCAAGGCTTCTGCGCTGCATCGTGGCAGCCGGAAGTGGTTGCACTGGCCACGCCGCTGGTGACACCCGATGCCATCTATGTCCTGAACTGCAGCGTGTCCACGACGGAGCCTGTGCCAGCCATCGTGCAGGAGCTGCACCCGGCGTTGCTGCAGCTGGGCCGCCAGATTCAGAGCCTGCTGGAGAAACGGTGAGGTTTGCCCGCCGTTCCGCGCACCTGCGGGCGGCCCGCTTTGCATAGGGAAAAAACATAGCTGATATAGGCTGCATTGCCTTATCGCAATGGCGCCCGCAACCCAGACTGGCGGCATGACAAACACCCATCTGGAGACAACCGGCGTCACTCGCCGGCTCGTGCGCTACCGCCCGCAGGCTGCGAAGGACGAGATACAAATCGAGTATGCGGACCAGGGCGCAGGGCCGGTCGTCTGCATGCTGCCATCGCTGGCCCGTTCCGGCCGGGACTACGACGTAGTTGCCCGCCATCTGCAGGCGCAAGGGCTGCGGGTACTGCGCCCCGAGCCTCGGGGCATAGGCCAAAGCCGTGGCCCCATGCAGGGGCTGACGCTGCACGACTTCGCAGCCGACGTCGCCGCCGTCATCGACCACGAAGCCACCGGCCCTGTCGTGGTCGTGGGTCATGCCTGGGGCAGCCAGCCGGCGCGCATGTTGGCGACCGACAGGCCGGACCTGGTGCGCGGCGTCGTCATGGCCGCCGCCTCGGCAGGCAAGCTGCCGCCGGGATCGGACGAAAAGCCGTACGGCCGCCTGCGGGACGCAATCGACGGCGCGGGCGATGCACGGCTGTCCAGGGAGCAGCGCCTGGACTGCCTGCGCCGCGCCTTCTTTGCCCCGGGACATGACCCCAGCGCCTGGCTGGACGGGTGGAACGCCCAGGCCCATGAAGCGCAAGGCCATGCACGGCGCGTCACGCCCGTCGATGACTACTTCAGCGCAGGAACGACCGTTCCCATACTGGATCTTCGGGCCGAGCATGACGCGGTCGTGATCCCCCATGTGATGAAGTCCTGCCTGGGCGAGCGGGTGACGGAACAGGTGATTGCCGACGCGGGCCACGCCCTGGCGCCCGAGCAGCCCCTTGCCATGGCAGACGCCATTGCGGCATTCACGCGCCGCGTGTACGCCGCCTAGGCCAGCCCTTGCCCGCAAGACACCCGGCCCCTTCGGGGATGCGCCGGACAGAAACAGTGCTCAGGAGACAACGATGACCATCCACACGCCCGCAGCCGCCATCAGGAAAACCTGGAAGATCGCCATGACCTGTGCTGCCTGGGCCACCTGCACCCTGGTGGGCGCGCAAGACTATCCGGGCAAGCCGATCCGCATGGTGATTCCGTACACGCCGGGTGGCTCGATCGACACCGTGGGCCGCCTGGTGGCCGACCAACTGCAAAGGCAGCTGGGCCAGGCCATCGTGATCGAGAACGTTCCGGGGGCTTCCGGCCTGTTGGGAACCCTGCAGGTCAAGAAGGCCAAGCCTGACGGATACACGCTCATCTTCAATGCCTCCAGCCATGCCTACCTGCCGCTGGTCAGTTCCAAGAAAACCTATGACGCCGAGCGTGACTTCACGCCCGTGGGGCAAATCGGGTACGTGCCGCTGATCGTGGCGGTCACCAACGAGTTGCCCGTCAGGACCGTGGCAGAGTTCGTGCAACTGGCCAGGGCCCATCCAGGCAAGTACACCTGGGCGACTTCCGGCCTGGGTACCACCAGCCACCTGAGCGAAGAGATGCTGAACCGGGCCCTTGGCCTGCAGATGGACATCGTTGCCTACAAGGGCGCCGTTCCCCAATTGACGGACGTGATCGGCGGCCATGTCTCCGCGGCCATCTCGCCCATGCCGGGTGTCATGCCCTTCGTGCAGGCTGGCCGTCTGCGGCCCCTTGCCGTCACCAGCAAGACCCGCGTCCCGTCGCTGCCCGATGTGCCGACGCTGGCGGAGGGCACCATTGCCGGGTTCGAGCTCCTGTCCTGGTACGGAATCTGGGGCCCGGCCGGCCTGCCCGCAGACATCACCCACAGGTTGAACACCGAAATTTCAAAGGCCGTGGAGGCGCCGTCGCTGAAATCCAGGTTCGCCGAACTGTCCTTTGTCCCCGCGAAGTCCAGTCCTGCGCAGTTCCGGAAATTGATCGCTGACGACCTGAACAAGATCGGCAAGGCCGTCAGGGAAGCGGGCATCCGCATCGACTGACCTGCCGCTTCCGATCCGGGAGGCATGCCCTACACGGCGCGGGCGCCCTTGCGAAAGTCAAGCTCGCGCAGCAACTTGGCGGTTTCCGCGATCAGCCGGTTCGCGGGACGCGCCCTGGGCATGGCCAGCACAAGCTGGTTGCGTATGGCCGGCGGGCCGATGGGCGCAGACTGTATGCCAGTGCGGGCACCGGCCAGATTCAACGCACTGTCCGGAAGAATGGAGCAAGCCAGTCCCTCCTCCACCACGGACAGCGCCGTGTGCACGGCCCCCACCTCGGCCACCACGTTCAGCCGGATCTTGCGCGGCAGCAGGACGGCGTCCACGAGGCTGCGTATCGGGTTATGGGTGCCCGGCAGCACCAGCGGAAAGTCCGCCAGGGCCGAAAGGCCGATGCGCGAAGGCAACCGGTAGCCCTTGGGAGCCACCAGCAGCATGGACTCGCGCATCAGGGGTTCGTAGGACAGCAGGGGCGTCGGAGCGGGGTCGAACATCAGACCCAGGTCGATGCGGCCCGCAATCATTCCCTCACGCAAGGACAGGCTCAGCCCCTCCACCACCGAAAGCAGTGCATGCGGCAGCCGGCGCCGGAACTCACGTATCAGCGGTACGGCCAGGCTTGCCGCCACCCGGTGGGGCAGGCCCACGACCACGCTGCCGACGGGCTCGGCATGCATTTCCTTGAGATCGGACAGCGCCTGGCTGGCCGAGTTGAGCATCGTGCGTGCATGCGACAGCAGTGTCTCCCCGGCCGCGGTTGCTGCCACGCCGCGCCCTGTCCTGTCCAGCAGCCGCTGCCCCAGCTCCTCTTCCAGCAGTGCGATCTGGCGGCTCACGCTCGGCTGCGCCAAATTCAGCGCCACGGCCGCGCGGCTGATGCTGCCGTGCTCCACCACGGCGACGAAGTACTCCAGTTGGCGCAGATCCATAGGTATTCAACATAGCTGGTATAGGCGCCATCCAGTTTAACTTTGCCGGCATCGATCGCAAACTGGCCTGCATCGCCGCTTGCCACAGCGGCTCCACCGTGTCACATGAGGAAAGCCAATGAGCAGGTTCAAGTCCAAGATAGCCATCGTTACGGGGGCCGGATGCGTGGCAGCAGGCTGGGGCAACGGCAGGGCCATGGCCGTGCGCCTGGCGGAGGAAGGCGCGAAGGTGCTGGCGGTGGACCGTGACCAGGCGCGGCTTGACGAAACGCTGTCCCTGGCCGGCGAGGCGGCAGCGTCCATCACGACCTGCATCTGCGATGTCACCGACTCGTCCAGCGTCAAGGCCATGGTCCAGGCCTGCCTGCAGGCCTGGGGCGTCCCGGACATCCTGATCAACAACGTGGGCGGCTCCGCAGCCGGCGGCCCCATTGAGCTGAGCGAGCAGGACTGGGACAGCCAGATCGACATCAACCTCAAGAGCGTCTTTCTGACCTGCAAGCATGTGCTCCCGCACATGGTCGAACGCGGCAGCGGCGCCATCGTCAACGTGGCGTCCACCTCGGGCCTGCGCTGGACCGGCAGCGCGCAGGTCGCCTATGCGGCCAGCAAGGCCGGCGTGATCCACCTGTCCCGCGTGGTGGCCGTGCAGCATGCGCCTGACGGCATTCGCGTGAACACGGTGGTGCCGGGCCAGCTGCACACCCCCATGGTGGAAGCGCGGCTGGCCAGGCAGCGCACAGGCGGCGATGTGGAGACGCTGCTGGCCTCGCGGGTCAGGCGCATCCCGCTGGGCTTCATGGGCGATGGCCGCGATACCGCCAGTGCCGCCCTGTACCTGGCCAGCGACGAGGCCCGCTTCGTGACGGGAACCGAGCTTGTCGTGGACGGCGGCATGACCGCCCGCTGCGACTGAAATTGCACTGCGACTGACCTGGCGCTGCGACCGACGGGCCGATCGCCGCGGCCAGCCGCCATGGACATCGCATGGACCCTGGGGCAAAGGCCGTGCTATGTCCCGCGCCAATGGGCATGCCGCACGCCCAGCTGCAGCTGCTGGATGCGCCGGTGGATGGTGGAGCGGCTGACGCCGAGCTGGCGCGCCGCCTCGGAGACATTGCCCTGGCATTGCGCAAGCAGCTGTTCCAGCGCCTGTGCGGCGGGCTCGCCGGCATTGCCAGCCAAGGCGGTGCGCGCTGGTGCGCGGTGCAGCACATCGTGCAGGTGGTCAGGCAGGTGGTCGGGCTCGATGGTGCCGTCGCCATCGTGGCCGCACAGGGCTGCGGCGTAGCGCAGCGCGTTGTGCAGCTCGCGCAGGTTGCCGGGCCAGGCGTGCGCGGCCAGCACGGCGCGGGCTGCGTCGCCCAGGTGCAGGTGGCTGCCCAGGGTGGCCAGCATCTGGTCGGCAATGGTCTGCAGGTCGCTGCGCTGGCGCAGCGCAGGCAGGCGAAGCTCGGCCGCGTTGAGGCGGTACAGCAGGTCTTCCCGGAAGCTGCCACGCCGCACCAGCTCGGCCAGCGGCTGGTGCGAGGCCGAGATGAAGCGCACCGCCACCGCCCGTGGCGCGCGCGCGCCCAAGGGGGTGATTTCGGATTCGGACAGCACCCGCAGCAGCTTGGCCTGCAGGGCCAGGGGCATGTCGCCGATCTCGTCAAGGAACAGCGTGCCCTCGTGTGCCGCAGCAATCAGCCCTTCGCGGCCCTTGCTGGAGCCGCCGGTCCAGGTGCCGGGCAGGTAGCCGAACAGCTCGCTCTCCAGCAGTGCCTCGGGAATGGCTGCGCAGTTGATGGCAATGAAGGCGCCGCTGCGGCCGCTGGATGCATGCAGCGCGCGGGCCAGGTATTCCTTGCCTGCGCCGGTCTCTCCCTGCACCAGCACGGGCAGCTCTTGCGGTGCGAGCCGCGCGGCCTTGCGCAGCAGCGTCTGCAGTGCGGCATCACCCGTGTCCAGCGCCTGCAGCGCAGCAGGCAGCGGGGGCTGCGCCGGCCTTGCCTGCGCTTGCAGGCGGCGTGTCCGGCGCTGCGGCTCCATGGCATGGGCGAAGAGGATGCTGCCGTCGCGGGCGCGGATGATGCGCTCCTGCGCCGGGCGATTGCGGCGCAGCTCGGACAGGTGGCGCAGGTCCACGTCGAAGAAACGCTCCAGCGGCTGGCCGATGAGGCTCTTGCGCTGGCGCCAGTCCAGTTGCGCGGCCGCTGCCAACAGCCGCGCGCCCGCGTGGGTCATGGCGCGGATGCGGCCACGTGCATCGACGCTGATGGAGGCGTCGGGATCGACGTCGAGGAAATCGGGCGACTGGGCCAGGCGCACCACCCAGTCCTGGCCGGACTGCGCCATCAGGTTGGCCTGCTCCACGCGCCGCGCCGCGGCCATGACGAGGTTGAGCGCCAGGTTCTGGCTGGCCCGCTCGGCAGGTGAGCGCAGCAGCGACAGGTCCAGCACCGCCGCGAGTTCGCCGCGCATGTCGTAGATGGGCGCGGCCGTGCAGGACAGGCCGGTGTGGGTGAAGTCGAAATGGTCGCTCTGGTGCACCGTCAGCGCCTCGCCCGTCTCAAGGCAGGCACCCACGGCCGAGGTGCCCGAGTGGTCCTCGCGCCATTGCGCGCCCAGATACAGGCCCGCGCGGCGCAGGTCGCCCTTGTCGGCCTCATGCCCCAGAAAGTCCACGGCCACGCCATGCCGGTCCGCCAGCAGCAGCACGTAGTCCAGTCCCTTGAGCTGCTGGTACAGCCGCTCCAGCGCATGGCGGGCGATGTGGATCAGCGGCTCGGACTCCTCGCGGTGCGCGCGCAGCTGGCCTTCGGTGACGATGTGGGCTTCGCTGGTATGCGCCGGGTCGAGCCGGTGGGAGTCGATGCAGCGGCGCCAGCTGCGCAGCACGGCGCGGTCGCGCTCCTGCCCGCGGTGGGAGTAGCCCAGGCCGAAGGCTTCGATTTCCTGGATGTGCGAGGCGTAGGACTGCAGGGGCATGGCGTGGAGTCGATGCGGGCTTTGAACGTGCCGCAGACGATTCTGTGCCCTGTGCGGCGCAGCGCCAATCAAGACTTACCCACTGCCCCTGCTGCGCTGCAGCACGCCTGGTGCGACAGGTGTCGCAGGGCTGCCCCACCTGTCGCGGGCGGCAACGCCGGGCAGCGGGGTGCAAGGCGCAGGGTTTGTACCGGAGGCGCGCAGGCAACCCCTTGATTTGCCTGGCGCATCCTGCCGCCGGGCCTGCCTGGCATGGTGATTGCGTAAGAGCGCCTGCCCGAAGAAAAACCAGCGGGCATGACCGCATCAAGGAGACAACCATGACCGATACGACGCCCAACGCCCGCGCCAAGGCGATGCTTGACCAACTCAACCATGCCCTGGGAGACCGCGACTTCGCGGCCGCCAGCCGCCTGTTCGCCGACGAATGCTACTGGCGCGACCTGGTGCTGCTGACCTGGAACATCAAGACCATGGAAGGGCGCAGCCAAATCGCCGACATGCTGGCCGCGCAGCTGGACGCCGCGGCGCCCGTGCGCTTTTCGCTGGACGAGCGCGAGTCGGTGGAGGAGGCCGATGGCGTGGTGTCCGCCTGGATCGTGATCGACACGCGCCATGCGCGCGGCGGCGGCCATGTCCGCATCAGGGACGGGCGCATCTGGACGCTGCTGACGGCCGCCCAGGAACTCAAGGGCCATGAGGAACCCATGGGCACGCGCCGCCCGATGGGGGCCGAGCACGGCATCCGGCGTGGCCGCCAGACCTGGCTGGAGCGCCGCCAGCAGGAGGCCCAGGAACTGGGCCGCGACAGGCAGCCTTTCGTGCTCGTCATCGGCGGCGGCCAGGGCGGCATTGCGCTGGGCGCGCGGCTGCGCCAGCTGGGGGTATCGCACATCGTCATCGACCGCCAGGCGCGCCCCGGCGACCAGTGGCGCAACCGCTATAAATCGCTGTGCCTGCACGACCCGGTCTGGTACGACCACCTGCCGTACATGCCTTTCCCGGACAACTGGCCCGTGTTCGCGCCCAAGGACAAGATCGGCGACTGGCTGGAGATGTACACCAAGGTGATGGAGGTCAACTACTGGCCGTCCACCAACTGCCTGAACGCTCGCTTCGATGAGGACCGGCAGGAATGGGAAGTCACCGTGGAGCGCAATGGCGAGACGCAGGTGCTGCGCCCCAGGCATGTGGTGTTCGCCACCGGCATGTCGGGCAAGGCGAATGTGCCGAAGATCAAGGGCCAGGACATCTTCAAGGGCGAGCAGCAGCACTCGTCCCAGCACCATGGCCCGGACGCCTACGCGGGCAAGAAGGTGGTGGTGATCGGCGCCAACAATTCCGCCCACGACATCTGCGCGGCCCTGTGGGAGCACGGCGCCGATGTGACCATGGTGCAGCGCTCGTCCACGCACATCGTGCGCTCCGATTCGCTGATGGACATCGGCCTGGGCGACCTGTACTCGGAGCGCGCCGTGGCCAGCGGCGTGACGACCAGGAAGGCGGACCTGATCTTTGCCTCGCTGCCCTACCGCATCATGGCCGACTTCCAGGTGCCGTTGTACAACCGCATCCGCGAGCGCGACGCTCAGTTCTACCGCCAGCTGGAGGCGACCGGCTTCATGCTGGACTTCGGGGATGACGACTCGGGCCTTTTCATGAAGTACCTGCGCCGCGCCTCGGGCTACTACATCGACGTGGGGGCCTGCGATCTGGTGATCGACGGCAGCATCAAGCTGCAGGCGGGCAAGCAGATCAGCCACCTGTCGGAAAACGCGGTGGTGCTGGCCGATGGCACCGAGCTGCCGGCGGACCTGGTGGTCTACGCGACCGGCTATGGCTCCATGAACGGCTGGGTGGCCGACCTGATCAGCCAGGAGGTGGCAGACAAGGTGGGCAAGGTCTGGGGCCTGGGCTCGGACACCACCAAGGACCCGGGACCGTGGGAGGGCGAGCAGCGCAACATGTGGAAGCCCACGCAGCAAGAGGCGCTGTGGTTCCACGGCGGCAACCTGCACCAGTCGCGCCACTACTCGCTGTACCTGGCGCTGCAGCTCAAGGCGCGGCAGGAAGGCCTGCCGGTGCGTGTCTATGACCTGCAGCAAGTTCATCACCTGCGGTAAGGCCGAATAATCGCCATGGGGCGGCTGTGCCGCCCGCCAACCCAGCCTTGCAAAACAGAAAGTTCAATCATGAAAGCAGCACGTTTCCACGACCGGGGCGACATCCGCATCGAGGACATCCCCGAACCCGTGGTGGAGCCCGGCACCGTGGGCATCGAAGTGGCCTGGTGCGGCATCTGCGGCACGGATCTGCATGAGTTCATGGAAGGGCCGATCTTCATCCCGCCCTGCGGCCACCCGCATCCCATCTCGGGCGAGTCCGCACCCATCACCATGGGGCATGAGTTCTCGGGCGTGGTGTACGCCGTGGGCGCAGGGGTGGACGATATCCAGGTCGGCCAGCATGTGGTGGTGGAGCCCTACATCGTGGCCGACGATGTGCCCACGGGGCCGGGCGACAACTACCACCTGTCCAAGGACATGAACTTCATCGGCCTGGGCGGGCGCGGTGGCGGGCTGTCCGAGCGCATTGCCGTCAAGCGCCGCTGGGTGCATCCCATCTCCGATGCCATTCCACTGGACCAGGCCGCGCTGATCGAGCCGCTGTCCGTGGGCCACCATGCCTACACCCGCAGCGGAGCGAAGGCCGGCGATGTCGCACTGGTGGGCGGCGCCGGCCCCATCGGCCTGCTGCTGTCGGCCATCCTCAAGGCCAAGGGCCTGACCGTCGTCATCACCGAGCTCAGTGCCAAGCGCAAGCAAAAGGCGCGTGAATCGGGCGTGGCCGATCACATCCTGGACCCCTCCGAGGTGGACGTGGTGGCCGAGGTGATGAAGCTCACCGGCGGCAAGGGCGTGGATGTGTCGTTCGAATGCACCAGCGTGAACAAGGTGCTGGACACGCTGGTGGCCGCGACGAAGGCCACGGGCGTGGTGGTGATCGTGTCCATCTGGAGCCATCCGGCCACCATCAACGTGCACAGCGTGGTCATGAAGGAGCTGGACGTGCGCGGCACCATCGCCTACTGCAACGACCACCAGGAAACCATCAAGCTGGTCGAGGAGGGCAAGATCAACCTCGAGCCCTTCATCACCCAGCGCATCCAGCTCGATGACCTGGTGGCCCAGGGCTTTGACACGCTGATCCACAACAACGAGTCGGCGGTGAAGATCATCGTGCAGCCACGGTTCAAATAGCCGCTGGGCACCGCGACTGCACGAACCTGGATCTTTCGTGCCGGTCGCCCGGTCGCCGGCGGGGCCGGGCGCAAAGGGGTCAAAACCCGGCGGGGGCCGACACATGCCTCCCGCCGGCAAGCAGGGTTTCCAAAAATCGCTCAGACTAGCCAGAAGCGACTTTTGCAGTGCCGAAGATTTCTGCAACCGACTGAAAAACCCGCGGAACTTCGGCTTTAGCACTCAATCCTAACGAGTGCTAATATGAAGGAATGGAAGAAAGGAACTCTGCAATGACAAACGCCTCCGGCTCCATTGCGACCACCTTGGCGCCCGCTAACCCCTGGGCCCTGGTGCCGCCTCTGGGCAATCTGGATGCCTACATTTCCGCGGTCAACCGCCTGCCCATGCTCACCCTCGAGGAAGAGCAGGACTACGCCCGCAAGCTCAAGGAACACAGTGACCTGGACGCCGCAGGGCGTCTGGTGATGTCCCACCTGCGCCTGGTGGTGTCCATCTCGCGCCAGTACCTGGGTTACGGCCTGCCCCACGGCGACCTGATCCAGGAAGGCAACGTGGGCCTGATGAAGGCCGTCAAGCGCTTCGATCCCGATCAGAACGTGCGCCTGGTGAGCTACGCCATGCACTGGATCAAGGCCGAGATCCACGAGTACATCCTCAAGAACTGGCGCATGGTCAAGGTCGCCACGACCAAGGCCCAGCGCAAGCTGTTCTTCAACCTGCGCTCCATGAAGCAGGGCCTGAAGTCCGACGCCGCCATGGCCGAGGACGGCGCCATGCTGCGCGACACGCTGACCTCCGGCGAGATCGACGCCATGGCCGAGAAGCTCAACGTCAAGCGCGAAGAAGTCATGGAGATGGAAACGCGCCTGGCCGGTGGCGACGTGCTGCTGGACCCCTCGCCCAGCGATGATGGCGAGCAGGCCTTCGGCCCCATCGCCTATCTGGCCGACGGCGCACATGAGCCCACGGCCATGATCGAGTCGCGCCAGCGTGACCACCTGGCCACCGACGGCATTGCCATGGCGCTGGATTCGCTGGACGACCGCAGCCGCCGCATCGTCGAGGAGCGCTGGCTCAAGGTCAACGATGACGGCTCGGGCGGCATGACGCTGCATGAACTGGCCGCCGTGTATGGCGTGAGCGCCGAGCGCATTCGCCAGATCGAGGTGGCTGCCATGAAGAAGATGAAGAAGGCCCTGGCCGAGTTCGCCTGACGGCCTGACGGCCTGGGCTGACAGGCTGCTTCAAGACAAACCCGGATAATCTCCGGGTTTTTTATTGCCCGCAGCCTTCGCGGCCCCCACGCACCCATGCCCGCCCGCGCCATCTCGCCACTACGCCGCCTCTTCGCCAATGCCTTGGCCACCGCCCTGGCTTCGGCCCTGCTGCCTTGCGCTGCCGTGGCGGGCGACAACTGGCCCAGCAAGCCGCTGCACCTGATCGTCGGCTTTCCCGCAGGATCTTCCCCGGACCTCACGGCGCGCGCACTGGCCGAGCCGCTGGAAAAGCGCCTGGGCCAGCCCGTCATCGTCGAGAACAAGGTGGGAGCAGGCGGCAACATTGCAGGCGAGCAGGTGGCCCGTGCGCGCGATGGCCATACCTTCAGCGTGATGATCAACGGCAACCTGACGATTGCCCGCCTGCTCAACCCCGCCGTGCGCTACGACCCCGTCAAGGACCTGCAGCCCGTCAGCCTGATCGGCGTGGCACCCCTGGTGCTGGTGGCGCCGGCCGGCGCGCCCGAGGGCCGGGCCTTCCTGGAGGCCGCTGCCCAGGCCGGCAGCCGCTGGAGCTACGGCTCGCCCGGCGTGGGCACCGTGGGCCACCTGGGCATGGAGCTGCTCAAGAGCCGCTCCGCGCTCAGGCCCGAGCACATTCCCTATCCCGGCTACCCGCAGGTGTTCAACGCCATCCAGGGCGGCGACCTGCAGCTGTCCATGCTGCCGCCCGCGCTGGCCATGGCCCAGGTCCAGGCCGGCAAGCTGCGCGGCGTGGCCGTGACCTCGGCCGCGCGCAGCCCGCTGGCGCCGGGCCTGCCCAGCCTCAAGGAGCTGGGCGTGGGCGATTTCGACCTGGAGATCTGGAACGCCGTGGCGGCGCCCAAGGCCATGCCCGCCGCCCATGTGCACAAGCTGGCCGAGGCCGTGAGCGAGATCGTGCGCTCGCCCGAGATGCGCGCGCGCCTGGCCGCCCAGGGCTGGCAGGCCGTGGGCAGCTCGCCCGAAGGCCTGGCCCTGCGCATGCGCCAGGACGTGGCGACGCTGGGCCGCATCATCCGCGAACAGGGCATACGCGCACAATGATGCGCCCAGTGACGTGCCCTCTTTGACACCCCCATGACCGCAGCCCAAGCCTTTACCGAACTCAACGCCTGGCAGGTCATGGCCTGGGGCCTAGCCTTCTTTGGCGTGCTCTACCTGGCCGGTGGCTGGGGCATGTCGGCGCTCACGCGCTGGCTGCAGCGGCGCGGCGTGGGCCGCGTGCTGGACACGCGCCCGCTCAAGCCCGACCAGTTGCAGCGCGAATGGCGCCAGTCGCTGCATTCGGTGCTGATCTTCGGCATCGGCATGATCGTGCCCTGGGGCCTTCTGCAACTGGGGTGGGCGCGGCTGGAGCCCGATGCAGGCCCCTGGCGCATTGCCGTCGAAATCGTGGTGCTGCTGATCTGGAACGATGTGCATTTCTGGATCAACCACCGCCTGCTGCATACGCGGCTGCTGGGGCGCTTTCATGGTGACCATCACCGCTCCATCGTCACCACGCCGTGGTCCACCTACAGCTTCCATCCCATCGAGGCGCTGATGCTGGGCAACGTCATCCTGTTGCCCATGGTGGTGCATGACTTCAGTTTCTGGTCGCTGGCCTCGGTGCCCGTGCTCAGCCTGCTGCTGAACGTCATAGGCCACTCCAACTACGACTTCTTTCCCAGGGTGTCCGACACGCATGCGCTGGCCGCCAGCCGGCGCCACCATCTGCACCATGCCCGGCCCAATGGCAACTACGGCTTTGCGCTGGCCTTCATGGACCGGCTGATGCGCACGCGCGTGGCACTGCCCGCCACGGCCCGGCCCAGGACGGAATGAGCCGACCGCCTGCTCGCCACGTCCAGCCATGGCTGCCCCGGCTGCGCCACGGGCGCGACCTGCAGTCGCTGGCCTATCTGGTGGCGCTGCCGCTGATCGTGTGGTGGCAGTGGCAGCACGGCTGGAACCTGTGGCTCTACGGGATCGAGCTGTTCCTCACGCTGGGCGTGGGCGTCATCCACCACAACCACACGCATTTGCGCATGTGGCGCGGGCGCTGGGCCAACCGCTTCACCGACTACTGGCTGACCCTGCTGCAAGGCCACCCGACCTTTGTGTTCTGGCCCGCCCATGTGGCCAACCACCACCGCTTCCGCCACGGCCCGCGCGACATGGCACGCACCTACCGCTTCGGCGGCGACCACAACCATCTGCTGGGCTACCTGCTCCACCCGCTGCAGGCCGGCTGGGTGCTGTACCCGCTGTTCCTGCGCTGGCTGGGCCAGCTGCGGCGGCATTGGCCCGGCGCCTTTCGCTACTGCATGGGCCAGTACCTGCTGTGGCTGGGCAGCTGGGCGCTGCTGCTGTCGCTGGATTGGCAAAAGGCCTTGCTGCTGGTGATCGTTCCCCAGTTGCATGGCCTGCACTGGCTGCTGGCCACCAACTACCTGCAGCACGCCCATGCCGATGGCCGGCCACTGACGCGCGGCCAGCGGCTGGACAGCGCCACGCCACTGAACTACGCGCGCAACTTCGAGGGCTGGGTCAATCCGCTGCTGTTCAACATCGGCCTGCACACGGCCCACCACGAGCGGCCCCAGGCCCACTGGTCCGAGCTCACGCGCCTGCACAGCGAACACTACCGCCAGCGCGTGGCACCTGCGCTCAACGAAGGCGGACTGCTACCCTACATGGCCCGCGTCTTCGTGCTCGGCACGGTCTGGCCGCCGGCGCGCACGCGTGCGCAAATGCCTCCCGGAACATACGACTGATACGACCCTGAACCCATGCCCGTCGCCTATTCCAACGTCTATCTGCATGCCGCAGGCATGTTCCTGCCCGGTGAACCCGTGGACAACGCAGGCATGGATGCCTACGTGGCACCGCTCAACCGCCTGTCCGAGCGCCTCAAGCGCCGCATCCTGGCCGAGAACGGCATTGTCCAGCGCCACTACGCCATAGACGCCGAAGGCCGCACCGTGCACAGCAACACGGCCATGGCCGCCCAGGCCATCCAGGACTGCCTGGCGCAGGCCGGGCGCGCGCTGGGCGATGTGGGCTTCCTGGCCAGCGGTTCCTCGGGCGGCGATGCGCTCATGCCAGGCTTTGCCAGCATGATCCAGGGAGAGATGGCCGCGCCGCCCATGGAGACCCTGTCCGTGCACGGCGTCTGCGCCGCCAGCGTGGGCGCGCTGCAGGCGGCGGCCCAGGCCGTGGACCGCGCGCCCGACTCGCTGGCCCTGGCCGTGGCCAGCGAAATGCCCTCGCGCCTGTTCAAGCGCTCGCGCTTCGCGGCCCAGGGATACAACACGGACTTCGACGCCCACTTCCTGCGCTGGATGCTGTCCGATGGCGCAGGCGCCGTGCTGCTGGGCGGCCCGCAGGCCCTGCCCCAGGCGCCGGGCCTGCGCCTGAAGCTGCGCTGGACGCACCTGCGCAGCTTTGCCGGCGACTACCCGGTCTGCATGCAACTGGGCCTGACGCCCGACCGCGCCACCAGCCACCTGGACTTTGCCGCCTGGGGCGATGCCGAGGCCGCAGGCGCGCTGTCGCTGCGCCAGGACATCCGCCTGCTGCCGCACCTGTTCGATGTCTGCATCCACGAATACGCCCACCTGGCGCACACGGGCTGGGTGCCCGGGCGCGGCATAGACCATTTCCTGTGCCACTACTCGTCCGAGCGCTTCATCCCCGTGGTCGATGAGCTGCTGGGAAAGGCCCAGCTCGGCATCCCGCGCGAACGCTGGTGGAGCAACCTGGCCTGGCGCGGCAACACGGGCGCGGCCTCCATCTTCGTGATGCTGTCCGAGTTCCTGCGCACGCAATCGGCGCGCCTGAAGCACGGCGACACCGTGCTGTGCTTCATTCCCGAATCGGGCCGCTTCACGGCCGGCTACATGCTGCTGGAAGTGGAGGATGCGGCCCAGGCTCCCACCTCCACCCCGGCCACCGCCGCAGCACGTAGTGCCACCGCCGAAGCTCCCGCTGCCCCGGACCTGCTGCCCGATGTCTCCACCATCGCCCCGCCCCACGACCCGAACCAGGCCCCGGCCACGCTCGCGCCGCTGCTGACCGAACTGGCCAGCCTCTGGCAGGACTACCGCTCGCGCGTGTGGCGCACGCCGCTGCTGCAGCGCATACGCACAGGCAGGCTGCAGACGGCGGACTACGTGCGCTGGATGAGCCACTGGGTTCCCCAGGTTCGCGAGGGCAGCCTGTGGATGCGCGAGGGCGCGGCCTCGCTGACCGGAGAACACGCGGCGCTGGCTGCGCTGATCGACGTGCATGCGGGCGAGGAGCAAAACGACTTCCGCATCCTGCACGAGGACTACCTCAAGGCCGGCGGCACCGAGACCGACCTCACCCGCCTGCGCCGCAACCCCGGCGGCGAGGCGCTCAACGCCTATCTGCACGGCCTGGCCGCCACGCCCAATCCCGTGGGCCTGCTGGGCGCCATCTACATCATCGAAGGCACGGGCCAGCGCATCGTGCCCAGCCTGCTGCCGCTGCTGCGCGCCAGCCTGCCGCTGCCGCCCGATGCCTTCCGCTTCCTGGAATACCACGGCGCCAACGACGAACACCACCTGGAGCGCTGGCTCATGGCCGTGCAGATGGTGATGGCGCTGGACGGCACAGACGGCAGCGGGGGCACGGCGGCGCAGGCCATCGTGCGCACCGCGCGCCACACGGCGGCGCTGTACCTGATGCAGTTCGAGCATGTCCTGACCGAGGAGAACTGATGCCACCGCCAGACTTCATCGACCAGCCCCACGACGAGCGCGACCCCAGCCCCTGGCGTGCCCTGTACCTGGACCAGAGCACGCCGCTGCCCGACGACGTCAAGGCCGCCTGGCTGCGCGACTGCAGCAGCGGCTCGCGCCAGTACCTGCTGCCCTTCCTGCGGCCGCTGGCGCGCACCAGCATCGTCCTCATCCAGATCCTCAAGGTGCTGCTGCCGCGCAACTGGGCCCACTCCAGGCTGCTGCACCGGCTGCTGGCCTTCAGCATGAACCGCTTCGTCTCGCCCGAGGCCAACTGGCTCATCCTGCGCCACTTCCACCTGGGCTCGCAGATCCTGGCCTTTGTCGCGGCCAACGCGCCCACGCCCGTGTCCACCACACCGCTGGAGCCAGGCAGCATCGACGACATCAGGGACGACCTGTTCCTCAGGCACGACCTGAACCTGTTCAACTTCGTCATCCGCGTGAACAACGCGCTGCGCGCCGCAGGCCAGGAACTGCAGCCCGTGGTCGAGCCCGACTTCTCCATGCTGCGCAACCCGCCCCTGCGCCTGGAGGACATGCCGCGCGGGCGCCTGAACCTGCTGGACCTGCAAAGCGCCATCGAGGTCTACACGCCCGTCTACCAGCTGCTGCTGACCGACAACGACTTCTGGCGCGCCAGCAACTCGCTGCAGCTGGACGAGACCGTGGCCATCTATGCGGCCAAGATCCTCGCCTCGCCCGAGCACCTGGTCATGCTCAACAACAAGCACCCGCTGGTGCCCCTGTCCACCCTGCGCGCCGGCCACCGCCTGGTGCTGCACGGACTGTCCACCGAAATGCTGCACTGCCTGCTGATGAAGGTCGCCAGCGGCGACATCCCCCTGCCCGCACGCGAGCTGGCACGCATGCGCGAAGCCGCCCGCGCCCACGGCAGCGAAACGGCCAGCGGTGCCGACCATGCCAGCAGCGCCAGCAGCACGGCAGCCGTCTGACCCAGGTCAAGGAACAGCGGCGGATTGACGCCATCTGGCGCGAAAACGGTTACATCACGTTGCATTCAGCCGCAGGGCCCGCTAGCCTGCACGGCTTCGCCCTGGCCGCACGCCCGGGTCCCTGCCAGCGCCAGGGCGCCTCCTGCCCTGGCTTGCGGCGCCTTCGAACCGTCCGTGCCATGCCATCGTCGTCCTTTGCGCCTTCAGCCGTACGCTGCAGCGAATGCATGCGTTCGTCGCACTGCCTGCTGGGGCAACTGCCCGAACCCGCCTTCCTGCAATGGCTGCCGCACATCCGCGAACGCGGCCTGGCCAAGGGCCAGAAGCTCCAGGCGCAAGGCTGCGTTGCCCATGAATTCCAGGTGATCAAGCTCGGTTTCGTCCTGGCTATCCGCCGTGGCGGCGACGGCGTGCAGCGGCCCGTGGCGCTGTTCGGCAACGGCCACGCGCTGGGCAGCCCGGGCTGGCTGCAGCAGCCCTCGGCCATGCACTTCGAGGCCCTGGGCCCGGGGCGCATCTGCTGCGTGGATATCGCCACCATCACGCGCCGGGGCTTGGTCGATGCCGCCTTCGTGCGCGCGCTGGCCACCAGCTACACCTGCAACAACGCCCTGCTGGCGGAATGGGCCCACATCGTCCGCATCCCCGGCGTGCTGCGCCAGCTGGCCGCCACCCTGATGCAACTGGCCGCGCTGCAGTCAAGCCTGCTCGTGCGCCTGCCCAGCCAGGGTGCACTGGCCGCCCTGCTGGCCACCACGCGCGAAACCATCGCACGCAGCCTTGTGCGCCTGGTGCAACTGGGCGCGCTGGAGCGGCCGGATCGATGGCATTGCGTGCTGCAGCCTGCGGTGTTGTTGAGGATCAGTGGGGGTGGGGTGAGGGAGGTGGGGTGAAGGAGGTGGGGTGCGAGAGGCGTGGCGGTTGATCGGGCGGACCGGTAGGCTTGCCGACCTGTTGCAACATCAAGCGCCAGGTTTGGCAGAACCGCCGTCCCTGCTCACCATCGCTCCCTTCCCATCGCAACAGTCCGCAGTTTGATGCTCAAGCGCCTCTTCCTCCTGCTGCGCCAGCAAGGTCGCCACGGGCTTGTGAATCAGCGCGGGAATCTGCTCCGCCGGCATGGCGCGGGCGAAGAGCCAGCCCTGGTAGGCGTCGCAGTCCAGGATGCGCAGCAGGCGCAGCTGCTCGGCGGTTTCCACGCCTTCGGCCACCACCTGCAGGCCCAGGGTGCGGGCCAGCGCGATCACGGCCTTGACGATCTTGGCGTCGGCCGGGCTGTCGAGCATGGGGCCGATGAAGGTGCGGTCTATCTTCACGCGCGAGACGGGCAGATCGCGCAGGTGGGCCAGCGAGGAGTAGCCGGTGCCGAAATCGTCCAGCACCACGCAGACACCTGCGGCAAGCAGGCTGCCCAGCAATTCGCGCGCCTGCTGCGGGTCGGTCATGGCGGCGGACTCGGTGACTTCCAGCTCCAGCAGGTGCGGCGGCACGCCATGCCGGGCCAGGCTGCCCATGAGGCGCTGCTGCAGGTCGGCCTGGCGCAGTTGCTGGGCAGAGAGGTTGACCGCCACGCGCAGCGGCATGCCTGCGCGCAGCCAGTCGCCGGCCTGGCGGCAGGCCGCATCGATCACCCATTCGCCCAGCGCGAGGATCAGGCCCGTGGACTCGGCCACGGGCACGAAGCGCTCCGGCGAGACCCAGCCCATCTGCTCGTCGTTCCAGCGCAGCAGGGCCTCCACGCCCTGGACCTGGCCGCCCAGCACCTGCACCTGGGGCTGGAAATGCAGGCTCAGCAGACCCCGGTCCAGGGCGCGCTTGAGGCGTTCGTGCAGCAGCACTTTCTCGGCCATGGCCTCGCCCATGGCGCTGGCATAGCAGGCGTAGGAGGCACGGCCGCGCTGCTTGGCGTCGTACATGGCCATGTCGGCATAGCGCATGAGGGTGGCCGCATCGCCCGCGTCCTGCGGGTAGAAGGCCACGCCCACGCTGGCGCCGAAGTTCAGCGCGTAGTGGCCGATGGCGCAGGGCCGGCACAGCTCGCCCAGCAGCGCGTCGACGCGCCGGCGCAGGTCCGGCCCGTTGCAGGGATGCAGCACGGCGGTGAACTCGTCACCGCCCATGCGCGCCAGCGTGGCCGAAGTGCCCAGCGCGGCCTGCAGGCGGCGCGCCACTTCCTTGAGCACCTGGTCGCCCACGTCGTGGCCATAGCCGTCGTTGATGGCCTTGAAGTTGTCGAGGTCGAGCAGCAGCAGCGCAAAGGACGCGGGCCCGGTGCCCGAGCCCGAGCCCGAGCCCGAACCCGAACCCGAGCCCGAACCCGAACCCACTTGCGCCTGCGCCTGCGAGATCGCCTGCTCCAGCTGCAACCCGAACTGCCAGCGGTTGAGCAGGCCGGTGAGCGTGTCGTGCGTGGCGTGGTAGTGCATGCAGGCCTCCATCTGGCGCAGCTGCGACAGGTCGCGCACAAAGGCCACGGCCACGCCCCCGCCGTGCGGGGAATGGCCCAGGGCGATGTCCACGGACAGGCGCTTGCCGTCCTTGCGCAGCAGCCACAGGTCCCGCCCCTGCCCCATGGGCCGGCGCGCGGGCTGGGCGAAGTAGGACTGCAGCTGCGGCCCATGGGCCGCATGCGCCTCGGGCGGCAGCAGCATCTGCAGCGGACGGCCCAGCAGCTCGGAGGCGCCATAACCGCTCATGGCCTGCATGGCGGGATTGGCCAGCAGGATGCGGCCCTTGCGATCCACGAGCACGATGCCGTCGGGCGCGGCCTCCATGGCCACGCGCTTGAGCTCCTCATCCAGCGCCTCGCACGGCCCGATCAGATGGCCGGCTTGCGCGCTCCAGGCCGACGCCATCATGCGGACGGCCCCTTGCCGTGGAAGACCGATGCCGCAGCCTCCAGCGCCTGAGCCTGCGCGGCCAGCTGCTGCGCGTGCGCGATGGTGTCGCGCGCCAGCGTGGCGTTGTGCTGGGTCATCTGTTCGAGCTGCTGCACGGCGGCCTGCACCTGTTGCACGCCACCGGCCTGGGCCTGGCTGGCGGCCTGCATGCCTTCGGCCAGCAGCAGCTGCTCGCGCATGTCGGCCTGCACGGCGAGCATGGCCTCGCCCATTTCGCGCGCCATGGCGCAGCTTTGCGCCACCTGCTGCTGCGATGCCTCGATCAATGCCTTGATCTGGCGCGCAGCGTGGGCGCTGCGCTGGGACAGGCCGCGCACCTCGTCGGCCACCACGGCAAAGCCCTTGCCGTGCTCGCCGGCGCGCGCGGCCTCCACGGCGGCGTTGAGCGCCAGCAGATTGGTCTGAAAGGCAATGCCGTCGATGAGCGAGCTGATCTCCCCGACCTGGTCGCTGGTCCGGGCCACGCCGCGCATGCCCTGGTCCAGTTGCGCGACCATGCGGCTGCTCTGCCCGGCCATGTCCACGCCATGCCGTGCGCGGCGGGCGGCCTCGCCGGCCTGGGCGCTGCTGCGCTCTATGGCGCAGGCCAGGGCCTGCATGGCCTGGGCCGATTGCTCCAGGCTGGCGGCGGCAGCCTCGGTGCGGTCACTCAGTTCGGTGCTGCCCTGCTGCACGGCCAGCGCGCAGCGGCGCACCTGGTCGCTCTTGCCCTGGATGTCGTCCACCAGGGAGACCAGGTTGAGTCCGGTCTGTCGCACGGCGCCGCCGATGGCGCCGATCTCGTCCGTGCGCTGCGTGAACAGTTCCCCCGTCTGCTGCCCGCTGGCCACGGCCTGGGCCTGTCCGCGCAGGGCAGCCAGGGGCATGAGCAGCCTGGTGCGCAGCCACTGCCCGGCCGCCACGCAAGCCAGGCTCCAGATCAGCCAGGCGGGCCAGATCTCGGCCAGCGTCAGGGACAGGGGCAAAGCCGAGGCCCAGGCCTGCAGCGACGGCAACCACAGCCCGGCCGATCCCAGCAGCCACAGTCCCGCCACCATGGCCTGCGCCCGCCAGGCCAGCGGCCTGAAGCGCCACCAGCGCTGCAGCGCGCCCGCGGCGCCACGCCCCACTGGGAAGCCCCGGTGCAGGCCCAGCGAGCGCACGCCGGCATTGATCTGTTCATAGAGCGCCGCATGCTGCTGCACCTCGCACGGCTGCGGCCGGGTGCGCACGGACAGGTAGCCGACCACGGTGCCCGCATGGCGTATGGGACTGGCGTTGGCGCGCACCCAGTAGTGGTCGCCGTTCTTGCGCCGGTTCTTGACCAGGGCGCTCCAGGGCAGCCCTCGCTGGATGGTGGTCCACATGTCGGCGAAGGCGGCGGCCGGCATGTCCGGATGGCGCACGATGCTGTGGGCCTTGCCGTAGAGCTCGGCGGCCTCGAAGCCGCTGACGCGGATGAAGGCATCGTTGGCATAGACGATGCGCCCCTTCAGGTCGGTGACGGAAAGAAGCGTCTCTCCTTCGTTCAAAGGGTACTCACGCTGGGTGACGTACACGTTTCGCCGCATGGATCAGGTCTCTTGGAGATGGGCGGGGCGTCGGCATGACGCTCCAGGCGGGGCCCACTCTAAGCAGTCCTGCGGCGATGCACATCAGGGATGGTGTGCCGCATCGCGCCTAAACGCAGCCAATGTGACGGCGGTCACACTGGCTGCGGCGCGCGCAGGATCAGGAACGCTTTTCCTGCAGCAGGGCCTTGACGTCGGCGCCCAGCACCTGCGGGCCGCCGCCGTATCGCTCATACACACGCAGGCGGCCGGCCGTGTCATAGACATAGCTGCCGGCCGAATGGTCCAGCGTGTAGGTGCCTTCGGTCTTGCCGGGCACCTTCTTGTAGAAGAGCTTGAAATCCTTGGCCACGGCCGCCGTCTCCTCGGGCGTGCCGTGCAGGCCGACGAAGCCGGGGTCAAAGTTGCCCAGGTAGGCCTTGAGCACCTCGGGCGTGTCGCGCTCGGGGTCCAGGGTGACGAAGACGCCCTGCAGCCTGTCGCCATCGGCGCCCAGCTGCTGCTTGACCTCGACCAGCTCCTGCAGCGTGGTGGGGCAGACGTCGGGGCATTGCGTGTAGCCGAAGAAGACCACGACGACCTTGCCCGCAAAGTCCTTGATGCTGCGCTGCTTGCCGTCCACATCGCGCAGGGGAATGTCCTTGGCGTATTCGGCGCCCGTGACATCGACGCCCTGGAAACTGGTCTTGGCCTCGCGCGAGCATCCGCTCAGCGCCAGGGCGCCCCATGCCATGGCGGTCACGCCCAGAAAGCGCAGCGCTGTCCGTTTGTTCATGCTTCCTCAACAAGGTAGTTGCCGCAGGCTGCGTGGCCGCAAAGCCTGCGCGCCGCCCGGGCTGGAAAGTGAAAAGGCGAAAGCGTCCGCTGAAGGCGCTTTCGCACAGCCGCAAACCATACCCCATAACCGCAAGACCCCGGCGCTGCGGGGCCTGCCTGCCTCCATGAGACGACCTGGCTGCCGGCTCGGTTCCTTGGCGCAGGCCTCAGTCGCCGTCGCCGGGGCGTCCCGCCGTGTCCCACGAGGCCGATGCTCGCAGCAGCCGGTCCAGGTCGCGCTTGGCCTTGCCGGCGTCGGCCATGCCCAGCCCGGCGGGCATGCGCATCATCCAGTGACCCTGCGGGTCCACCACGTACAGGTGGTCCTGCAGCGCATGGCCGGGCGCGGGCTGCAGCCAGCCGCGCAGCACGGCCTCGGGCACGCGCAGCACCGTGGCCTGGGCCAGCGCGGGGCGCAGGTGGGCGGGCACGGGTGCGTCGTCGGAGATGAGCCAGACCCGGTCCAGCCGGTCCTTTTCGCGGCCCAGGGTCTCGCGCAGCTGGCGCTGCAGATAGAGATGGCTTTCGCAGGCGCTGCCGCAGGCCCCGCCCGCCACGCTCAGCAGCAGCCATTGGCCCTTGAGCGACTGCAGCGGTACAGGGGCGCCGTCCAGCGTGGTGGCCGTGGCCGGTGGCAAGGCTGGCTGGTCCGCGATCAGCTCGCCAAAGCTGCGCTGCTGGCCAGGCCGCAGCACGTAGTAGGTGAAATAGGAGGCCACCACGGGCGCGGCGCAGACCGCGAACACGGCCAGCATCTTCCAGCGGCCGCTGCGCGTGCGTTGCGCGCCGGCAAGGCCCGGCTGCAAGGGTGGCAGGCCATGGACAGTCATCTCCAGGGGAGTCTCAGGAGCGGGCATGGCGCGGGCGGACAAAGCGTCGGACGATTTGGAACCAGACATACAAAAGCGTGATCAGGGCCGCAAGTCCAAACCATTGGAACGCATAGCCATGGTGTTTCTCGACACCGGCCGTCACAACGGGCCAGTCGCGCCGCAGGCCTTCGCTGGCTTCGCCGGTCTGCAGCAGGCTCCATTCGCGCAGCGGCAGCCCGGAGGCCACGGCCCATTCGGCAATGTCCACATTCTGTCGGATGCGCGACTTTTGCCCATCAGGGTCTGCCCCTGCACGGCCGAATTCGTAGAGCCGGGACGGCGTGGCCTCCATGCGCCCCTGGACGGTCACCAGCCCTTCGGGCGTCTGCACCTCGGGCAGGGCCGTGCGGTCCAGGAAGTTGCGCGGCACCCAGCCGCGCTGCACGGCGATCACCACGTCCTCATGCGGCGCAGCCAGCCGCAGCGGCGTGAGCACGAAAAAGCCCGGCTGGCCCTGCATCTGGCGGTTGTCCAGGTACAGCGTCTGCCCCGCAATCCAGTGGCCCTGCAATTGCACGGGACGGTGCAGCCAGGGCGCGGCCTCGGGGTTCGGCACCGCACCGGGCTGCACGGCTGCCAGCTGGGCGTTGCTCCACGGCGGCAGGCCCTGCTGGCGCTGCACGGCGTCGAACAGTTCCTGCTTGTAGGCCGCGCGCTGCAGCTGCCAGCGGCCCAGGGACAGCGTGACGGCCACGCCGATCAGCGCGGCCAAGGTGATCAGTACAAACCGCCAGCGCTCTGGCATTCTGGAAACACGCACCGGATAATCCACCCATGAAATTCGTGATCGTTCTCGCCCTGCTGGCCATTGTCGCCAGTCTGGGCAGCGCCCTGTTCTTCATGATGCGCCGCAATCCCGAAGACCAGCAGGGAGCGGGCGACGACAGGCGCCGCAGCCGCGCCATGTTCCGTGCACTGGCGCTGCGCGTGGGCCTGTCCATCGCGCTGTTCCTGTGCGTGCTGCTGGCGGCCAAGCTGGGCTACATCCATCCCACCGGCTGGACCGCCGGGCAATAGACAAGCCCCCTGCCCCCACAAACAAAAAGAAGCGCCCTGGCGCTTCTTTTTGCATGGGGCCGGATACAGACTACATCCAGTAGACCAGCACGTAGAGGAACAGCCACACCACGTCCACGAAGTGCCAGTACCATGCCGCGCCCTCGAAGCCGAAATGCCGCTCGGCCGTGAAGTGCCCGGCATGCAGGCGCATGGTGATGAAGAACAGCATCAGCATGCCCACGAAGACGTGGAAGCCGTGGAATCCCGTGAGCAGGAAGAAGGTCGAGCCGAACACGCCCGAGGACAGCTTGAGGTTCAGATCCGTGTACAGGTGGTAGTACTCGTAGCCCTGCACGCACAGGAAGACGAAGCCCAGGATCACCGTCATCCACATGAAGGCGATGGTGCGGGCGCGGTGGCCGGCCTGCAGCGCATGGTGGGCAATGGTCAGCGTCACGCCCGAAGTCAGCAGCAGCGCCGTGTTGATGGTGGGCAGCCAGAACGGGCCCACGGTCTGGAAGGGCTCGACACTGTTGGCCGGCGAGGCCGTGGCACCCGCTGCCATGCTGGGCCAGACGGCCTTGAAGTCGGGCCACAGCAAGGCGTTGTCCAGGCTGCCCAGCGCGGGCACCGAGTGCGAGCGCGCCCACCACAGGGCGGTGAAGAAGGCGCCGAAGAACATCACCTCGGAGAAGATGAACCAGCTCATGCTCCAGCGGAAGGACAGGTCGATCTTGCGACCGTACTTGCCCGACTCGCTTTCATGCGCGGCCTCCCGGAACCAGAAAAAGAGCACGGCCAGCCACCAGACCAGGCCCAGGCCCAGGCTGTACATGCCCCATTCATGGCCGTTGATCCAGTTGCCCGCGCCCAGGATCACGAAGAACAGCCCCGCCGCCGCCATGACGGGATGGCTGGACTCTGCCGGCACGTAGTAGTAAGGCGTTTTGCCGTGGGTGGTTGCACTCATTGCTCAGCTCCTGACATTCTTGGTTCTGTGTTTCCCGTCTATCACTCTCTGTCCCCGATGGCCGCGCCGCTCAGACCACGAGCTTGACCAGCGCGATCAATCCCAGCACCAGCAGGAAGATGGCCGCCAGCCCCACTGCAATCACATGCAGCGGCGTGATGCGCTCCCCGTCCTGCTGGTACTCGCTAGCCCTGCGCACGCCGAACAGGGACCAAGCCACGGCGCGCACCGTGCGCCACACGCTGGGCGGGCGGCGCTTGTCCCCGGGTTGCGGCGCATTCATGAGGCCGGCTCCTGCTTCGGCCCTGCGGCCACCGGCGCATCGCCCGTGGGCGCGGCCGGCGTGCTGCCGCCCACCTCGAAGAAGGTATAGGACAGCGTGATCGTGGTCACGTCCTTGGAGATGCGCGGATCGATCACGAAGGCCACCGGCCACTCGCGCTTTTCCCCTGGCTCCAGCGTGTACTGCGAAAAGCAGAAGCACTCGAGCTTGTTGAAATGCGCAGCCGCCTGGCGTGGCGCATAGCTCGGTATCGCCTGGGCCGCCATGCGGCGGTTCTGCACATTCTGGAATTCGTACATGACCGTGGCCAGCTCGCCCGGATGGACCTGCATGGAGCGCTGCGCCGGCTTGAAGTCCCAGGGCCCGCGCGCATTGGCGTCGAACTCCACGGTGATGGTGCGGCTCTTGTCCACCTGCGAGTTGGCAGGCAGCTTCACATCGCGCCCGGCCGTGCCGTTGCCCGGCACCTGCCGCTCGGACAGCGACAGGATGTTGATGCCCGTGAGCTCGCAGATGTGCTTGTAGATGGGAATCAGCACGTAGCCGAAGGCAAACATGCCCAGCGCCACCACGGCCAGCTTGCCCACCATCTTCGCGTTTTCACTGCGCACGCTCACGGATTGCCCTCCTGTTGCCTTCAAGCGCTCAATGGAGCACGGTGATCTTGATCACGAAGCCGGCCAGAAAGACCAGCGCCACCGATACCAGGATCAGCGCCAGCCGCACATTGGCTTTTCGTTGCTGTGCATCCATTTTTCTGATCTCCATGACTACTGGCAATCTCTGAAACTGTCGCGCCCCACCCCAGGGACATCGAGGAAGGGGGAAGGCGCGAAGCGACCCAGGCGGTGGTTCATTTCAGCCTATGACGCGGGTCGCCGTCGCATCCAGCTTGGGCGGCGTCTCGAAGGTATGGAACGGCGCCGGCGAGGGCACTTCCCACTCCAGGCCTTCGGCAGCCTCCCAGGGCCTTTGCGGCGCCTTCTCGCCCTTGCCGCGCATGGCGGGCACGACGACGAAGAGGAAGAAATACACCTGCATCAGGCCAAAGCCCAGCGCGCCCAGCGAGGCCACCATGTTGAAGTCGGCGAACTGCATGGGGTAGTCGGCATAGCGGCGCGGCATGCCCGCCAGGCCCAGGAAGTGCATGGGGAAGAAGGTGATGTTGAAGAAGATCAGCGAGCCCCAGAAGTGGATCTGGCCGCGCGTCTCCGAATACATCACGCCCGTCCACTTGGGGGCCCAGTAGTAGTAGGCCGCGAACATGGAGAACAGCGATCCGGCCACCAGCACGTAGTGGAAGTGGGCCACCACGTAGTAGGTGTCCTGCAGCTGGATGTCGATGGGCGCCATCGACAGGATCAGGCCCGTGAAGCCGCCCATGGTGAACACGAAGATGAAGCCCACCGAGAACAGCATGGGCGTCTCGAAGGTCATGGAGCCACGCCACATGGTGGCCACCCAGTTGAAGATCTTCACGGCCGTGGGCACCGAGATCAGCATGGTGGCGTACATGAAGAACAGCTGGCCCGTGACGGGCATGCCGGTCGTGAACATGTGGTGCGCCCACACGATGAAGGACAGGATGGCGATGGACGAGGTCGCATACACCATGGACGCATAGCCGAACAGCTTCTTGCGGCTGAAGGCCGGCACGATCTGGCTGATGATGCCGAAGGCCGGCAGGATCATGATGTAGACCTCGGGGTGGCCGAAGAACCAGAAGATGTGCTGGTACATCACCGGATCGCCGCCGCCTGCGGGGTTGAAGAAGCTGGTGCCGAAATGGCGGTCCGTCAGCGTCATGGTGATGGCGCCGGCCAGCACGGGCATGACGGCGATCAGCAGGTAGGCCGTGATCAGCCAGGTCCAGGCGAACATGGGCATCTTCATCAGCGTCATGCCGG
This sequence comes from Delftia sp. WSY_22, assembly GCF_043104185.1. NCBI lineage: Bacteria > Pseudomonadati > Pseudomonadota > Betaproteobacteria > Burkholderiales > Comamonadaceae > Delftia > Delftia sp. WSY_22. Next base: position 137,556 of record NZ_JBICKN010000030.1, read on the forward strand.
GCGCGCGCATGTTGAGCACGGTGACGATGATGTTGATGGCGCCCATGATGGAGCTGGCGCCCATGATGTGCATGGCCAGGATGGAGGTGTCCATGGACGGCCCCATCTGCAGCGTCAGCGGCGCATACAGCGTCCAGCCTGCGGCGGGTGCGCCGCCGGGCATGAAGAACGAGCCCACCAGCATCAGGCCGGCCGGGATCAGCAGCCAGAAGCTGAAGTTGTTCATGCGCGCGAAGGCCATGTCGGAGGCGCCGATCTGCAGCGGCAGCATCCAGTTCGCAAAGCCCACGAAGGCCGGCATGATGGCGCCGAACACCATGATCAGGCCGTGCATGGTGGTCAGCTGGTTGAACAGCTCGGGGTTGACGATCTGCAGCCCGGGCTGGAACAGCTCGGCGCGGATCAGCAGCGCCAGCACCCCGCCCACCATCAGCATGGTGAACGAGAACAGCAGGTACAGCGTGCCGATGTCCTTGTGGTTGGTGGCGAACATCCAGCGCCGCCAGCCCGTGGGCGTGGCGTGGTGGTGATGGTCGTCATGCCCGTGTCCATGCTCGTGCTCATGCGCATGTTCGTGGCCCTCGCCCGCAGGGCTGTGGATGGGGGGAAGTACGGCGCTCATGCTGTTATCTCCAATCGCTCATCTGTCTTGCGTGCTCACTGCGCAGGGAACTTGCCTGTGCGGGCGGCCACGAACTCGGCCGGCTGCACCAGCTGGCCGGTCTTGTTGGACCAGTGGTTCTTGGCAAAGGTGACCACGGCGGCCAGCTCGGTATCGCTCAGCTGCTTCCAGGCGGGCATGGCGCCGTTGGCACGGCCTTCCAGCACCACATGCATCATCTCGGCCGTGGGACCCAGGACCACGGGGCTGCCGTCCAGCGCCTTGATGGGACCGGCGCCCTTGCCGTTGGCCTGGTGGCAGGCCGCGCAGTTGGCCGCATAGACCTTCTCGCCGCGTGCGATCAGGTCTTGCAGGGACCAGACCTTGCTGGGGTCGTCCTTCTTGGCGGCGGCGATCTTCTTTTGCTCGTCCACCCAGGCCTTGTAGCCGTCATTGGACAGCACCTTCACGTGGATGGGCATGTAGGCATGCTCCTTGCCGCACAGCTCGGCGCACTGGCCGTAGTAGTCGCCGGTCTTCTCGGCGCGGAACCAGGTGTCGCGCACGAAGCCCGGAATCGCATCCTGCTTGATGCCGAAGGACGGCACCATGAAGGAGTGGATCACGTCGTTGGCCGTGGTGATGATGCGCACCTTGCGGTCCACGGGCACGACCAGCGGGTTGTCCACCTTGAGCAGGTAGTCGTTGGGTGCCTTGGACACATCGCCGCTGTCGGACAGCACGCGGTGGCTGCTGTCCAGCGTGGAGATGAAGCTCAGGCCCTCGCCTTCGCCGTTGATGTAGTCGTAGCCCCATTTCCACTGGTAGCCCGTGGCCTTGATCGTGACATCGGCGTTGGTGGTGTCCTTCTGCGCCACCAGCACCTTGGTGGCAGGCAGCGCCATGAGCACGACGATGATGAAGGGCACGACGGTCCAGACCACCTCGACCGTGGCCGATTCGTGGAAGTTCGCGGCCTTGGCGCCGCGCGATTTGCGGTGCTTCCAGATCGAATAGAACATCACGGCGAACACGCCGATGAAGATCACCGTGCAGATGATCAGCATCATCCAGTGCAGGTAATGCTGCTCATGCGCGATGCGCGTGACCGCCGGATGAAGGTTGAGCTGATTGACGGCCGGGCCGCCTGGCAGATCTGTCGCCGCATGTGCAAGGGAGCCTGCCCCTGCCACACTCATCAAGCCCCAGAGAACCAGCCTGGTGGAAATGCTTTTCATAGTTTTCACTTACATCTAAGCCTCGGGTTATCCACTCGCTCCGCTGCGCCGGCGTGGGGGCCGCGCAGCCAGACCGTTCAACGCCTGCCCAAAGGGCAACTCCCGGCCTCAACTGTCCGAGCATGCATGAAAGCGCCGCAGATGTGCCTGCGCGCAATCACCAATAGCGTGCCAGCCGGCATCAACGGCAGCTCGGACGTGGGACCAGGATGGGGGCGGGCCGCCATCCCCGCCTGCGCCTGCAGGCGCATGAACTCGGGGGACAGCAGCAAAGTGGATGGGAGGATGCGCGCGCGCCGGCCCTTCAGGGCATGTGTGCCGTGTGTGCCGTGCGGGCCGGGAGCGGATGGAAGAAGGCAGCGCATGCGGCCCAGCAGTGCGGGCAGCAGGGAACACAGGGACAGAAAGACCAGTGCCCGCTCCCAGAGGAGCAGGCACTGCTGCAGCCGGTGATGATCAAACTTGCGGGCGGGCCACTCTTGAATGCGCCGGCCCGTTCTCGTTCCCGTGGCAAAGCGAAACACCAAATCGTCTCCCCTTTCGGCCTGCGGACCGCTGGTCTTTTCCCGGCCCGGGAGAGCGAGCCCAGGGAAAAGCTGTTGTCTCTGTCAGCTCGGGAAAAGTGTAGACGTTTTTGTTTTCGATCAATGACCGGAAAGCGACATTCAGGCTATCGCAAACCCGTGTTGCGCGGCTGGCGCAGCATGCTGCGCATGTCCTCCAGCGACACGGCGCTGCTGGACTCCAGGCGCACGCGCGGCTGCGGCTTGTAGGCATGGCCGTAGACGATCTCGAAGGTCAGCGCCAGCTGCCCGTCGGGGCCGGCCAGCCGTTCGCGCAAGGCGTCGTGCAGGCGCTGCTGCCAGCGGCGGCCGCGCAGCGCGGCAAAGCGTTGCGGATGGAAGTTGCGGCCCAGCTCGCGCAGCTCCTGCAGCAGCCGCTCGGGCGTGGCAAAGGTCAGCGTGATGTGCTCCATGTCCATCACCGGCTCGCTGAAGCCTGCGTGCACCAGCATGTCGCCCCAGTCGTGCATGTCGGTGAAGGCCTGCCCGGCGGGCGGCCAGCCGAGCTGGGCGTAGAGGGCATGCAGTTCGCGCAGCGTATCGGGCCCCAGGCAGGAGAACATCACATAGCCGTCCACGGACAGCGCCTGGTGCCAGCGCGCGATCAGCGCCTGCGGGTCGGCCTGCTGATGCAGGGCCATGTTGGCCCACAGCATGTCCACGCCGGCGGGCTCGGGCTCGCCGAAGCGCGTGGCGCCCCCGGTCCAACGCGCGGGCTGCCACCAGCGCGCGCCCAGCTGCTCGCGGGCGGCGGCCTCATGCAGCGGCGAGGCTTCATAGACCAGGCATTCGGACTGCGCATAGCGCTGGCGCAGCAGCGCATGGGCCTGCAGGCCGCCGCGCACGGGCTGCCAGTGGCACCAGCGCTGGGGCGGCTTGACGATCCAGTCCAGCCGCTCCTGCATGCGGCGCGCCACCTCCTCATGCAGCCACGGCGAGGCCGCAGGCGCGCCCTGCTGCCAGCGCAATGCGGCGGCCGGATCGATGGTGGGAGGCAATTCGTGGGACATGGCTGGGCGGGGAATCCGTGCTCCTCAAAAGACAGGCGCCCGGCCCCGGAGCAAAGGGGTGGCGGACGCGGCGCGAGTATATTGACTCCATGCCCAACCTGCCTGCGTCATGGCTTTCGCGCTGGCATGCCGGCCTGCCCGGCCTGCTGCCCAGCCAATGCGCCGTCTGCCACCGCTGGCCTGCGCGGCGCCTGTGCCAGGACTGCCGCGCACGCTGGGCCGGACCCATGGCGCGATGCGGGCGCTGCGCCATGCCGCTGCCGGCCCGCACCGGCGCCGATGGTCCCCGCACCTGCGGCGCCTGCCTGGTCAAGCCGCCGCCGCTGACGCACTGCCTGGCCGCGCTGGACTATGCCTACCCGTGGCACACGGTGATCGGCGACTTCAAGTTCCGGGGAGATACCGGCCTGGCACGCAGCCTGGCCGATCTGCTGCTGGAGTTGCCTCAGGCGCGCGAGCAACTGCAGCAATGCGACCTGCTGCTGCCCATGCCGCTGTCGCCGCAGCGCCTGCGAGAGCGCGGCTTTCACCAGACCCTGGTGCTGGCCCGCGCGCTCTGCAGCGCATCCACCCGGGGCAAGCTGCGGCACCAGGCCGTGCAGCGCGCCCACACGGCACAGGCCCAGCATGACCTGCCGCGCGCCCTGCGCCTGCGCCAGCTGCGCACGGTCTTTGCCGTGCCACCTGCGCAGCTGGCCCACGTGCGCGGCCGCAAGATCCTGTTGATCGACGATGTGATGACCACGGGCGCCAGCCTGCATGCGCTGGCCACCTGCCTGCGCCGCGCAGGCGCGGCCGAGGTCAGCGCCCTGGTGCTGGCGCGCACGCCCTGACCGCAGGGGACCGGGGCCCGGGGGCATCTGCCACCGCGAGACAATACGGGCCATGTTCCATATCGTTCTCGTCGCGCCGGAGATCCCGCCCAATACCGGCAATGTGATCCGTCTGGCCGCCAACACCGGCTGCAGCCTGCACCTGATCGAGCCGCTGGGCTTTTCCATGGAAGACCGCCTGATGCGCCGCGCCGGCCTCGACTACCACGAGTACGCTCCCGTGCGCCGCCATGCCGACTGGCAGGCGTTCCTGCAGGACTGCCGGCCGGACCGCCAGCGCATGTTCGCCATGACCACGCACAGCAGCAGCCCCGCCCACGCCATCGGCTTCCAGCCCGGCGACTGGCTGGTGTTCGGCTCCGAAAGCAAGGGCCTGCCCGCCGAGGTGCGCGAGCAGTTCCCGCCGCAGCAGCGCCTGCGCCTGCCCATGCTGCCGCAGCAGCGCAGCCTGAACCTGTCCAACGCCGTGGCCGTGACGGTGTTTGAAGCCTGGCGCCAGCAGCAGTTTGCCGGCGCCGCACTGGCCGAGGGCGCGCCCGGCGCGGCCTGAGCAACCGGCCTGGGTCGGCGGAAAGTTCCCCGCCGATTGTTTCAACCGCTGAAAAAGCGCATTGCCAATCCAAGGGTTTATCCCGATTCCACACCGTCCTACATTTGAGTCATGGGCTCTACGTTACCAAGCGATTTCCGCAAGGAACGCCCTGTCCCAGAAACAAAACAAAGGACTTGAATCATGAAGAACACCCGCCGTTTTGCCGTCCTGGCCGCCCTCACCGTTTCCGCCTTCGCCGCCCAGGCCGCCGGCTTCGACTACGCCGACAACAGCAGCTACCCGCCCGAAGTGAAGACCCAAAGCACGCTGACACGTGCCCAGGTCATGGCCGACCTGAAGGCCGCCCAGGCCAACGGCACCATGCCCTCCGTCGCCGAAGGCTACCTGCCCATCCAGAACACCGCCACCGCTGGCGTGAGCCGCGAGGAAGTGCGCCGCGAGGCCGCCGCTGCCGAGCGTTCGGGCCAGCTGAACTTCGGCGCCTGAGCCCCAGACCCCGCAACCGCTGCCACCATGCAGCCAGCCCGCAGGTGCCGCCTGCGGGCTTTTTTCATCGCCGGGCCGCCCCAAGATGAAAAGCTCCCTCTTGGGAGGGTAGCGTGGGGATCAGTTTTCATTCAGGCCTTGGCACCGTAGTTGCGGGCCACGGACTCGGCCACGCAGGCGGGCTTGTCGGCGCCTTCGCGCTCCACGGTCACCAGCCAGGTCATCTGCAGGCCGCCGGGCTCGATGGGCTCGGCGGCCTGCAGCGTCAGGCGCGCGCGCAGGCGGCTGCCCACGGGCACGGGCGAGGTGAAGCGCACGCGGTTGAGGCCGTAGTTCACGCCCATTTGCGCGCCTTCGATGTGAAAGCAGTTCTGGAAAAACTGGGGAATCAGGGACAGCGTCAGAAAGCCATGCGCAATCGGCGCGCCGAAGGGGCCCTTGGACGCGCGCTCGGGGTCCACATGGATCCATTGCTGGTCGCCCGTGGCATCGGCGAACAGCTGCACCTGCTGCTGGGTGATGGTGATCCAGTCGCTGACGGCGACTTCCTGCCCCACGCAGGCACGCACTTCGGAATAGGAATGGAAGGTTTTCATGCCCCAAATGGTAGGGGCCGGTGCCGCGCGCTCCATGTCGGGCGCGCGACAGCTAGGGTCTGTTGACGTTAATTTGTGGATCGCGTTGCGCGGTTGCGGGGTTGTATGCAAGGCGCTCATGCGCAGCAAGGCCCATGCCTTGCGAGTGTGAGCAACGCGGCAGACGGCCCCGCAACCGCGCAACCCGAAGGGAAGCAGCCTGCCAGCGCGCCACTCGGCGTTGCACTCCTTGTGCGTGTAGGCACACGCACGGCGTCGCGCGCCTTGATTGGCACGCTGGCAGGCTGCTTCGCGACCGCAAATTAACGTCAACAGACCCTTGGGTTAGCCCAGGGAGGGGCTCAGCGCGAGGCGCGCTGCACGAAGAACAGCCCCGTGCCCACGGCCATCAGCAGCGCGCCGAAGACCCGGTTCTGGCTGCGCACGGCACGCGCGCTGCGCATGAAGCCGCGCAGCGCGCTGGCGCTGGCCGCATAGCCGTGCATGACCATGGTGTCCACGGCCAGCATGGTGGCGGCCAGGATCAGCAACTGCAGCCACAGCGGGCGGCTGGTGGTCATGAACTGGGGCAGCACAGCCACCATGAAGATGATGCCCTTGGGGTTGGTGGCGTTGGTCAGGAAGCCCGTGAGCACGCGGCGGCGCACGCTGAGCTCGGGCATGGATTCCTGGGTGGCCAGGGGTGCGGCACCCGAGCGCCATTGGCTGATGCCCAGGTAGATCAGATAGCAGGCGCCGACGATCTTCACGGCGTTGAACGCCCATTCGGAGGCCAGCAGCAGCGAGCCCACGCCCGCGCCGGCGATCAGCAAGATGGTCAGCAGCCCCAGCTGCAGCCCGAAGATGGTGGCGCTGCTCTTGCGCACGCCATACGACAGGCCATGGCTCATGGACAGCACGGCGCCCGAGCCCGGGGAGACCGCAATGATCCAGCAGGCCACAAAGTAGGCGATCCAAGTGTGCCAATCCATGCCAAACACCTTAAAAATACGGAGCAGGCCGGCATCTTAAAACCGTGCAGCCGATCTGGCGCACTGCCGCGGCAAAGCCGGATGGGGCGGTGAAGCATTCGGTGGCATTTTTCATCGCCGGGCCGCCCCAAGATGAAAACGGCCCCCTCGGGGGGCGCCCGGCCAGGGGCAGCGGACCTAGCGCAGCAAAGGGAGCGTGGGGGGCATTTTCAACCCTGTCAAAAAGCTGACCCAGCTGTGAGAGTGACACAATCAATCACCCCAGGGTAAACACCAACTCCAAGATCCCTAGCTTCCATGGAACACAGCGCCCCCATCTGGCTGACCTACGGCTTTCTCTATCTCACCGCCGCCGTGCTGGCCGTGCCCATTGCGCGTGCCCTGGGCCTGGGCGCCATCATTGGCTACCTGGGTGCCGGCATTGCCATGGGCCCCTGGGGACTGTCGCTTGTCAGCAATGTGGATGACATTCTTCATTTTGCCGAGTTCGGCGTGGTGCTGATGCTCTTCGTGATCGGGCTGGAGCTGCAGCCCAGCCGCCTGTGGGAGCTGCGCCGGCCCATCCTGGGATGGGGGCTCGCGCAGATGCTGGCCTGCACGGGCGTGCTGTTCCTGGCGGCCTGGGCCTTCGGCTTTTCCTGGCGCGTGAGCCTGATCGCGGGCATGGGCCTGGCCCTGTCGTCCACGGCCATCTGCCTGCAGGTCATGGCCGAGCGCAACCTCATGCGCACGCCCAGCGGCCAGGCCAGCTTTTCCATCCTGCTGTTCCAGGACGTGGCCGCCATTCCCATCCTGGCGCTGATCCCCATCCTGGGCGCGGTCAAGGCCGCCAATGCCACGCACACAGACAGCCACCTGTGGCTGCAGGTGCTCAAGACCGTGGGCACCATCGCCGCCGTGGTGGTGGGCGGCCGCCTGCTGCTGCGCCCCCTGCTGCGCTGGATCGCCCGCAGCCGCACGCCCGAGATCTTCACGGCCACCTCGCTGCTGCTGGTGGTGGGCATTGCCATGCTGATGGTGCAGGTGGGCCTGTCCATGGCGCTGGGAGCCTTCCTGGCCGGCGTGCTGCTGGCAGACAGCGAGTACCGCAGCGAGCTGGAGACCAACATCGAGCCCTTCAAGGGCCTGCTGCTGGGCCTGTTCTTCATGGCCGTGGGCATGAGCATCGATTTCGGCGTGCTGCTGCGCGCGCCCTGGGCCATGGCGGCCATGGTGCTGGGCTTTCTGGCGCTCAAGGGCGCCGTGCTCTACACCCTGGCCCGCGTGCTGAAGCTGCCCTGGCGCGAGCGCCCGGTGTTCACCCTGCTGCTGGCCCAGGGCGGCGAGTTCGCCTTCGTGGTGTTCCAGACGGCGGCGCAGTACAAGGTGTTCCACCACAGCATCTCGTCCATGCTGGTGGCCGCCGTGGCCCTGTCCATGCTGATCGGCCCGCTGGTGCTGGTGCTGATGGACAAGCTGCTGCTCAAGCGCTTTGCCGACATGAAGGATTGCCAGGTCGACGGCGCGGGCCAGGCTGCCAGGCTCCATGAAATATCGGAGCCGCAGGACGCGCAGGTCATCATTGCGGGCTTTGGCCGCTACGGCCAGATCGTGGCGCGCGTGCTGCTGACCCAGGGCGTGCCGGCCACCATCCTCGACCACAGCGTGGAGATGCTGGAAGTGGCCCACACCTTCGGCTACCGCGTGTTCTTCGGCGATGCCACGCGCATGGACCTGCTGCGCATTGCCGGCGCGGACAAGGCGCGGGTGCTGGTCATCGCGGTGGACTCTTCCGAGCAATCGCTGAAGATCGCCGCCCGCGTGCGCAAGCGCTTTCCGCACCTGGAGATCGTGGCCCGCGCGCGCGACATGGCCCACTGGTACCAGTTGCGCGACCTGGGCGTGCACCATGTCGAGCGCGAAGTCTTCGAGTCCAGCCTGGTCTCGGCGTGCACCGTGCTGGAGCTCGCTGGCCACAGCCGTGCCGAGGCCCGGCGCACCACCGCGCGCTTTCGGGAGCACAACCTGCAGCTGATCGAGCGCATGTACCCCCACCACAAGGACCAGGCCCAGCTCATTGCCGTGGCCAAGCAGGGCCGCCAGCAGCTGGTCGAGCAGATGGCCAAGGAGCGGCAGGAGGCCCAAGCGCAGCAGGAGAAGGAGCAGGCGCCGCAGGAAGCCCCGCCCCCGCCCGCCCCCTGAAAACCGGGCCTCAGGACGCGCCCAGCGCCTGCACCATGTGGTCCACGAACTGCGCCAGCTTGGGCAGTTGGCGGCGGTCCGGCAGATAGACCAGGTGCACCGGGCGCGGCAGTGGCACGCAGTCCTGCAGCACGGGCACCAGCCGGCCCGCGGCCATGTCGGCGGCCAGCAGCACCTCGGGCTGCAGGATCAGGCCCAGGCCGCGCAGCGCCGCATGGCGCAGCCCGTCGCCGCTGTTGCAGCGCAGGCGGGCATCGTCGGGCCACTGCACCGGCGCCGAGCCGTCGCCGCGCAGAATCCATTCCGATCGGCGCTGCCAGACCGCGTAGCTCAGGCAGTCATGGCGCGCCAGATCGCCCACGCCACGCGGATGACCGCGCCGCCGCAGGTACGAAGGCGCCGCCGCGATCACCATGCGATAGGGCTGCAGCGGCCGCGCCACCAGGCCTTCGCCGCCCACGGGGCCGATGCGCACGGCCACGTCGATGTTCTCGCCCACCAGGTCGACCATGCTGTCGCTCAATTGCAGATCCACGCGCACCAGCGGATGGGCCAGCTGGTAGTCGGCCACCAGCGGTGCGATCACATGGTTGCCCAGCGTGGTCGGCGCGCTGATGCGCAGCAGGCCCTGGGGCGCGCTGCGGCTGCGCTCCACGGCCGACTCGGCCCAGCGCAACTGCTCGAAGACCTGGCGGCTGTCCTCGTAGAAGCTGCGCCCCACCTCGGTCAGGCTGTGGCGCCGCGTGGTGCGCTGCAGCAGGCGCGCGCCCAGGTGGGCTTCCAGTTGCTGCACATGCTTGCCCACCATCACGGCCGAGATGTCCAGGCGCCGCGCGGCCTGGGCAAAGCTGCCGTCCTCGACCACGGCCATGAAGACCTCCATATTGCGCAGCTTGTCCATGGATTGCCAACCAATGCTTAGGAGTACAAAAAGATCCGGCTACTTTATGCCATCCATGATTTGCAAAACACTGGAGGCCTGTTCACCCCCTCAGAAAGAAAACCGCATGAAGATCCTTCTCATCGGTGCCTCCGGCACCATCGGCCGCGCCGTACAGGCCCTGCTGGCCCCGCGCCATGACATCGTCACCGTGGGCCGCAACAGCGGCGATCTGCGCGCCGACTTCACCCAGCCCGAGACGCTGCAGAAAATGTTCGAAGCCGCCGGCCAGGTGGACGCCATCGTCAGCACGGCCGGAAAGCTGCACTTCGGCCCGCTGTCCGAGATGACGGCCGAGCAGTTCAACTCCGGACTGCAGGACAAGCTGCTGGGCCAGGTGCGGCTCGCCCTGCTGGGCCAGCGCTGGCTGCGCGACGGCGGCTCCATCACGCTGACCAGCGGCGTCGCCGCCACCGAGCCCATCCGCCACGGCGCCAATGCATCGACAGTGAATGCCGCGCTGCACGGCTTCGTCACCGGCGCCGCGGTCGAACTGCAGCGCGGCCTGCGCATCAACGCCGTGAGCCCCACCCTGCTGACCGAATCGGCCGATGCCTATGGCTCGGTCTTCCCCGGCTTCGAGACCGTGCCCGCCGCCCGCGTGGCCCTGGCCTACCAGCGCAGCGTGGAAGGCGCCCAGACCGGCCGGGTCTTCGAGGTGCTCTGACCTCTTCTTGCGGCGGGCCCTCGGCAAAGTCCTTGCGTGCCCGCCCAAAAGGGCCGCGTGCTACGCTGCGCGCCACCATGTTCAACCCCACCCAAGCCGATGTGCGGCGCTTTTTCTGCGGCGTGCGCACCAAGATGCTGAGCGGCGCGCCGATGGAGGCCATAGAGACGCTGGCCAGCCTCTGGATCGCCGAGCATCCCGAGTATTTCGATGACCTTGCCGACGTGGACGCCGCCCTGCTGCGCGACTACGACGCCACGCCCGGCGTGACCAATCCGTTTTTGCATCTGTCCATGCATCTGTCCATCAGCGAGCAGTGCAGCATCGACCAGCCGCGCGGCATACGCCAGGCCGTGGAGCTGCTCAGCCGCCGCCTGGACTCGCTGCACGACGCCCACCACGCCACCATGGAATGCCTGGGGCAGATGCTCTGGGAAAGCCAGCGTTCGGGCCGCCCGCCCGATGGCGAAGCCTATATCGCCGCAGTCCAGCGCCGCGCCACGAGTGACGGCGCCAAGGCCACGGGCGGCGCATAGCGCCTCTGTGCACCACCCTCAAGACAAAGCCCGCGATTGCGGGCTTTTGCTATGGGGTATGGGGCTGCGCGCGATTCACTGCGATTTGTGGCCCAGGCGGAAATGGGGCTGCGGCAGGGTCTGCAGCTCGCCATCGAGGCTGCCGATGTAGTTGGCCAGCGCCTTGAGTTCGCTGTTGGTGAACTGCTTGGCAATGCCGGCCATCACGCCGTTGCTGCGGCCGATATGGGGGTTGCCTTCGGTCTTGTAGGACTTGAGGGCGGAGTACAGATAGTCCGCGTACTGGCCGGCCACCTTGGGGTAGCTGGGATCGATGGGTTTGGAAAAGCCCTGGCCGTGGCAGGATACGCAGGCGCCCTTTTGCAGCAGCGCGGCGACCTGGGTGCTGGGCTCGCGGACCTTGGCGTCGGCGGCCTTGGCCACGCCATGCTCGGCGTAGTAGGCGGCCACGTCGGCCATGTCCTGCTCGGTCAGCGGATCGGCAATGCCGCGCATGGTGGGATGCTTGCGTTCGCCCTTCTGGTAGGCCTGCAGCGCGGCCACGATGTAGGGTGCGCCCTGGCCGGAAATCTTGGGGACCTTGTACACCTCGGGGAAGCTGGCCTGGTAGCCCTGGATGCCATGGCAGCCAATGCACATGGCGATCTTCCCCTCCCCTGCCTTTGCGTCACCTTTGCTTTGCTGGGCCTGTGCCACAGAGGTCACAGATGCGACAGCCAGCGCCAATACCGTGGTCAAAGTTTTTATCATTTTGCGCGCACAATCCTTCAAGAGTTCTGACGGATGCCTACTGCTGAGCGGGTAGCGCGAACGATTATGGCAGTCACCGTCAAGCGTCCCCATCAATACTTACGCTGATACCGCCCATGAAATTTCAAGGTTCCGAGAACTACGTCGCCACCCAGGATTTGATGCTCGCGGTGAATGCCGCAGCCACCTTGCAGCGCCCGCTGCTGGTCAAGGGAGAGCCCGGCACGGGCAAGACCATGCTGGCCGAGGAAGTGGCCGCCGCGCTGGACATGCCGCTGCTGCAGTGGCACATCAAGTCCACCACCAAGGCCCAGCAGGGCCTGTATGAATACGACGCCGTCAGCCGCCTGCGCGACTCGCAACTGTCCGACATCGACGGCGGCGAGCGCGTCAAGGACATCCACAACTACATCGTCAAGGGCGTGCTGTGGCAGGCCTTCACGGCAGACCGGCCCGTGGCCCTGCTGATCGACGAGATCGACAAGGCCGACATCGAATTCCCGAACGACCTGCTGCGCGAGATCGACCGCATGGAGTTCTACTGCTACGAGACGCGCGAGATGATCCGCGCCAAGCACCGGCCGCTGGTGTTCATCACCTCCAACAACGAGAAGGAGCTGCCCGACGCCTTCCTGCGCCGCTGCTTCTTCCACTACATCAAGTTCCCCGACGCCGACACCATGCGCCAGATCGTGGCCGTGCACTTCCCCAAGCTGCAGGGCGAGCTGCTGGCCGCCGCGATGAAGGTGTTCTACGACGTGCGCAACCTGCCCGGCCTCAAGAAGAAGCCCTCCACCAGCGAGTTGATCGACTGGCTCAAGCTGCTGGTGGCCGAGGACATTCCCGTGGAATCGCTGCAGACCGCCGAGGGCAAGGTCTCCGTGCCGCCGCTGGTGGGCGCCCTGCTCAAGAACGAGCAGGACGTGAGCCTGTTCGAGAAGCTGGTCTTCATGAACCAGCGCAACCGCTGAGGCCAGCCATGCCGGATTCCAAGCCCGACACCGAAGGCCCCGACCACGCCGGCGCAGACCCGCGCGTGCCGGCCATCACCGGCCAGGTCACCACCATCCCCGTGGCTGGCGCCGTGGCGCACCAGGGCTTCGTGCAGCCCGTGGTCATGCGCTTCAACGGCGTGCGGCTCGAGCCCCTGGCGCTCAGCCATGAAGCGGGCCTGCGCGAGGCCGTGCAGGACGGCCAGCTGTGGCGCATCCGCGTGACCTCCGCGCCCGAGCCCGACGACGTGCGCGCCTATATCGAGGCCGCGCTGGAGCAGCGCAGCCAGGGCAAGCGCTTCGCGTTTGCCGTGCTCGACGACGACAGCGGCCGCGTGCTGGGCACCAGCAGCTACCACGACATCCTGCCCGAGGTGCGCCGCGTGGAGATCGGCTACACCTGGTACGCGCGCAGCGTGCAGCGCACCCATGTCAACACCTCGGCCAAGCTCATGCTCATGGGCCATGCCTTCGACACGCTGGCCTGCCATGTGGTGGGCTGGCGCACGGACTGCTTCAACTTCGCCAGCCAGCGCGCCATCGAGCGCCTGGGTGCCAGGAAGGACGGCGTGATCCGCGGCCACGCGCTGCGCCGCGACGGCACCATCCGCGACACCGTGATGTACAGCCTGCGCAGCGGCGAATGGCCCGAGTCGCGCGCCCAGTTGCTGGACCAGTTGCAGCGCCATTCGGACGGCAGCACCGCCGTGGCGCGCACATGAGGGCGCGTACGCCAGGCCCCCGGGAGATGCCATGCTGATCGACTTCTTCTACACCATGCGCGCGGCCAAGCTGCCCGTCTCGGTCAAGGAGTTCCTGACCCTGCTGGAGGCGCTGCAGGCCGGCGTGGTCGGCCCCAGGAGCGAGGACGCCTGGAGCCTGGACGACTTCTACCACCTGGGCCGCACCGTGCTGGTCAAGGACGAGAAGCACTACGACAAGTACGACCGCGCCTTCGCCGCCTACTTCAAGGGCGTGGAGATGGTGGCCGACCTCACGCGCGAGATTCCCCAGGACTGGCTGAAGAAGCTGCTGGAGCGCGAACTCTCGCCCGAGGAAAAGGCCGCCATCGAAGCCATGGGCTGGGACGAGCTGATGGACACGCTCAAGAAGCGCCTGGAGGAGCAAAAGGAGCGCCACGAAGGCGGCAACAAGTGGATAGGCACGGGCGGCACCAGCCCCTTCGGCCACGGCGGCTACAACCCGGCCAGCGTGCGCATCGGCGGGCCGGGCCGCAACAAGAGCGCCGTCAAGGTCTGGGAGCAGCGTGCCTACCGCGACTACGACGACACGCAGGAGCTGGGCACGCGCAACATCAAGGTGGCGCTGCGCCGGCTGCGCAAGTTCGCACGCGAAGGCAGCGACCTGGAGCTGGACCTGCCCGACACCATCCGCAGCACGGCCGCCAACGCGGGCTACCTGGACATCAAGATGATCCCGGAGCGCCACAACAACGTGAAGGTGCTGCTGCTCATGGACGTGGGCGGCACCATGGACGAGCACGTGCAGCGCGTGGAGGAGCTGTTCTCCGCCGTCAAGAGCGAGTTCAAGCACCTGGAGTTCTACTACTTCCACAACTGCGTCTACGACTTCATGTGGAAGAACAACCGCCGCCGCTTCGCCGAGAAGTTTCCGACCTGGGACATCATCCGCAAGTACAACAAGGACTACAAGCTGATCTTCGTGGGCGACGCCACCATGAGCCCCTACGAGATCCTGCAGCCCGGCGGCAGCGTGGAGTACATGAACGAGGAGCCCGGCGCCGAATGGCTGCAGCGCCTGACGCATGCCTTCCCGCGCTTTGCCTGGATCAACCCCGAGCCGCCCGGCGTCTGGCAGTACCGCCAGAGCATCAGCATCATCCAGCAGCTCACGGGCAACCGCATGTACCCTTTGACACTCAAAGGTCTGGAAGACGCCATGCGCCTGCTGTCAAAATAGGCCGATGCCCAAGCTCCCCCCCGCGACAGCGCCGGCCCGAGGGCCGGCGTTTTTGTTTCTGTTGAGTGCAGCCCTGATGCTCGGCGGCTGCAGCCTCCTGCCGTCCAAGAATGATGACAAGGACACGGACCCGTCGCTGATTGCAGCGACCGGCGACCCGGCCTTCTCCCTTGTCGTCGATGCGCCCAAGGAAGTGCGCGAGCTGCTGGAAAAGCACCTCGAACTGCGCCGCTACCGCTACCAGAGCGACCTGCAGCGGCGCGAGCTCACGCGGCTGCTGGGCGCCACCGACGCCAACGTGCGCGACCTGATCGGCACGCTGGGCTACTTCAGCCCCACGGTCACGGTGGAGATCAAGGAAACGCCCGAATCCGACGAGGCCCCGCTGGAGGTCACCGTCAAGGTGGACCCTGGCGAGCCCGCCACCATTGCGCGCAGCCAGGTGCGTTTTGCGGGCGTCAATGCCGACGATCCCGAAGGCGCCTCGCAGCGCGCCACCATCGAAAGCCAATGGCCGCTGCAGCCCGGCCAGCGCTTCAGCCAGTCCAGCTGGAGCCAGGCCAAGAGCCAGGGCCTGCGCACGCTGCAGTCGCGCCGCTACCCGCTGGCGCGCATCGACTCCAGCCTGGCCGACATCGACGCCGACACGCACGAGGCCGACGTCAGCGTGGCCTATGCACCCGGCCCGGCCTACACCTTCGGCCCGCTGCGCATCGAAGGCGCCCAGCGCTACGACCCCGTGGGGACGGCCCGCATCGCACGCCTGCCCGAGGGCGAGGAATACGACCAGACCGCCCTGGTCGACGCCCAGCTGCGCCTGGCCAGCAGCGGCTACTACGACTCCGTCTTCCTCACGCTGGCCAACGTGCCCCAGCAGGGAGACAGCGCCGCCGAGGACGAGGAAGCCATCAAGCGCAAGGGCGCCCAGGTCACCACGCCCGTCATCGCCCAGGTGCGCGAGGCCCAGATGCAGAAATGGGTCTTCGGCGTGGGCATGAGCACCGACACCGGCCCGCGCCTGAGCGTGGACCACATCCACAACCGCCTGCCCTGGCTGGGCTGGCGCGCCGTCACGCGCATGCGCTTCGACCGCAAGAACCCGCTGATCTCCACGCAGTGGACCGCCCTGCCCGATGAAACCCTGTGGCGCTGGTTCACCACGGCCAAGGCCGAGCGCGCGCCCTCGGGCGACTTCGATGTCAACAGCCTGCAGCTGCGCGCCGGCCGCACCAAGTCCGAAGACCACATCGACCGCAACTACTACCTGCAGTACGACTACGCCAAGACCCAGGGCGAGGGCGCGCCCCCGTCCAGCTCGTCGGTCACGGCCAACTACGGCTGGACGGGCCGCTACTTCGACAGCACGCTGGCGCCCTCCTCGGGCTTCGGCTTTGCCTGGGAAGTCGGCGCGGGCACCACGCTCACGCCCCAGCGCACACCGTTCGGCCGTGTCTCGGGCCGCTGGCTCAGCCTGATTCCCATCGGCGAGGTCGATCCCGAGACCAAGCGCCGCAGCCGCCTGGCGCTGCGCGCCTCCGGCGGTGCCTTGCTGGCCCGCAAGGATGCCGACCTGCCCGTCACCCAGCTGTTCATCACCGGCGGCGACAACACCGTGCGCGGCTACGGGTACCAGAGCATCGGTGCGCGCACCGACAGCGGCAAGGTCATCGGCGGGCGCTACATGGCCGTGGGCAGCATCGAGTGGCAGCGGCCCATCGTCATCAAGGGCAACACACAGGACTGGGAGCACGCCGTCTTCCTGGACGCCGGCACCGTGGGCGATGCGCCCGACTCCATGTACATGCGCGTGGGCGTGGGCACCGGCCTGCGCTGGCGCAGCCCCGTGGGCCCCGTGCAGGCCGACATCGCCTGGGGCGCCCAGGAAAAGCAGCTGCGCCTGCACCTGCGCCTGGGCTTCAACTTCTGACCATGGTGGATTCCCGCTTGAATACCCCTGCCTCCTTCGCCGCGCCAGACCAAAGCCCCCAGGCGTCCCCTCCGTCGCCTGCGCCCCGCCGCCGCTGGCTGCGCTACCTGCTCTGGTTCTTCCTGGTACTGGTCCTGCTGCTGGCCGCCCTGCTGGGTTCCGCCTGGTGGTGGAGCGGCCGTGCCGATTCGCTGGCCTACACCCTGCAGCGCGTGGCCGGCTGGCTGCCCGCAGGCCAGAGCCTGCAGGCCAAGGAAGTCACCGGCACCCTGCGCCAGGGCGGGCGCATCGGCTGGCTGCAATGGCAAAGCCCCACCATGAAGGTGGAGCTGCGCGACGCCACCATCGGCTGGCAATTGCGTCCCCTGCTGTCGCGCACCGTGCGCCTGGGCGAAGTACGCATCGCCGAGCTGAACATTGCCAGCACGCCCGACCCCGAGGACAAGAAACCCGTCGAGCCGCTGCAGCAGCTCGTGCTGCCCGTGAAGATCGACGTGCCCTTCCATGTGGAGCGCATCGTCTGGCAAGGCCCGCCCCAGGCCGAAGTACTGGGCCTGCAAGGCCACTACGCCTACGACGGTAGCGAGCACCAGCTGGACGTGCGCGACCTGCAATGGGCCGATGGCAGCTACCAGGCCAAGCTGCGCCTGCAGGCCCGCGCGCCCATGGCCATCCAGGCCGAGCTGCAGGGCGACCTGCAGGCGCCTGCCCTGGCTTCGGACGACGAGGCCTCCGCATCCAAGGCTCCCAAACCTGCACCGCTGGCCGTGCAGGCCAAGGCACAGATCGACGGCACCCTGGCCACCGCCGCTGCGCAACTGGGCATCAAGCTCCAGGTTGATGCCAAGCCCGGGACGGTGTCCGAGGAAACGCCTGCCCCTGCCGCCGTACAGAAATCCGCCAAGGCCGATGGCAAGAACGGCAAGGCCAGGGAGCGCAAGGAAGCCGCCCCCGTGTCCGAACCCATGCACGCGGACATCGAGGCCAGCATCCGGCCCTGGCAGCCCCAGCCGCTGCAGACCGCGCGCGCCCAGCTCAGCCAGATCGACATCGCCGCCTTCTGGCCCCAGGGACCGCGCACCCGCATCAGCGGCGAATTGCAGGCAGGGCCGGATGGCAAGGCAGCTGATACAGCCCAGGCACCCGCCACGGAACAGGCACCGGACCAGGCACCAGGCTCGGCCATAGCCACCACCGCCTGGCAGCTGACGACACGCCTGAACAACGCCATGCCCGGCCCCTGGGACCGCCAGCGCCTGCCGCTGGACCAGATCGAGGCCGCGGTGCGCTATGACGGCCAGCAGTGGCTGCTGGAGCAGGCGCAGATCGCCATAGGCTCGGGCAGCATCGACGCCCAGGGCCGCTTCGAGCCCGCCACCAAGGTCTTCGAAGGCCAGGCCAAGGTCCAGCGCCTGGACCCCGCCGCGCTCTACAGCCTCCTGGAAGCCGCACCCCTGCAGGGCGAGCTGCGCGCCAGCACCACGGCAGAGCAGCAGGTGGACTTCAGCGTGGACATCCAGGCCGCAGCAGCGCCCGCAGGCGCCAAGCGCCAGCCCCTGCGCATAGAAAAACTCGCCACCAAAGGCCGCTGGGCCCAGCCCGTGCTGTCGCTGGAGAACCTGCAGCTTGATGCGCTGCAGGCCTCGGTGCGCAGCCGCAGCCTGCAGTTCGACACCGAACAGCAAAAACTGCAGACCGTGCTGAAGGCCCAGCTGCCCGGCGCCGAACTCTCGCTGGACGGCCACATCAGCCCTGCCGCAGGCCAGGGCAGCAGCCAGCTCAAGCTGTCGTCACTCACCGCCCTCACACAGTGGCTGCGCAAGCTGCCCGGCATGAAGGACCCGCTGGCCGGCGCCCTGATCGAAGGCCAGGCCCAGCTGGACGCCAGCTGGCGCGGCGGATGGGGCGCACTGCAAAAGCGCATGAAGGCCGCCGTGGGCGACCCCCTGCCCGCCAGCGGCCTGCAGCTGCAGGCCGACCTGCAGGCCGCAAAGCTGCGCTACCTGCCCGCCAACACGCCGCCCGAGCAGGCGCTGGAGCTGCCCGAGCTGCGCCTGGCCCTCAAGGGCTCGCCCGAGCAGGCCAGCCTCACCCTGGCCGGCCAGGCGAAGCGCGGCACGCAGACCGCGCAGATCGACACGGCCCTGCAGGCAGGCCTTGCCACGGCGCGCGGTGCCGCGCCCCTGGACTGGCAGGCCAGCATCGACAAGCTGCAGGCCCGGCTGAGTCCGGGCCAGGACCTGCCCGGCCCATGGCAGCTGCAACTGGCAGGCAACCAGCCCGTACGGATCGCCCAGCGCACCACGGGCCGCACCGTGCTGTCCACCGCCTTCACGGCATCGGCCGGCAGCCTGCAGGTCACGCCGCCCACCCTGCCCCAGCGCCGCACCAATGCCCAAGCGCCCCAGCCCGTGCTGCTGGCCTGGGACGACACCCGCGCCAGCCAGGGCGGCGACGGCCGCTGGGCCCTGCGCAGCACAGGCCGCGCCCAGGCATTACCGCTGGCCTGGGTCGATGCCCTGTCCATGGCCGAGGAGCCCCCGCTGGCCGCCATGGGCCTGAGCGGCGACCTGAGCTTCAACGCCCGCTGGGACATCGACACGAAGGGCCCCGCGCTCAAGGCCGAACTGCTGGTCGAGCGTGCAGCCGGCGACCTGCGCCTGGCCGTGGAAGACGGCTCGGGCACCACCGTCATCCACACCACGGGGCCGCGCTCCAGCAAGCCCGGCGAAGTGCGCACGCATACCGTGCGCGGCGCCGGCATGCGCGCCCACATCAAGCAGGCCCGCCTGAGCGTGCGCGCCCAGGGCGACGACGTGCAGGCCAAGCTCGACTGGGACAGCGAACGCGCCGGCACCCTGACCGCGCAGCTGGGCACGCGCCTGGCCCAGCAGGACGGCACCTGGACCTGGCCCGAGAAGGCCCCTCTGTCCGGCCAGATCGACGCCCGCATGCCCGACATCGGCATCTGGGCGCTGTTCGCCCCGCCCGGCTGGCGCGTCACCGGCTCGCTGCAGGCCAAGGCCGAGATCAGCGGCGACCGCCAGAACCCGCAGTGGCAGGGCAATCTCTCGGCCGACGGCCTGAGCATCCTGTCCGCGCTGGACGGCATCGACCTGCAAAACGGCGTGCTGCGCGCGCGCCTGCAAGGCAACCGCCTGGACCTGACCGAGCTGCGCATGCAGGGCGGGCGCGGCAGCAATGCGCGCATCCTGGGCTACAGCGGCAACCTCACCACGGCCCCGCGCGAAGGCGGCGAACTCACAGGCTCGGGCTTCGTGCGCTGGGACCCGCCCAATGCCGATGGCAGCAACTCCGGCCTGAGCATGGACCTGCGCGCCCAGGCCACCAGGCTGCAGGTGCTGGTGCGGGCAGACCGCCAGGTCAGCATCTCCGGCGGCCTGCAGGCCAAGCTGGAGCAAGGCCAGTTCACGCTGCGCGGCGACCTCACCACCGACCGCGCCACCATCATCCTGCCCGAGGAATCCGCCCCATCGCTGGACTCCGATGTGGTCGTGCACTCGGCCGCCTCGCGCAAGGCCGAGCAGGAAGC
Organism: Delftia sp. WSY_22; assembly: GCF_043104185.1. Classification (NCBI taxonomy): domain Bacteria; kingdom Pseudomonadati; phylum Pseudomonadota; class Betaproteobacteria; order Burkholderiales; family Comamonadaceae; genus Delftia; species Delftia sp. WSY_22. The sequence continues at coordinate 157,894 of NZ_JBICKN010000030.1, forward strand.
GGCGCGCAAACAGCAGCAGGCCGACCGCAAGGCCCAGGCCCGCGCGGAAACCATCAAGCTGCCCGACATCCTCGTCAAGCTCGACCTGGGCCGCGACTTCGCGCTGCAGGGCTACGGCATCACCACCCGCCTGGAAGGCGCGCTGGAAGTGCAAGGCCCCACCGTGGCGGGCGGCCCGCCGCGCATCACGGGCGAGATCCGCACCGTGCAGGGCCGCTACCGCGCCTGGGGCCAGTCGCTGGACGTGGAGACCGGCCTCATCCGCTTCAACGGCCCCTACGCCAACCCCTCGCTGGACATCCTGGCGCTGCGCCCCAACATCGCCGTGCGCGCAGGCGTGCAGGTGCAGGGCACGGCCAACGCCCCGCGCGTGCGCCTGTACTCCGACCCCGAAATGCCCGATGCCGAAAAGCTCTCCTGGGTGGTCATGGGCCGCGACCCCGCCACGGGCGGCGCCGAAAGCGCCCTGCTCCAGCAGGCCGCGCTGTCCCTGCTCAGCGGCGGGCGCAACAACAGCGGCAAGATCGCCAGCAACCTGGGCCTGGACGAAATCGGCTTCAAGGGCCCAGGCGGCGAAGGCTCCACCGGCGCCGCCCTCACCCTGGGCAAGCGCCTGTCCAGCGACCTCTATGTCACCTACGAGCAAAGCCTCTCGGGGGCCATGGGCACGCTGTACATCTTCTACGACCTCTCGCGCCGCCTCACCCTGCGCGGCCAGACCGGGGAAACCAGCGCGCTGGACCTGATCTACACCGTGCGCAAGGACTGACGCCCCACCCCTGCGCAGCCGCCCTGCCGGCGCTGCGCGGGGCGGACCCGCCATGGGTTTACAATCGCCGTTTGCTCCTCTCCGTAGTTCAATGGATAGAACGGGCGCCTCCTAAGCGCCAGATACAGGTTCGATTCCTGTCGGAGGGACCATCAATTTTCCAATGGCGACAACCACTTACAGCTCATTGAGTGGGTGTCTGGGCCATAAGTGGGACATGAATACGGTCTAAAGGGCTGGATTGCATGCCCGCGCAGTGGGCTCTCAACACGGAAACGACGACAGCCCCCTCGGCGCCCTCATGGGAATCGAAGGGGCCGTTTTCGTTTCATTTGGCCCGAGCTAAGCGCGCGCACCCGCATCAGCGCCGAACCTTCTCCAGCGCCACCGCAGGGCCTGCTCAGGCAGGGCAAATCACTTAGTGATTGCTTTTTTCAGTTCTTCCTGGAATTCCTCACCATTCCGAAGGCGAAGATATTCCTGATGTGCCAACCGATAGGCTTCTGATTCCATACCGTACGAAGTCGACAGTACTTCATAGCGGTCGACTCCGGCACGACGCCAGAGTGCCAGATCGGCCATGACCTCCGCGCGGGAAGTACTATTTACTTCCTTTTTATTTACTGCGCTGCTCTCTTGAGAATTGGCTGCATAGCAAGTAGAAATAGCTATTGTGAAGAATGCAAATTTTAGAGTGCGCAATGCACTTACCCTGATCAAGGGCGAGGCTATTTTTGACATGGTTTAAATGACAGATGACTATGAGGCTACCGGCAAGTATGTTATGCGGCAGTGTTGACCGAATGAATCAAAGACGCAATATCAAATATTGGGCCACTCCTTTCCCAAAGAAAATTGATGACTACCAGATATATTCATCAATCAATATTCAGAATAAATTTCCAATCAGTTTTTCTTTTTCCATCCAAAAATAATTGAAAATTCAAAACACTTTGCTGATCTTTACCCAAAGCCTTGCTCAGGGAATATCGACACGCAGCAGACCAGTGCACGAATGCTGCAAAAACCAAATAGATGTTGAAATTCAAGTGAGGTAACGAGTAGCGGGCTTGGAGTTTGAGAAACCCTGGGCCAAATCTCCGCGCGCTTGCTCAAATGCGTCCCATGCCGCTGCCTCAGGCACTGGTGGAATGGTCACAAGCTCTCTGCGATCAAAACCCACCAAGGCTGCATCAACGAGTTCGTCAACCTCCATCCATGACATCGCCACCAGAGCGCTCATAGATCTCGGTGCGTGTGGCGGCCGGCAAAACCGCTGGTATGTAGACGCCCCTGGGCCCTGCCTCAGCTGCAAGGCGCTGCGAGAAGGCCAACATGTAGGACTTCGTTGCTGCGCAAATACCTTGTGAAGACTCAGGCAGCAATGCATTGAGCCGGTCGGTGGCACGGGCCACCCATACGAGATCGTGGCCACGAGCCGCAAAGCGGCGTGCGTAAACAGCACCAATGCCACTGGAGGCGCCAGCAATAAGAGAGCTAGTCATTTCAACTTCCCCAATCGATATCCACCATTTTTTATGGCAGCCTTGTCAATAAGACAAGTCAGCGCAGAGAGACGCTGCTGCGGAGAAAGATGCGTTCAGCTGCGGGAAGTCAAGCTGGCCATCGTGTAGTGCTCATAATGGCCAATCCCATTCTTCACGATGGGATCTTCGGATGTAAACGAACCGATCTCTTGGTTGTCGGCGATCTGGTAAAGAGACACGCCGTAGCCATCACCATCGTCAATCACAGGCCCGTGCGCTACGATCACACCTTGCTCGAGAAGACCGTTCATATATTCGCCATGCTGCCTCATCCATGTTTTTTCTTCGCCGGACATGGTGCCCAGGAAATTCGCGCGAGGCGGGACAAATTTGCACAGGTAGTATTTCATTTCGGCTCCTCTCAAAGATAAATGATGCTGAGATTCAAGCTGTTTTCACACTCTTCAATATTGCCCCCTCGAACATCTTGGGCGCATAGCTCTGCAGGAACAGGATCATTCCGGTCATCTTTCCAACGGGGTTACTGAACTTTGGCTTCTTGGTCTCGATCAGCTTGGTAATCGTGTTGACGACGGCGTCGGGCGCCTCCGCCTCATCGATCCCCTTCTGTGTCGCAGCATCTGCTTGCTTGCGGTAGGCGTTGTAATCAGCAATACGCCCGCTTGATTGAGACACGGAGTTATGAGCGAGGTTGGTCTTGAACCACACTGGCTCCACCATGCTGACTTGGATGTTGAACGGATCCAGCTCGAAGCGCAGAGATTTGAAGTAGCCCTGGACTGCGTGCTTTGAAGCCGTGTAGTACGAGAGATTCGGCGGGCCGATCAAGCCGACGATGGAGCTGATTGTGATGATCTGCCCATGCTTTTGCGCCCGCAGCCGGGGCAGCAAGGCATTCGTCACTTTGATCGTGCCCCAGAAGTTGGTTTCGAACTGCTGACGTCCCAATTCGACGGGAGTCTCTTCTGCCAGCCCCGTCACCATATAGCCGGCATTGTTCACCAATACATCCAGCTGCCTGACGCTGCGGAACAGCTCTTCAGCGAACGCGTTGATGGAGTTGTCGTCGCTGATGTCCAGACGCAGCAGCTTGAAGGGAACCTTCCCTTCGTGCTTTTCAGGTTCACGGCTGGTGCCGATGACTTCGAAGCCCTGGTTGTGCAGGCTGTTGGCGAGCAGCAGGCCGAAGCCCGAGGATGCGCCGGTGATTAGGACTGTCTTCTTCATGGGTAGCTTCTCCGTAGATGATGGAAATTCTTGAAAACTTTGCCCGGCTGAACGTGCGTGCAGAAGGGCTTTGGGCTATTTGCTATCGGGGTTGGCAGCGCGACCATGAACAAGCCTTCATCAGCCAAGGCATGGCTCACAACCGTTACCTCTCAAGATGAGGCCGGGCTCTCTGCGCGCATGACTCCTTTCGGGCGTGGGTGCTGGACTGAACGATGGGCGCATGTTAGTATCGTTTTAGTACTTAGTCAATACTGAAATGATATGGACTCGAAAAAAACTTCTGAAAGCACTTGCCCCATCGCGCGCAGCCTGGCCTTCCTGGGCGATGCGTGGACTATGTTGATCCTGCGGGATGCGAACGCTGGGCTGACGCGCTTCGATCAGTTCAGGAAAAGCCTTGGCATCGCTCCCACGATGCTGACGAAGCGTTTGGCGACGCTCACGGATGAGCAACTGCTGGAAAAGCGGCAGTATTCGGAGCGGCCACCTCGCGAGGAATACGTCCTGACCGAAGCTGGGAGGGACTACTTGCCCGTTCTCTTCATGATTGCTGCCTGGGGCCGAAAGCACCGTGGCGAAGGCAAGCTGGTTCGGTTTCTGGATGCCGAGACGGGCAACGATCTGAAGCCGATTGCGATCGACGCAGAGACCGGCGCAGAGATCGGGACTCGCGAAATCCGCATGGTGATGCCGGAATGAAGCCAAGCAGTCGGGCTCCAGTGCCGGCGGAAAATCAAGCAGGCACAGCGAACCGTGGCGTAGTTCTTCTGTTGGCTGCGCTCGCGGCGATAGGCGCTTTGTCAACCAACATCATCCTGCCGTCGTTTCCGGCGATGTCTAAAACCCTGGGTGCGTCAGATGCCCAGCTCGGCCTGACACTCAGTGTCTTCTTCGTAGTTTTCGCGGCGGGGCAACTCTTCGTGGGACCTCTGTCTGATCGCTTCGGGCGTCGCAAACTGGTCATAGGGGGCTTGCTGGTCTTCGCGGCCGGCGGGGTGGTGTGTGCCCAGGCGGCGGCTCCAGCCGAACTGATTGTCGGCCGAGCAATACATGCTGCAGGCGTATGCGCCGCGTCCGTACTTGCACGCGCGATCGCAAGAGATATGTATGAAGGCGAAACTCTGGCACGCGTTCTTGCGATGGTGATCGTGGCTATGGCCGCGGCGCCGGGGTTCTCTCCGCTGCTGGGCGGCATGACTGAGAAAATGATTGGCTGGCGCATGACCTTCCTGACGGTCAGTGCCTTCGGGCTCGCACTTTCAATGTGGTACGCCTTCCGACTTCCAGAAACACACGTCGCGTCGCGGCGGATGCCGCTTGCCGTTGGCCCCATACTCAGGATCTATGCCAGCCTTCTGATCGATCCACGCTTCCTCCGTCCAGTCGTCGCTGTCATGTGTCTCACAGGCGGGCTTTATGGATTCTTCGCTGCTGCTCCATCAGTGCTGATGGGCGCCATCAAGTTGAGCGCGCTGGAGATGGGGCTCTTTTTTGCAGCCACGGTGCCCGTTGTTTTTGCTGCAGGCCTCGCTGTACCAAGACTTTCACATCGCTGGGGTGCAGCTCGAGTCATCCAAGCCGGAATCGTCTTGGCCTTGGTTGGAGGCGTGATGATCTACCTGGCCTCGGTTCGATACCCATCCAGCCTCACAGCGTTCACGTTCGCGCTCTGTGTCTTCCTCATGGGAATGGGCGTTGCCAATCCTCTCAGTACAGCACAGGCGCTTTCTCCATTTGGAGCTCAAGCAGGTGCAGCCTCCGCCATGTTGGGCTTCATACAGATGTCCGGCGCAGCACTTGGCGCCATGCTGGTCAGCACGATGGCAGGGATCTCCCACATGGCGGCGGTAGGACTGCTTATCTCAGTCTTCGCACTTCTTGCTTTCATCACTTTCTGGAACCAGCCCAGCACGGCTGGTTTTTGACGAGATTCCAGTGGATACACGAGGCACACCTTCGCCAGTATGAATTGGATGGAGCCTTTGCCCGACTGCCGCAGCGTGAGGACTCAATGGCCGCAGGACCCTGCCCCGGTAGCACAAACACACAACTGGAAGAATTCTTGCGGAACGCCACTGAACACGCAGCGCGTCACCCAGATAACTCGTTGATTTCTCACGTCCTCGCAAGCCATGCGCCATCGATCTTTAGAGAGATGCGCCACTGGACTTTCGTCTGTACGGAAAACGCGCCACTGGACTTTAGTTTTTTAGACCAGTAAGGCTGAGGAGCGAGCTATCGGCCGAGGCGCAAGGGCTCAGGGCCGATGTGCGGCGGCGTAGCGGGTTGCCAAGGGCTCTCGTGTGGCAGCTACCG
>NZ_JBICKN010000031.1:0-4793 GCF_043104185.1 Delftia sp. WSY_22
GCCAGTACGAGGGCGACAACAAGCCCAGCGTGGGCGCCAACCCCTACCTGCGCGGGCTCACGGGCATGCCCAACGGCATCATGGCCGGCTTCATCGACAACACCGTGGCGTTCTGCGAGCCCTATGTGCCCTACGCCTGGCCCGTGGACTACCAGGTCACGACCGAGTGGCCTATCGTGGGCATGGCTGTGTTCGACCAGACGCTGTTCGTGGGCACGGCCGGCAATCCCTACTTCGTGACAGGTGCGCACTCGGCGCAGATGTCGGCCATCAAGCTGGACAGCAACCAGTCCTGCAGCGCCCGCCGCTCCATCGTTCCCGTGCAGGGCGGCGTGCTCTATGCCTCGCCAGATGGCCTGTGCCTGGCCAGCCCGGGCGGCGTGCAGGTGGTGACGCGGCAGCTGATCGCGCGCCAGGACTGGCAGCGCATGCAGCCGGCCAGCATGTTCGCGGCCGAGCACGAGGGCGTCTACTACCTGTTCTACGCCGGGGCCGGCGGCGGCTGCCTGGCGTTCAGCGCGCAGGACGGGGCCAAGCTCGGCCATACCGACCTGGGCGGCGCGGGTGTGACGGCGGTTTGGGTGGACCGCTTCAACGACCTCATGTACGTGGCGCGCGGCCAGGACATCCTGGAATGCTTCACGGGCGATGCCCTGCGCTCGGCGCGCTGGCGCACAGGCCTGGCCACCCAGGGCCAGCAGCTGCCGCTGGCCTGGGCCAAGGTCTACGGCCTGCAGGACGCCCAGCACCCGATCACCCTGCGCCTGTGGGGCGACGGCCAGCTGCAGCACACGGCCCAGTTCACCGACCTGCAGCCGCAGCGCCTGCCGCCCGGGCGCTGGCTGGAGCACCAGGTGGAGATCGAGGGCGCGGCCCGCGTCACCAGCGTGGTGCTGTGCTCGACCACCGAGGAGCTGCGCAGCGTATGACCAACCGCAAGAAGATCGACACGGGCGCTGCCCGCCTGCCGGCCCTGGCCAGGGTCAACGTCCAGGACAAGGCCCTGTCCAACTGGATGCAGGCCGTGACCGAGCACCTGGAAGTGCGCTCCGGCGCCCGGGGCAACGAGTTCGAGCGCGGCGTCACCCTGCGCGAGCTGATGGCCCTGCAGGGCTCGGTGCAGGGCGTCACCCAGCTGCTGGCCACCGACAAGACGCCCGGCGAGGGCGAAACGGTCATCGACCTGGGCGGCGGCCTGTCCGCCATCGTGGCGGTGGACCGCTTTGCCAAGGAGATCATCGAGTCGCGCCTGTTCAAGAGCCTGGCCAAGACCCTGGACGACCCCAGCCGCTTCGACCACCTGGCGCAGGAGATCCGCGACGAGCTGCTGCGCTCCATCGCCGACGAGGCCGCCAAGCGCGGCGCCCAGGTGCGCGAGCTGCAGACCGTGGTGCAGAGCAACGAGCGCAGCCTGGCCATGGCCGTGCGCGAGGTCACAGCCAGCCTGCGCAACGCCAGCGCAGGCCTGCGCGCCACACAGGCGGCGTTCGCGGACGGCCAGCGGGCCATGGCCACCAACGTGCTGCAGCTGCAGGCCTCCCTGGGCAACTACTACCAGGACGGCAAGCCGGGCCGCGCCATGCTGGAGCAGGAGATGACGGTGCTGGCCGGCTACAGCGAGGGGCTGCGCGCGCAGTACACGCTCAAGGTGCAGGCCGGCGGGGCCCTGGCCGGCTACGGCATCGCGGCCGAGGAGGTCAACGGCAAGACTTCCAGCGCCTTCATCATCATGGCCGACAAGTTCGCCATCGTCTCCCCCAGCTACAACGCCGGCCAGATGAGTACGCCGCGGCCCGAGGACGTGGTGTTCGGCGTCGATGGCGACGGCATCTACCTGCAGCGCAACGTCTACCTCAAGGGCAACATGCGCATCGACGGCTTGGGCAAGAAGCTCGTGGACGGCCTGCGCGGCTCGGTGCTGCTGTCGGCCAGCGGCAGCTTCTGGAGCGATGCCACCGCGCGCCAAGCCGTCTGGCAGGCCCTGGGCAACAGCGGCAGCGCGCCCAACACCAACCACCTGGTCGTGGGCGATGCCGTGACCATCAGCAACGGCGCCGGCTTCACGCAGACGCGCCACTGGATGGGCGCGGCCTGGCTGATCCCGGCCGCCGTGCTCAACGGCGATCTGCTGGTGGACGGCACGGTAGCGGCGCGCAAGGTGGACACGCGCGGCCTCACCGTGCGCGACAACGCCGGCAACGTCATCCTGGACGCCAACGGCCTGGACGCGCAATGGCTGCGCAATCTCAAGGCCGCCCAGGTCAATGGCCTGGGGCCACTGGCCACCAAGGACAAGGCCCGCATCGGCGACACCGTGGCGTTCCCGGACGGCACGACGATGAACACCAGCGACTTCATCAACCGGCTGCAGCGCATCACGTCCAACAACATCGGCGTGTTCATGGACACGGCGGCCATCGGCACGGCCTATATCGGGCAGGCGGCCATTGGCACGCTGCAGATCGCGGGCGGCTCGGTCACGTCTATGACCAGCGATCTTGTGACCAGCCCCTTCACGCTGGCCCCAGGGGAGACAAGAACCATCTGCAACATCTGGATCGACAACCCCGCCAGTGGTGCCTCGGGCGTGGTGCTGATCGGCATGGCCCATTTCATGCCGAATGGCGGCGCGGGAGCCATCGGGCTGACGATTTCGCGCGGCGGCAATGCCTTGCGCTTCGCCGGAACTTCGGCTGCCGCAGGCTTTCAGCAATCCGCCCTGATTTCGGGGTTTGACGCTGGACCGCCACCCGGCGTCACCGTCTATTCGCTCCAAATCCAGAACCTTGAGGGAAGTACGTTGCAAGTGTTCAGTGCCAATCTGGTCGGAACAGGGGGCCGTCGATGATTCATTTCATTCAGATCGATAGCGCGGGCAACATACTGCGTTGCGGCAATGCGCCTTTCAAATCATTGGGTGAGATGCCCGGCGCGGATGCCTCATACCGTCGCATCCCTGGACCGCTGGGCGATCCCGGCGCTTATTACTGGAGCGGGGGACTTGTCGAAAAACCACCCAGGCCGTCCCATTTTCACCGCTTCGATCCCCAGGAGCAGGCGTGGAAACTGGACGATAGCCTGGCATGGAGCGCTGTACGTGGCCAACGCGATGCACGCCTGGCCGCATGCGACTGGGTGACGCTGCGCGCCCAGGAGACGGGCGAGCCCATGCCGGCGCCCTGGCTTGCCTACCGGCAGGCCCTGCGCGACATCACCGATCAGCCCGACCCGCTGGCCATCGTGTGGCCCACGGCACCCGCCTGATGCGTGCCAAGCCTGCCACCGTGCTCGGCATGCCCCATTCCCTCGAATATGACCTCGACGCGGTGCTGCCCTTCATGCAGGGCCTGGTGCCGGGCTTGGCCCGCGCCCAGGACATGCGCGCCATTGGCCTGCGCCGTGGCGGCCGGCTGGTGGCCGGCGTGCTCTATGAAGGCTTCAACGGCCGCAACCTCTGGATGCACGTCGCGGCCGAGCCCGGCGCGCGCTGGCTCGTGCGCAGCTACCTGCGCGCCTGCTTTGCCTATCCGTTTCTGGTGTGCGGCGTGGAGCGCGTCAGCGGCTACGTGAACGAGAGCAACGCCCTGGCGCGGCGCTTCAACGAGCACCTGGGGTTTCGAGAGGAAGCCCGGCTACATGGAGCGGCGCCGGACGGCGGCGACGTGCTTATTTTTGTGATGTGGAAAAAGGAGTGCAGGCATGCGCTGGCACACGACTGAATTTGATTTCCTGCCCGAGCGCGCGTTCTGGCCGCGTCCCGGCGGATCGATGACCATGGAAGGCGGCAAGGGCAGCAGCACGCCCGCCCCCGACCCGCGTCTGGTCGAAGCCCAGGTGAGAAACCTGGGCATCCAGGACGACATGATCAAACAGATCATCGGCAATGCGAACGACATGGCGCCGCTCCAAAAGGAGCAGACGCAGTTCGCGCTCGACACCTCGCGCACCGCGTGGGAGCAGTCGCAGTCCGACCGCGACTATGCGCTGGGGCGCCGCGACAAGCTGACCGGCCTGCAGGACACCATGGTGGAGGACGCGCGCACGTTCGACACGGAGGGCAAGCGCGAGGAGCTGGCGGGCCAGGCGGCTGCCGATGTCTCCAACGCATACGAAAGCGCCAAGCGCACGCAGGGCGCGGAAATGGCCCGCATGGGCATCAATCCCGCCGATGGCAAGTACGGCGCCGGGTCCAACGCCTTGGTTGCCAGCGAGGCGCTGGCCACTGCCGCCGGAAAGAACTCGGCCCGAACGGCTGCGCGTGCGGAAGGGCGAGCGCTGACGGATCGGGCCTCGAATGCACTGGCCGGCTATCCCGCCATGGGCATGCAGACGACGGCCGCCACGGCCGGCTATGGCGCCTCGGGCCAGAACATCGCCAACACCGGCCTTGCTGGCCTGAACTCCGGCTATGGCCAGGCGGCTGGCATGGCCGGCAACGCTGGCAACAGCGCGGCCAACATGTGGGGCCAGCAGTCTCAGGCCTACCAACAGTCGCAGGCCACCCAGGGGGCTGGGACGGGTGCCATCGTGGGCGCGGGCCTGTCTGCTGCGGCCATGTTCTTCTGATGCGGGCCGCACACATCGCCGACAGCGTGGGCCAGGCGATTGCTGGCCGGCGCGCAGCGCTGCATTTCAGTGGGGGCAAGGACTCGCTGGCATGCCTGTACCTGCTGCGCCCGCTGGTGGAGCAGGGCCTGCCGGTCTACTGGCTTTCCACGGGCGACACCATCCCGGAAACACGCGCGGTCGTGGACCAGGTGCGCGCGTGGATTCCGGATCTGCGCACCGTGCAG
>NZ_JBICKN010000032.1:0-198677 GCF_043104185.1 Delftia sp. WSY_22
GCCCTGCTTGGTGAAGGCCATGGGCAGCAGGTCCAGCTTGGCCTCGTCCTTGAGTTCCTTCTTTTCCTTCTTGCCGGGCTTGCGTCCTTCGGTGGCCTCGATGTGGGCGGCCTTCTCGTTGACGCGGCGGTTGAGCACGCTGGCCGGCAGCAACTTGGCCTCGGTCATGAAGCGCATCACCCACTGATTGGCCACGGACTCGGCCAGCGGGCCATGGGGCTCACCGCGCGGCGGCACCCAGCCGGCGCTGCGCTCCTGCGTGGCGCCGCACTCGGCAAACGGGCTCTTGCCCAGGGCGCCCTCGACGGCCCGCAGGTCTGGAGTCCAGGAATCGGAGATTCGGTAAATGATCAGGTTCTTGAGCATGGTGTGTCAGGCAAGGGATTTCGGATGCTTGGGTAGGCAGCCCAGGCGGTTGGCTTCTGCGTCGGTCCAGGATGCGTGGCCCAGCAGCAGGGTGTGGGCCTGGGTGGCCAGGGCCAGGTTGGGCTGCACTCGCCTTGCCTGAGACACGAGCAGATCCAGCAGCTTGGTATAGGCGCGGGTCTTGAGAATCCCCCAGCCGCCGAACTCGGGCGGCATGCGCTTCACCATCTGTTCGGCCTGGACGCCAATGCCCTTCACGGCTTCCCTGTGAACGAGCTTGGCCTCGTTGCGCAACTGGGCCGCCTCGGCCGAAAGTGCTTTTGCGCGTGCGCGCAGGTTGTAGGCTTCGACGGCGCGTTTCTCGCCCTTTGCTTCGAGGCGCAGCGCGGCGGCCTCGGTGGCCTTGGCCTTGGCCTTGGCACGCATGGTCATTTCTTGCGCGTAGAGATCTGCCGGTGTTTGCGACATGGGGTTCTCCAAACTGTGGGTTACAGGGCGCCGCCTTCGGTGTCGTCGGCAGGCAGGTGCTGGATGGCCGGCGCAGGGATGGCTGGCGCGCGAGGCGCGAGCCCGGCCAGGAATTCCTCGCGCTTCAGGTAGAGCTGGTCGATCAGGGCGTCGGCCAGGCGGGGCAGGTCGCGGGTGTTCATCAGCACCGCGCTGCGGTCCTTTTCGAAGGGCACGCCCAGGGCGACGAGGTTGGCGGCGCTGAGCTGCAGCACGGGCGCGAATGCGGCGCAGATCTGCGACAGGTTGAGCTTCTCGGGGTTCGGCATGGCGATCAGTGGGCCTGTGCCTTCGCCTGGGACTCGCGCATCGCCTGGTAGCCGGCGAGCATCGGTTCGAGCTGCTGACGCAGATCCACGCCGGGCTCCAAGCTCGTGCCAATGCTGGCCAGGGCGCAGCCCATGGCGTACAGGCCGCCGTAGACGGCGAATGTGTTGCCGTTGCGCTGGCCATAGGCACTCAGGATTTCGATGATGGGCTCGGCCACATGCGTCATTGCATGGGCGTGGTGGTTGGACGTGATTTCGCGGGTCACGCGCGCGCCCTCGATGGGGTCTGTGAATTGGCTCATGAGCTGGTGCTCCAGGTTCAGAAAAGGGGTGCTCCGGAGATGGCGGCCGCAGCGACAAGGCTGGCAGCCGAGAAGGCCGACCAGAGGAAAAAGCCGAGGAGTTTGGTCATGGCAGCTCGCGCAGGCATTCCATGGATTGCGGGCCGTTCCACACGACTGCATGACCTGGCGGGCAGGCCTGGGCGGCGCTGTGCGCGCGCTGCACGTCTGCTGCGCCATCCACCGGCTCCTGGGCCGCGCCGGCATCTGCGCAGGCGCTGAGCACCAGAGCCACCAGCAATGCCAAGCACAGCAGCAGCCAGCCGCCGGGCGTGGGCGCCGGGCCCGGCCCGGCAACAGGGCCGGGGCGCGAGGCCTCGCGGAGAAAGCGCGCATCGGGGTCAGGATTGAAGGGCTCGGATGGGATCACTCGTTGCATTTGGGCTCTCCAGAAACAGCAATCCCGCCAGAGGGCGGGATCGGGGTGGTGGCTGCTTGCCGTTGCAGGCGCTGGGCCTCCTGCTCGGCGATGAGGCGCTCTTCTTCGCGCCAGTCCGCATAGGTCTGCGGCTCATATGCGACGCGGCCGCGCTCGCCTCGCAGGCGGTTGAATCTGAATCTCACGATGAATTCCCAAAAAAAAAAGCCCGCCCTGCATTGCTGCAAGGCGGGCCAATGCCGCACTAGGCGGGCCCCACAAAAACACAAGCCGTCAGTGTTGCTGAGAGCTTGCCAATGCCCGCACGGTGCAGACGCGAGGAAGAAAAAGTCCGGTGCCCTTTCAGGGCGTGCCTATGAATTCCAGGAGAACCATGAGTCAGCCATAGGCCCGGTAGTCAACCGAGGTTCAACTTGTGACCGGGAACATTGGTCCGGCCAACACAGCGACGTAGAGAGAGATGAGGGTCACCACAGACCAGAAAAATGTTAGGAAAATATGCCGCATCACAATCCTCCTCAAGTCATTGAAAAAGCGTGCGAATCGCCCGAGAAAAAGCCTTCGAAAAACGTCGGAAGGGACTGCGAGATCTCCTGCTTCGAAGCTGTATGAGCTGGTAGCTGCCCCTTACCGGAAAAGCCTCCAATAGGCTCCTGTGATAGCGAGCATCCGGGTCTGGATTGAAAGACTCACTGGGCACAACTTGACTCATGCTTACCTCCATCAGCAGGGTTTTGCAGGGCTTGGGACAGACGTTATTTCAGCTTGTTGTGAGGCCTCTGCTTGCGAGCAAAGACAGGTTGGTCATGTAGGTCCGACAAGCCATGCCTGTATGAATTTCTTGGACAAGGTGTCCGCGTGGGACGCGGGAGGATGGTGGGAGCGCCGCTTGCTTGTCCGTGCGACGGTCGCGTAGGGAGGCAACACACATGCGCGATGCAAGCGCATCCAGGCCGGAGTCGCCAACAATGGTTTACATGCTTCAAGAAGCGGTGCTCTTAGACTGTCGCGCGCAACTCTATGAAAGGCTCCCACATGAAAATCGCGTTCGCCATGGCCGTTGCGGCCTTTGTTCTCGGAGGCTGTGCTGTGTATGACGATGGCTACCGTGGCGGGTACAAGAGCCATCCTCACGGTTGCCCGCCTGGCCAAGCCAAGAAGGGCAACTGCTGAACTCCAGAACCCGCCTCGGCGGGTTTTGTTTTTCGGGGTCCGTGTGAGCGGCCCGGTCCCCAGACGAAAAGGCCCGCGAGCGATGAAGCTGCGGGCCTTGGTGCAAAGTGCCGATGCCGAGAAGGCGCGCCTGGGAAGTAGAGAGGGAGGGAGGAGGAACCCAGGCTCGGCGTGAAACTGTTGAAGTTAGTATGCCCTGCCCATGTTCAGGCGAACATGAACAGGAGGTAAAGGGAGGTAGGGATCAGTTGCAGAACTGACGCTCACAGGGAATGCCATCGCCATCCCCGTCCATCTTGGTGCCGGGACAGTTGCGGAGAAAGAATGTGGCTTCTTCGCAAGACGTCATCTGCGAGCAGTGCGTGCGCCCGTCGCAGGTGTATTTCTGCGTGCTGGATGTGCTGCTGCGCACGTCAATGCTGCGAGGCCGTGGCTCCGTCAGCAGCAGGGTTGGCGATAGGCCGCCAGTCTTGGCTTGATATGCCGTGTACGCTTTCCAGGCCGCCACCGCGAGCAGCACGTAAACAATTAGCCTCAGCATTGAATGCCCCTCTCTTGTTGTGATTGGTATGGCGAGCATCGTATCGCAGCCCGCCATCGGCTGAAGGGTTCGTCTTCGCAGCGGCAAAGTGCCTTCTGAGTTACATTTAAATTTGCTGAGTCAAGAACTTCCTGCCGAAGAGGTAAACAAGAGTTGGATCGACGTCTTTTAATTCAGTCAGTTCGGCATGGCTACTGGTACAACTGCCTCCAGGAGGCCTTGTACCGACGAGCCGCACTCTTGATCAAATGTGTTCATCTAGTTGCGGCATGTGGTGCCGTGGTCGCTGCGGCGCTTGGGAAGTACCCTGCTTTGATGGGCATCTCTATCGCAGCAGCTGCGGCATGCGGTGGGATCTCTCGTCGAATCGATCCGTCCGCCAAGGTGCGCCACTTCAAGCACCTGAAGTGCAAGTTCCTAGAGCTTCGTGAGCAAGAAAATCAACTCAGTGATGAGGATTTGAATATGGCCCTCTTTCGCCTTCAGAGCGATGGAGAAAATGAAAAAGGGCTGACCTGGCTGGCTAACCCCGCAACAAACATGGCTCGCCGAGAAATGGGGTACAGAGATCCCAAAGACTTTGCGCGCGTCACCCTTCTTCAGAGCTTGGCAGCGAAGCTTGTTCGTTGACCGTCCTGCGGGAAGGCCTCTCTTGTTTTGCCCCGATGCGCTCGGGGAGGGCGTACTGCATCTGGTAGCAGCAGCGCGGCATCAACATGCCGCACCGTTTATTTGCTCCGTGGTGTCATCTCACTGCGTTCGTCACCGGAATGCCCGGGCGGTGTTCCATCGTCGGCTCCAGATGCGCTGGCGCGCACCCTTCACTGCCTCCCGCCTACTCTCTACAGGGCATGCCGCCCGCAGTTCCTTCCCTATGCCGTGAACCGTGCTTTGACGGACTGGCAACCGCGCGGAGACGCGGCGCGCTGACCTGGCCCATGCCCAGGAGCGCCATTGCGCCGGACGAATGCCCCGCTCGTGGGGCAAGCAACATCGGCGTGCAGTGCGAGAGCTGAGTGCAGATTGGATGAGGCGGCCATCTGAGATACTTGCTGCGGGGAGATACCGCTCCCCACTGCGCCCTGGTAAGGCGCATAAGGTGCGGTGACTTGGGGTGGTATGGGATGGATGTCCCGCCTGCTCGGCGATAAGAGCATCGCCCCCTTTCACCAAGCCGATGCCAGAAGCCTATTCGCGGTAAGCAACTGGCCGCGCCAGCAAGGGCGCGTAATAAGTGCAAAGCGGGTTCTTGACCCGTGGCCACGGGTCTTCACCGGAGCAATCCAAATGAAGACTTCTGTGCGTGTGAGCATCAAGATCGACGTGGCCAAGTGCCTCCAAGCCATCGGCTACATCGTTCTGCTACTGATGCTGTGACCGAGTGGGGCGGGCTGGAGCGATCCAGCCCGCTTCCCGCTGAACTTCTCACGCGCCGTCAGCGGCCGCCTCAACCAATCTGTACTCAAGCTCTCTTGTTAAAGACCGGGGCCAGCCCGGTCGATGCCGTGGTGCCCAACTTCCCTGCCGGTCCGCGATGTGCGGTGGCTGGGATGCTGAGATTTATTATCAGCGCCGCTGGTTTGTATGTCAACCAGCGCCGCTGATTTTTGTTTCGTGCGCGCTGGTGCCATCGGCGAATGGCCGTAAAAAAACCCGCACAAGGCGGGTCTTTTTTGACGTTGGGAAGATGAGTTGCAGTCGCGTCAGAGCATGATTCCTGCCCATACGGCGCGGCCAATTACTTCGAAATCATCACCTTCTCGGTACATGATTTGCTTGGGCTTGAAGCTGGGGTTGTCGGCTATCGCCAAGACGCCGGCCCCAGGGACATCCTGAAGACGCTTGATGAGCAGCTCACCGTCGGCACGGAAGGCATAGAAGTCACCGTTCAGCCGCTCCTTGTCCCCACGGTTTACGAGGACGATCGACCCGTCTGGGATTTTTGGTTCGTTGCTGTGGCCTGTCGCATCCACGACCACAGCATTTGCCTGAGAGACGCCAGCCTTCTTCAAAAAATCGGTCCGGAACACGAGGGCAGGTTTGTCGGCAGCGACGTAGGCCACCTTGCCAGTGCCGTTTGCAAAGCGGACATTGGCGTATCGCACTGACGTGTATTCGTCGCTGGAGGGTGGCGGCGGCGGGGTCAGCTCTGCGATTTGGGCCGCAGGGGCTGCCAGTCGCGGGCTGAAATCCTCAATGCGACAGCCTAGACCAGCGGCAAATCCTGCGGCTGCCTTCAGACTGAGGGCGGATGTGCCGCTCAGGAAGTTGCTGACAGCAGTCTGCCCGCCGATCCCAAACTCCGCGCCGAATTCCTTCTGGTTTCTGGGCTTGACCCTGTTCCAGATTTCACGCAGGGCACGCGCCTCTTCGCGGTGCTCGTCCGTGACGATGGCTTTCTTGCTACTCATGTCTTAAGTATCAGGCGCGCTGATTATTTATGATCAGCGGCGCTGGTTGACGCTGGAACCAGCGCCGCTGATAATGATGTCATGCAGACACTCAAACCCATACGGTCGCTCCTGGGTGTGACCCAAAAAGAGCTTGGCGTTGGAATCGAATGCAGCCAAGGAAACATCGCCAACTACGAGTCCGGGCTGCAGTCCATGCCTGTGCACGTTGCCCTGAGGCTGATCGATTTCGCGCTCGGGCGCGGCCTGTCCGTGACCTTGGACCAAGTCTATGGGCGAGATCCGCTGCCCGAGCTTGCGCAGCCCGCCGCCCAGGAGCCGGGTCATGCATAGCCCCCGCGAGTCCAAGCGGCCGGGCCCACTGCCGTTCCAGAAGCGCTTGCACCGCGTCCGCCAGGAGCGTCGCATGGAGGCTTGGCACAAGGCCAGCCTGAATCTGCACGCCGACATGAAAAGGCTGATGTCGCAGCAGGCCACAGTGGCTGCCCAGCAGTCGATCACCGCCTTGGCGCTGACCGTCAGCCCTTCGCCGGATCCCGATTGGAGGCTGCCGTGAGTTCGCGTACCCCTTTGAAAAATCAAGCCGAGGAGTGAGTCCGCATGCGTGACGCCCCCCAAGTACTGAGCCGCGCGGAGATTGACGCGGCGGAACGAATCATCAAGGCACTGAAGGGGCTGGCCCCTGAGGAAGCAGAGCGCGTGCTGACGCATGTCCAGGCCCGGTTGGACGAGGCTGAAGGTGGCGACGTGATGTTTGCCCGTGGCATCGCTGGCCCGAATGGGGCTCTGGACACCTGCATGAAGACGTGGGTTGACAGTGGCACTGCGGAGCTTTTCAGGCGTCGAGCGGCCATGCGCAAACAGAACTCGTCGGCCTGCCAGCGGGACTGCATTTACCTGCTGGTCCACGAGAAGACTTACACGTTGATGGTTGCGGAAAAAGCGTTGCATGACGCTGATGCTATGGACCTGCGTGAGCATTTGACAGGCCCATTTCCGGCCCGGAAATTCTGGGGGCCCGGGCAATGAACGCGATCACCGCAATTTCTTCCGCCGTGCTGACCATGAGCAGCCGCGAAATCGCCGAGCTGACGGGCCGCGACCATGGCAACGTGATGCGCGACATCCGCACGATGCTGGACGACCTGCAGGCTTCAAATTTGAATCCTGCTTGCGAAACAACGACTTACGCGGGTGCCAACGGCCAGCGCTACCCGCAGTACGAACTGGACCGCGACACCTGCCTGACCCTGCTGCTGGGCTACGACGCCGTGGCGCGCATGAAGGTGGTGAAGCGCTGGCAGGAGCTGGAGGCTCAGGCAGCTCCTGCCGTGCCGCGCACGATGTCTCAGGCGCTGCGCCTGGCCGCTGAACAGGCCGAGCAGATCGAGCAGCAGCAGGCCGCCCTGGCACTGGCCGCGCCCAAGGCTGAATACGTGGACCGCTACGTGGCCGCCAACGGCGCGAAGGGCTTCCGTCAGGTGGCCAAGCTGCTGGGCGCGAACGAGCATGCATTCCGGGCCTGGCTGCAGGAGGAAAAGATCATGTACCGCCTGGGCGGCGAGTGGACTGCGCACCAGTGCCACATCGATGCCGGCCGCTTTGTCGTGAAGACGGGTGTGGCCCAGGCCAACGAGCATGCCTTCAACGCGACGAAGTTCACCCCCAAGGGCGTGAACTGGGTGGCCGGCCTGTGGGGCCAGCACCAGGCCCGCCTGGCGCAGGAGGGCGCGCAAGCATGAGTTCCGACTACACGACCCTCGCATGGCGCACGGAACTGCAATCAGGCCCACGCCTGGTGTTCCTGGCCCTGTGCGACAACGCCAATGACGCGGGCAACTGCTTCCCGTCCATCCAGACCCTGGCAGACAAGTGCGGTCTGTCGGTCCGCGCTGTGCGTGGCCACGTGGCCGCCATGGAAGAGCAGGGGCTGGTGCGGCGCATTCAGCGCACTGGATGGAGTTCCGAGTACCAAATCAATCTGAAGGTACTGCGCGCGGCGGTTTACGAGTGCCTGTCCAAGCGTCCGCGCTTGACCGAATACGACCAGATGATCATGCGCTCCTGCGCGCCGGAAACCCCGGCAGATTCTGCACCCCGGCAGGATTTGCCGCCCCCTCAAACCCCGGCAGATTCTGCCGGGGACCCCGGCAATATCTGCAACTCCCCCCGGCAAGATCTGCCGGGGACCCCGGCAAATCCTGCCGCCATAACCTACAAAGAACCTACAAAGAATAAACAAGGAAAAGGGAAAGGCGCGCGCACGGCTGCGAACGCCATCACTCGCCCTGACGGCGTGACCGAGCAGACCTGGGCCGATTGGCTGACGCTGCGAAACGGCAAGAACGCGCCGGTGTCGGAAACGGTTCTGCGCATGGCGATCACTGAGGCGGACAAGGCCAAGCTGTCGCTGGAGGACTTCCTGCAGATCTGGTGCTTCCGTGGCACGCAGGGGCTGCAGGCCGACTGGCTCAAGCCCTCGGACTTTGCTGGACGGACCGTGAAGCCTGCGAAGACGCCTGCCCTCGACAACTTCGGCGGCGTGAACTACGGCCAGGCGAGGAAGATCTGATGGACCTCCTCGCATCCCGCATCCACCGCCCGCCGCTGACGCGCGAGAGCACATGCCCGATCCATGGGCTGTACCTGAGCAGCTGCCATCTGGGTGACATCTGGACGAAGTGCAACCTGTGCGCCGAGGAGGCGAAGGCCAAGGAGCAGGCCCAGGCCCAGGACGAGCAGAAGCGCCAGGCGCGCGAAGAGTGGGAGAAGCGCCTGGGCACGGCCGCCATTCCCGAGCGCTTCCAGAGCTGCCGCCTGCGGACCTACATCGCGGAAACGCCGGAGCAGCAGGCAGCCCTGCAGTTCGCCAAGGACTACGCGGCCCGTTTCGATGACTTGCAGCGCAAGGGCAGCGGCGCCATCTTCGTGGGCAACGTGGGCACAGGGAAGACGCACCTTGCCATCGGCATCGGCATGCAGGTCATGCACACCCACGGCGCATCGGTGCTCTTCACGACCGTTGCGCGCGCTGTCCGCCGCATCAAGGACACCTGGTCCAAGCGCAGCGGCGAGTCCGAGGGCGAGGCTATTGCCGCAATGGTGTTCCCGGATCTGCTGATCCTGGACGAGGTGGGTGTGCAGTTCGGCAGCGACTTCGAGAAGAACCTGCTGTTCGACGTGCTCAACGAGCGCTACGAGCGTCGCAAGCCCACGCTGTTCCTGTCGAACCTGCCCATTGGCGAAGTGGCCGCATTCCTTGGCGAGCGTGTCATGGACCGCCTGCGCGAAGACGGCGGCGACGTGCTGCCGTTCCAGTGGGAAAGCTATCGCGGGAGGTGCGCATGACCGCCATCCATCCGGCCGCGACCCGCGCCTACCTGACGCTGCCCTATGCCTACACGCTGGCACAGGAGTTGTCGGCCAGCGAGCGGCAGCCGCTGCACCAGCGCAAGCGCGAGCCCATGGGCGCTGCAGTCCTGGCTGCTGTGCATGCCGTCGGCTACGCCGTTCCGACGGTGCAGCACTGGCGCGACCTGGCTGACGCCGCGAACCTGTCCGAAACGCTGCTCGGCATGGGCGTCTTCACAGAGCCCGAGGCCCAGAGCCTGTTTGCTGATGCCGTGGCGGCCGTCGTGGACCTGGGCCGCAAGCACGGCCACGGACAGGAGATGCGCCTGAACGCCGTACAGCTGGGCCACCTGGTCGAGTTCGGCGAGGCCTACGGCCAGGTGCTGGAGGTGATCCCGGCCCGTACCTTCATCCGCGCGCACCGCGCCACCGAACGCCGTCTGCGCGAGCTGCTGGTCAACAGCCACGGCAGCGACACCCATGAATTCATCGTCGTCGTCTGAACATCAATGGCAGCAACACCAAATCAATCTCAGCGGGGCAGCCGTGGCGCACCTCGTCAAGCTGGCCCAGCAACCCGGGTGGTGGGAGTACGTCAAGGCCAGGGCCAGGGAGCTGGACAGGGACGAGTCCCGGCTGTTCGTGGACATCGAGCAGCAGGTGGTGCAGCAGCTGCAGGCGCTCGCCTGGCGCCCGCCGCCCCGCGCGTGACGGTGCCGGCTGGCCACCAGGGCCCGATCACGGTGCTGGGCATGGACCCGGGCAAGCACACGGGCCTGGCCTGGATCGTGGATGGCCATCTGCAGGCGCTGGAGGAGATTGCGCCAGCCCAAATCCTGCAGACGCTGCAGGGCAGGGCGCCCACGCTGGTGATATTCGAGGACAGCCGCAAGGCGCGGAAGACCTGGACCGGCCAGGGCAGTGCCGCGGCGCGGGCCAAGATGGCGCGCAACGTGGGCGAGATCGATGCATGGTGCGTGCTCATCGAGACCCTGTGCGCGAGCCTCGGCATTGCCTGCTTCGGTATGGCTCCCAGCGCGAAGGCCGGCAGCGCCCACGGTGCAAAGATCGATGCCGCCACCTTCAGCCGCCTGACCGGCTGGGCCGGCCGCAGCAATCAGCACCAGCGTGACGCCGCAATGATCGCGTGGTCCTTCCGGAGGGCACGGCCATGAAGCGCATCTACATCGCCGGCCCGATGACAGGCCTGCCAGAGTTCAACTACCCGGCCTTCAACCGCGCGGCCGCCGTGCTGCGCGCCCAGGGCCACCACGTCGAGAACCCGGCCGAGAACCCCGCGCCAGCGTGCGGCAGCTGGGCTGGCTACATGCGTCTGGCGCTGCCACAGCTGTGCACCTGCGATGCGGTCTACATGCTGCCCGGCTGGCGCGGCTCCAAGGGCGCGCGCGTGGAGCACGGCCTGGCCCTGGATCTAGGCATGGAGGTGCAGGACTTCGATGCCAGCGCAGGGGAGGGCGGTGCCCATGCTTGATTTCCGCCCCGATCTGCCCCGGCGCGGCATGCGTGGCCAGGAGCGACCGAAGCCCAAGTACCCGCCGCTGTGGCGCGACGCCACCATGGAAGAGCACATCCACGGACCGGACGCGCATGGCCGCTACCGCCTCTCCACCTGGGCCTACAACCGTTGCTGCATGCTGCAGCAGTACGGTCCGATCCGCGTGTGCGTGATGGGCGATCACGGCTTCCTCGTGGATGTGGGGCTGGAGGGCGACATCCGATGATCCAGAACCGGAGCACCTGGCCCAGCCGCGGCTTCGGCCGCCGGCCCGCCGTCGCACCAGCGCAAGACCGAGAGGAGCGTCTGGCGCAGCGTGCTGCCCGCGCCATGGACAGCGCCCGCGCCACTGCCGGCTTGGCGTGCACCAGCATCGTGGTGATGGGCGCAGCCAGTACAGGCCTGGTCGTGCCCAAGACTGAAATCCTCGAATGTGAGGCCTACCGCTGCGCCGTGGCCGCGCTCCCGTGCATGTGGTGCGGCATCTGCGGGTTCTCCCAGCACGCACACCTCAACCTCGGCAAGGGCTTCGCGCTCAAGACGGACGACCGCACTGGCTTCCCCTTGTGCTGCACACGCCCCGACATTGAGGGCTGCCACGTTGCATACGACCAATACCGCCTGGTTGATGGCGGCCGTGAAGCCCACCGGGACTACGGCATCGAATGGGGCCGCATCACTCGCCACACCATCCTCGAATCCGGCCTATGGCCACAACGCCTGCCCCTCTGGAGTGAAACCCCATGAACCAAGCCATCACCAGCACCATCCACAAGACAGCCGGCGGCAATCCGGACACTGGCGCGGTCGAGGCCGTGCCCACGCTGACGCAGGTCTATGAGGCGATCCGCCAGTTGCACGAGGCCGGTGAGGAGCCCACACGCGACCGCATCCACAAGATGACGGGCCTGAACCTCACCACCGTGGACGATCGCATCAAGGTGCTGCGCGGCGAGGGGATGATCTCGGCGGTGAAGCAGTGCTACCGGCCGGTGCACCAGCACGGGCCAGCGCGTGCTGTGACGGTCACTCACCTGACCGATGGGCGCTCCATCCTGGAGATCGGCGAGCATGTGGTCCACTTCAGCAGGACCGAGGGCGGAATGGTGGGCCAGGCCTATGCTGGCATCGCTCTCGAGCACACAGCTCTGGCGCGCGTCACGGAGCTGCAGGACCAATTGCTGGAGGAGGTGGCAAAGCGGAGAGCGCTTGAGCGCAAGGTGGAGGCTTTGAAGGTGCAGCGCAGGGCCGACCCACGCCAGGGAGACCTGCTGACATAGGCCGCCGGAAGCTTCAAGTGTCACTGAGCGTTGGTTGACACCGATGCTTTCTTGCGAAAGCCGCACCAGTCGATGCCTGATTCAATTAGATCGACGTATTTCTTATCGAAGGTGTTTTTCATGTCTTGGTCCCAGCGTGGGCCAAGGAAAAACTTCTTGTGATAGCAGACTTGAAGTTGAAGCGTGCGCTCCCAAGCATCATCGCCTTTAGTGGCTAAGTAAATCTGTTCACCGGAATTCAAGAAATAGCTGACGAACCATTCATATTTCTCCATCTCTTTCTCTTTCTCCTTCTCTTTCTCCTTCTCTTTCTCGCAATTGCATTCGCTGGCGGAAATTTGCTGGCTGTCGCCTTTTGACTCGTTTTGTTCACGAAGGCCGCCAGCCAGTTCTGGGTGCTCGATTGCAAGCTTTAAGTATTCGCCGTACGCCTGTTGGGCAGTCGCTTCTTTTTGAGATGCATTCGAAGATGCAATCTGCTCCTTTGCAACATCGAGAGCGCAGTATGCAATCACTACACCGACAATAATCGCAAGGCATTCAAGCCATGATTTGATGCAATTTATGTTGAATTTCATCTAATGATTGGATAAGGATGGCAGGCAGTCAAGTGTATCAAATTGTTTGATGTAAGGCGCCCCGGCTAGGGTTCGACGGCCCTAGGTCATGCCGGAACACTTCCGGCCATGGCCCAACGTCCTGCCGGCAAGTCCGAGCCTCAAACGAAACCTTCACCCAAGAAGCCTGCTGCTGACAAATCGGCCGCAGGCGTGGCCTTACCTGCCAGCCGCGCGGCGACCAGCGTCCCGGCCGACTGGGAGCGCATCGAGTTGGACTACCGGGCTGGCATCAAGACCCTCCGCCAGATCGCCGACGAGAACGGCATCACCCATGGAGCCATCAACAAGCGCGCCAAGCGTGATGGGTGGGAGCGTGACCTGGGCGTCAAGATCCAGGCGAAGGCTGATGCGTTGGTATCCAAGGCGGCGGTATCCAGTGAGGTATCCACGGATACCAAGGTTCGGGAACGTGCCGTCATCGACGCCAATGCTCAGGCCGTAGCTGACGTTCGTCTCGCACATCGCCGAGACATTCGTCGGGCACGGCGCATCACCAACACCCTTTTGGACGAGCTGGAAAAGCAGACCGACCCGGATACCTTGCTGCTTCTCGGCGAGTTGGGCGAGATGCTGCGGCAGCCTGACGACAACGGCCAGGACCGCCTCAACGACCTGTACCACAAGGTCATCAGCCTGTCCGAGCGCTCCAAGACCATGAAGACTCTTGCCGAGAGCCTTCAGAAGCTGGTGGACATGGAGCGCACTGCGTTCGGCATGGACAAGCTTTCCGAGAAAGGCGATGAGCCGGGCGCGCTCAAGCAAATGACCGATGCTGAGCGGGCGGTGCGGCTTGCGGCCATGCTCAATGGCGGGCCGGGCGCGGCTATGGTGCTGGCCACGCTCGCGGCCAAGCGGGGCGAGAAATGATCACTCCCGTGCTCACCACGGCTGACATTCTGGATCTGCTCAAAGGTCTGGACGCGGACACGCGCGCGGAGCTGGACTCCCTGCTGCTGTCGGGCGATGCGCCCATCTGGGTGCCGCAGCCTGGCCCGCAGACCGTGGCCTTCGAGTCAGACGCCGATATCGTCTTCTATGGTGGCGCGGCCGGCGGCGGCAAGACCGATCTGCTGCTGGGCCTGCCGCTGACCAAGCAAAAGCACAGCATCATCTTCCGGCGCCAGTCCGTGCAGCTCACCGGCATCGAAGAGCGCATGACTTCGATCCTGGGCACGCGCGATGGCTACAACAGCCAGGACGGGATATGGCGGCTGCCACAGGGCAAGGTCCTGGAGCTGGGCAGCGTGAAGGAGCCGGGCGACTGGATCAAGTACCAGGGCCGCGCGCACGACTTCAAGGGCTTCGATGAGATCACCCACTTCACGGAGCTGCAGTTCCGCTCCCTGATCGGCTGGCTGCGCACCGACGACCCGACCATCCGCCAGCGCGTGGTCTGCGCGGGCAATCCGCCTACCGAGCCCGAAGGCGAGTGGGTGAAGCGCTTCTGGGCGCCGTGGCTGGAGCCGTCCCACTCGAACCCGGCCAAGCCGGGCGAGCTGCGCTGGTTCGTGACCAATGAAAAGGGCGAGGACCAGGAGGTTCCTGGCCCTGAGCCCGTGATGGTCGGCCCGGACCTGATGACGCCCAAGAGCCGGACCTTCATCCCCTCCAGCGTCAACGACAACCTGTTCCTGCTGTCCACGGGCTACAAGGCCACGCTGCAGTCTTTGCCCGAGCCACTGCGTAGCAAGATGCTGAACGGCGACTTCAATGCCGGCAGCGCGGACCCGGCCTGGCAGGTGATTCCCACCGAGTGGGTGAAGGCGGCGCAGGCGCGGTGGAAGCCACGCGAAGCCAAGGGCGGCATGACGGCTCTGGGCCTGGACCCGGCGCGCGGCGGCATCGACAAGACCTCGGCGGCGCGGCGCCACGGCGCATGGTTCGATGAGCTGATCACCGTGCCGGGCGCGGTCACCAAGGACGGCCCGACCACGGCGGGCTTTGTCACCCCTCTGGTGCGCGACGGTGCGTGCATCTGCGTGGACAGCATCGGCATCGGCTCCAGCGCCCTGGATTTCATCGTGGGCCTGAATCTGCTGGTGCTCGCGGTCAACGGATCGGAGACGTCCAACGCCATGACCAAGGCCGGCAACCTGCGCTTCCGGAACCGGCGCGCGGAAATGTACTGGCTGCTGCGCGAGGCCCTGGACCCGACGAATCCCAATCCCATTGCGCTGCCGCCTGACCCCGAGCTGCTGGCCGACCTGACAGCCGTTCGCTACAAGGTCGTGACCCTGGGCCGGGTCGCGGCGATCCAGATGCTGTCCAAGGACGACATCCGCAAGGCGCTGGGCCGCTCCCCTGACAAGGGCGATGCGGTGGCAATGACCTTTGTCCAGGGCATCCCTGAGCCCGGCAGCAAGCGGCACGAATACGAAGAACCCGAAGAGACCGATTGGAGGCTCAATTGATCAACACCAGCACGATGGACGTGGACTCACCCGAAACCGAGGGTTCTCTCGACACCGGGGATGATGATCTGCGCATGGGTGAGGGCGAGGTATCGCTCCACGAATACACGGAATGGCTGCGCGAGATGGACGAGGAGCCGCCATGGCGCATCGCGGCGGACAAGGAGATGGACTATGCCGACGGCAAGCAGCTGGACACCGAGCTGCTGAACGCTATGAAGGAGCAGGGCATTCCGCCGGCCATTGAGGATCGCATCGGGCCCACACTGCGCGCGCTCACGGGCTACGAGCAGACCACGCGCACGGACTGGCGTGTCACGGCCAACGGCCAGACGGGCAGCAAGGATGTGGCAGACGCGCTCAACGTCGAACTGAACGAGGCCGAGCGCGAGTCCCATGCCGACGATGCCTGCAGCGATGCCTTCCGGCCCCAGGCTGCCGTGGGCTTTGGCTGCGTGGGCGTGCAGCGCGTGAGCGATCCCACGCAATACCGCTACAAATGCGCTGTCGTGCGCCGCAGCGAGGTGCGCTGGGACTGGACGGCGGAAGAGTGGGACCTGAGCGACGCGCGGTATTTCAAGCGGGACAAATGGCTGCACCCGGAGCGCATCGCGCGCGCATTTCCGCAGGCGCGCGAACTGATCCTGTCCTGTGGCCGAAATGGCGCCACCTGGTGGCAGCAGGGCTACCCCGGTCGGCTGGCCAACCAGGGCGGCAGTTCCACGGGCCTGACCAATGCCGGCCAGGACGCGCGCGGCTGGACGGTGGAGGAGGCGCGCTGGTACGACCGCACCAACAAGCAGCTGTGCCTGACCGAGCTTTGGTATCGGCGCTGGGTCGAGGTGGTGCTCATCGAGTCGCCCGACGGCCGCGTGGTCGAGTACGACGCGGGCAACCAGGCCCACAACTACGGACTGGCCACGGGCATGACCAAGGCATTCAAGGCCATCGTGGCGAAGGTGCGCCGCAGCTACTGGCTTGGGCCGCACAAGCTGCACGACAGCCCCTCTCCATACCCGCACAGCCATTTCCCCTATGTGATCTTCTGGGGCTTCCGCGAGGATTCCACGCGCGTGCCCTATGGCTACGTGCGCGGGCTGATCTACCAGCAGGACAGCCTGAACAGCGGCACGGCGCTCATGCGATGGGGCCTTTCCGCCTACCGTGTCGAGAACACCAAGGGCGCGACACAGATGCCGGACGCGGTCCTGCGGCGCACCATCGGCCGGCGCAACGCCCATGTGGTGCTGGACCAGGAGCACATGGCAAAGCCTGGCGCGCGCTTCGAGGTCAAGCGGGATGTGCAACTCACCGAGCAGCAGCACCAGCTCATGAACGACTGCCGCGCGGTCTTCGAGCAGCTGTCCGCGGCGCCGGCTGCCTTCACGGGCCAGCGCGGCAACGCGACCAGCGGTCTGCAGGAGCGCACGCAGCTTGAGCAGGCCAACCAGGCGCTGGGCGAGATCATGGGCAACTTCCGCCGCGCGCGCACGCTGATGGGCGAGATGCTGCTGTCCATGATCGTCCAGGACCTGGGCGCCAAGGAGAAGACGGTGATCATCGAGGGCGATGCCGTCACCGAGGACCGTTCGGTGGTGCTCAACAAGATCGAGACCGATCCGGCCGGCTACACCTACCTGAGCAACGACGTGCAGCGCACCCTACTGAAGGTCCAGCTCGAGGAAGTGCCCAGCACACCGGGCTACCGATCCCAGCAGCTGTATGCGATGCAGGAGGTAATCAAGACCATGCCGCCTCAGTTCCAGCAGGCCGCCATGCCCTACATGGTTGCGCTCATGGACACGCCCTACAAGCGCGAGATCATCGAGGCCCTGCGCGCGGCCGGCTCCCAGGAGAGCCCGGAGCAGGTCGAGCAGCGGATCCAGCAGGAGGTGCAGGCCGCACTGTCCAAGGCCGGGCACGACCTCAAGGCGCGCGAGCTGGAGATGAAGGAGCGCCTGACGGACGCCCAGATCAAGAAAGTGATGGCCGATGCCGTGCAGGTGGGCGTGCAGGCCGCCTTCTCGGCCATGCAGGGCGGGGCCCAGGTCGCCATGAATCCTGCCATCGCACCCATTGCCGACGCCATCATGCAGGGCGCGGGCTACCAGAAGCCCAACCCAGGCGGTGACGATCCGGACTTCCCGGTGCCGGGAGTTGTTGCCGGTGACCCCGCGCCTCAGTCTGGCGGGCCGGGCGCGGCCAGCGACATTGGCCAGGTGCGCGAGAACACCAGCCCCGCTTTCCCGCCTATCCCGCAGGAGCCGGCGCGTGGCATGCAGGGCATCGAAACCACGTCGGCGGCAGACAATTTGCCGTAGCCAATAGCGCGACCCCAAAGAGAAACGCCCCTATCGGGGCGTTTACTTTTACTTCTTGCCTCCGCCGCTGGGCGGATTGTTGCCGCGTCCGCCACCCGAGGGGTTGCCGGTCTTGCTTGGCCAGTTGGGGTTGTCGCTCATCACATCTCCTTCGGAATCAAAAAGAGGGTTTGTCAGTGTAGGGGCCCAGTCCGCACGCGTCCATGCCGCAGTGCAACCGCGTGTTTCGCAAGTTGCCCCGTCTAGGGTTGGTCTTTTGTTCCCCGCTTTTTGACACTGCTTCCAAGCCGTAGCGCATGTCGCTGTGGCGATGACTGCGGCGCTTCAGCGCTGCGGATTCAAGAGCAGATGGCGCGGCGCCCAGGCGCTGCTCCGGATTGCTGGCCCATGCGGCCACGGCGATATGTGGCGGGACAGGCATGACGACATCACAACAGGATTCTTTGGAAAGCGCGGGCGGCGAACTGTCGGCCGATCAGTTGACCCAGATGCTCAACGCTGGGTTGCATGGCGATACCTCGGCAGCGTCCGAGGAACCCGGCGGCGCGCCAGCGCCCGCCACTGATCCGGCAAGCACTCCTGCTGCACCCGCTGTGGAAGCGGTAGCGAAGCCCGTGGGCGATGCGGCGCCGGCCGAGCCAGACCCGGCAAATGCCGTGGTGCTGGCCAAGGATGGCAAGCACACCATCCCCTACGAGAAGTTGGAACAGGCGCGCCAGGGCGAACAGCGCTGGAAGTCTGAGGCCGAGCGTGAGACCGCCCGTGCTGCCGCAGCCGAGGCCGCCCTGGTCGAGCTGCAGGCGCAGGCGGGCCAACGCGCGGCCGATGGCAAGGCCCCGACCGAGACAGACAAGCTGGCAGCGCAGGCAGGCGCGGCCATCGAGGCCGGCGCGGATCCGGAGCTCTTCGGCGACTACTCGGAAGAAGGGCTTCGCGCCGGGATGCTGAAGCTGCACGCGGCCACCCGCGAGCAGCTCAAGGCAGAACTGAAGGCGGAACTGCAGGCGGAGGTCGAGCGCGAGCTGGCGCCCCTGCGTCAGCACCGCCAGGCCTCGGCCGAAGAAGTGCACTCGAACGCCATCTACGCGGCGCACCCCGACGTGGATTCCATCGCCCAGAGCGCGGAGTTTGATGCATGGCTCAAGGCCATGCCCAGCTACGCGCAAAGCGCCGCTCGCGGCGTGCTGGACGGCGGAAGCACCGAGCAGGTGATCGAGCTCTTCAAGGACTACAAGGCCGCGACTGGCGCTTCCTCCGCACCCGCCCCAAAGGATCCCCCGAACGATCCGACCAAGGCCGCCAAGGAAAAGCTGGCGGCCCTCGCAGTGCCCGTACCCAACAGCCTCTCGGACATTCCGGGTGGCCGTCCAGGCGGCGGGTCGCTGTTCGAGCGGCTGGATTCGCTCGAAGGCATGGAGCTCTTCAACGCGATGGCCGACCTCACGGAGGAGCAGCGCGAAGGGTTCCTCAACCGAAAAACCTGAACTGAGCGAGGACTGACATGACCAAGACCGCAATGTCGGCCAGCGACAAGCAAAAGCTGGTGCAACAAGCCGTTGGCGTTTTCACTGCGACGCAGAAGCGCCATTCCAACATCAACCGCCTGACGGGCAAGTTCCCGAAAATCGATACAGCCGCCAGCTCTATTGCCAACCAAACGAGCAACACCATGCCTATCGTCCAGACCATGGACATGGGCAAGGGCAAGGGCGACGAGTTGAAGTTCAACTTCGTCAATCCTGTGGGCGGCATCCCCATCATGGGCGGCGAATACGCGGCCGGCCGCGGCGAGGGCGTGAGCCTGTCCGAGGACCGCCTGCGTGTGAACCAGGCCCGCTTCCCGCTGGACCTGGGTGGCGTGATGGACGAAGTGCGCAGCCCCGTGGACATCTACCGCCTGGCCAAGCCTCTGCTGCAGAGTGCCATGGACAACTACGAGGATCAGTTGTCGCTGGTGCACATGGCCGGCGCGCGCGGCTTCGAGGACAACATCACCTGGCGCATCCCCCTCGCGGCAGATCCTCGCTTCAACAAGGTGGTGGTCAACCGTGTGAAGGCGCCTACCAAGAACCGCCACTTCATCGTGGACGGGGATTCGGTCCAGCGCTTCAAGACGAACGGGGGCGAAGTGGACCTGACCACGGCCGACATCATGAAGATGTCCAACGTGGACGCCATCCGCAGCTTCCTCGGCCAGATGGTGCTGCCGCCGCCGCCCGTGGAGTTCGACGGCGACGAGATGGCCAAGGACAGCCCGTTCCGTGTCCTGCTGGTGTCGGATGCCCAGTACGAGAAGTTCGCCACCGACCCGAACTTCCGCAACTACCAGGCCCAGGCTCTGGCCCGCGCGCGCAATGCCAAGGATCACCCGCTGTTCCGCAATCCCGAGGTGGCGCTGTGGAGCGGCGTGCTCATCGTGAAGATGCCCAAGCCGATCCGCTTCTTCGCGGGCGACGAGATCAAGTACTGCACGCAGTTCGACAGCGAGACCGAGGCCGGCGTGATCGTGCCCCAGTCCTTCGGCGAAACCTTCGCCGTGGATCGCGCCATCCTGCTGGGCGGCCAGGCCCTGGCCAAGGGTTACGCCAAGAGTCGTCACAACGGCCTGCCGTACTTCTGGAAGGAGCAGGACGATGACTTCGAAGACAAGCTCGAAGCCATGATCGGCGGCATCCTGGGCGCCTCCAAGATTCGCTTCGCCGTGAACATGGGTGATCGGGTCGAGTTCACCGACCACGGCGCCACCGTGATCGACACCGTGGTGCCGATCTTCGGTCGCAGCCTGTAAGGCCTGGGGCAGGTGGCGCGGCCCCCTGTCTCGCTTCCTGAACTTCCAAAGGAGCCAATCATGGCAAAGATCAAAATCCTCGGCGCCGACCGCAACCAGTTCGGCGGCGCTCGTCCCTATGGCAACGTGACCACCATCCGCAGCGTGCTGGAAACGGGCGCCACGGGCATCCCCGTGCGCTCCAACGCCATCGCGGCGCTGGCCGTCAACGATGTCGTTCAGATCAACACGCTTCAGCCGGGCTTCCTGGTCGAGGCAGTGTCGCTGATCGTGTCCAACGGCTTCGGCACGGGCGTCACTGCCTCGCTGGGCTTCGAGTACACCGACGGCGTGGACCGGCCCGAGCTGCCCCAGGCCGCCAACTACTTCGGCGCGGGCATCGACCTGGCCACCGTGGCCAACCTGCGCCTGAACCTGACCAAGAAGCTGGCCAAGTTCCCCGCTGGCGTGACGCTGCTGCTGACCATCACCGGCGCGGCCGTGGCCGAAGCCGGCTATCTGGATCTCATCGTCCACGGCGAAGGCCTGGGCGCGGACTGACCCCGCCGCGCGGCCACAAGGGGCGGCGACGCCTCTTTCCGCGCTGGCATGAACCGCAGAGGCTCATGATGAACCAAGAACCCAAAGTCGCGGTCCAGTACATCGGGCGCCGCCCCTCGTACATAGACCGCCTGTATGGCACCGGCCTGTCGTTCGACGCAGAGCAGGTGCGCGACCTGCCCGCGTCCATCGCCAAGAACTTCCTGCGCCATGGCGACCTGTTCCAGCGCGCGGCCGTGGTCGAGGAGGCCGGCGCGGGCCAGGGTGGCCAGCAGCCCCCCATCACGCCGTTGGACGATACGGCTGCCCAACTTGCCGAGGCACAGCGCCTGCAGGACGAGCAGCGCGCCAAGGACATGCGCCGGCAAGAGCTGCTGGACCAGGTCTCCAACATGGACAAGGAAGGGCTTCAGGTGTTCGCCAAGGACACCTACAACCAGGTGGTGCCCAAGACCATGACGCTGGAGAACATGCGCGCCAAGGTCTTCGCCTTCATTGACCAGTACGGCCCGGTATGAACCTGAAGCAGCTGGTCGCCCAGTTCCGCAGCGATGCGGACGACCGTTTGGAGCCATTCCGCTGGAGCCAGGACGACATCCGTTCTTGGCTCAACGAGGCCCAGGCCGAGGCTGCGGTGCGTGGCCGGCTGCTGCTGGACGACTTCACGCCGGGTCTGTGCGAGATCCCTGTGGTGGCGGGCCAGGTCAGCTATCAGCTGCATCCGAAGGTCTACGAGATCGCCGACATCCGCTTCGTCCCTGCGACGGGCGAGGACGTGGGATGCCTCGAGCTGGTCACGCGCGAGTACCTGGACCAGAAGGCGCCGCGCTGGCGCGAGGCCGCCGCCGGGCTGCCCCGGTATGCCATCCAGACCGAGAAGCGGCTGCGCCTGGCGCCTGCCCCTCGCATGACCGGCACGTTGAAGCTGGAGGCCTACCGCCTGCCGCTGGCTGCGTTGATCAGTTCCGTGGAAGAGCCGGAGATCCACGAAGCCCATCACCCCTATCTTGTGCACTGGGCCCTGTATCGCGGCTTCGGGCAGCCAGATTCCGAAGGCTTCGACCCAGAGCGCGCGGCCCAGGCCTATGCAGTGTTCGAGCGGTACTTCGGAATGCGGCCCGATTCTGATCTGCGGCGCAGCACGCGCCACGACGAACCCCAGGTCACGGTCATCCATTCCCTGTGAGAACAGGAGGAGAAAAGCATGCGTGGATTCGATCCCGAAAAAATGAAACAGGTCAGGGCCAGCGCGCTGGCCAATCAGCCACGCCTGGGGTTCCGACCGCGCGGCAGCGGTGGGCAGCAGGAGGAGAGTCAACCGGGGCCCGGCCTCGGCTTCGGCCCCACATCGGTGTTGGAGGCGCGAAAGGCACAGGCCCAGAACCAGGCGCCCGACTCCATCCCCGGCATGTTTAAGCCGGGCGAGTTCGTCCTGCCACCCGATACCGTGCACGCCATGGGCGGCGCGGGCGCGCTGCAGGCTGCCGTCGATGCCACCCACACGCCCGCCGCCGAAGAGGCATGGGTTCCGCGCGGCTTCAAGCCCAAGGTGTTCTTCGCCAACGGCGGCCGGCCTGAAGACCAGATCCCCCTGGGCGGCCAGCGCCCGGCACCGGCTCCCGACGGCTCCCAGGACAACCCGATGAATTCGGAGCTGGGTCGTAATGTGACCAACACCCTCAATGCCCTGGGCGGTGGTGCGGCCGGCGCGTCTGGCGCTGTGGCGCGCGCCGTGGACGCGGGCATCGGCGCCAATGCGGCACTGGGTGCTGGACGTGCAGCAGGTTTTGCGAGCCGGGCTTCGTCCACTGCGGCGCCCCTTGGCGTGCCAGCTGCGGGCGCCGTGGGGCTGGAAGCGGCATACGAGGCTGATCGGCCTGTGGGTGGACTGCCGTCCAACCGCGCGAGCAGCCCTGCAACTGCTTGGACCTCGCCGGCAAGAACCACGCCAGCCTCCGGCACGCCCGGCTCAACGATGGGCCCGCCAAGCTATCTGGCCGGCACCGGCCGCCCCGGCGCGGACCAGGTCATGCCCGGCGTATTCCGCACCGGCAACAGCTACGGCGACAGCGAGCAGGCCGCCATCCTGGGCGCCGAGCCGCGCGGGCTTCCTTCCTGGCGCAACCAGAATGCAGCCAACAACCTGGCAGGCCAGCAGCAGGCCGAATCCATGCAGCGCGTGCAGGCCGCCATGGCGCCGCCACCCACATCGCCCATCCAGCGCGTGGCCATCATGGGCTCCGGGGACGCGCGCGGCTTCCGCCGTGCCAGCAACCTCCGCGCATCAGATCGCGGCGACCTGGCACGCCTGCATGAGGCCCAGCGCTACGACACCCGCCTGGGCTTCGCGGCCGGCCAGCAGCAGCTGGAGCGCGACCGCATCGCGGCCGACACCTTCCGCACAGCACGCGGTTTCAATGTGGATCAGCAGCGGCTGAATACGGAGCGCCGCTTGGCCGATTCCGAGATCACGGCGCGCGGGTTCAAGTCGCGGGCACTTCAGCAGGAAGAGCAACTGCGCAATACCTTCCTCGATCCCAACGCCACACCACAGCAGCGACAGCAGGCCCAGCAGTCGCTGCGCGCGATCAACGGTGAGACGGAGCAGTCGCCCTGGAAGGTCACAGTCACGCCCGCGATCAAGAATGCTGATGGGTCAACAACCCAGGGCAGCATCATCCGTCACAACAATGTTACGGGTGAGGTGCAGCAGGTGGATGCGGGTATGGCGGGCGGGCCCAAGACCATTACGAACGACGACGCGGGCCGCCGTGCCCTAGCCGCGCTACCCTCGGGGTCGGTGTATGTCGGCCCCGATGGAAAGCAGTATCGGAAGGCTTAATTCAGAGGGACGGCGTCGCGCTTCCACCAGTCGAGCTGTCCCTTGAATTCGTCCAGCACCCTGACCACATCGGCGGTGGACCCTTTGGTCAAGGTCTGCTCCCTGGCCTTGTCCCGCGTCACCCAGGCCCAGAAGTCCTTCCGGGCAAACAGCGCATCGGCATCCGGGTGCGCGGCATAGATCTTCCTGTAGTGCGTCTCCAGCTTCAGCAGGTCTGCATCGGTCTTCACCAGCGGGTGCTGCGCGCGAATCTCAGCAGACAGCGGATACCGCTCGCACATGTCCGTCGGGCCAGCGCTCGGCGTGTACAGGCAGCCGCACGCGCGCATGATCATCCCAGCCGCCGGCTGCCACGACGTGTCGCGCGCCTTGTCCAGCGTGCACTGCTCTGGTGACTTCGGGCCCAGCAGGCCACGGCCCGAGCCGCGGCGGACCTCGAAGAACTTGTCTGGGTGCTGCTGGGCACACAGGTTCAGCGCGGCAGCGTGGGCCGGCGCGTTCTTCACCCCGGGGAGCTTATCCAGGAGGCAAGTGGCGTAGTCAGCGGCCAGGGCTGGACCTGCGGCACATAGGCCTGCGGCGAGGAAGAGAACGCGGAGGATCATCTGCTCGTCTCGTCGATGATTTCTT
This sequence comes from Delftia sp. WSY_22, assembly GCF_043104185.1. Classification (NCBI taxonomy): domain Bacteria; kingdom Pseudomonadati; phylum Pseudomonadota; class Betaproteobacteria; order Burkholderiales; family Comamonadaceae; genus Delftia; species Delftia sp. WSY_22. The sequence continues at coordinate 24,287 of NZ_JBICKN010000032.1, forward strand.
CCAGCACCTGCACCGCTCCACGGATTCGTGCGAGGGTTGTCTGGAGTTCGGTCTTTTTCTCTTCAACTGCCCGAAGCTCGTCCTCAATACGAATGGCGTTCTCACGCAGTTCACGCGCCCGTTGGCGATACCGCTCGATGGATTCAGGGGACGTGTCTGGGGGGATGTTCTGGCTCATTGGCGCCTCCTGAGCGGAAATGTAGCAGGGCTCGCGTCAGGCCCCGCCGCGCTCACTCACGAGCTTCCCGCAGCATCTCCTTGAGCACATCGATGCGGCCTTCGATACGGCGCAAATCCCATTCGAGCGCAGGATCCTTGGATTCGGATGCCTGCAGCTGCGCCTCTGCAAAGGCCTTCTTTGCTCGAAGGTGGTCCAGCATGTCTTCCATCGCTCTGATGTCCAGGGCGCTCATAGGTAGAACCTCCTGGCGGCAATGTGGCAGTAGGCTGCATGTATGAGGAGCGAGGTGTACCAGGGCGCAGGGAAATCAGCCGGCCAGGAGGAGGGCGGGGAGGATGAGGAGGGCTGGAAGGATGAGGGCGGGGCGCATGGGCGGAATGTATCAGCCTCTGCGATCAGCCCGCCGCGAGACGGCGCGCAGGTACAGGCCGCCACCCACGGCCGTCAGGACCAGCGGAATGGGGGCGAGCGATACAAAGTCGATGGCGTAGACAGCTGAGCCAACCACCGCAGCGATCAGCGCATGCCGCATCGGCCGATTGCTGGCCGCCCGCGCCACCATGCCGCCCGCGAGAAGCGGGGGCACAGCCCAGTAGGCCGGGATCAGCACCCACAGCGCACTCGAGTACTTCGCGGTTCCAGGCTCCGGGCTGCCGACCACGGACTGCATCAGGAAACTCAGCAGCCACCACACGCAGCCGCAGCTGATCAGCAGGGACAGGCACAACGTTTTGAAGTCGAGATGGCGCACGGCGGGAATGTAGCAGGGCGGGCGTCGCGCCTCTCTGGCTGATTCCCCAACAACGACTCCTTCAGCAAATCCGAGCGGTCCTCAGCAGGTCGGGCGCGAACTTTAGCGCCGGGGATGTTGTCCCGGGGGCAGGGGCCGCCGCGGTCGGCAGCCATTCCGTGGTGCGTAAAGCATGGGAGAAATGCCAAGAGAGCGTGTATTCTTGATTTGATCATTGACCAGCGTTTCGTGTCACGTTCACCTTCGAAATCGTCTGCGACTCTTCTCCATAAGGGAAGACAGAGGCGCGCACTGAGTCTATAGCTCGCGGGGACATGGGCGCTTTTCGAGTTTTTGTGAACTGCGAACTGCTGGAAAGCGCGTAGTTCTGCAATGAAGGAGATCGTCGTTGCACCACACCCTAAGCGTCGCGCTGTGTCTTGTGTGTAGCGATTGCTGTTTCATATGGTGAAATGGATCTGTGTTTAATTACAGTGAATGTAAGACAATGTTTCTGTATCATATGTGTTTTTTAACGCATTTGAGGTATAGGAATGGATGAGGTTGCAAGCGGCATTGTTGTGAAATCTATTTATTTCGGCAAACACCCATTCCGAAAGCTACAGAATTTCTCTATAGACATATCTCCTAGAATAACAGTTATTGCAGGGCATAATGGTATAGGTAAATCGACCATTCTCGGGCTTATTGCTAATACTTTTGGTCTTACTGATCGAGGTGCACCGAAAAGCTATTTTGGAGAACCATACTTTGCAAATATGGAAAGAATCGTATATTTGGCGCTCGATGAAGTTGAGAAGTCTGAGAAAAAAACAGATTCTGCCGTTGTTGTAGCAGAGAGCAAAGGAATAATAATAAAGAAAAGATGTGCTCTAACTCGTCGTGATAAGGAAAAAAGAGCTCGTGTAGTTCCTCGTACCGTCGACAAAGTCGAGGGGGATCCGTATGGGCCAGATGCGAAGTTACCCTTGCCTACTATTTATCTCGGAGTTAAGCGCCTTGCATCTATTGGAGAGGCGGACGACAGTAGCATCGAAAGTAGTGTCCTTTCCATGCATGAGCAAGACGCCAAGCTGATGATTTCTTTTATTAATTCAATCACATTGGGTCACCAAGTTAATGACAACGTCACTAGCCAGAAAATAAAAGGGCTCGGGAAGATTACGGCTCAACCAGGTTATGCCCATCACGACGCATTAGCAATATCGGTGGGGCAAGACAGTTTGGCGAGTATTGCGACTGCGTTGGCCTCATTTAATAAATTGAAAAGAGAATCTCCTGATTATCCTGGTGGATTGCTTATTATTGATGAGTTGGATGTGGGTTTCCATCCCCATGCAATTGATCGTCTGGCAAAGGCCCTAAAGAGCTATGCAAGAAATCTAAAGCTTCAAATAATCGCGACCACTCATTCTCCGAGGCTAATTGAGGCTATCCACCCCGATGGAGATGGGGCCGCAGATGCGCCAGACTCAGTTGTGTATTTACTAGATACTAGACGTCCGCGCTTGGCTGAAGATCAGTCATTAAAGGAAATTCTTCTGGATATGGCACAGCGTGACGGGCAACCAGAAATTGTTGCGCAGAAGCCAGTGGTTTGTATGTATTTCGAAGACCAAGAGGGTGTAGAGTTTTGCGAGGGGCTATTTCCTCGGGGAAGGCGAGGAGCGTGGGGGAGAAAATATGGTGTGCAAATTAGACTCATTGCACTAGGCGTTGGTGGATCTAACTTGCTAGGTCTCCCTGAAAAAGATCCTATTTTTAAGCAGAGAATTTTAGTGGTTGATGCCGATACCGCTATTCCCCTTAGATCTCGAAAATTAGGGAATGCTGTGAAGTTGCCTTGTGTTACGGGTGCGTCGGGTACTGCGCGTTCTCCTGAGAACACGATCAAGCAGTTTCTTCGGGATGTAGTTGATGGAAAGTTTGAGGAGCAAATTAAAGAGTTCACCATCACGAACCCGAGCTCAGACAAAATTGAGACCACTTTCTTCTCAGACGGCGCAGGTCGGTCCGCAGACAGAAGCAGCAGCAAGAGTTGGTGGCAAGCCCATTCTGTAAAGCTTCAGCAGTGGAGCGTGTTGAGTGTGTGGGCCTCCTGCTATCCAGAGGAGGCGGAGATGTTCTTGGAGGAGCTTGAGGCAGCAGTCTGTAAGCTGGCCAAGCACATGACCGCAGGGCTGGCCAGCCTAAGCAAATCTAGTTAAAGTAGCAGCCATGTACTCGAACAAGCTATACACACCTCTGCGATACCCCGGTGGCAAGGGCCAGTTTGCGCCTCTGGTGGCAGAGGTTCTGCGCAGCAACAAGCTGGATGGAGGGCACTATTTGGAGCCCTACGCCGGAGGAGCTGGTGTTGCTCTTGTGTTGTTGTTTGATGGACTTGTTGAGCAGGTCCATATCAATGATGCTGACCCCGCAGTAGCGGTTTTTTGGAGAGTCGCTACATCTCAAGCTTGCGCCTTGTCAAAGATGGTCGCTGAAGCCGAAGTATCTATAGATGCGTGGCACCATTGGCGAAACGTGATGTTGGGAATCGAAAGTGCTACCGATCTAGAGCGTGGATTTGCAACGCTTTTTATGAATCGAACGAATCGCTCTGGAATTCTAAAAGGTGGCGTAATTGGTGGAAAAAAACAAGAAGGCAGCTACAAACTAGATGCTCGATTCATGAGGGATGAGCTTTGTAAGCGTTTGGAGAGAATTGGAAAACACTCCGGCTATATTAATGTCTATGAAGAAGATGCTCACGATCTTTTGGTTCGGAGTATTGATTTCTTGCCGAGAAAGTCACTTGTGTATTTGGATCCTCCTTACTATGTAAAAGGATCTGGATTGTATAGGAATTTTTATAAACATGATGACCATGCAAAAATAGCTGCTTTGCTAAAAAATAAAGACTTCGACAGACCATGGATCGTGTCTTACGATAATGCTACTGAGATACGAGAAATGTATTGTTATGCGCGTGAATTTACATACGGCCTCAGGTACACCGCGCAAAGGCGGTACATGGGCTCCGAAGTGATGTTTTTTAGCGAAAGTTTAACAGCACCAAAACAATTGCTTCAGCCTTGCGTTGCTTGAGTAAGCGCAATAGAGATAAATCTTCTCTTTTAGGCCCGCCCTGCGCGGGCTCGTCGTTTCTGGGCGCTGGTGCCAAGTGGCCGCACCTGTGACAATGCCCCCCATGCACGAATGCGTCTTCACCCACAACGGCGTCGAGTTCAGCGCAGATTACGAAGCCTGTGGCGACGTGCTTCTGGTCTTTCTGCCGGACGACTCTTCCAGGGAATCACCGTGGAGAGGCCGTGACCCGCACGCTGTGGCTCTGGAGCACCTTATGTTCTACGCACGCACGCTGGAGGATGAGGCCAAGCGCTGAGTCTCCAGGCTACCCGCGCACCAGCAGCGTCAGCACACCCAGCACCACAGCCAGCAGCACGATGGCCAACGCGGCCAAGCCCACGGTCACGGCCGGGCTGTTGTCGTCGTCCTCGTCCCGCTTTCCGTCTCTGCCTTCCATCGCTCCTCCAGTGCTCGGCCATTGGGTGATCCTATGCATCCCCACGGGCCAGCTGCATTGGGATCATTCCTGTGGCGAGGGGGCTACCCAAGAAAAAGGCCCGCTGGGCGGGCTTGGCTGCCTATGCGGCAGGTGAGTTATGGGACGGCTTCGAGGGGCTGGACTACATTTTCTGAGCTGCCTATGCGGCAGTGAACAAAAACGAAACGCACTCTGCGAATGCGCTTTTTTCTGAGCTGCTTATGCGGCAGTGAACAAAAACGAAACGCACTCTGCGAATGCGCTTTTTTCTGAGCTGCTTATGCGGCAGTGCCTACAGCCTACCACTCCACGCCCGGACGGGCCGCCGGCCTACGCCAACGTTCCTGCGATGGCCAGCACAGAGCCTGGCACGAACAGGAGCAGGAAGAGGGGTGGGCGCATCAACTCCCAGACTGTGTCCGCTCCCCATGTTGCGGGGGCGCGGGACAGCTGAAAAATGGTCCCCCACGCCGCGAGCCCTCCACCAGAAGCAGCGAGCCATTTTGCGAGTGTGATATCGGAAATCTTGATTCCGAGACTGAAGCACAAGATTACGGCTACAGCGGAAATCACCAGAACGGACAAACCTGAGCGCCAAAACTCACTGCGAAGTTTTGGGAGCTCGGCATCATTGATGCTTGCCCATCGATCCAACTCACTCTGATCCGGCCACTCGCCAACTCTAAATTTAGCGTCATTGATTGCATCAGCAGTGTTGATCGCAAGTGTGTGCCTTGCGGCAATGTCGGCGAATCCAGTACTGCTGAAGAAAAAATTAAACACGGCAGATACCGTCTTCATTCTTTCCCGCTGCAGGGTCGAACTGTCCATGGCTCCCTCCAAGTCTGTGCTACTTCTTTCCCTTGACTGGCGCCATTCTATGCAGGCTCTCGCGGCACCCCTCCAGGGTTCGCGCGATCCCGCCCCGGTGCTGACACTGGGGCATGCCACCTCTCCCCATCCTCATCCTCTCCGGTGCGCTGCTCCTGGCGCTTGTCTTGGTCTGCGTAGCTCTGCGCGCGGCGCATCGTGCGAGGGCTGCGGCGCGGCGGGCTGGAGCCGGCGCGCGGGCGGCCAACGCCGACCTGGCCTATGTGCGCGACGTGCTGCTGCTCGCGCGCCGCGAGTTCGACTTCCATGGCGGCTGCGTGGCCACCGACCGGCCTGACTTGCCGCTGTCTCCCGACACCAGCTGGACCGTCGATTTCTCCAGGGCGCGCGCGGCTATCGACGTCGCCATGGATTTGCTGGAACGCGCGGCTCCCCGTACTGGTCCTGAATGTTCTGACGAAAGTACCTGCCTGCCGACTGGGCCGCTTTCAACTCGGTCCAGATATGTGCCGGCACCCTCGGGTAGTCGTAAGCCCGATCCGGGCTGCTCTTGAACCATAGGCTCAGCAGGCGTGTCGAGGGATCGTATGACCCCCTCAGCAGTGCATCGGAATCAACAAATGCGTGCGACTCCATCGGTTTCGCCCTCTCGGGATGGTTGTGTAGGAGCACCCATCGTAGCCCGAGAGGGCTTTTCTCCATGGGCATGCCGGCCCCGCGCGGGCTTTGTCATTTCTGGGCTAGCAGACAGTGCGGTACGCGGCAGACTCAGGGCCGTGCCCATGGGAGCTCCCACATGCCGACCCAATACCAAGCGCTGCTTCGTGAGCAGGCGGCTCTCGACGACAAGATCGAAAAAGCCTATCGCGCGAAGAGATTCGCTGCCATCAAGGCAGCTCGCATGTTGGTGGAGCAGCACAATCTGACGCTGCGGGATCTGTTCGACCTGACGCCGCCGGCGCGCCTCGAAAATCTTTATCGCAACCCGAAGACAGGCGAGACATGGGCAGGGCGTGGACGACCTCCGCGCTGGATCGAGGGCCGAGATCGGAAGCCCTTTGAAGTTTGAACGGTAGCCAAGCCTCTGGTTGGCTTCGTTTTTTCTGAGTGCTGGTGCCGTGAGCTCGCGCCTGAGACAATGCCCCGCATGCACGAATGCGTCTTCACCCACAACGGCGTCGAGTTCAGCGCAGACTACGAAGCCTGTGGCGACGTGCTTCTGGTCTTCCTTCCGGACGACTCTTCCAGGGAATCACCGTTGAGAGGCCGTGACCCGCACGCTGTAGCTCTGGAGCACCTTATGTTCTACGCACACACGCTGGAAGACGAGGCCAAGCGCTGAGTCTCCAGGTTACCCGCGCACCAGCAACGTCAGCACTGCCGGTACAACCGTCAGCCGTAAATGAAATGTCGCCTTGGGGACGGAGCGCTAGAGATTTCTACTGAGACTCTTATGCACCTATACAGTGCACAGTCGTTTTCATGCTGTTGTGCATTTGGTCGCAGTGCCCGCTTTGCCAGGAGCGGTCCAGAGCATTCCTTCTCGATGGCGGTGCGAGGCGCCACTATTTCTGTGAAGCATGTGGTGAATTCGAGATAACGCGCCCAGCACTTTCCTCGATCACTCGTGGAACAAACGCGCTCCGTGAGCAAATTTTGAGGCAGGAGAGAGCGCTGCAAGGGAGTAGATTGGTCACGATCAGGCTTGCAGATGAAAGCACCTTCCTGGAGCGTGTAGAGGTTGCTGTTGCCAAACGCCGCGCGTGACGCCAAGTCTGTCCTCGGGATTAGGTGCCTTACTTGGCAGGATGGTCCTTGCGGTACAGCGTCCACTCTTCCATCTCCGTGCCGTTCGGCAGCACGCAGATGCCTTCAATGCCCTGGGACGTCTTCTCCATCCTGATCTGGCCGCCGATCTGGCCGCAGTAGACCGATGCGGGATTAGCCATGCCGACAGAGGGTGCCAGCTTCTGTTGAGCACATGCGCTGAGCACCAAGGCCAAGAGCGCGATTCCTGGAAGTTCAAGTGCTTTCTTCATGAGCCAGTCTATACCGTTGAAGGATGGACGGTTTGTTGCGCAAGTATCAAATCAATGTTATGGAAGGGTATATTTATGCATAGAATGCGATCTCGTTAGCATACAAACCGATTCCAGTCTATGACATCTGACTACAAGACGCTCCTCCAACAAAAAGCAGAGCTCGAAGCACGCATTGCCGAAGTCCTGAAAGTCGAAAAGGCCGACGTGATCGCCAAGGTCCGCGCGCTGATTGCCGACTACAACCTGACGGAAGGCGACGTATTCAGCACTGGCAAGCGCAAGTCTCCTGCTGGCGCAGGCGTGGCCAAGTACCGTGATCCCTCCACTGGCGCAACGTGGACTGGTCGGGGCAAGCCCCCAAACTGGATCAAGGACGCTGTGGACCGTACAGCTTTCGAAATCTGACTGAAGCCCGCAATCGCGGGCTTTGTGTTTTCTGAGACCCCCGGTTAGGGTTCGACTTTCCCCGCACCTCTCCTTGAGAGTGGGGGGATGGCAAACGACAACGAATGGTGGAAGCAGGGCGCGAGCCCGGTTGAGCCGTCCTCACCAGGCGGCGATTGGTGGAAGGCGGGCGCGAAGCCTGTAGAACCAGAGTCGCCCAGTCGCTCAGCCACAGACTACGTCCGGGACGCGGCAGCCTGGGCAGCCAAGGGCGCCGTGGCCGTGCCAGAGGCTGTTGTCGGTCTGGCCGACATCGCCACAGGCGGGCGCGCGGGCAAGTTCCTGGAGAACGAGGGTGGTGCTGTCGGCTTCCGGCCAAAGCAGGCGCGCGAGGCCATCAATGAATGGCACTCTGACGCCACCAAGGAAGCCCAGCGCAAATTCCAGGAGGCCGAGGGCCTGGGCGGCAAGTTCCAGGCCGCCATTGAGAATCCTTCCAACATCGTCGGCGCGGTTGTTGAATCGCTGCCAGCCATGGGTGCGGGCGGCGTGGTGGCGCGCGGGCTGGGTGCAGCCACGCGGTTGGGCCAGGCCGGCGCAAAGGGTGCTGCTGCAGCTGGCGCGCTGGGTGAGGGCATCGTGGGCGCGGGCTCGGCGGCCGAGCAGATTCGGCAGGAGACGGATGACGGCCTGCTTTCTCCTGGCCAGGCAGCTGCAGCGGCTGCCACGGGCGCGGCCACGGCCGGGCTGGGATATGCCGGCGGTAGGGTGGCTCAGCGGCTGGGCATTGGTGATGCCGAGACCATGCTGGCCCAGGGCAACAAGGGCATTGCCAAGCAGTTTGCCGATGACGCGGCCACGGCCGCCGCCAATCCGCTGGTGCAGCAGCGCGCAGTCAAGAGCATCCCGACGCAGGTGATCCAGGGGGCGATTTCCGAGGGCTTCCTCGAGGAACTGCCTCAGTCGGTTGCCGAGCAGATCTTCCAGAACCTGGCCCTGGGCAAGGACTGGTCCCAGGATGTGGATACGGCGGTGGTGCTGGGCACGCTGTCGGGCGCGGCCATGGGCGGCGGCGCGGCGGGGTATCGGGCGGCGCGCGAGCCGCGGTTGCCTGCGGGCCAGCCCGGCGAGGCTCCTGCAGCGGATCAGCACGTGCCCAAGCAGGCGGCGGCCGGTGCACCTGGTGCTGATGGCCCTGACACGGGCCCGAGTGCTGAAGGTGCGGCCACGCCACCGAATGCCGGCCTGGAAACCATGCGGCGTGAGTTTGAAGCCCGCATGTCCCAGCTGCAGCAGGAAGAGGGCGGCGAGCCGCAGGTGCCGCAAAGCACGCCGCCCGATGGCGCAGCCGCGCTGGCCCAGCAGCGCGCTCAGGAGCAGGCCCGGCGCGATGCGGAGATGGCCGCGAACCGCGCCGTGCAATCGCCCGATGACGAAATTTTGCAATCCACCGGCGCGGCCATGCCGCCCTCGCGCGCCATGGGTCTGGACCCCGCTGCCGGTTCGCTGTCCGCAGCTGCTGCCCTGGCCGTGGATTCCGGTGCGGCCGCCCAGACCCAGCAGGCCAGTGCTCTGGCCCAGGCCGCAGAGGTTGCTGCGCGCGCACCGGCCAAGAAGAAGGCCTCCGAGCGCCAGGTCACGGCCGACCCTGCCACCGGCGAGATCGCGGGCGGGGCCATGGCCACCTGGACGGATGAGGACCTGTCGAACGCCTTCCGCTCGGCCCAGGCCAGGAACGTGCGCCTGCAACTGGCGCGCGAGCTGGCCCGGCGCCGCGGCGAGCGTGACCAGCAGGCTGCTGCGCAAGCCCCTGCAACCACATCCAACCCCCAGCAAGGAAGCATCGATGGCACACAAGCCGATCAAGCCCAGCCGCCGCGCGCGGAATCTTCGCAGGCAGCAGGAGCGCAAGGAGCGCCGGTTGCAGGTCCTGGCTCTGCGCAGGAGCTGACCGATGGCACCACCTCGTCTCAGCACGATGGCGCGCAAGCAGCTGCAGCGCCAGGTCCGCAGGCTCAAGCGCCGGCCCAAACCCCTGCCCAGCGCATCGACGCCGGGCGCGCGGCCTGGGCCAGCATGCCCGCCGCCGAGCGCAAGGCCTTGGCCGGACGGATTGAGGGCCTGAAGCCGGTCATCCGCAAGGCGCTCCCCGGTGCGACCTGGGAGCGGCTGAATGTGGACCTGCAGCGCAAGATCGCGGACGCCATTGCGCCGCAGGGAGAGAGCAATGATTCAACCGCACCTGCAGTACGGCTGGCAGATGAACGCCCAGCAGGCCCTACGGCTTCTGCGGAGGCTGGGGGCAGTCAGCCGGCAGGACGCGCGCCAGATGCGCAGCCTGCTGGACCGCGAGGTGGCGTTGCCGGACAGCCTGCTGCCGGCGTGCAATCTGCTGTACCTGGTCGAGGTGGCGCCAGCGAACAGGCTGCCGGTATAGCTCCTGCTGCTGCGCCAGCGCCCACGGCAGGAGAGCAGCAGGCCCAGGCCATCGCCAAGGAAGGGAACGACGCGCGGCGCGCTCAGCTGCTGGCCGCCAGCGAGCGCTGGACCAGCATGCCGGCGGCCGAGCGCCAGGCGGTGGCAGCCAAGGCCAAGGGGCTGAACGCTCTGGCGCGCGCATCGTCCCACACGCGCGCCTGGGCAGACTTGGCGCCCAAGGTGCGCGAGAAGCTGGCCGCCGCCATGCCTGATGCTGCTACAGCACCTGCAGGCCGCGCGCCAGCACGTTCCGTGGAAGGCCGCGACCTGGGCGACGGCTGGGCCGAGTTCTCCCGCGATTCCGGCTCCATCGGCGTGCCGCGCGCGGAGATGCCGCAGATCCGGGCCGAGCACCGCGGCGCCATGGTCAACTTCATGAATGCCCGCGGCATTGCTCACCAGGAGGAGAGCGTGCAGTCCTCCAGCCTCAAGCCCACGCAGGCGGAATTCAGCCGCGAGCGCGTGGCGCGGGCCAGGGGCTTCGAGGGCGGTAATCGGTCCATCCTGGTCTCGCGCGACGGACATGTGCTCGACGGCCACCACCAGTGGCTGGCTGCACGCGAAGCCGGCGAGGACGTGAAGGTGATCCGGTTGGATGCGCCCATCCGCGAACTGCTGGACGCCGCGCGAGAGTTCCCCAGCTCCACGACCAGCGAGGGTGCTACCCAGGCTGCGGCTCCGGCCTCTGCTGCAGCATCCAAGGCAAAGCCTCGCGGCGTCCTGGCCAAGAAGGCCAAAGCCGAGGAGGCCGCCCGCACCGACTACTTCACCCCGGGCAACATCGTGAAGGGGTATGGGGATACCCATGTCCGCGTGGTGTCGTACACGCCGGCCAACGCTGATGGCGTGTGGAGCGTGACGGTGCGCCAGGTGGAGAAACAGGGCTCTGGCTGGGAGGATGTGCCGGGCGTGCGCGAGCGTACCCATGCAACGCCGCCCAGCGCGCGCGAATTGAAGGCCGGCCCCGTGGAGCGCACCGAAGAACTGCCATTCCGGCGCGGCGAGGCCGAGGGCCAGGGCTTGACCGATGACCAGATGGCCAACCTGTTGCGCATCATGCGACCCGAGCCGGCGGCGTTTTCCGATGCGGCGCGGGCCCAGGCTGTGGGCCAGGTGCGTGAGACGGTGGATGCCATCCGCAAGGGCTGGAGCAATGGGCCCGATGTTGTGGTGGCCTTTGACATGAACGACCCGGCCGTGCCGGAGGCAGCGCGGCGCGCGGATTTGCGCCAGCGCAGCGGCGGGGCCAGTGGGGCGCCCGAGGGCTTCTACTGGCGCGGCAAGGCCTACCTGCTGGCCAGCAAGCTGAACACGCCCGCCGACGCGGCCCGCGTGCTGCACCACGAGGTGCTGGGCCACCATGGCCTGCGCGGCATGTTCGGCCCGGAACTGAACAAGATCCTCAACCAGGTGGCCACCATGCGCCAGGCCGAAGTGGCGGCCAAGATCAAGGAATACGGCCTGCGTGGCGTCACGGACCTGAGCCGGCGCCACGCGGCCGAGGAAGTGCTGGCCGAGATGGCCGAGAAGACGCCGCAGCTGCATATCGTGCGCCGTGCCGTGGCGGCGATCCGGAACTGGCTGCGTGCCAACGTGCCCGGGTTCAGTGACCTGAAGCTCACGGACGCCGACATCATCCAGGGCTACATCCTGCCGGCGCGCGATTTCGTGGAGCGCGGGCACCGCGCCGCGACCGACCGCATCGAGCCGTCATTCAGCCGCAGCGCGGCCGAGATGTCACTGGTGGACAAGGCCCGCGTGCTGCAGGGTGAGCCAGTGGCCGTGCTGCGCGGCGATGAAGCGCCCCAGGGCTATCCGCTGCTGCGTGCCTGGGCAACCAAGGTGTTCAAGGATGCCGGGGGCCAGGCCGTGAATCCTGAGCTGGGCGCCGTTGTGCTGGACGAGCGCGCGGTCCGTGACAGCATGGCTCATGGCATGAACCCGTTCAAAGCTGCTGCATTTGCCGCAGTGCCTCGGATTCTGGAGCAGGGTGTTGTGGTTGCTGAGGGCCGCGCCAATGATGTGCAGAGCTACTTCGTGAGCGCGCCTGTGCAGATCAAGGGGGTAGATGACATCGTCACCGTGCTGGTGCGCCAGGACGTGAACAGCCGCAGGATGTACCTGCACAGCGTCATCACAAAAGAAAATCTCCTGAAGGCCAGGGATTCCGGGGCCGGTGCCGAAGCACCCGAGGAGCGATCCGGCAAGGTCACTTCAGGAGACGTTGCCAGTGTACTGCGGGGGCTCCTGCAGATCAACACGCGGGAGGCCGCTGGCCAGGATGGTGGTGAAGACCTCATGTTCAGTCGCTCGCGGCTTTCGGAGATCAAAGACAGCGCTCTGGACCAGCTCCAGAAGACGATGTCCCACCCGGGCAAGATCTCTGTCTGGGACAAGACCATCGGCACCATGCGGCACTTGGCCGAGCGCGTGCCAGCCTTCAAGCCGGTCTACGATTCGGCCCAGCAGAACATCGATGACGTGTCCATGCTGGCCAACGATGCGGCAGACCGCGCGCCCCGCCTGCTGCCGCGCGTCGACACCATCGGCGACCTGGTAGGCAAGAACCGCAAGACTCCCGTCTCGGCGGCCGACAACAAGGCCGTGGCCAAGCCGCTGTTTGAAGGCACGCTCCTGTGGGGCCGGGACGTGGATGGCAAGGCCGTGCTGGTGGACGAGTTGGCCAAGAAATACGGCAATCTGCCTGCCGACGACAAGGCCCAGTTGCTGCTGCGCGCCGGGCGACTGGATGACCGCATGCTGGGCGCCTGGCGCGGCTTGCCGCTGGCCCAGTACGAGGCCAATGTGAATTCCCGTTTCGAGAGCAAGATGCTCAAGCCGGGGGCAGTGTGGACGGACGCCGAACTGCAGACTATGTTCGGCGCGAAGCCCAACCAGATCGCGCTGTACCGTGAGGCGCGCGCGGCCATCGACCGCTCCATCGACATGACTGCACGGGCGGACATGATGCGCGCGCTGGCCGACGAGTACGCTGGCATGCGTGACCTGGTGCTGGATGCCCCCAAGCTTTCGGACGCTCTGGAGCTGCTGACCGCCACGCTGCAACACGACGCCAAGGCCAAGCCGGAGCTGGCCGACCGGCTGCTGCAGCTGAACAACCTGGTGGTGGACCGTGCGGCCACGGCCAAGGACCTGCAGGACGCCGGGTATGCGCCGCTATCGCGCTTCGGCCGGTACACGCTGGACGTGGTGGATCAGGATGGCAACCGGCAGTACTTCGGCATGTACGAGACCATGAAGGATGCCAACCTGGCCAAGATCCAGATGGCCCAGGCCTTCCCCGCAGCCGTGATCACCCAGGGCACGATGAGCCAGCAGTCTTTCAAGCTGTTCGCCGGCATAACGCCCGAGACCCTGGAGATCTTCAAGGACATGGTGGTGGGCAAGGAGGCCGACGCGGCCACGCGCAAGGTCTACGACGAATACCTGAAGCTGACCAAGAACAACCACAGCGCCTTGAAGCGCCTGATCCAGCGCAAGGGCATCGAGGGGTACAGCCAGGACGTGGGCCGGGTGGTGGCCAACTTCGTCTACAGCAACGCGCGCCAGGGCGCTGCCGGGCTGAACGCGGGCACGATGGACCGCGCCATCAACGACATCCCGAAGGACCAGGGCGAGCTGAAGGACTTGGCCATGGGCCTGCGCAGCTACATCCGCGATCCGCAGGAGGAGGGCCAGGCTGTGCGCGGCATGCTGTTCGCGCAGTACCTGGGCGGCTCCCTTGCCTCGGCCTTCGTGAACATGACCCAGCCCTTTGCGGTCACGCTGCCATGGCTCAGCCAGTTCGGCGGCATTCGCGCGGCCAGCGGCCAGATGACCCGGGCACTCAAGGACATGGGCACGCGCGGCATGAAGTACGAGACGGACCTGGCCCACGCTCTGAAATCGGCCGAGGACGATGGCGTGGTGTCGCCACAGGAAGTGCATCAGCTGATGGCCCAGGCGCGCGGCGCGGGCGGCCTGCGATCGGGCGACGGCACGCGGGCCGGCGATGTGCGCGCGGCGGCGGGCAATGCCTGGGAACGCGCCAAGGTGGCATGGGGGCAGCCATTCGCCCTGGCCGAGCAGTTCAACCGCCGCTCCACCTTCATCGCAGCATTCCGGATCGCCAAGGCCCAGGGCATGCCCGATCCCGGCGCCTTTGCGCGCAAGGCGGTGCTTGAGACCCAGTTCGTCTACTCGAAAGCCAACAAGCCCCAGTGGGCCCGCGGCGCCGTGGGTGGCACGCTGTTCACCTTCAAGACCTATTCCGTCAGCTACCTGGAACTGATGCAGCGCATGTGGAAGCAGGGCGGACCCGAAGGCAAGCGCGCCGTGGGCTGGGCCTTGGCCATGCTGCTGCTGATGGGCGGCGCCGGCGGCGTGCCTTTCGCCGAGGATGTGGAGGACCTCATCGACGGCGCGGGCCAGCTGATGGGCTACAACATCAGCAGCAAGCAATGGCGCAAGCAGGCGCTGGCAGGGATCGTGGGCAAGGAACTGGGCGAGTTCATGGAGCAGGGCCTGTCGGGCCTGCCCGGCGCGCCCATCGATGTGTCCGGGCGCCTGGGCATGGGCAACCTGATCCCCGGCACTGGACTGTTCCTGACCAAACAGAGCCGCGAGCGCGACCTGCTGGAAGTGGTCGGCCCTGCCGGCGATCTGGTCGCGCGCGGCTTCACTGCCGGCCGCAAGGTGCTGACGGGTGATGTGGCGGGCGCGGTCCTGGAGGTGTCTCCAACTGCGGTGCGCAATGCGTTCAATGGCGCGGACATGGCCACCAGCGGCATGTACAAGGACACCAAGGGCTACAAGGTGATTGACACGACGTTGGCCGAGGCGGTGGCCAAGGCTGTCGGCTTTCAGCCCAAGAGCGTGGCTGAGATCCAAGAAGCCAACAGCTTCATGCAGCGAGCCAAGAGCTTCTACAGCCTGACCAGCAGCGAGATCAAGGCGCAGTGGGCGGATGCTCTGTTCCGCAAGGACGAGGCCGCTCTGGCGCGCGTGCGCGAGCGGCTGGCCGATTGGAACCAGAACAATCCCGAGCAGCCTATCGTCGTCAAGATGCCCGACGTGTGGAAGAAGGTGCGGGAGATGGGCAAGGATCGCATTGACCGGATCGCGGACAACTCGCCCAAGGCGCTGCGTCAGCAGATGCGGGAGATGGCAGCAGAGGCACGGTAATGCGCCGGTTGCCCTGACGCCGGAACTGCCAGATGAAGCCCACGGCGCCGATCCGTAGAAGGCTAATCAGCAGTGTTGACAAACAAGAGGCAATGGGTGCTAGTTTTAATTTTGGGAGGAGACTATTCAGGTCTTCTTTAAGCTGATGTGTAGCCTCCCATTAATGGCGCTCGATACGCCATATATTGGGTATTAGTATTTAATCAAGGTGTGCAGTAGTCCAAATTGGAAGGCGGAACATCTTCCGGTAGGCGTTCCGCCTGGATTCCCTGGATCATTGTTGGTTATGAGCTTCCACCCACTGAGTCCATATGTCGAACAGGTGAGAATCTTTGTTCCCGAGCGTTGATTTCTGACATCGCGAAACCTGAAAAGATACTTGCCTTGCGTGTGGCTACATTGGTCGGTAGGGCCACTTGCGCTATAAATCGTCCATCCATATCCAAAGTCGTTAGAGAAGCAGCTTTCACGAAGCTCGCCACCATCAAAAACCTGGAATTCCCTCCATGCCACCCAAGAAGGACTACTTGTGGTTTGCAAGATGATTGTCCGCACGGGGATTTCTTGGAGATTATTAAATTCAATCCACGTGTTATCTTGGGTATGTCCTGATACTCCGCCAAAATCGAACCATTGGCCTGCATCATTTCTGCCCCAGATGTGATGCACTGTGTTTCCGGCGGGATTTTGCGCAGGGAGCATTCTCAAAATAGAGAACATTCTCTCGGAGCCAAGGTCAATGTCTATCCACTGAGTCGGTCCCCCGCCAGCGTTCCAGATCGTATTTGGGTTGCCATCCGCCGCTTTCGTCATGTCGGCAACGTTGCCAGATGCGTTTGTGATGGTGATGGGTAGCAGCACGCCGGGGCTTTGTGCGGATGCTCCTGCCGAGAACATTGCAGCAGCCACTCCAATAGACGCCGCTACCATCTTGAATGATTTCATTTGCAACTACTCCTCCAGTGTGTGAAGCCATGCATGCTAATAGAGTTTCGTCCGTGAAATTTAAGAAATGCGCTATTGAAAATGGAGATGTGTGATGGGATTTTTAGTTATTGAGCAAACTATTGCTTTGCTAACCATTTTGGAAATGGCAATGTAATTGGCCGCACACTTTCGCGGAGCGTGTGCCCCGGCTAGGGTTCGACGCATTCAGAGCCGCTCGGCAAAGTCGAGGCATGCCAGCAATCCGCTCCTTCCGAGGCCTGAACAACGTCACCGATCCCATTCGGCTCGGCATGTCGTGGTTCACCCGTGCCGACAACGTCGATGTGACGCAATCGGGCGGGGTGCAGCGGCGCGCCGGATATGCGTTGGCCCTGGCTGGCGCGCCGACGGGCATCTACGCCACCAGGGATGAGACCCGCCTGTACGTGATCGACGGCGGCGAGCTGCGCCAAGTCCTGGACGACATGACAGTGCGCCCGCTGGCGCAGGGCCTGGGCCGCGAGGCGTATTGGACCGAGATCAACGACCAGGTGCTGTACGTGGCTGGGGACGCGGCCGGGATCATCACTGCCGAGGGCGAGGCGCTGCCCTGGCGCCTGGCCGTGCCGACCGAGCCGCGCGTGGTGGTGGGCGAGGGTGGCCAGTTGCCGGCGGGCCAGTACCGTGTCTGCGCCACCTTCATCCTTCCGGATGGCCGGGAGACGCCTGCCAGCACGGCAGCCGAGGTCTTGGTGGAGCAGGGCGCTGCGCTGCAGATCAGCGGCATTGAGCAGCTGTCTGGGTGCGTGACGCGCGTATACGTGGCGCCGGCAGACAGCACCGCTTTTCAGCTTGCCTTTGGCGATGTCGGCCCGGCCGCAGTCTGGGCACAGCCGCCCGAGGCCCTGGGCCAGGAGCTGCTGACCGATGGCCTCGATCCGCTGCCAGTGGGCGTGGACGTGATCGGCGAATGGCGCGGCCGCATCTATGCCGCCCAGTACCTGCCCGATGACGACAAGACCGTGGTCTGGCGCAGCGAGCCGCTGGCGCCGCACCTGTGGAATCTCTCCGAAGGCTTCTTCATGGTGCCGGGCAAGGTTTTGGCCCTGGCGCCTAACGACGCCGGCCTGGTGGTGGCCACCGACCGCTCCATGCATGCCTACACGCCCGAGGGCCTGGCTCTGCTGGCCAGCTACGGCACGGTGCCGGGCCTGCCCTGGGCGCTGGACGGCAAGCGGACGCTGATCTGGTCGCAGCGCGGCCTGTGCCAGTTTCCCGAATTCACCAACCTGACCGCCTCGCGCGTGAGCGTGGCGCCCGGCCTGCAGGCTGGCGCGGCCGTGCTCGAGGTCGACGGCCAGACCCGTTTCCTTGCCTGCCTGCACGCGGGCGGCTCTCCCTTCAATTCCAACCGACGTGAGGTATCGCCATGACTCTCAAACTCTCCACGGCCCTGCGCAATGCGCAGGCTGGCACTACGGGCTTTGCCGGCGCGCTCAATGGCGGCTGCATCTTGGTCTACAGCGGACCGCAGCCCGTCACCGCTGATGCTGCGCCCACGGGTACGCTGCTCGGCCGCGCCACGTTGAACGGCGATCCCTGGGTTGCGGGTTCGCCCACGAATGGCCTGGTCCTGGACACGCCGGCCAATGGCGGCGTGCTCAAGCCGGCATCGGCGGTCTGGAAGTTCACCGGCCTGGCCGCCGGCACCATCGGCTGGTTCCGGTTCGTCGGCAACGGAGCAGACGATGGCTCCGCATCGGTGCTGCTTCCCCGCGTTGACGGTGCTGCGGCAGTGGGTTCGGGCGAAGGCAAGTTCTCAACGCTCACTGTGGTGGTTGGCCAGCCCATCACCATCGATTCGTTCTCGTACATGATCCCGGCGCAGTAAGGCGTGAGGGGCCAGGCCATGGGCACGGAGCGCGAACACCTGCTGCTGGGCGGCGCCGAGGAGGCCAAGCTGCTGCCCTTCGCGCGCGGCCGCGTTCGCACGCTGCGGGCGGCGGGGTTTCGGCACATCACCCAGCGCTACGAGCTGCTGGATATGCTGGTGCGCGTGACCATCGCTGGCGATGACGCATGGATCGAGATCCAGGGCGGGCGCTGGGACTATCTGGTCTGGCCGACGAGCCTGGACCATGGCCTGGGCGTGCACCAGAAGGATGGCCAGGAGATCTCGCCCTTGTGCGCCATGACCCTGAATGCCTCGGACAAAGGGCTGCGCCGCAAGGAAAACGTGGACCTGCAGGCGGGGCCGCACGACTGGATCAGCGACGACCACAAGGATGTGCTGACCTATGACCACGGCAACGGCTTCCGGTATGCAATCACGGGAGCCCAGCATGTGGGCGGCGGCGCCAAGGCGGAGATCTTCCGCAACGGTGCACGCATCAAGGTGGCCCGTGAACTGAGCGGTTGCGCCATCTTCAAGGCCTCGCTGCCCCAGGGCAGCACGGCGAAGTATTTGGTTCACGCTGCCTACGAGGCCGGGGCCAGCGGCACCATCGGGGATCAGCAGGTGGTGCTCTATCGTGTGGACCCCAAGATCAAGGACGACGACGGCCTGGCGCACACCGAAGAGTTCGCACGCTGGGAAGTGCCCGCCGACATGGAGCTGGCGATCACGCAGCCGATCTTCTTTGACGGGACCGGCACTCACTGCATCACGATGCTGGAGACGCTGACACGCGAAGTCGTGGGCGGCGTGGAGGTGTTCAGTTTCGGGAAGCCTCGATATGCGTTGCGTGGCACGCTGGCGCGTGACGGCAATGGTGATTTGGGTGCCCAGTTTGAATTGGGGCTGCTGGTCTCCACGCCCGACGAGCCCTTCACCAGCGTCAACGAGCAACGGCACAACCCTGCCGATTCATCCTACTTTCCAGGGAGCTTGGCCAACGACTTCCACGATGCCGAGAACTACCCGATAGACGAATTCAACACCTTCGCGCGGTCCAACAGCAGCTCGTCGGGGTACTCGCGCACGCGAACCACCGAGCGAGTCGTTCACATCCTGGGGCTGGATATGGCCCCTGATGGGACGGAACTGCTGGTTGAACGCGTCCGCTTTTCCGAATCGCTGAGCTATGCCGAGGAAGTGGAAAAGAGCCAATTCCAGTACACGCACTATTACAACGGCGGCGTGTTTCCGGCGGTGGAGCATTACACCGGCAGTGGATCTTTCAGCAACGTTTACAGCGCCGGCTCCACAAGCAAGACCACCGAGACCATCACGGTCAACGGGCAGGCACTGATGTCGCTTGAACTTGCCAGCGACTTCAACGATGTGACTCGGACTCGCCAATGGGCGTACTCATATTCCCAGGCGTATCCCGCGCCAAACCCCCCACCTGCTACGGTGAGCACGACTGAGTCATCAAGCTCCAGCCGGCAAACGGTGAGCCTGAGAGACATCGATGGGCGCTGGAATGCACTGGCGGCAGTGACGGCGCAATACACGCAGCCTTTCAACGGAACCGACCTCGTGCCGTATTCCGTGAGGGTGCAGGCGCGGTGCCAGGATGATCTGTTTGGGCGCGACATTTTCACAGGGCATGTGAGGCTGCCGCCACCGAGCATGAGCACGGACACGATGCACTACCGCAGCATCGCGGTGCGCCGGCCCGGCGAGTTCGTGATTTGCTGTTCGCCAGCAGGCGCGGTGCACCGCGAACCGCCTCTTTCGACGTTCTATGACGAACTGGCCCTGACCGGGACGCCTGACCGCGAACCGCTGATTGCCATGCGGCGCAAGGGCAAGGTCATCACTCCCGGTCCCGACAAATTCACGCTGGGCGACGAGGCCGGATTCCGGCTCGATCCCGTACACCTTCTCTGAGCACAACCATGGCCGAACTTGCCGGATACGCGTACCTCAGTCGCGCAGAGAGCTATTACTCGCCCCCGGGTGACCCGGAAACCTGGCAGGCCCAGGTGCATGTCTATGAGGTGTATGCCGACGGCTCCACTGTCTACTTGGGTGTGGCGCTCTACAAGGCATCCCAGCAGGATTACCTGGGCCTGCGATTTGGATATCGTCCAGAGCCGGATATCAACAATCCGGCTTACGAGTGGTACTACGACCTTGATCCCGTAGCGCTCAGGCACATCATGCTGCCGCCCGAGCGCGTGCGGTCCTTCTACTACAAGACCAACGAAACGGGCGCTGCGTTGCAGGCGGACCCAGACCAGTACGATCTTGGCGGACTGATCCCAGACCCTGCTACCGAATACATGGTTTGGTGCCATTGGGACGCACCTGATGAAGTGGGCGACTTTCCGCGGCCAGCACGGGTGGCCGTCCTGTTGCCGTTGGTCCCTGGACTCTGGCAGGGCATGGCCGTCACTGAGGACTGGCACCGTGCCGCTTTTGCGTCGGATTACGCAGAAGAGATCCTGAACGAGATCGAGCTCGTTTGCCCCACCCCGGTGCTGGAGATGATGGCCACGGTCGAAGGGCTCGCGCGGTTCGACCTGATCGCACCAATGGCGCGGGCCGAGTTTCATGCTGGGGTGCGTGTCGAGCTGGTGGCGCCTGCCGCGCGCGTGGCGCTGACAGGATCGGATGCCTCGAACCGCATTGAGCTGGTGGCGCCTGCCGCTGTGGCAGCGCTTGAGGGCGGCGCCCAGGTGCAGCTTGTCGCGCCGACTCCCGTCATGAGCCTGCAGGCCACGGTCAGCGAACTCGCGCGTATTGAGCTGGTTTGCCCCGTGCCGCAGGTCCTGCTCGAAGCGACGGTGGAGGGCTTGGCGCAGATCGCGCTCATGGCGCCGGCGGCGCGCGTCGATTTCGTGGGAGGCGCCCGCATCGAGTTGCTGGCCCCGGCCGCCGTTGTGAGCCTGGAGGCCACCACCGAAGGGCTGGCGCAGATCCAGCTGGTGTGCCCCATGCCCGTGGTGCAACTGGAAGCCGATGGCGAGGCCACGGCCAGCTTTGACCTGGTGGCGCCCGCGGCGATTGCCGGCGGCTGGGCCGACATCGTGCTCGTTGCGCCGGTCGCGCGTGCCTTGCTGATGGCCACGGCCGAGTTGCCAGTGGTGCACGAGGCATATGCGATCAACCTGCGCACCAGCCTGGAGACCGGCGGCAACGAGGTCACGCGCTACACGGCTTTCCCGTTTACGCGGATCGTGCGCTGGCGCGGCCGCTATGTGGCCATGGCCGCAGACGGGCTGTACTTCCTCGGCGGCGACACGGACGCCGGCCAGCCCATCGCCTGGCATGTGCACACCGGCACAACGGACTTCGGCAGCGCGCAGCGCAAGGCCTGGATCAGCTGCTACGTCGGCGGCCGCATGCCGCCCTGCAGCCGCTTTGTGGTGGTTGCTGGCGAGCGGTGCCAGGAGCGCTATCCCTACGACACCCCGCGCGGCGCCAGCGCTCAGAACTACCGCCAGAAGTTCGGCAGGGGGCTGGATGCCAGGTACTACGCACTGGAGTTGTCCGGCCGCGGCGCGCTGACCATTGATGACCTCGAAGCCGAGGTCGTGAACAAGACACGGAGGATCTGACCATGGCATCGGTAGAGGAAATCATCGACGACCAGCGGGGCTTTGCGGCCGAAGTGCTGGCGGACTCGCGCCAGGCGCTGCAGGACGTGAGCAACATGATCACGGGCATCGGCTACCTGCAGCCTGACCCGCAGTTGGACCCCATCGACCAGCCGCTGGAGCCACCGGTGCTCCAGCCCGTCCCCGAGTTTGCCGGCGTTGATTTCCAGCTGCCCCAGGCCCCGGGCGCCGCGCCGCAGTTCCAGGACATCGGTCCCATCGACATCAGCGGGCTGCCGGTCGCCACGGCGGTGGTGCCGACCATCGTGATGCCCTCTGCGCCGTCTGCCCTGGCGGACTTCTCCATCTCTGCGCCCTCGATCAACACGAGCTATGAGTTCCCGGACCCGCCTGTCCAGCTCATCAACCCACTGATACCCGAGCCGCAGATCCAGGACCGGGCAGCACCTGACAAGCCCACCATCGTGCTGCCGGTGTTCGATGCTGCAGCGCCCGTGTTCGACGCCGAGGCTCCCACGGATCTGGCGGTGCAGTTGGAGACCACACAGCGTGGTGCCAGTGCCGCGATGATGTCGGTGCTGGACGGCCAGCTCGACGCCATGCTGGCCAGGTACTGCCCGCGCTACCACTCCAGCATGGAGACGATGGAGCTGCGTCTCTCCCAACTGATGGCTGGCGGCTCTGGCTTCAGCGGCGATGCTGAGCGCGCGGTGATCGAGCGGGCCAAGGATCGCCACCTGGGCGAGTATCGGCGCGTGCGTGATGCGGCCTGGGCCGACGCCGCAGACCGCGGCTATACCCTGCCGCCGGGCGCGCTGATGTCGGCGGCTGCAAAGGCGCGCCAGGCGGCCGCCGACAACCTTGCACGCGCCAATGTCGAATTGGTGGTGAAGCAGGCCGAGATGGAGCAGGCCAACCTGCAGTTCGCCATCAGCACCTCGCTGAACCTGCGCCAGTCCGTGCTCGCGGCCATGCTCAGCTACCACGGCAACCTGGTGCAGATCAACGGGCAGGCGCTGGAGCACGCCAAGGCCGTGGTGGGCATGGCCGTGGAGGCCTACAACATCGCGGTTAAGGCCTTCGGCGCCAAGTTGGAGGCCTGGCGTGCGCAGGTCGCGCTGTACGAGGTGCGGCTCAAGGGCGCGATGGCGGCCATCGACCTGTACAAGGCCGAGGTCGATGCGCTGCAGGCGCTGACCCAGGTGGACATGGCCAAGGTCAACGTTTACCGCGCCCGCATGGAGTCGCTGCAGTCCCTGGCGAACGTCTATCGGGCCCGCATCGATGCCATCGTCAGCCGCGCCGGGCTGGAGAAGCTCAAGCTGGAACTGTTCCAGGCCCAGGTACAGACGCGCGCCACCGAGGTCCAGTCCAAGGCCACCGAGTGGACAGGCTACCGCGCCGCCCTGGAAGGCCAGGAACTGCAGGTGCGCGTGTACGACGCCCAGGTTCGGGCAGACGGCCAGGCCATCCAGACCTATCGCGCCGGCATCGACGCCAAGGTTGAGGTCGTGCGTGCCGCCGCGATCACCAACGACTCCCGGGCCCGGGTGCATGAGATGGCACTGCGCGAGTACGGTCAGATCGTGGCTGCACGTGGCGAGTTGGCGCGCACGCAGCTCGAAGGTGATCGCCAGAAGCTCATGGCCTACCAGGCCAGCACGGCCGCCGCCGTCAGCTATGCACAGATGGCCGCCACCTTCTACCGCTCCAAGGCGGATGTGAACGTGAGTTACGCCGATGCACGCATGCGCGCCCAGACCGTGCAGCAGTCGAGCATGCAGAGCATGCAGGCCGCCATCACGCAACTGGCCGCTGCCAACGCCAACACACACAGCCAAGTGGCGGGTCAGGCCATGGCTGGGCTGAACTCCGTGGCCATCAAGAGCAGCGACGGCTGACCACGCCCCCGGCTAGGGTTCGCCCCTGAGCGCGCCCGCCGGGAAACTGCGGGGCATGACAACCCCGGCCTGCCTCGACTTCACCATCTACCAGGGCGCGACCTTCCGCGCACCCTTGGAGCGCGTGACCGTTCCGTATCCGGTGCGAGAGGAATGCGGCCAGCTGGTGAAGGCCTGTAGCGGCGAGCCGGTGCCCGATGCCGACAAGGTGCCAGAGGACTACACCGGCTGCACGGCCCGCATGCAGCTGCGGCGCGAGATCGATGACCCGGAGGTGCTGCTGGAGTTGAGCACCGCCAACGGCGGGATCGAGCTTGACGGCGCTTGGCTGCGCCTGCTGATGACGGCCGAGCAGACCGCAGCCTTTGTGTACGGACCCGTTGCACCAGGCTGGACCTCCTGCATTGGCCAGATCGAGATCACGCGCCCCAGCGGTGACGTGGAGCGGCAGTACGAGTTGCGCTTCGCCCTGTACCCGGAGGGCACCCGGTGACCACCGTCGTCTCTTCCGAACCCTCGGCCGCCGTCATCGAGCGGCAGACCTCGGTCGTGGTGACGCGCGAGGGAGGCAAGACCCATGTGGTTCAGCAGCAGGCGCCGCCCGCTGTCGTCGTGACGCGGGGCATCCCCGGCCCCGAGGGCAAGCGCGGCCCGCCAGGCCCAGCCGGCGACGCCATCACGGTCAAAGTTGGCCCGCTGCCGATCAGCGGCCACAGCGTGGTGGCCTGCAACGCCCAGGGTGAGCTCATCGCGGCTGATGCGACCAACCCCGCGCACCGTGGCGCCGTCCTCGGAGTGGTGGCCGACGCATACAGCCCCGGCGATGACGCCGTAGTGCAGACCGGCTTTGTGCTGGAGCACAGCGGCTGGACCTGGGCGCCCGGCCCGGTGCTGGTCGGGCTGGCCGGCCAACTGGCCCAGGCCCCGCCTGCTGGCGCGCTATTCGCCCAGGTCATCGGCCAGGCGCTGTCCGCCACCCGCATCCTCATCGACATCAACCCACCAATCACCCTTGCATAGGAGGCCGCCATGGCTGCCAAGAAATTTCTCCGCCTCGTCAACAACTTGGTCACCGAGGTGCTGGGCATCCAGACCTCGGCCGGCGCGGCCAATGCCGGCGACATCGTGGCCCTGGACGATTCGGGCCGCATCGACAACAGCATGATGCCCGTGGGAATTGGCGCCGACACCGCCGTCATCGCAGCCAGCGAGGCGCTCGCGGCCGGCGACTGGGTCAACGTGTGGAACAGCACGGGCGCCAAGGTCCGCAAGGCCGACGCCACCACGTCCGGCAAGGAGGCGCATGGGTTCGTGCTGGCTGCCGTCACCAGCGGCGCCAACGCTACGGTGTACTTCGAGGGCACGAACACCCAGGTCACCGCTCAGACCCCCGGACCCGTGTTCCTGCAGACCACTGCGGGCACGGGCGGCGCCACGGCACCCAGCGCATCGGGCAACGTGGTGCAGCGCTTGGGCGTGGCCGTGAGCACCACCGCCGTGAACTTCGACGGCGGCGTGCCCGTAGTGCTGGCCTGATCCGTCATGGCTTCTCGGCGTCCCCTGGTCAACGTCAGCGGTAGCATCCGTGAGCTGCCCACGGGCGACACGCTGCCCGGCGTGCGAGAGCTGCTCACCGCTGCGCGCACCTACTACGTCCGCACCGATGGCAGCGACAGCAATACCGGGCTGAGCAATACGGCAGGCGGGGCGTTTCTCACAATACAAAAGGCCGTTGATATTGCCGCCTCACTGGATTTGTCGATTTATGACGTGACCATTGCAGTCGCCCCTGGCTCTTATGCCGCAGTGGTCTTTAAATCACAAGTCGGCGCCGGCACCGTCAATGTGATCGGAGACACGACCACGCTGACAAACTGCACCATTGCTGGGGGTGCAGGCTCTGCCGTAACAGCGGCTGGTGGCGGGCTACGGTATGTCATCTCTGGTTTTACCCTGACCGGAGCAAGAGGGCTCACGATCACCGAAGGTGCAACTGTTGCCGTAGGTCCTATGCGGTACGGATCGATTTCCGCACGGATCTTTGACGTGACCCGTGGTGCAAAGTGCTATGTCAATGCTGCGATGACCATCACGAGCGGCATGCCGTATATGGCCGTTGTGTCGGGGCAAGGACTATTGATTTTCCAGCCGGGGATCACAGTGACTCTGACCGGTACGCCCGCATTCAGTGGCAATTTTGTCTATTGCGGGGGCAGCGGCAGCAGTATAGAAATCGCCGCGATCACCTTCAGCGGCGGCGCTACTGGATCGAGGTATCTTGCGCTGCTGAACGCATCCATTTACGTCGCAAGCGCAGGCGAGAGCTACTTGCCGGGGAGCGCGGATGGGACAAAGCTCACCGGCGGTCAATACGCATGACGACATACCAACTCACCGGAGAGGGGTTCGTGTACCGCTGGCAGGGCGGCGTGCGCTCGACCATACCGCTCGTTGAAGCCCCGGACCTACCACCCAATCCCGACGCCATCGAGTATCGCGCGTGGCTGGCGGCCGGCGGCGTGCCGCTACCTGCCGAACTGCGGCCTGCTGCCGAAATTGCTGCGACCCTGCGTCAGGCCCTGGCCGTAGAGTACCGGCGCCGCATGCAAGTCATTGCCGCAGGCTACCCGCTGAGCGAGCGGGAATCGTGGCCCGTGCAGACCGAAGAGGCGAGGGCGCTCGAGGTCGACCCAGCAGCGGCCACGCCCTGGATCGATGCCGCAGCGCTGGCGCGCGGGCTTGACCGTCTGGTGCTGGCCGATCGCATCCGGGCCAAGGATGACGCATACCGCCAAGTGCACGGCCTGCTGACCGGCACCCGACAGCGCATCGAGGACCAGATCGACGCCGCAGCCGACGACGCCCTGGCGCTCTCGCAGATCGATGTCGCGGCCGGCTGGCCTGCGGCCCCCGTGTAGGGTTCGCCAGCGCGGTAGGGCCCCGGAATCATCGGGGCTATGAAGAAATACCTCATATCCCTGCTCGCGCTGATGGGCATCCACCAGCACCTGAGCGCAGAGCAGCGGCAGGACATTGCCGGCGCCATCATGCAGGCCACGCCGGGCGCTGCCGCGACCGGGGTGTTCAAGGTCTGGGGCCTACCGTTGAGCGACTGGCTCGTCGTCGCTTCCCTGGCCTTCATTGCGCTGCAGGCCGGCTATCTGGTCTGGAAGTGGCGCCAGGACTACCAACGGGCCCAGCAGCGGCAGCGCCTCGCGCGGTTGGCCGGCCTGAAGCCGGAGCCCGAAACAGACTGGGGCGCGCCATGAGCACGGCCCGCATGCCAGCGGCAGGCCTGGGCATTGGCGCGGCCATTCTCGCGGCCTGGATTGCCGCAGAAGGCTTCAGCGCAGATCCGATCATCCCGGTTCGCGGCGATGTGCCCACCATCGGCCACGGCGCCACGCGCTACGAGGACGGAACGCGCGTGACCATGGCAGATCCGCCCATCTCCCGGGAGCGGGCCCGCGACCTGGCCGTGAACCTGCTGGAGCAGCAGTACGGGGCCTGTGTGCGCGATTCGCTGGGCGACACGCTGGTGCACCAAGTCGAGTTTGCCCAGGCCGTGGACTTCGCGGGCCAGTACGGCTGCGGGGCCTGGCGCGGCTCCTCGATGCTGGCGCGCACACGAGCTGGCGACTATGCCGGGGCCTGCAATGCCTACCTGGCCTATCGCTTCATGACCAGCGCCCAGCCCCTGCAGGGCTTCAGCGCCTACCAGTGGGACGCGGCCGGCCGCCCGAAGCGCTGGCGCTACGACTGCAGCACGCCCGGCAACAAGGTTTGCCGCGGCGTCTGGACCCGTCAACAAGCGCGGTACGCCGCGTGTATGGAGGCCCAATGAAATCTCTTCTGATCGGAGCCGCTGCGGTCCTGGCTGGCTGCACCGTGGTCCCGGCTGGCTCTGTGCTGCAGGCCTGCCGCGTGATCGAGATCGCAGCAGCCGAGGCCGAGATGGCGCCTGCCTGGTACATCACTGCGGGCCAAGTACTTGAACGCTGCGGCGTTCCCGATGCCCGCGAGCGCGCCGAGCAATCCGCGTGTGCTGCCCAGCGCCGCAATGGCTACGACTGCGAGGCCCTGCCATGAACGCACTCTGGGTCGCAATGTGGTGGTACTGGTGGAGGGGCGGGCGATGACCGGAATCACCAGGAAGCTGCTTGCGGCTGCTGTCCTCGCACTGCTGGCCAGCCTGCTCGGCAACCTGCTGCTTGGCTGGGGCTGGCTGTCCGCGCGCGACGATGCGGCGACGGCCCGCGCCGAGCTGGCGAGCATGCAGCAGCAGCGCGACGGCGCGCGCCAGGCGGCGCAGGCCTGTAGCGACGCGACCGAGGCCCTGGGCGCGGTGGCTGCGCAGCGTGCTGCCGAGGCGGCACCGGCCCGTGCCGCTGCCGCTGGCCAGGCCGCTGCGCTCAACGCCCGCGCCGACTACACGCTTTCCCGCCAGCCTGCTGCCGGCGACAGCTGCGCCGCGCTCCAGGTCCTGGGCGCCGACTGGTTGAAGTGGAGGGCCAAGCCATGATGCGCGCCGCCATACTGCTGGGCGCGCTGGCTCTGGCCGGCTGCGGCTCCGTGCCGCGCGTCGAGGTCCAGACCGTCAAGGTGCCCGTTCCCGTGGAATGCCGCGAGCCCATTCCCGACAGGCCAGCAATGCCCACCGATGCCCTGGCCGACGATGCCGACCCCTTCGATTTGCTGCGCGCTGCGCTGGCCGAGATCGACAGGCGCGAAGGCTACGAAGTGCGGCTGCTGTCTGCGCTGATGGCTTGCGCCACGCCGCTGACGCCGCGCTGATTCAAGGCGCGTGGCCAAAGATGTCGCGCTGACCGGCCTGCGTTCCCGCGTCGAGTCCAGCGGTGGGCTGTTTACGGCCAGAAGTGGAAATCTGACTTCGACTCTCAGTTTGATGAGCTGGGCCGAGTTCTTCTCATGAATATAGACAGCACGAAGGGCCAGAGCGCAGTGTTCACGAGGTCATGCAGACTTGCGCCCCAGCGCCAGTAGCCTAAGCTATTGATGTCATCGCGCAGATCTAGCAATTCACCAATGCACGCTACGGCTACTACAACTGCGACAGGCAAGAACGTGTCTGCGTATTTTCGAGAAAATAACCTAGCAATTAAGAAAATAGTGATGCCTGCATAAATATGTAGTGCATCTTTGGACAATCCGGTTAGGCTGACAATTGCGAGCTTCAAGCTTTGGACTGCGGTTGTTTCCATTTATCTTTCCATCCCGAGCGTGGAGGGAGAACTGACCATATTTTGCTCTGAGTAAGCAGATACCCCTTTGAGTTTTTGCATGGGTCATGCCTACGACAGCCGAGCCGCGCTCGGCCGATCAGGCCGTAGGCGCCGGGTCAGCCGGCGCTATCGACACGACAGTACCGTCGATTGCAACCATTTCGCCTTTCGTCGCGGGGTCAGCTTCGAGTGGCACGCCCCACATCAGGCCCGGGTGCTCGCCCTTATGCATCACATAGTCCAGGTGGTAGAGCTCCTCGGGCGGCAACCTGAACCGCTGCGGGTACTTGTCGCTGCCGTGTGCTTTCCAGTGGCCCATGAAGCCGGCGACGATGCGCTGATGGACGGTGTGCTTTGGGTTTGTGGGATCGATTGCCATGGGCGGCATTGTGCCCCCACTGTTGGTCTTACTCGGCTTGCCGCATCGCCGCTGCCCGCGCGGCCTCAGCAGCCTCTCGGGCCTCTTTCTCGGCTTGGATGACGCGTTGCTGCGGCGTCATTGCTGCGCCGTCGTAGCCGCCTGTAGCGCGCTCACCGATCTGTATGTGGGAAATCCGAGACGCTCCGTAGAAGAGGGCTGCAGCGATGATCAGTAGCACGATGAATCTCATGCAGCCATTGTGCCTCCGCCCGTCATTCTTTGACGGTCTTGGACGTACACGTAACTTTCGAGAAGCACTACATACCCTTCAGTTGCTGCTTACGCGCCAAGCGCCAAGGTTGGACGACCATCGCCGGACCGCAACTGTAAATCGGAGTATGCAAATGGCTAAACCACGATATGACGATTCTCAGCTCAAAGATCTGTTGCTGCAGATGATGGAAACGGAACTGGGAGGTGAGCAGGTGTATAGAACTGCTCTTACCTGTGCCCTGAACGATGACCTTAAAAAGGAATGGGAAGAGTATCTCGAAGAGACGCTCAGCCACCAGAACGTGGTGCGCACTACCTGTGAACTGTTGGGGGTCAACCCGGACGAAGCTTCGCCTTCCCGTGACGTTGTGAAGCACATAGGCTCATCGCTGGTGAAGGCGATGGAGTTGGCTCTCAGGGGGGGTAATGCAGCCGCAGCGCAACTCGTGGCGTGCGAGTGCGTGGTCCACGCTGAGACCAAGGACCACGCCAACTGGGAGCTCCTGGGCAAGGTCGCCGAGGTGGCTACAGGCGAAACGGGCAAGGCCCTCAAGGAGGCTCACGCTCGAGTGGAAAAGGATGAAGATCATCACCTGTATCACACCAAGGGTTGGTGCCGCGAGTTGTGGATCCAGAGCTTGGGTATGCCAGCAGTCCTGCCTCCCCCTGAAGAGGTCAAGCAGGTTGAAACTGCCATCGGCGCATCTCGAGCGGAGCAGCAACGCGAATCCATGCTGTGATGTCCAGGACGAGGTGGTTAGAACCCACGTCAGTGCCTCACAGCGCGGAGGTGCTGTTGCTGGTGGATGTCATCAACCCGCTTCAATTTCCCAATGCCGGGCCTTTGCTGCAGGAAGCGGTACGGGCTGCCCGGCGCATTGTGCGGCTCAAGGCCAGGCTTCGTGAAAAGGGCGTGGCTACGATCTATGCCAACGACAACTACGGCACCTGGCACAGCGAGTTCAGCGACATTCTGGCCGCCTGCCAGGGTTTGGCTGGCGAGCGCGGTGAGATCGCTCGGCTGCTTGCGCCCGATGCGGAGGATCTGGTGATTCTCAAGCCCCAGCATTCGGCATTTCATTCCACGCCGCTGCTGCATCTGCTGGGCAGAATGCACGCGCGCAGGCTGGTCATCGTAGGGTTTGCTGCGGACATGTGCGTCATGCTCACGGCTACGGATGCACGCATGTCGGGCTACGAGGTCTGGGTGCCCAGCGATTGCACGGCGGCCGAGACGCCTGCCCGGCGGCAGCAGGCATTGCGGCAGTTGAGGCAGGCCTTCAAGTGTTCAGTGCGATCCTCGGCGCGTAGCCCATGGGCGGCGCGCAAATGAAGGGGCGTGAGCATGTGGAATTTGGACATCCATCCGTTTGAGTTGGCAGTTCGCGCGTTGGCGGTCTATGCCCTGCTGCTGTTGATGATGCGTATAACGGGGCGGCGTACCGTGGGCCAGTTCACGCCTTTCGATCTGCTGGTGGTGATGTTGGTGAGCGAGGCGGCAGGGCCCTCAATGACAGGGTCTGATCAGTCCCTGCCTGGGGGGCTGCTGGTGTGCGTGATCCTCATTGCGTTGAATACGGCCGTGGGTTTCGTGACGGCACGCTGGCGCGGTGCAGAAAAGCTGCTGGAGGGCGAGGCGGTGCTGCTGGGACGGGATGGAAAGATCTTCGAGAGTGCGCGCAAAAGCCACCGGGTATCGCGCAACGATATCGAGAAGGCGATGCGCGAGGCAGACTGCGAGGAATCAGAAATCCGCTGCATGTTCCTGGAGGCCGACGGATCCATTAGCGTGCAGAAACAGCAGTAGTCGGACCTGTCAATCCTCTGGACAGCGCTCCATGGCCCAGTCCAGCGCCGCCTCCGCGTCTGCGTGCGGCCCATCGAACGCACGGATGCCGCGCTCGTCGTCCCAGGCGCCGCCATCCCAGCGCCGTGCAGCAGGGAAGGGCAGGCAGCCATAGTCCACCACGACCGCGTACCAACCCGGCACTGTCGGCACGCCGCCCCAGATGATCGAGTCCATGTGGCTCAGCCAGCGGGCTGCTCCAGTTGCACCGCTCCCTTGCCAACCCAATGCCAGAAGCGGTGGCGCCCGTGGCCATACATCTGCAGCTCGAATGTGATGCGCACGTGCCCGGCAAGCAGGGTGTTGATCTCGCTGGTGATGTACTGAGGTTGGTCCCGCGTAGGGGTCGGCAGCGCCCGCTGAGCTGCAGACATCTCTTCGCCTCGCACTTTTGCGATTACGCCGCGTTCGATCTGGTTATTGCTTTGCATGGCGGTTTCTCAGAAGGGGGCGTTGGACTGGCACACGGACACAGGGCCGACGCCGCTGTAGACAACATCGCCGTCGCTATCGATCACGCGAAACCAGTCGGGATGCAGCTGTTCGATGAAATAGTCCTCCGGCTTGCCCGGCATGACTTTGACTTCGGGCGTGCCGAACCAGCGCGGCATCGTGAGCAACGTGGGGAATTCCTCGTATGTGAGCAACATGCGGCCTCCTGGGTGGTCAGTAGTCGAACTCGCAGGACCACTCCTGCGCGTGCCATGCGCGGTCACAGTGCTCCAATCCGCTGAACTTCATCTTGCCCGCGCACGCGTAGATCAGTCGGGGCTCGAAGAGCTGGTTCTTGCGGTCGTCTCCGAGGATGCGCAGCACGGGGACGGTCCGCTTCTCGCCAGGCACGGGTGCATGCAGCAGGTCCAGTTCGCCCCTGACCTCTTGCTGTGGTCCGCGGTGATAGCTGCGCGCGCCTGCCTCGCGGAGGATGGTGACTTTGACTTTCATGACTGTATAAATATACAGTAATACTATGCGTAAGTCAGCGTGCACTTCTACAAAGTGTTCCCCTCGTGCATCGATCGCTTCGCTTCGACGTAGGCTGCGTGAGCCTCTTCCGGGGTGTCGTACAGGCCGATGTGATGCGTCTTGCCATGCACATGGAGAAAAGCTCGCCACCTGTTTTGGTGAGGGGAGACGCCGAGCAGTCCAGACTTGTTGCCCGCCTTGGCTGAGCGAAGGTTTTGAGTGTTGCGAAAGCGATCCGCCAAACGAAGGTTGGCGATCCTGTTGTCATCCCGGGCTCCATTGATGTGGTCGACTTGATCGGGCGGCCAAGCCCCATGAACGTAGAGCCATGCCAAGCGATGGGCGTAGTACAGCTTGAAGTTGATGCGGATTGCGATGTAGCCGCTTCGCATCTTTGCCCCCACCTGTGTCCCGGCCTGGTAGCGCCCCATGCGAACAAGGCGCTCAAATTGGCCAGTATCTGGGTCGTACTTCAGCAAAGATCGCAATTGGATGTCAGTGAGAGCTTCGCTTGTCATGGTCAGATGTCAGAGATGTAGAGAGTGGGGATGGGGAGGGCAGTAGTTTGGGTCATCACCAACGGAGGCCGCTATCTGTAATCGCTACAACACCCCACGAGAGACTGAGATCGAACGCATGTGGCGTGTGGGATCTCAGAACCCACCACGCTGGTGGAAGCCGCACGTCACGCCGCTGGCCCTGGGTCCGTACGTCAAGCCCGGCGGCGAGTTGGAGGTGGGGCAGTGGGGCATGATCCCGCGCAGCTCTCCCACGCGCAGGCCGACTACCCGCGACGGGACGCCCATGAGCACGAACAACGCGCGGCGCGAGACGTTGGCCAAGTCCTGGACGTTTGCGCCGGCATGGCGCGCCGGTCAGCGGTGCCTCATCCCCGTGACGTCGTGGGTGGAGCCGTATTGGGGCCTAGGATCGCGCAATGTGTGGTGGTCGTTCCGGCGCGCGGACGGGCAACCAGCGGCCCTGGCCGGCCTGTACAGCGAATGGACGGACCCGGAGACGGGCGAGCTGGTGCCGAACTACACGATGATCACGCAGCCTGCTGACGGGCACCCAGTGCTTTCGCTGATGCACCGGCCGGGAAAAGAAAAGCGCGGGGTCGTGATGCTGGAGCCTGGCGACTGGGATGCATGGCTGCATGGCACGCCGGACCAGGCCGACGCGCTGATCAAGCTGCCGCCGCTGGGAGCGTTGCGGAGCGGGGCAGAGAAGCCTGAGGAAGAGGGCCTCCTTCCCTCCGAGCAGCTGCTCGCTTTAAAGGCTGAGGAATAAGCAGAAGCAGAACCCGCTTCCCGCCGAATACGGTGTAGGTTCTGGTGTAGCTTTTGGAGAATATCCTGACAATCAGAGGGAGAAGGCTTCTTCAAGAATGATGATGTTCATTGCCTGTGAATCTCTCATAAGCCTTTGATTTATCTCCGGGTTGCCGCGCAAGAGGTTGTCGGCAAATGTTCTGATCCGCTTTTGCGCTTTGCCCTGGGCATCATCAACGCCTACCTGAACCGGCCTGCCTGACTATTGTGTGACGCTTGCGCAGCCAGGGCCCCGAGGCCCGACGGTCACATTGTCGTTCAACCAGCCCCGGGCTTGAGGCTGAAGGCTTCGGCCCGCGCCAGATCGCGCAGCCGTGGTTACACAAGCCGCGCAGATGCCAGCAAGCCCTGGCAGGTGAAGCCGATCACTGGCACGCTCTGTCGCCCGCGCAGCTGTATCAGCGAATTACACCCTGCAACGCCTTGCGGACCCCTGGTCGGACGGGACTTGGGGGTTGCCACCTGCCGGCGAAGCCGGTGAAGGCCGAGAGTGTGATGGACCGCGCTCAGTCGCACTCAATCATGGTTCCACCCAGTATTCGGCAGCTCCGCCCTTGACTGTCACTGATGAATTGGCCGTTGCGGTTGTAGATTCCGCCATTGCTGTCGTAGCAAAGTGCACCCTTGCAACTGGATAGAGGAACAGGCTGGGCCGCCCGCGGTGTGAAAACCGGCTTCGGTGGTTCCTGCATCAGCGGCGTATTGGAGCCGCATGCAGCATTGACGCTGGTGATTGCTGCATTGGTGCGTATCCGTTTTTCATCCAGGGAAAGGGTGCGAATGCTGGATACGAATTCCAGCTCCTTGCGCGCCTCCTTGCACTGGGAGGATGCGCCGAGCTGCTCCGGTGCAGGAGTATTCGCCTTGCGGGCCTGCTGTTCGATGACGCGCTGCTGGCTCTCGATCTGGCGCTGCTGCATTTCGTTCATCTGGCGCTGCTGCTTTCGCTCATTGGCCTCTGCGGCCTCGGCCCGTTCGCGGTAGATTTCATCGTCCGATTTTTTGCGCTGTATCAGTGCGCCGGATTGGTCGCTGCTGCAGGGGCTGTCTGAAAAAATCAGTTTTCCAGAAACATCCTTGCATTGATAGACCTGGGCGGCGGCAGGTAAAGCCAGAAATGTCGCAACGATTGTCAGAGTCAATAGGCGCATATGCATCTCGGTGAATGAATGGGAGTGATGGTATCCCGGTACGGTGAATCGGTTGAGGTTAAGTTATTCCAATAGGCCGCTGCAAGGGATGCAGGGTCGGTATTGCCGCCACGGGATGGCTGCCTGTGCTCGCTTGCCCGGAGTAAACTCGACCACCGCAGCAATGGCTGCACGATGGGAATGGAGCTTCCCGAAACCGCCCTGCAAGGGGCTGATGGCTCCTGCCTTGGTGGGGCGTGTCCTGCCGGTGGCAGGGCCGTGTCTTGATCCTGCCCGGCGCGCCCGTCCCGGTTGTTTGATGAAAGGACGGTCATGGGTATCTATGGTTTCATTTTGGTGTTCGTGGGCGGCGGCCTCGGCTCCGCGCTACGGCATGGCTCGAACCTGCTTGCACTGCGGCTGGTGGGCAGTGCCTATCCGCTGGGCACCTTGGCGATCAATGTGCTGGGCGCTTTCGTGATGGGGGTGGTGGTGGAGTGGTTTGCGCTCAAGACTTCGCTGCCGCAGAGTGCGAGGCTGTTCATCACCACGGGCATTCTGGGCGGCTTCACCACGTTTTCGACCTACGCACTGGAGATCGGCATGCTGTACGAGCGCGGCGACTGGCTCGCTTCCGTGCTGTATGCGCTGGGTTCGCTGGTGCTGGGCGTTGCCGCGCTGTTTGCGGGGCTGGGGCTGGTTCGGATGGTGGCCCATTGAGGCGCCCTGATTGCGCTATGCTGTGCGCCATGGCCCGCCTGAACGCAACGCAGATTATTCGCACCATCCATTGGATGGTGGGTTAGCCAGCGGCCTTCGGCGCCATGCAACCCGCCCAGAGCAGGCGGGTTTTTTCATTCCGCCTCCAGGGTTTTCACAAGCCTTTCAGGAGATGGATATGCAGGTTCTCGAACCGTCCCGCCATGCGGACGACGCCCAGGCCGATTCCCGCGCTGCGCGGCCGGCCACGCTGCACATGGTCTGCGGCAAGATCGGCTCGGGCAAGTCGACGCTGGCACGGCAACTGGCGGCGCAGCCCGGCACGGTGCTGGTCAGCGAGGATTCCTGGCTGGCCGGTTTGTATCCTGGCGAGATGCAGTCGGTGGCCGACTATGTGCGCTGCAGCGCGCGGCTCAAGGGATTGATGGGGGCACATGTGCAGGCGCTGCTGGATGCCGGCGTTTCAGTGGTGCTGGACTTTCCTGCCAACACGCTGGAAGGCAGAGGTTGGGCGCGCAGCGTGTTCGAGAGGGTGGGTGCCTCCCACCGCCTGCATTTCCTGGATGTGCCCGATGAGGTCTGCAAGCAGCGCCTGCGTGCGCGCAATGCGGCGGGGGATCATCCCTTTCAGGCCAGCGATGAGCAGTTCGACCTGATCACCAGCTACTTTGTCGCGCCTTGCGCACAGGAGGGCTTCGACGTGGTGCATCACCCGTATGTGCGGGCCTGACCGCAAAGGCCGTGCGGCCGCCGGCTCGCCCACTGGAACGCCTCCTCGATCGCCTACTCAATCCCCGCCAGACCGTGCCTGCACTTGCACCCAATAGCGTGTACGGGTGCTCAACTGCAAGGGGAAGCGGCTGACGAGCGCAGCCAGGGCGCGATCGGTGTCGTCCACGGGAAAGGCGCCCGAGACACGCAGGCCTGCCACCTCGGGCGTGCAGCCCAGGTAGCCGGGCCGGTAGCGGGCGAGGGCGTCGATCAGCTGGCCCAGCGGCATGTCCAGCGCGATCAGTCCGCCTTCGTGCCAGCTGGCGGCAAAGGGATCGGCAGACGCGGGTGGCTGGGCGGCGCTGGCCGAGAAGGCGGCGTGTTGCCCGGCCTGCAGCTCGGTGGGGGTGGCTTCGCTGTCCAGGGGCTGCAGGCGCACGGTCTTTTCCTGCACGTTGACATGGCACAGGCCGTCGTCCGCGACATGGACCGTGAAGCGCGTTCCCAGGGCCAGTACATGGCCTTGCGGGGTTTGCACACTGAAGGGGCGGCCCAGTGCGTCTGGCCCGGTGGCGACGAGGATGCGGCCGCGGTAAAGGCGCAGCAGGCGCTGGCGGTCGTCGAAAGCCACGTCCACGGAGGTGGCTGTGTCCAGGGCCACCAGGGAGCCGTCGGGCAGCGTCAGGTCGCGGCGCTCGCCAGTGGCGGTGCGATGAGCGGCCTGCCAGTGCTCGAGCGGCGCGCCTTTCCAGGCGAGCCAGGCCGTGGCACCGCTGCCCAGGCCAAGGGCCACAGCACGCACCGCAGAACGGCGATTGGGGTCGGAGCGGCGGCCCAGCGCCTGGCGCGCCAAGGGTGCGGGCAGATGCGACAGCTGTGCGGTGACGGATTGCACGCGCAGCCAGGCGCGCTGGTGGGCGGGGTCGGCCTCGTGCCAGTCCGTCCATGCCTGCTGCAGGCTTGGCGTCACCGCGGTGCCGCGCAGTTTCACGTGCCAGGCAGCGGCCTCATGCAAGGCCCGTCGGTCGTTGCTTTCCAAAGATCCCTCGCCCATGTGGCTATGCCAGGACCAGGCAGCAATGCTCCATCGCCCGGGTCAGGTAGTTGCTGACGGTGCGCAGCGACACGCCCAGGCGCTCGGCGATCTCGGGGTAGCTCAGTTCCTCGAAATGGGACAGGACGAAGGCTTCGCGCACCTTGGGTGCAAGGCCCTGGAGCATGCGGTCCACGTCGAGCAGGGTCTGCTGGACGATGGCCTGCTCCTCGGGCGAAGGCGCCAGCGACTGCGGCAGCTGGGCAAGATAGTCCAGATAGGACTGCTCCAGCGTGCGGCGGCGAAACAGGTCGGTGACCAGGCCGCGGGCGATGGTGGCCAGGTAGCGCCTGGGCTCGCGGATGTCCTGCTGCGGCACTGGCGAGCGCAGCAGGCGCACGAAGGTGTCCTGGGCCAGGTCGGCCGCATCGTCACGGTTGCCCAGGCGCTTGCGCAGCAGGCTTTCCAGCCAGGGATGGTGATTCTGGTAGAGGCTGTGCACGGAGAGGGCTTGTGCGAAAGAAGCGGGGAGGCCGGGCGTAGAAGCCGAGATGGGCAACGTGGCGGTCTCGGTTGCAAAAGATAATAAGAATGCTTATCAATTATCTTTCACGCAGACTTTACTCCTGAGGACTGGGTATCTTTCTGTTGCATGTGCGCTACAGGGAGATGCTGGCGGAACTTCCACGCCGGCCCTGCGCCGGGCGATTGCGCTGGTAGGCGCTGGGCGGAGCGCCAAAGCTGCGCCGGAAGACGGCGGTGAAGGCGCTGGGACTGTCGTATCCATGGGAGAGCGCCACTTCCAGGACCGAGGCGCCAGCGGCCAGCCGGGGCAGGCTGAGCAGAAGACGGGCCTGGCGGCACCATGCGCCGAAGTTCATGCCGGTCTCGCGCAGGAACAGGCGTGCCAGCGTGCGGGGATGCATGTGCAGCCGCTGTGCCCAACTGGCCAGGCCGGCGTCCTGCGATGGGTCGTCCACAAAGCTGCGGCAGCAGGCGGCCAGGGCGCCATGCCGGGGCATGGGCACGTGCAAGGACAGGGCGCGGGCGCGCTCCATTTCGTCGAGGATCAACTGCATGACACGCTCCTCCCTGCCGCCCAGCGGGTAGTCCATGGGCAGCTCGATGGCCTCCAGCACGAGTTCGCGCAGCAGGGGCGTGACCTGCATCACTCGGCAGTCTTGCCACAGGCCGGGCCGCAGCCCCGGCTCCACGAACACGGTGCGCATGGCCACGGGGCCGGCGGCCATGTGGATGGCGTGCGGGGCCTGTGGTGGAACCCAGACGGCGCATCCCGGGGGGACGACCCAACTGCCCGAATCCGCGCGGATCAGCATCACTCCCTCGGTGGCATGCAGCAGCTGGCCGCGGCGGTGGGCATGCGGTGCGATGGCAGCGCCGGCCGCCATGTCTGTGGCAAAGGCCACGACCGGGCGGGCCGTGTGCTCGCCGTGCGGGGGCAATGGAGCGGCCGCAGGCACGTCATCCAGGCAGGCGCGGGTGCGGGCATGGGAAAGTGGGCCACTTTGCCGGGTTGTCATTTTCTCGACGATTGTTGTTGCTTCGTAGCAGGAATGCAGATCATGCACTTTCTACGATGACCCACTTTCAATCCGCAGGAAAGTGGCAGGTATGGAGATGATTTCCCTTTCGAGAATGACGGACGTGACAGGAGGCAGGGCATGAACCGCGCACGTCTGGGGCTGCTTACGGGCACGCATGCCATCAACGACCTCTACCAGGGACTGGTTCCTGCGCTGTTGCCCTTCATGGTGCTGGAGCGCGGCTACAGCTATACGGAAGCCAGCGGCCTGATGCTGGCGGCCACGGGCCTGTCGAGCATGGTCCAGCCGCTGTTCGGCCTGTATGCCGACCGGTCGCCACGGCCCTGGATGGTGCCGGCCGGCTTTGTGGTGGCCGCCCTGGGCCTGGCCCTGGTGGGCATGAGCCCGGACTACTGGGTCAGCTGGTTGGCTGCCGTGCTGTGCGGCCTGGGGATCGCGGCCTACCATCCGTCCGCAACGGTGGCGGCCCGCATGGCGGGCGGCAGCTCGCAGAAGGCGATGAGCGTATTTTCGGTGGGCGGAACGGCGGGGGCATCGTTCGCTCCCATGCTGGCTGCGGCCGTGGTGGGCGCAGGCGCCTTGCACCGCAGCTGGATGCTGGCCCTGCCTGCAGCGGCCATGCTGGTGCTCTGGTATGCCTGTACTTGGCGGGATGGAGCCAAGGACCATTGCGCCACCCGGCGCCCGGCCGTGGCGCAGGGCGAATTGCCCGCCAACCACTGGCGCGCCTTCTTCCTGCTGTGCGGGGTCATCGTCTGCTGGTCGATTCCCTATGTGACGGTGCTGTCCACCCTGCCCATGTTCGTGACGCGCGAGCTGGGCGGCTCGGACTTCATGGGAGCGGCCACGCTGACCTCATTCACAGCCGCTGCGGCGGTGGGCACTTTGCTGGGGGGCACGCTTGCAGATCGCCGGGGGCGCATGCAGGCCATCCGCGCCGGCTACCTGTTGGCATTGCCTGCTCTGGCGGCCCTGGCCCTGGCCTCCACGCCATGGATGGCGCTGGCCTGCACCATGGCCCTGGGCGTGTGCATGTTTCTTCCGTTTGCCGCCCAGGTCACGCTGGCCCAGGACTATCTGCCGCGCAACCAGGCCACGGCCAGCGGGCTGACCCTGGGGCTGGCCATGTCGATGGGTGGCATGGTGGCGCCGTTGTTCGGCATGCTGTCCGATGCGCGCGGACTGCGTTTTTCGTTGAGCGTCGTGCTGTGCATTCTGTGCGTTGCCGCGGCGCAGGCGTGGTGCATGCGCAATCGGCGCAGCGAGGGAAGTGCTGCACCGGCGGCTGTCAGGGCCTGATGCGCAGCCCCTGCCGCTGGGCAAGGCAAGAGACAGGCCCGGGCTCTCGCAGACCGGGTGGACGGGTTGGTCTCAGGGCGACCTCAGGCCGGTGTCTGCGCGCCGTGCGCTTCCATGCGTTCCAGGGCGGCACAGACATCGGCCATGCGGCCCGAGATGAACAGGCATTCGGGCTGCTCCTGCGGCGAGCGCTGGATGATGCGCAGACCCGAAGGCAGGGCCTGATCTGCCGGAAGGGAGGGCAGTTCGGGTTGCAGGGGCAGCAGCAGCTGCGCATCCCTGTGTTCTGGCAGCCGTGCTGACTTGCTGCGCCGCTGCTGGCTGCGGCGGCGGGCCTTGCTGAAGGACAGGATGGTCGCCTGCTCGGATTGCACAGGCGATTCGGGCTGGATGGTGCGCATGGCGGGCTCCATGGCGGCGGCGGGCAGGCGAATGCCCTGTGCCAGGCGCAGGAAGGACAGAGAAGACAGTGTTGGCAGAGCGAATCCCATGTGACGACTCCTGTTGGCGTATTTCAAAGAGGCATGGACACAGGCAGGATTGCGGTTTGCGGGCAAAGCTCCGCCCAGGGCGAAGCTGCAAGGCTTCGCGCCTACCACCTGGGCGGTGCATGAAGTAGGGGGTGGCAACCCGTGCAGGGCTGCCTGTCCGGTTTACATGGACATGCTGTTGCGGATCAGCCCCACGGCCAGGCCTTCAATGGCAAAGGCCTCTTCGGGAGCGACGCGGATCACCGGGTAATCGGGGTTTTCCGGCAGGAGCTCCACGCCCTGCGTGGTGCGGCGCAGGCGCTTGACGGTGACTTCATCTCCCAGGCGTGCCACGACGATCTGCCCGTTGCGGGCTTCATGCGCGGACTGCACGGCCAGCAGATCTCCGTCCATGATGCCCGCGTCGCGCATGGACATGCCGCGCACGCGCAGCAGATAGTCCGGGCGGACCTGGAACAGGCTTGGTTCGACGGAATAGGTCTGGTCGATATGTTCCTGGGCGAGAATGGGCGAGCCCGCCGCAACGCGGCCCACCAGCGGCAGCATCAGCGGCGCCAGGGCCGACAGCGGCAGCCCGAAGCTGGTGCCGCGTGCGGCATTGATGTTGCGCACGGTGTCGGTACGCAGGCGAATGCCGCGGGAGGTGCCGCTGACCAGTTCGATCACGCCTTTGCGGGCCAGGGCCTGCAGATGTTCCTCTGCTGCGTTGGCGGACTTGAAGCCCAGCGTGTTGGCGATTTCCGCGCGGGTGGGGGGCGCGCCCGTGCGGGAGATGGCGGCCTGGATCAGGTCCAGGATCTGTTGCTGGCGGGCGGTGAGCTTGGGATGGTCGAGCATGGCGTGCGTCCGGTCCTTGAATTCAGATGGCAGGCAGAGAAGTCATCTGATGATTTATACAGTATCTGTATTTTTAACCAGTTTTCCAAGAGGTGCAAGTGGGGCAGTCAAAGTTGGTGATTCTTGGCACGGGCGGCACCATCGCCGGCCGGGCGGATTCGCAGTCGCAGGCAGTGGGATACAAGGCCGGACAGATCACAGTGCAGTCGCTGCTCGATGCCGTGCCGGATCTGGAGCAGCAGGCGCTGGGGCCTGTGCAGACGCAGCAGATCGCGCAGATGGACAGCAAGGATATGGACTGGCCCGTGTGGCGCGCGTTGCTGCGTGCCTGCACGCAGGCGCTGGAGGATGCGGACACACGCGCCGTGGTGATCACGCATGGAACGGACACGCTGGAAGAGACGGCCTGGCTGCTGCACAGCCTGCTGCCTGCCACCAAGCCCATAGTGCTCACTTGCGCCATGCGCCCGGCCACGGCCCTGCTGGCCGACGGACCGCAGAATCTGCGCGATGCCGTGACCGTGGCCGCCAGCGGCGGGCGCAGCGGTGTGTGGGTGGTGGCCGGCGGCGAAGTGCATGCGGCGGCCCAGGTGCAAAAAGTCCACCCTTACCGACTGCAGGCCATGCGCTCCATGGAAGGTGGCCCG
Organism: Delftia sp. WSY_22; assembly: GCF_043104185.1. Lineage (NCBI taxonomy): Bacteria > Pseudomonadati > Pseudomonadota > Betaproteobacteria > Burkholderiales > Comamonadaceae > Delftia > Delftia sp. WSY_22. The sequence goes on from NZ_JBICKN010000032.1 coordinate 66,474, forward strand.
CAGGCCGTGGTGGAGGAAGGACGCGTGCGCTGGCTGGTGCCTGATGCGCCGGTCACGCCAGTCGCCCCCGTTGCGCGGATGGTGACTTCCGCTCCCGCTCTGTCTGACCTGCTGGCGCTGGATGAGCTGCCCTGGGTCGAGGTGGTGTTCAGCGGTGCTCTGGCGCGTGCCTGCGGCGTGGATGCGCTGGTGGTCGCAGGCGTGCGCGGCATCGTGGTGGCCGGCACGGGCAATGCGACCATTCACGAAAGCATGGAAGCGGCCTTGCTGCGTGCGCGCGACAAAGGCGTCTGGATCTGGCGGGGCACGCGCTGCGCCGAAGGCCTGCCCGTTGCCTCGGGGCTTGGCACGGACCCCGCAGAGGCCGATCTGGTCCAACTGCCCGTAGCCAAGGCGCGGATTGCCATGATGCTGGCGCTGGCCGCGCAGCCGCGCGACTGATCCTCCGGGCGTCGCCGGCGCTTCAGATGCAGGCGGGCAACAAAAAAGCACCCGGCGGGTGCTTTTCTGGGGTCTGGCGCATGGCCTGCGTCATTCAGCCAGTGCTGCGAGGGCGCGCTGGGTGATGTCTTCCACCGAGCCCAGGCCGCTGATGGCGCGGTACTTGGGGGCTGCTGCGGCTTCCTTCTCGGCCCAGGCGCGGTAGTAGTCCACCAGCGGGCGGGTCTGGCTGCTGTAGACGTCCAGGCGCTTCTTGACCGTTTCTTCCTTGTCGTCCTCGCGCTGCACCAGCGGCTCGCCGGTCACGTCGTCCAGGCCTTCGACCTTGGGCGGGTTGAACGTGACGTGGTAGGTGCGGCCCGAAGCGGGGTGGGAGCGGCGGCCGCTCATGCGCTCGATGATGGCATCGAAGGGCACATCGATCTCGAGCACGTAGTCCAGCTTCACGCCGGCGGCCTTCATGGCGTCGGCCTGGGGAATGGTGCGGGGAAATCCGTCGAACAGGAAGCCGTTGGCGCAATCGGGCTGGGCAATGCGCTCCTTGACCAGATTGATGATCAGGTCGTCGCTGACCAGTTGGCCGGCGTCCATCACGGCCTTGGCCTGCTGGCCCAGGGGCGTGCCGGCCTTGACGGCGGCACGCAGCATGTCACCGGTGGAGATCTGGGGAATGCCGTACTTCTGGCAGATGAAAGCGGCTTGCGTGCCTTTGCCGGCGCCGGGTGCGCCCAACAAAATCAGTTTCATGGAAGTCCTTGAGGAGAGTAGAAATTCTTGTCTGCCGGATCGGCCCACCGGGGCGGACAGTCCATGCGTCATATTTTTGTCGCGGGCAAGGATAGCACGCACAGGGCCAACACTGGCTTACACGCACGGGGCAAAACTGTCGCCTGTGCAATCGCCAAAACCTGCGTTTTGCTGTCCGACAAAACCGCATGGGCGGTGTTGCTGCAAATGGCGATGCCCGGCATCGCCATTTGTGCGTTTTCAGCGGCCGGCCGATTCAGGCCGGCGGGTTGGACAGCTGGGCGCGCACCCGCTCCAGATCCTCGCGCGTGTCCACGCCAGGGCCGGGTGCATGGGGTGTGACATGGACGGCGATGCGGTGGCCGTGCCACAGCGCACGCAACTGCTCCAGGGCCTCCAGTGCCTCGGTGGGTGCCTGGGAAAGCTGGGGGAAGCTGCGCAGGAAGCCGGCGCGATAGCTGTAGATGCCGATGTGGCGCAGCGGTGCGAAGCCGGGGTGGCCCAACGCTGCCGATGCCGTCTCCCACCATGCCTGGTCCGCATGCTCGCGCGCCAAGGGAATGGGCGCACGGCTGAAATAGTGGGCCATGCCCTGGGCATCGCAGACGACCTTGACCACGTTCGGGTTGACGAAGTCGGCAAGGCTGTCAATGGCATGCGCCGCCGTTCCCATGCTGGCCGAAGGTTGCCGGGGCAGCAGGGCGGCCACGGCGTCGATGAGTTCGGGGGCGATCAGCGGCTCGTCGCCCTGGACATTGACCACGATGTCATCGCCATCGAGATCCAGCAGCGCGCAGGCCTCGGCCAGTCGGTCGCTGCCGCTGGCATGGTCGTTGCGCGTGAGCACGGCCGCCACGCCATGCGCGGTACAGGCGGCGAGGATGCTTTCGTCATCAGCTGCGACCACGCACCGTGCGGCGCCGCTGCGGCTGGCGCGCTGTGCCACGCGCACGACCATGGGAAGCCCTGCAATGTCGGCCAGGGGCTTGCCCGGCAGGCGGCTGGAAGACAGGCGGGCGGGAATCAGAACCGTGAAGGGCGCGGAGGACATGGTGCGTGCAGGAGTGAGGCGAAGGCGTGGGGCGGCGCAGATGATGGGAAAAATCAGTCCTCGATCTCGTCGTCGTCCAGCGTGCGGGCCTCGGTTTCCAGCAGCACGGGAATGCCGTCGCGCACCGGGTAGGCCAGGCGCGCGCTGCGCGAGACCAGTTCCTGGTGCTCGCGGTCAAAGCGCAGCGGGCCTTTGGTAACGGGGCAGACCAGCAGTTCGAGAAGTTTGGCGTCCATGGCGGATCCTGTGTTTTGAAGGGAAAGGGCGGGCCGTGGCAGCCAGCCGAGACGGAGATGATAGTCAGGCGGGGCAGGGGCGCAGTGCCTGCAGCCGCTCATCCAGCAGCGCCCAGAAATCCGCCGGCAGCTGCAATTGCAGCGCAACCGCCCAGGCCTGGGGATGGGTGCGCCACAGCTTGACGGCATCTTTTTCGGTGCAGACCAGCGGGTCTTCGTTGCGCCCCAGGCGCTGGAAGCTCTCAAAATTATAGTGATCCGGCAGCGCCTGGACATGCTCCAGCGTCAGGCCTTGCTCGCGGGTCAGCATGGAGAAAAAGCCTTCGGGCCGGGCCACTGCCGCCACGGCCTCCACGGGCTGCGCACGCAGGGCGGACAGTGCGATGCGCTCGCCTTGGGCATTGACGGCTTCGCTGGACAGCTGGCGCCGCATGGCAAACGCGGGGGCGTCGGTGTCGGGGGCTGCGCCTGCATGCAGCACGGCGGTGACGGGGCGCGGCCAGGGCTCGCGCAGCGGGCCGGCCGGCAGCAGCCAGCCGTTGCCGATGCCGTCGTCATTGAAGACGCACAGCTCGATGTCGCGGGCCAGGGCCAGGTGCTGCAGGCCGTCGTCGCTGATGACCACATCCACCTGCGGATGGCGGGCGCGCAGGGCCTGGACGGCCTCGATGCGCTTGCGGGCCACGAAGACCGGCACGCCGCTGGCACGAGCCAGCAGCGCGGGCTCGTCACCCACGTCGGCGGGGGCGCTGTCAGGACGGGCCTCGCGGCAGTCGTCCGTGCTGCGGCCATAGCCGCGCGAGACGATGCCGGGACTCCAGCCGCCATCGCGCAGATGGCGGGCCAGGGCGAGCGTGACGGGGGTCTTTCCGGCGCCGCCCGCAATCACGTTGCCGACGACGATGACCGGAATGCCGGCCTGACCCCCACGCCTGAAACCCAGTGCATAAGGCAGCCGATGCAGGCCCAGCAGGGCGCGGTACAGCAGGGACAGGGGAAGGAGCGCGCAGGCCAGCGGACCGCGGCGGCGCCAGGCCGCGCGAAGCCCCCGGGCTGAGGGCGCAGGACCAGTCCGGGGCATGGCGGCTTGCCTTCAGCGCCCGGCGCTGGCCGAGGTCTGCGTGGCGAAGGTGATCTGGGACAGTCCGGCGCGGCGCGAGGCTTCCATCACCGATACTACGGACTGGTGCGGCGCAGTGGCATCGGCGCTGATGATGACCACACTGTCCTTGCCGGCGACGGCCGCTGCGGCCAGCGCCTGGGTCAGGCCGGTGACGCTGCGGTCTTCCACGGCGGTCTTGTTGATGGCATAGCGGCCATCGGCTGCGATGGCGACGATGATTTCGCGGGGCCGGTCGCGCTGCTGCTCGACGTCGGCCACCGGAAGGGTCAGCTGCAGCTCGGTGAACTTGCTGTAGGTGGTGGACAGCATCAGAAAGATCAGCACCACCAGCAGCACGTCGATGAACGGGATCAGGTTGATCTCGGGTTCGTCACGGCGGCGGGGACGGAAGTTCATGTCAGGTCTCTCGCGTGCTGGTTCACTTGCCGCCGACGCGGGTGAGGTGGCGCACGAACTGTTCGGAAGCCAGCTCCATGCCCAGCAGGTAGCCGTCGACGCGGGCGCGGAAGTAGCGCCAGAAGATCAGGGCCGGAATGGCGACGATCAGGCCGAAGGCCGTGTTGTACAGGGCGATGGAGATGCCGGCCGCCAGCTGGGCGGGGTTGCTGCCGCCGGTGGCCGATGCGCCGCCTTGCGAGCCGAAGATCTCGATCATGCCGATCACCGTGCCCAGCAGGCCCAGCAAAGGGGCGGCAGAGGCGATGGTGGCCAGCGCGCTCAGGTGTTTTTCCAGCGTGTGGGCGGCGGCGCGGCCGGCGCCTTCCATGGACGCGCGCAGCTCTTCCTCGCTGCTGTCCGGATGGGCCTGCAGTGCGCGCAGCCCGCTGGCCAGGACCTCGCCCAGCGTGGAGTTCTGTGCCAGTTGCTGCACGACTTCCTGACTGGGCAGGCCGCGCGAGGACACGGAAATCGCCTCGCCCAACAGGGCAGGCGGCGCAACACGGGCTGTTTTCAGCGCCACGAAGCGTTCAAAGACCAGGGCCAGAGCCAGGATGGAGCAGGCAATCAGTGGCCAGATCGGCCAGCCTGCGGCTTGTATGATCGACAGCAAGTTGTTTTCCCCCCGCGTTTAACTGCAGCCGACGATTATGGCCCAGCCATGTGGCCGGTCCAGGCGTCCCGGCTGCGCGATCGGCCTAAAACTGTGACCGGGCGCAGCATCCAGGCAACGGGCGGTGTCCCGGTTTCCGGCCTCGGGCTTGCTCATATAGCACAATTTTCTGTGGATAACTTTGTTATCAAGCTGCCTGCGCAGATGCGGCGGCGACGGCGAATGATCACTGTGACAAATGTGAATTCTTTGTTTCAGTAAAAAATCTCTTATTAATCAAATGCTTGCGAGGTATTCTTGAGATTGCTTGTGCAAATCATCGCCAAAGTGCCTCTTCAAGGCTGCATCTGCCGGCCTGTGGAGAATGTTGCACTGCATGCTGACCGGGAGCCCGCATGAGCGGTGCATTTGGCGCAATGAATCCAGCAGCGGCGCCGCTGGTCTGGGAAGTCGGCGCGCTGTGCCGCGCCGTGAGCGATGCCTTGCAGGCGCGCTTCAATCCGGTGGCGGTGCGCGGCGAGATCAGCGGCTTCTCGCGCGCGGCCAGCGGCCATTGCTACTTCAGCATCAAGGACGCCGGCGGGCAGATCCGCTGCGCCATGTTCCGGCGCGCGGCCCAGCTCATGGACTTTTCGCCGCGCGATGGCGAGCTGGTCGAGTTGCGGGGCCGGCTGGGTGTCTACGAGCAGCGCGGTGATCTGCAACTGGTCGTCGAAAGCATGCAGCGTGCAGGCCAGGGCGCACTGTTCGAGCAGTTCCTGCGGCTGAAGGCGCAGCTGGAGGCCGAAGGCCTCTTCGATGCGGCGCGCAAGCGCAGCCTGCCGCCGCTGCCGCGCGGCATTGGCGTGGTGACTTCGCCGGGGGCTGCCGCGCTGCACGACGTGATCACCGCGCTGCGCCGCCGCGTGCCCCACATCCCCGTGGTGCTGGTGCCGGCCCTGGTGCAGGGCGCGCAGGCACCGGCCTCGCTGATCGACGCGCTGCAAAGGCTTTATGGGCTGGCGCAGGAAGGCGCGGGATCGGTGGCCGGCGCGCCGCACATCGACACCATCTTGCTGGTGCGCGGCGGCGGCTCCATCGAAGACCTCTGGGCCTTCAATGACGAGCGCCTGGCCCGCACCATCGTGCAAAGCCCGGTGCCGCTGATCAGCGGCGTGGGGCACGAGACCGACTTCACCATTGCCGACTTCTGCGCCGACCTGCGCGCGCCCACGCCCACGGCGGCAGCAGAGTTGGTGAGCCAGCCGCGCGAAGTCTGGCTGGGTGCGCTGCAGCTCATGCAGGGCCGGCTGGAGGACGGGGTGCAACGGCTGCTGGACCGCCAGCAGCAGCGCCTTGACCTGGCGTCGCAGCGCCTGGGCCGGCCCAGCGAACAGCTGGCGCGCAGCCGGCTGCAGCTCAGCCGCCAGGCGCAGCGCCTGCGCCATGCCATGCAGTTGAGGCTGCAGCGCATGGACCATGCGGGGCAGGGCCTGCAGGCGCAGCTGCCTGCCGGCATGCGCCGCGGCCTGGACAGGCGCGCGGATCACCTGGCGCGCATGGAGCTTCGCCTGCAACTGCTGGACCCGCGCCTGGTGCTGCAGCGAGGCTATGCCCTGCTCACCGATGCCGAGGGCCATCCCGTGACCGAGGCGCGCCGTGCGCCACCGGGCACGGCGCTGCAGGCGCAACTGGCGGACGGCAGCCTGGACCTGGTGGTGACGCAGCCGCGCCTGCTCTGAACTGCGGCCCGCTGTGTGCAGCGTTCGGCGTGCAGGGAGTGGCGGGCGGCAGGCGGTATCCGTGTAGGCCGATTGGCCGGATTGCGGTCAATTCACATCCACCCTCGCGGCAGCGGGCCAAGATGGCCGATTTGGAGCGCGCTTTCGCCGCAGGGTCACGAACTTGTTCCTACAATGCCCGTTCGGGTGCGTGAGGGCCAGGGCTCGCAGCAATGCGCGCAATGCAGGCCCCGCGCGACGGTCACGGCAGGCGCTGCAGGCGCTCTGCGCAACAGGTGCTGGCCCGTCCTAAAAGATTTCAACCACGAAGGAAACACCATGGAACATACCTTGCCCCCTCTGCCCTATGCGATTGACGCGCTGGCGCCCCACTACAGCCAGGAAACGCTGGAGTACCACCATGGCAAGCACCACAACGCCTATGTGGTGAACCTGAACAATCTGCAAAAGGGCACCGAATTCGAAAGCATGACCCTGGAAGAGATCGTCAAGAAGTCTTCCGGCGGCATCTACAACAACGCAGCCCAGATCTGGAACCACACCTTCTTCTGGAACTGCATGGCCCCCAACGGTGGCGGCGAGCCCACCGGCGCCCTGGCTGACGCCATCAACAAAAAGTGGGGCAGCTATGCCGCCTTCAAGGAAGCCTTCGTGAAGTCGGCCGTGGGCAACTTCGGCTCCGGCTGGACCTGGCTGGTGAAGAAGGCCGATGGCTCGGTGGACATCGTCAACACCGGCGCCGCCGGCACGCCCCTGACCACGCAAGACAAGGCCCTGCTGACCGTGGACGTCTGGGAACACGCCTACTACATCGACTACCGCAACCTGCGTCCCAAGTTCGTCGAGACCTTCCTCGACAAGCTGGTGAACTGGAAGTTTGCCGAGCAGAACTTCGCCTGATCGAAGCACCTGCCAGCAATGTGCACGCGCAACGTGCACGCAGCGCCCAAAAAGCCCCGACAGGGGCTTTTTGGCTTTCTGGCTGAGGCCGGGGTGCCGCCGTTCAGCGGCGCTGACCGCGCAGCCGCCACCCCGTCCACAGCGCCGTGCACACCAGCAGCAGCGTGGCGCCGGCGATCACGGCGCTGAAACCCTGGCCGAAGGCCGTGCGTGCCAGTTCGGTCAACTGGTGCGCGGCCTGAGGCCTCAGCTGTTCGGCGGCCAGCAGGGCTTCGTCCAGGCTGTCGCGCACGGAATCGGGCAGGGCCAGGCCCAGCCCCTCAGGCAGGCGCAAAGAGCCTGCGTACACGGCCGACAGCAGGCTGCCCATCAGCGTCACGCCCAGGGCGCCGCCCAGCTCGTATGACACCTCCTCGACCGAAGCCGCCATGCCTGCACGGTCTGCGGGAGCGCTTTGCATGATGGTGCTCGACGCCGTGGTCATAGCCGCGCCTATGCCCAGGCCCAGCAGGGCCAGCGCCCCCGCCTGCGGCCACCAGCCCATGTCATGGACCAGCAGGTAGCCGCCCATGCCCAGGCCCGACAGCAACAGGGAGGCCGGCAGCATGCGGGCCCCACCCAGTCGCGGCAGCCAGTGGCCTGCGACGGGGCCGGCCACAAAGGCGGCCAGCGGCAGCGGCAGCACGGCCAGGCCCGCCTGCAGCGGAGACAGGCCCTGCACCAACTGCAGGCGCTGGCTGAAGACCAGTTCCATGCCGATCAGCGCTGCCGCAGCCACCAGGGCCGAGGCCACGGCCGTGGCAAACGCCGGGTTGCGGAACAGCGCGAAGTCCAGCAGCGGGTCGCTGCTGCGCCGCTGGCGCCGCACGAACAGGGCAAGAAAGCCCAGGCCCAGCACCAGGGTCACGGCGGCCAGGACCCAGTCGGGCGATTGCTTGCCAGCCTCCTTGATCGCGTAGGTGCTTGCCACCAGGCCTGCCATGACCTGCAGCGAGCCCACAAAGTCCCAGGGCCGCTGCGAGGTGGCGCCGCCTGCGGGAATCAGCCACCAGGCCAGGGGCAGGGCCAGCAGCACGATGGGCACGTTGATCAGGAACACCGAGCCCCACCAGAAATACTCCAGCAGCAGCCCGCCCACCACGGGACCGAAGGCCGCACCGCCCGATGCCACCGAGGCCCAGATGCCGATGGCCAGCGCGCGCTCGCGCTCATCGGCAAAGCTCAGGCGGATCAGGGACAGCGTGGCCGGCATCATCATGGCCGCGCCCACGCCCAGCAGCGCGCGCGCCGCAATCAGCAGGGCGGGCGAGGGCGCAAAGGCCGCGCACAGCGATGCCAGGCCGAACACGCACAGCCCGGCCATGAACAGCCGCTTGTGGCCGAGCCTGTCGCCCAGCGTGCCCATGCCCAGCAGCAGGCCGGAAACCACCAGGGCATAGATATTGACGATCCACAGCTTGGCGGAGGCCGTGGCCGCCAGGTCATGCGTGAGGCGCGGCAGTGCCGTGTAGAGCACCGTCATGTCGATGACGATGAGCAGCAGCGCCACCGAGACGATGGCCAGCACCAGCCAGCGGCGCGGGTCGGCCGCCAGAGATTTGGAGGGATGCCCCGCAGCGGGGACCCGGGTTTGCGTCGTGAACGCCATAAAGCACCTGTTTGCCCCTGGCCTTGTGGGCCGGAGCTTCCTTTGGATGAAAGCGGCAGTTTCCATCAATAAAATGCTTTATCAAAGTTTGATTCAATCCATAAAATTGATGAATGGAATGGACACTGGACAGACTGAGGCATTTCGTGGCGGTGGCCGAGGCCGGCACCATGACCGAGGCTGCGCGCCGCCTGGGCCGTGCGCAGTCGGCCGTGAGCACGGCCATCGGCCTGCTGGAGGCCGATCTGGGGCTGGAGCTGTTCGACCGTGTGGGACGCCATGTGCGGCTCACGGCCGCAGGCGAGGTCATGCTGCTGGAGGCCCGGTCCCTGCTGCACCAGGCCCAGGCCATGGACCACCGCGCACGCGCCCTGGCCGCAGGCGGGCAGGCGCGCCTGGCCGTTGCGCTGGACGAGGCATTGCCCTATGTGCCGCTGGCCCAGCTGTTCAAGGAGCTGGCGGCACGCTTCCCGGCCATGGAGCTGACCGTGCTGAACGGCACGGCCTCCGAAGTGGCCGAGCATGTGGCGGCGCAGCGTGCCCAGGTCGCCTTCCAGTTCGACCGAGCGCCTGCGCCGGCCACCTGTGCCCAGCGCCATATCGGCAGCGTGCCGCAGACCATTTGCGTGGCCAAGGGCCATGTGCTCGATGGCACGGCGGCCCTCACGCGCAGGCAACTGGCCGCGCACCGCCAGTTGCTGATGCACATCGAGGGCGTGGAGGACACCGTGCTCAGTCCCGCCGTCTGGCGCTCCAACAGCTTCTATGTGATTGCCGACATGGTGGCCGACGGCCTGGGCTGGGCCATCCTGCCGGTCAATATTGCCGAGTTCGGCGATCTGCGCCCGCATCTGCGGCAACGCGCCTGCGAGGGGCTGGCGCTGCCGCCGCTGACCGTGCGCATGCTCTGGCTGGAAGGGCTGGCGCCCGGGGCCGAAGCGCTGTGGATGCGCCAGCGCCTGGCCGAGCTGCTGGCCTTGATGGCCACGGCCTGAGCGGCCTGAGCAGTCTGGGCTGGCGCGGGCGTTGGGGCCGTGTTCAGGTGCAGGCAGCGGCTGCGTCTTCGGCGGGCTGGCTCTCTTTCGCTCGTGCCTGGCGTGCGGCCAGCACGCCCAGGGCCCACATGGCGACACCGGCCAGCAGCGCCACCACGAAGGAAATGCGTGCGCCCCACAGGTCGGTGGCCCAGCCTGCGGCGGCCGCGCCCAGGGCCACGCCCATGGCAATGCCGGTCAGCAGCCAGGTCATGCCCTCCGTCAGGCGCTGGGGCGGCACCTGCTGCTCCACCAGGCCCATGGCCACAGTGATGGTCGGGCCGAAGGTAATGCCGGCCAGCAGCACGGCCAGGGTCAGCGTGAACACATTGGTGGCCAGCAGCAGGGGCACGGCCGTGATGCAGACCGAGGCGCCCACCCAGGCGATCTGGCGGTGCAGCGGCGCCTTCAGGCGCAGCGTGCCGAACACCAGTCCCATCACGCAGGAGCCCAACGCATAGAACGAGAGCACGATGCTGGCCGCCGCCGGCTGGCCCTGCTGCGTGGCAAAGGCCACGCTGGCCACGTCGATGGTGCCCACGATGATGCCCTGGGCCAGCATGAACAGCGCCAGCGTGCGCACCACGGGATGGCGGGCCAGCGATTGCTGGCGCGTGCGCCGCTGCGATGTGTCCACGGGTGGCTCTGTACGGCGCTGGGCCACGAACAGCGCCACGCCCACCAGCAGCAGCAAGGAGGCGGCCAGCGGCCCGGCCTCGGGGAACAGCGCCATGCTCAGGCCGACCGACAGGGGCGGGCCGACGATGAAGCAGACATCGTCCAGCACGGCCTCCAGCGCATAGGCCGTCTGCAGTTGTGGCGTGCCGCGCAGCAGCACGGTCCAGCGCGCACGCACCATGGCCGGCATGCTGGGCAGGGCACCCACCAGCGCTGCCAGCACCAGCAGCAGCCACTCCGGTCCCTGCCAATGCGCGCACGCCAGCAGCGCAAACATGGCGGCAGCACTCACGGCCGCCGCCCAGGGCAGGACCTTGCGCTGGCCATGGCGGTCCACCAGGGCCGAGATGCGGGGCGCCAGCACCGCGATGGACAGCGCAAAGCAGGCAGCGACCGCGCCGGCCAGCGTGTAGGCGCCGCGCTGCTGGGACAGCATGGTGATCAGGCCGATACCCGTCATGGAAAGGGGCAGGCGGGCCAGGAGACCGGCCAGCACAAAGGCGGCCGTGCCGGGCCGGGAGAACAGCTGGCGGTAGGCGTGGAACATGGAAACCTCGGAAGACGGACAGGCCGCTGCAATCACATACGCGGCGTATGTCAGCGATTCTACGGGTTGCCCATGACGCGCCGTATCATTGGCATACGTTTTGTATGTGAATGGAGTGCGCCATGCGCAAAAGCCGGGCCAGCATGATCGAGGAGACACGCGCCAAGCTCATCGAGGCTGCGCGCGAGGCCTTTGGCAGCCAGGGCTATGCCCAGGCCTCCATGGACGAACTGACGGCCAAGGCCGGCCTGACGCGCGGCGCGCTGTACCACCATTTCGGTGGCAAGCCGGGCCTGCTGGCCGCCGTGGTGGCGCAGATGGATGCCGAGATGGACGCACGCCTTGAGCAGGTGCTGGCCGACCATGCAGATCCCTGGGAGGGGTTCCTGGCCTACTGCCGTGCCTACCTGGCCATGGCGCAGGAGGGCGAGATACGCCGCATCGTGCTGCAGGATGCGCGCGCCGTGCTGACGGGCACGGACCAGGGCGAGCAGCACCGTGCCTGCATCGCCTTCGTGGCCGGCTACCTGGAGCAGCTCATGGAGCGCGGCGTGATCGTGCGTGCCAATCCGCTGGCCATGTCGCGCCTGCTCAATGGCTGCCTGGTGGAGTCGGCATTCTGGATTGCCGAGGAAGGGGCGCCCCCCGAACGCCTGCAGCAGGCGCTGCAGGCGCTGGAGCTGACGCTCAAGGGGTGGAAGGCGCCTGCGAGGGGCTGAGCGCCCTCGCTCGTGCTTCACTCGTACTTCTTTTCCAGCGCATCCCAGAACGGCTTGTTGACCAGGCGCTGGCGCTCGGCAAAGGGGGCGACCACGGCGGGATTCTCGTCCACCCTGCGCTCGTTGCGCAGTTGGCCCAGCGCCTTTTGCATGCCGGCCACGGCGCCTTGCAGCGCGGCATTGGCATACAGCACCAGGCCATAGCCCAGGTCTGCCAGCTCGCCCGCGTCGGTGATGGGCGTCTTGCCTCCGATCACCATGTTCATCAGCTGCGGCGTGGACAGGCGCCGGGGCAGGGCGCGGATTTCTTCGGCCTGGGTCACGGCCTCCACGAAGAGGATGTCGGCTCCCGCCTCGGCAAAGCGCTGGGCGCGCTCGACGGCAGCCTCGAAGCCCTGCGTGGCGCAGGCATCGGTGCGCGCCATGATCAGCGTGCCCTGGTCGCGGCGCGCGTCCACGGCGGCCTTGATCTTGCCCAGCATTTCCTCGGTGGAAATCACTTCCTTGCCATTGAAATGGCCGCAGCGCTTGGGGCTGATCTGGTCCTCGATCTGGATGCAGTCGGCGCCCGCGCGCTCCAGCGTGCGCACGGCGTGGTAGGTGTTGAGCGCGTTGCCGAAGCCGGTGTCGGCATCGACGATCAGCGGCAGATCCACGGCGTCGCGGATGCGGGCCGTGTGGTCGGCGATGTCGGTCAGGCCCATGAAGGCCTGGTCGGGCAGGCCGAACCACATATTGGTCACGCCGGCGCCGGTCACATAGATGGCCTCGAAGCCGAGATCGGCCACGACGCGCGCGGACAGTGCGTTGAATGCGCCGGGCACGAGCACGCCGCGGCGTGCTTCGGCCAGGGCCTTGAGTTGTTGCTTGGTGTTCATGGAGGGTTCTGTCGGATGGGAAAAAGCGATGCGCGTGCTGGCGCTCAGTCCAGCGTGATGTTGGCGTTCTTGATCACCGGGCCCCACTTGGCGCGTTCGGCCTCGATGAACTTGCCGTAGGCCTGGGGTGTGCCGCCCATGACCATGCCGCCCGTGTTCTCGATCATGGCGCGCACCTCCGCGTCCTTGAGGGCCTCGTTCACGGCCTTGTTCAGGCGCTCGATCACGGCCGGCGGCGTGCTGGCCGGTGCAATCATGCCCAGCCAGTTGTACGACTCGAAGCCCTTGATGCCCGCCTCATCCAGCGTGGGCACGCTGGGCAGCACCTTCAGTCGCTGCTTGCTGGACACGGCCAGCGCCTTGACCTTGTCGCCCTGGATGGCGGGCAAGGCCGCATAGCCCATCTCGAACATGAAGGCCAGGTGCCCGCCCATCAGGTCGGTGGCTGCCAGCGCGCCGCCCTTGTAGGGCACATGGACCATGTCCGTGCGCGTCTGGAAGGCCAGCAGCTCGCCCGACAGGTGGTGGGCGCCGCCCACGCCCGACGATCCATAGGTCAGCGTGCCCGGCTTGGCCTTGGCTGCAGCCACCAGCTCGGCCACGGTCTTGAACGGCTGGTTGGGCGCCGTGGTCAGGATCAGAGGCGCCTCTTCGATCAGGATGATGGGCTGCAGGTCGCGTGCGGCGTTGTAGGGCAGCTTTTTCATCAGCATGGGATTGGTCACCAGCGGGCCTGGCGAGCCGAAGCCGAAGGTATGGCCGTCCGTGGCCTTGGCAATGGCATCCGTGCCCGTCACGCCGCCCGCGCCGCCGCGGTTGTCGATCACGATGGGCTGGCCCAGGCTCTGGCCTATCTTGTCGGCGATCTTTCGGGCCCGCGTATCGGCAAAGCCGCCAGCCGCATAGGGCACGATGAGCTTGATGGGGCGCGAGGGCCAGGCATCTGCGCCCTGGGCCACGGCGGTGGCGGGGGCGGCGAGCAGGGCGGCAGCGGTGGCGATGGCGCTGAGGGCCAGGCCCATGCCCAGGCGGAGGGTGTTGCGGCGGGTATTCATGGTGTCTTGTCTCGGTTGGGATCGGTGGTGATGGCGCAAGCGGTTCACTTTTCCTGCATGTTCGCGGCCTTGACGATCTCGCCCAGGCGCTTGCGTTCGGCGTCTGTGAACTTCACGAACTCGGCGCGCGTGCCGCCGATGGGCTCGATGCCCAGGCCCTTGAGCTTTTCCACCGTGGCCGGCTCCTTCATGGCCTTGTCCACGGCGGCGGCCAGCTTGTCCAGGATGGCGGGCGGCGTCCCCTTGGGCGCATGGATGCCGGCCCAGTGCGCGATCTGCAGCTCGGCAAAGCCCTGCTCCACGGCGGTGGACAGCTGCGGATAGGCCGAGATGCGCTGCGTCCAGGTGGTGGCCAGGGCCTTGAACTTGCCTTCGTTGAGGATGTGGGGCAGGGCGATGATGCTGGCCTCCGACGTGCCCTCCACCTGCCCGCCCAGCACGGCCGTCGTGCTCTCCGACCCGCTCTTGTAGGGCACGGGCTGCAGCTGGGCGCCGTACTTCACGTTCAGCATCTCGGCCACGAAATGCGGCGTGCTGCCCGTGCCGGCCGTGGCGAAATTGAAGCCCTGGCCCTTCTTCGATGCCTCGACGAAATCGCGCAGGTTCTGGTAGGGCGCGTTCTTGGGAACCACGATCACGGACGGCGCCAGGCCGATCATGGCCACCGGAACCAGCGCATCGTCCTTGAACGGCATGGTCTTCTTGATCATGCTGTTGGAGATCACGCCAGCCGCGCTCACCAGCAGGGTGTAGCCGTCGGGCTGGGCCTTGGCCACGATGTCGGCGCCCACCGTGCCTCCCGCACCCGCGCGGTTGTCGACCACCACGGGCTGGCCCAGGATCCTGGACGCGCCTTCGGCAGCCGATCGTGCCATCAGGTCATTGGCGCCGCCTGCCGAGAACGGCACCACCAGGCGAATGGGGCGGGTGGGCCAGGCATCGGCGGCGCCGGCAGCCCGTGCAGCGACGGAGCAGGTCACGCCGGCCAGCGGCAGCGCGGCGGCAAGCAGGGTGGCCAGGGCGGTGCGGCGGGGCAGGCGGGATGGCTGGTTCATGGGGTCTCCTGGAAATGCTTGAAATGATTGAAACGCCTGCCCTGTTTGCAAGTGGCATGCCACCGGATCAAAGGGTAAACCCTTGATATCGCAAGTTGTTGATGTGAATGGGTTTTGTGATTCTTGAAAAGTCTGCTCTGCAGGCATTCACCGATTCGCCCGGTGCGGTGTTGCATGAATGAAATAATCGGTTGCATGAATGAATCAGTTGTGCCTTCCATGCATGCAACCCCTGCCGGCCCCCGCGCAGCCTGGCCGCGCGTCGTCACCGTGGGCCGCCATCGCATCGGCCGCGTGCTGGAGCGCATGTCGCTGGCCGTGGGCGACCAGGTGCGCGTGGAGCATGTCAGCGCGGCCTTTGACGATGCCGTGCAGGCCGTGCGTGCGCTGCAGGCGGTCGAGCCCATAGACGCCCTGGTGGCCGCAGGGGCCAGCGGCGCCTGGGTGCGCGAGCGGGTCGATATCCCCGTCGTCATGATCGAGGTGCGCGGTTTCGATCTGCTGCAGGCGCTGGCCAGCGCACGTGCACTGGCACAGTCCGGCGGCACGCCACGCATCGGGCTGGTGTCGTTCGACCATCCCTCGCCGCATCTGGCCCAGTTCGACGCGCTGTTCGGCGCCGGCATTGCGCAGTTCAGCTACCACGGACCCGAAGATGCCCAGGCCTGCGTGCGTGCGCTGCAGGCCGCCGGCGTGGGCGCCGTCGTCGCGCCCGGCCTGGTGGCCGACCTGGCCGAGCAGGCCGGCATTCCCAGCGTGCTGCTGTACTCCGATGGCGCCGTGCTGCAGGCCCTGCGTGACGCCGTGCTGCTGGCCCGCCACCGCCATGCCGAGCGCGCCCGCCACCAGCGGCTGGAAACCGTGCTCGGCCAGTTGCAGGACGGCGTGGTCGCCGTGGACACCCAAGGCCGCATCCAGGCCCTGAACCCCACCATGGCCGCGCTGCTGGGCGCGCCCGCCAATGCGCTGCATGGTCGGCTGCTGGACGAGGTGGCACCCGCGCTGGCACTGGCACAGGCGCTGCAGTCGCAGTCCCTGGAGCCCGAAGGCAGTGAAGACGTGGTCCAGCTGGCCATGCGCACCCTGGTCGTGCGGCGTGCGCCCATCGTGGAAAACGGCCAGCTCACGGGCGCCTTGCTGGTGTGCCGCGACCCGGCCACCATCCAGCGTGCCGACCGCCACCTGCGCGCCAACCGCAGCCTGCGCGGCGCGGGCGTGCGCTGGCGCATCGAAGACTACGCGGGCGACAGCGGGCCCGCCCAGCGCGTGCGCCGCCTGGCGCGCCAGTTCGCGGCCAGCGATGCCACCGTGCTCATCCAGGGCGACAGCGGCACGGGCAAGGAGTTGCTGGCCCAGGGCATGCACCGCGCCAGCCGGCGCGCCGCCCAGCCCTTTCTGGCCGTCAACTGCGCGGCCCTGGGGGAAAGCCTGCTGGAGAGCGAACTCTTCGGCTACGACGAAGGCGCTTTCACCGGCGCGCGGCGCGGCGGCAAGACCGGGCTGATCGAGGCGGCCCATACGGGCACCTTGTTCCTGGACGAGATCGGCGATATGCCGCTGGCCCTGCAGTCCCGCCTGCTGCGCGTGCTGCAGGAGCGCGAAGTGCTGCGCGTGGGCTCCACCACGCCCGTGCCGGTGGACCTGCGCGTCATCGCCGCCACGCATGCCGATCTGGCGGCCCTGGTCGAGCGCGGTGAATTCCGGCGTGACCTGTTCTACCGCCTGGCCGTGCTGCGCCTGTACATGCCCGGACTGCACGAACGCGGCCCGGCCGATGTCCAGGCCCTGGCCCGCGCCATGATGGCGCGGCGCCTGCGCACGCAGTCGCTGCAGGCGGAAGGGCCATCGCTGGAGCCCTTGCTGGCGGCCTTGCTGGAGCTGGCATCCGGCCACCGCTGGCCCGGCAATGCGCGAGAGCTGGACAACTGGGTGGAACGCCTGCTGGCCTGCCGCCACGACCTGCGCGACAGCGCGGGCCGCGTGGACATGGGCCGCTTGCGGGAGCTTTTTCCTGAATGCGACGGGGCTGGGCAGGATACCGTTCAGGCCCTGCCAGCGCAGCAGCGGCAACTGCAACTGCGCGAGGCCCGGCGCGATGCCGAGCGCCAGCGCATGCGCGAAGTGCTGGAGCAGGTACAGGGCGACCAGCGCCGCGCCTGCGAGATCCTGGGCATCAGCCGGGCCACGTTGTGGCGCAGGCTCAGGGCGCCGGACTGATCAGGGTGCATGGCCACCCAGCCGCTCGGCCAGGAAATCCATCAGTACGCGCAGCTTCAGTGGCAGATGTCTGGTGGGCGGGTGAAGAATCCACAGCTGGCCGCTGTAGTTGGGCAGGAAGCTCCAGTCCGGCAGCACCTGCACGATGCGCCCGTCCGCCAGGGCCTGCCGTGCCGTGAAGCGGGGCAGGCTGGCGATGCCGATGTGCTGCAGCACGGCGTCCAGCCGCACACCGGTGTGGTTGGCCGCATAGCGCCCGCGCACGGCCACGGTGACGGTCTTGCCGCGGCCGCGCAGCTTCCAGTGCGCGTCGCCGGGCTCCTCTCCCAGGTAGATGCAGCTGTGGGCCTTGAGGTCCAGCGGATGCGCGGGCGTGCCGTGCCGGGCCAGGTACTGGGGCGAGGCGCACAGCAGATGGTCGATGTCCATCAGGTGGCGGCCCATGAGGCCCGGCGGCGGGTGGTTGGTGATGCGTATGGCCAGGTCCACGGGGTCATCGATCAGGTCCATGTAGCGGTCTTCCAGCCGCATTTGCACGTCGACCTCGGGATACAGGGCCAGGAAGTCGGGCATGTGGGGATGGACCACGGTATGGCCCACGGCCTTGGGCACGCTGATGCGCACCAGGCCGCGCGGCTGCGCGTCCTGAAGCAGGGATGCAGCCATGACGGCCTGCGCGGCGCCCACCATGTCCAGGCAGCGCGCATGCACTTCGCGGCCGGCCTCGCTCAGGCGCAGCTTGCGCGTGGTGCGTTCCAGCAGGCGCAGGCCCAGCGCCTTTTCCAGCCGCGCCACGCCCCGGCTGGTGGCCGATGGCGTGCTGCCCAGCTGGCGCGCGGCCTCGGAGAAGCTGCCCGTGTCCACCACCTTGACGAAGATGGCCATTTCCCCGAACAGGGGCAGGGCTTGATTTGTGCTCATGGCGCAAAGAATATTTGAAATACCAGGGGATTATCGCGATGGCAGCCCGGTTCTACACTGCCGCTCCATGCCTTTGCACACCTCCACTCCCCTCATCGAATCCCATGCCCTGTGCCAGGCCAGCGGCCAGAACATCTGGCTCAAGCTGGACGCGCTGCAGCCTTGCGGATCATTCAAGCTGCGCGGCATAGGCCATGCCTGCGAGACCCTGGCGGGCCAGGGCAAGAAGCGCTTTGTGGCCTCGTCGGGCGGCAATGCCGGCATTGCCGTGGCCTATGCGGGACGGCAGCTGTCGATGCCCGTCACCGTGGTCGTTCCCCAGACCACGACCGAGCATGCACGGGTATTGATCCGCGCCCAGGGCGCCGAGCTGATCGTGCATGGCTCCGTCTGGGACGAGGCCAATGCGCTGGCCCAGTCCCTGCTGGGTGCCGACGATGCCTTTGTCCACCCGTTTGACGATCCGCTGCTGTGGGCCGGGCATTCCACCCTCGTCGACGAACTGGCCGCTGCCGGCTTCAAGCCCGACGCCGTGGTGCTGGCCGTGGGCGGCGGCGGCCTGCTGGCCGGCGTGGTGCAGGGCCTGGAGCGCCATGGCTGGACCGATGTGCCCGTGATCGCGGCGGAGACGGCCGGCGCCGATTCCCTGGCGCAGTCCCTGGCCCAGGGCCGCCGCGTACTGCTGGACCGCATCACCAGCGTGGCTACTTCGCTGGGCGCGCGCCAGGTCTGCCAGCGGGCCTTCGATCTGGCGCAGGTGCACCCCGTGCGCAGCGCCGTGGTGACGGATGCGCAGGCGCTGCAGGCCTGCCTGCGCTTCATTGAAGACCATCGCCTGCATGTGGAGCCGGCCTGTGGCGCCGCGCTGGCCCTGGCCTACGGGCGCGCTCCTGCGTTGCAAGGCTTCCAGCGCGTGCTGGTGGTGGCCTGCGGCGGCACGACGAACACGCTGGAGCAGCTCCAGGCGTGGCGTGGGGCGGCGCTGGCAGCCGAGGCGTGAGCACGGCTGCGGCCTGAAGTCCCGGCCCGCGCATTCATGCGGCGCTCAACACCTCGCCGGGGACCCTGATCCAGCCTTCCATCAGGATGCGTGCGCTGCGGCTCATCAGGGCCTTGGTCACCTGCCACTGGCCGTTCACCAAACGGGCCTCGGCGCCCACGCGCAGCGTTCCGGAGGGGTGGCCAAAGCGCACGGCGCTGCGCTCGCCGCCGCCTGCCGCCAGATTCACCAGCGTGCCCGGCACGGCCGCTGCGGTGCCGATGGCCACGGCAGCCGTGCCCATCATGGCGTGGTGCAGTTTGCCCATGGACAGGGCGCGCACCAGCAGGTCCACGTCACCCGATTCAATGCGCTTGCCGCTGGATGCCGTGTAGGCGGCCGGTGGCGCCACAAAGGCGATCTTTGGCGTGTGCTGCCGTCTGGCGGCCTCGGCCAGGTCCTTGATCAGCCCCATCTGCAGCGCGCCGTGGGCGCGTATGGCCTCGAAGCGGGCCAGGGCCTCGTCGTCCGTATTGATGGCGTCCTGCAGCTCGCAGCCCGTGTAGCCCAGGTCCTGGGCGTTCAGGAAGATGGTCGGAATGCCCGCGTTGATCAGCGTGGCCGCCAGACTGCCCACGCCGGGCACGTCCAGCCGGTCCACGAGGTGGCCTGTCGGGAACATGGCTCCGCCATCGTCTCCTTCATCGGCGGGATCCAGGAACTCCAGCGCCACTTCGGCGGCCGGGAAGGTCACGCCATCGAGCTCGAAGGAGCCGGTCTCCTGGACCTGGCCTTGCGTGATGGGCACATGGGCCACGATGGTCTTGGCGATGTTGGCCTGCCAGATGCGGATGGTGACCGTGCCGTTGCGAGGAATGCGCGCGGGATCTATCAGTCCCATGTGGATGGCGCAGGGCCCCACGGCGGCCGAGAGGTTGCCGCAGTTGCCGCTCCAGTCCACAAACGGCTGGTCGATGGCGACCTGGCCAAACAGATAGTCCACGTCATGGCCTTCCCGCTTGCTGGGAGCCAGGATCACGGCCTTGCTGGTGCTGGACGATGCATTGCCCATGCCGTCGATCTGCTTGCCGTACGGGTCGGGGCTGCCCAGGGCGCGCAACAGGATGGCGTCGCGCACGGGTCCGGGGCGCTGGGCCGCCTCGGGCAGATCCTGCAGGCGAAAGAACACGCCCTTGCTGGTGCCGCCGCGCAGGTAGGTGGCAGGGATGCGCAACTGGGGAAGAAAGGTTTCGGGGATCGCGCCCATCTCAGGCCTCCTGTGCTGTTGTTCGTATCTGTGTCTGTTCTTGCGGTCTGCCGATCGCCGGAGCGCGCAGCCTCTGGCGGCGGTTGATGCCCATGGACGGTGTCCCCTGCGGTGTCAGGCGATGGCAGTAGGCCAGGTTTGTTGCACGCGCCATGCCATCCGCATCAAGGGAAAACCCGTGCAAGCCTTGCAGCGCGCCAGCACAGGGCGTGTGCACTGCGGTGCTGGCTGCCGCCGCAACATTCGTTTCACTGTCGTTTCAAAATTGCTGCTTTTGATTTCATGGATGAGGGAGCGTGCAACGGTTCGGTCCCCCAGTCCCACGCCGGCCTGCGGAGCTCTCTAGGGTTTGCCCGGGCCAGCCTTCAGCAAGTGTGCTTGCAGACGATAGAGGAAGGGTGTTTGTAGGATTTGTCTTATCCATGGTTCGCCTGCCGCGTGCCGAAATCCATTTATCCTCGCGCTCTGCTCCATATGGCCTGTACTGCCCTTTCCGGTGAACCTGCCATGGGGCTGGCAACGAGCGGTTCCGTGCTCCTGGACCGATTTCCCGTGACCGCCTATTCCGCCTTAGCCGCTCCATGTCAGTTTTTGCCCAGCGCACGCTTGTAGCCATCCGGGCCGCCTGGCCAGCCGCAACCGTCATGGCGGTGGGCATGTGCCTGAGCGCTGTGCTTGCCTTGCAGCAGCAGCGGGCGCTGGAGCGTATCGACCTGCAGCGCCATACCCAGCAGGCCCAGTCGGCCCGCCAGGCGCTGGAGATGCGCCTGGATGCCTACGCGGTCATGGTCCAGCATGTGGCCAACCAGCTGGCCGCCTCTCCCGAGATGGGGCAATCGGCCTTCGCGCGCATGGCGCAGGCGCTGCGCATACAGGCGCAGCCGGGCATGCAGGCGCTGTCCTTTACACGGGCCGCAACGCAGCGCGGTCTGCCCGGCCAGGATCAGGCCTTCACCGCCCGGCCCGGGCCCCACTATTTCTTCATCGACTATCTCTGGCCGCTGGAGGGCAACGAGTCCATTGCCGGCCTGGACATGCACGACCGCCCCAGCCTCATGGCCAGCATGGTGCGCAGTCGCGACAGCGCGGCCGCCGTGGTCTCGGCACCGTTTGCGCTGAAGCAGCCCGGCGAGCATGCCACCGCCGTGCTGGTGCGCGCGCCTGTCTTTGCGCTTGTGGACCACCAGTCCCCGGACGGGGAGGCCGCGCAGCCGCTGTTTCTGGGGACTGCCGACGTCAGCGTGCGCGTGCACGACCTGGTGCAGGACCTGCATGAACGCGGCTTTCTGCGCCGGCTTGCGCTGGCCATGCATGACGCAGGCCCGACCTCGCCCCTGCCGCCGGCCGGCATATCGCCGCTGCCGCTGTACCTGGGCGCGGCCTGGCCGGAGCGCGGGCAGGAGGCGGCCGGCATGGGCGACACCGGCCAGGTGGTGCTGGAGCAGACGCTGCAGGCCCAGGACCGGCTGTGGCGGTTGAACTTCATTCCCATGGGGACGGCCCTGTCCTGGACCGAGCGTGTCCAGCCCCTGGTTCTTTTCGCGCTGGGCATGCTCGTGTCGGCCCTGCTGGCGTCGCTGGCGGCAGCCTGGTGGCGGCGCCATCCTTCCAGCTGGGCCCAGCTGCGCGCCTCCTCCCGCAGCATGCGCGAGAGCGATGCCCGCTTTCAGGCCCTGTTCGAGCAGGCTGCCGTGGGCGTGGTGCAGGTCGATGCGGCCAGCGGCAACGTCCTGCATGTGAACCGCAGGTACTGCGACATTACCGGCCATGAGGCGCAGCAGCTGTGCCAGCGGCCCCTGCTGGCCCTGTTGGCGGCCGAAACCCTGGAGGGCGACCGGGTGCTGCTGCAGGAACTGACGGCGGGCCAGCGCGGGGCCCTGCAGATCGAGCGGCAGCTGCGGCGCCGCGACGGCACCCTGGTCTGGGTGGAGCTGCATATCTCCGCGCTGGGCCATGGCCCGTCCCGGCGGCTGATGGCGCTGGTGCAGGACATCAGCGCGCGGCGCCACCTGCAGCAGATGCAGCGCGATGGATCGCGCCATCTGCGCATGGTCATCCAGCGCCTGCCTCTGGGCCTGGCCATGCTTCAGGACGACGGCCGCTTCGCCTATTGGAACGAGGAATTCATGCGCCTGGCGGGCCACGGTGCCACGGCCGGCATGGATGGTGATGGCTGGTGGTGCAACATGTGTCCCGATGAAGCCCGCCGCCTGCGCATGCAGCGCCGCTTCGAGGCCGCGCAGGCGAGGGCGCGCGTGGCACAGAGCCTGCACAGCGGCGAGTCCGACAGCTGTGGCACCCTCAACTGCGAGGAATACCAGCTCATGGGCAGCGATGGCCGCACGCGTTCCGTATCGATAGGCGGCATGCTGCTGGACGAAGGCTGCCTGCTGATCCTGCAGGACCAGAGCCAGCGCAAGACCGCCGAAGAGGAAATCCGCCGCCTGGCCTTCCACGACGCGCTCACCGGCCTGCCCAACCGCCGCCTGCTGGTGGACCGGTTGCAGCAGGCGCTGGCCTCCAGCCGCCGGCGCGGGCGCTGCGGCGCCGTCATGCTGCTGGACGTGGACAACTTCAAGGCCTTCAACGACAGCCTGGGGCTGGAGCTTGGCGATGTGCTGCTGCGCATGATTGCCGAGCGCCTGGCGCAGTCCCTGGGGCCCGAGGCCACGCTGGCCCGCCACAGCGGCGATGACTTCGTCGTGCTGCTGGAGGACCTGGGCAAGGACTCCATGCATGCGGCCTCGCAACTGGAAGGCGAGGTCCAGCGCATGCGTTCGCTGCTGCAGCAGCCGCTGCAGTTGGCAGGCCAGTCCTGCCACATCACGATGAGCATTGGCGCCAGCCTGTTCGGCGAGCAGGAACTGAGCGCCGACGAGGTGCTGCGCCGCGCCGAAATGGCCATGTACCAGGCCAAGGGCATGGGGCGCAACACGCTGCAATTCTTCGATCCGCAGTTGCAGGCCGTGCTGCGCTCGCGCACGGCCATGGAGCAGGAAATGCGCGAGGGCCTGGTGCGCAGCCAGTTCGTCCTGTACTACCAGCCGCAGATGGCGCACGGACGCATCGTGGGCGCCGAAGGCCTGCTGCGCTGGAACCACCCGCGCGAAGGGCTGGTGCCGCCCTCGCTCTTCGTCTCGCTGGCCGAGGAGACCGGCCTGATCCAGCAACTGGGCGAATGGGTGCTGGGCGAGGCCTGCAGGCAGCTGGCGCAATGGGCGGCGGACCCCGAAATGGCCTGCATGGTGCTGGCCGTCAACGTCAGCCCGCGCCAGTTCCACCAGGCGCGCTTCGTGGAGCAGGTGCTGCAGGCGCTCAAGGAGCACGGCGCCAACCCGCGCCTGCTCAAGCTGGAGCTGACCGAAAGCCTGCTGCTGGCCGACGTGGACGACACGGCCGCCAAGATGGCCACGCTCAAGGCCCACGGTGTCGGCTTCTCGCTGGATGACTTCGGCACAGGCTATTCCTCGCTGGCCTATCTCAAGCGCCTGCCGCTGGACCAGCTCAAGATCGACCGCAGCTTCGTGCGCGACGTGCTCAGCGACCCCAACGACGCGGCCATTGCGCGCACCATCGTCGCCCTGGGCACCAGCCTGGGACTGCAGGTCATTGCCGAAGGCGTGGAAACCGAGGCGCAGCGCCAATTCCTCGAAGACCAGAGCTGCCACGTCTGGCAGGGCTACCTGCTCAGCCCGCCCGTGCCCGTGCGCAGCTTCGAGGCCCTGGTGCGCGAGGCCGCCCCCTTGCAGCGCCCCCCGGCCTTGAGCCCCGCATGCCTGACCCAGCCGGCGCAACACCGGCCCGAAGTGGCGGAATGCACGGACGCCAGCACGGGGCCAGAGGTCCCTTCAAACCATTCTTGACATTCGCAGCGGCCCCGCCCGGGCCGCTTTCCATTCTTGAGAGGGGGTGGCGCGCGGTATCATCCCGAGCTGCCTTGTTCTTTCCTCACCTCCTTGTTTGTCCGTTCGCCGCGGACCGCTTTGTGCCTGCATCGTGCGCCTGAATTCCATCAAGCTGTCCGGCTTCAAGTCCTTCGCCGAGCCCACCAACTTCATGCTGCCGGGTCAACTGGTGGGCGTGGTGGGCCCCAACGGCTGCGGCAAGTCCAACATCATGGATGCGGTGCGCTGGGTGCTGGGCGAGAGCAAGGCCAGCGAGCTGCGCGGCGAGTCCATGCAGGACGTGATCTTCAACGGCACCACGCACCGCAAGCCGGCCAGCCGCTCCAGCGTGGAGCTGGTGTTCGACAACAGCGACCACCGTGCGGGCGGCCAGTGGGGCCAGTTCGGTGAGATCGCCGTCAAGCGCGTGCTCACGCGCGAGGGCAACAGCAGCTACTTCATCAACAACCAGGCCGTGCGCCGCCGCGATGTGCAGGACGTGTTCCTGGGCACGGGCCTGGGCCCGCGCGCCTACGCCATCATCGGCCAGGGAACGATCAGCCGCATCATCGAGTCGCGCCCCGAGGAGCTGCGCCTGTTCCTGGAAGAGGCCGCAGGCGTGTCCAAGTACAAGGAGCGCCGGCGCGAGACCGAGAACCGCCTCTCGGCCACCACCGAGAACCTCACGCGCGTGGAGGACATCCTGCGCGAACTCAACAACAACCTCGACCGGCTGGAGAAGCAGGCCGAGGTGGCGGCGCAGTACAACGCGCTGCAGTCCCAGGTCACGCTCAAGCAGCAGCAGCTGTGGTTTCTCAAGCGCGCCGAGGCCGAGGCCGAGCAGGACCGCGTGCGCGTGGAGGGCCTGAAGGCCGTCAACGAGCTGGAAGAGCGCATGGCCGACATCCGCAACAACGAAAGCGGACTCGAAACCCTGCGCCAGGCCCACTACGACGCCAGCGACCAGGTCAACCAGGCCCAGGCCAAGCTCTACGAATCCACGGCCGAGGTCGGCAAGCTGGAGGCCGAGATCCGCTACGTGCTCGAAGGCCGCCAGCGCGTGCAGCAGCGGCTGCAGCAGCTGTCCGAGCAGGTGCTGCTGTGGAACAGCCGCCGCGAGGAGGCCGAAGCCGAAATCGAAAATCTCGACGGCGCCGGTATGGACGCCGAGGAACAGGCCGAGATGCTGGCCGCCCAGGTCGAGGAGCAGAGCATGCGCCTGCCCGACCTGGAAGAGGCGCTGCGCAATGCCCAGAAGGCCGATGCCGACCAGCGCGCCAGCGTGGTGCAGGTGCAGCAGCAGATCCAGGTGCTTGCTGCCGAGCAGCGCAGCCTGGACGAGCAGCGCCGCCAGTTCGAGACCCGCTTCGAGCGACTGCGCGCCGACCGCAATGCGCTGGAGACACCCGACGAGGCCCGCCTCCACAATCTGCAGTCCCAGCTGGACGAGGCCCGCGAACTGGCTGAAATGGCCGATGCCGTGCTCAACGAGCTGCAGGACTCCGTGCCCCAGCTCGATGAGGACCGTCGCACGCGCCAGCAGGCCGTCAATGCCGAGGCCGCGCGCCATGCCGACCTGTCGGCGCGGCTGGAAGCCCTCAAGGCCCTGCAGGAAAAGGTCAAGACCGACGGCAAGCTCCAGCCCTGGCTGGCCAAGCACGGCCTGGACGGCATGCAGGGCCTGTGGAGCCGCATTGCCATCGAGCCCGGCTGGGAAAACGCGCTGGAGGCCGCGCTGCGCGAACGCCTGGGCGCGCTGGAAGTGGGCCAGCTCGACATGGTGCGCGGCTTCCTGGGCGCAGGCGGGCACGATGCGCCGCCCGCGCGCCTGGCCTTCTTCAGCCCGCCGCAGGGCGCCCCCGCGCCCGCGCCGGGGCGCTGGCAGCACCTGTCCGATCTGCTGCGCGTGAACGATGCCGGCCTGCGCGCCGTGCTCGGCGACTGGCTGCAGGACTGCTACACGGCGCCCACGCTGGAAGAGGCGCTGTCGCGCCGCGGCGAGCTGCGGCCCGGCGAGACGGTCTATGTGCCCACGGGCCATGCCGTCAGCAGCCACAGCGTGAGCTTCTATGCGCAGGACTCGGAGCAATCCGGCCTGCTGGCACGCGCCCAGGAAATCGAGCACCTCGAAAAGGAAGTGCGCGCCCAGGCGCTGATCTCCGACGAATCGCGCACGGCCCTGGTGCGTGCCGAAAGCGCCTATGCCGAGGCCTCGCAGCGCCTGGTCAGCGCCCGGCGCGAGGCCAGCGAATCGCAAGGCCGCGCCCATGAGCTGCAGGTCGAGACCCTGCGCCTGTCGCAGCTGGCCGAGCAGGCCCGTGCGCGCAATGCCCAGATCAGCGCCGACCTGGCCGAGGTCGAGGCCCAGCTGTCCGACATCGAGGAGCGCCGCGTGGCGGCCGAAGCCCGCTTCGAGGAACTGGACATGCAGCTGGCCGACAGCCAGGAGCGCCATGCCCAGCTGGGCGACAAGGTGCTGGAGTCCGAGCGGCGCCTGAACGAATCGCGCGAGCAGCTGCGCACGCTGGAGCGCCAGGCCCAGGAGGCCACTTTCTCGCGGCGCAGCCTGGAGGCTCGCCGGGGCGAACTCAGCCGCACCATAGAGACGGCCAGCCAGCAGGCCCGCTCGCTGGCCGACGAGCAGCAGCGCGCGCAGGACGAACTCACGCGCCTGACCGATGCCGCCGCCCAGGGCGGCCTGCAGGACGCGCTGGATCTGAAGATGCAGCGCGAGCAGGCCGTGGCCGCGCGCCGCAGCGAATATGACGACCTGACCAACAAGCTGCGCGCCAGCGACGAACGCCGCCAGCAGCTGGAGAAGGCGCTGGACCCGCTGCGCCAGCGCATCACCGAATTCCAGCTCAAGGAGCAGGCCGCGCGCCTGGGCCTGGAGCAGTACTCCACCCTGCTGGAGGAGGCCGGTGCCGACCTGGCAGCCGTCTCCCAGTCCATTGCCGAGGCCAATGTGCGCATGCACGGCCTGCAGGGCGAGATCGACCGGCTGCACCGCGAGATCGCCGCCCTGGGCGCGGTCAACCTGGCGGCGCTGGACGAGCTGAAGCTGGCGCGCGAGCGCAAGACCTTCCTCGACGCGCAGACCGAGGACCTGACCCAGGCCATGAACACGCTGGAAGATGCCATCCGCAAGATCGACGCCGAGACGCGCGAGCTGCTGTCGGGCACCTTCGAGACCGTGAACGGGCACTTCGGGCGCATGTTCCCCGAGCTGTTCGGCGGTGGCCAGGCCAAGCTGGTGATCACCGGCGATGAAATCCTCGACTCGGGCGTGCAGGTGATCGCGCAGCCGCCCGGCAAGAAGAACCAGACCATCCACCTGCTGTCCGGTGGCGAAAAGGCGCTGACGGCGATTGCCCTGGTCTTCGCCATCTTCCAGCTCAACCCGGCGCCGTTCTGTCTGCTGGACGAGGTGGACGCGCCGCTGGACGACGCCAACACCGAGCGCTATGCCAAGCTGGTGGCCAGCATGAGCAAGGGCACGCAGTTCCTGTTCATCAGCCACAACAAGATCGCCATGGAAATGGCGCAGCAGCTCATCGGCGTGACCATGCAGGAGCAGGGCGTGTCCCGCATCGTGGCCGTGGACATGGAGTCCGCGCTGTCCATGGCTGAGCTATCCTGAGCATGTCCGCAACCTTCCGAACCTATTTGCTGGAACGACGTTTCATTCCTTCATTCCATGAGTAACCTGCAAATCAGTCTGGCCGTCCTGGGCTTTGTGGTGCTGGCCCTGATCATTGCCTACAACAGCTGGTCCGCACGCCGCAACGCACCCAAGCGCGCCGACCCCGTCGAAGAGGCGCAGCGCGATCCCTCGCGCCATGAGCCCGGCATGGACACCGTGGGCCACGGCCCGGACCTGACGCACAGCCTGCGCGAGCCCGTGCTGGGCGACTTCGGCACGGCAGCCCCGGGCCAGAGCCCTGCCGCCGTGGACCGCTTTGCCGAAACCGATGCCGAACTGGCCCATCTGGTCCAGCTCGAAGAGCAGCAGCGCCAGGCCGAGGCCCAGGCCGCTTTGGCGGCCAAGGCAGCCCAGGCGGTGCAGACCGCGCAGGCTGCCCATGCCCTGCAGGCGGCTGAAGACGCCAGCGCATCGGCACCCGCATCTGCGTCAGTGCCTGCGCCATCCCCGTTGGCACCGCAGTCCATCGAGCCTTCCCTCAACGACGCGGCCCTGACCAGCGCTGCGGCCAGCCGGCCGGGCCTGGATGCGCTGATCGATGCCATTGCCCCCGTGCAGGTCGGCCAGGCCGTGCCTGGCGAGCTGGCGCTGCAGGCCCAGCCGGCCACGCGGCGCGCGGGCAACAAGCCGTTTGCCATCGAAGGCATGAACCAGTCCACCCACCAGTGGGAGCCGCTGCAGCCCGGCCAGCGCTACCTGGGTTTCCAGGCCGGCGTGCAGCTGGCCAACCGCACGGGTGCGCTCAACGAGATCGAGTTCTCCGAGTTCGTTGCCAAGGTGCAGCGCTTTGCCGACGCGCTGGGCGCCACGCCCGACGTGCCCGACATGCTGCAGGAAGTGGCGCGTGCGCGCGAGCTCGACCAGTTCGCCAGCGAGCACGATGCCCAGCTCACCTTCATGCTGCGCGCACGCCAGGCCTCCTGGAGCGCGGGCTATGTGCAGCAGAACGCATCGCGCCAGGGCTTTCTGCCGGGCTCCATGCCCGGGCGCATGGCCCTGCCTTCGCCCACGCCCGGCATGCCGCCGGTGCTGGTGCTCAACTACGACCCGCAGGCGGCCATGGCCGACGACCTGGACACCTCGGTGGTGCGCGAGTTCCTGCTGAGCCTGGACGTGCCCCAGGTGCCGCGCGGCGAGCAGGCCTTCGTGCAGCTGCGCCAGGTGGCCGAGCGCCTGTGCCAGACCATGGATGGAGTGCTCTGCGACCAGAACGGCTACCTGCTGCCGGCCATGGCGCTGGACCCCATCCAGCACGACCTGGAACAACTCTATGACAAGCTCGACAGCCGCGAGCTGTCGGCGGGCTCCATGCTGGCGCGGCGACTGTTCAGCTGACGCGGCGCGGTGCCCCTGGTGCACAACAGGCTCCTGGCCTCAACCCCATGAACGACAATCTGGATCTCTTCTCCGGCGCAGCCCCCGCGGCGCCGGAGTCCGGGGCCGCCCCCGACAAGGTGCTGGCCAAGGTGCAGGCGCTGCGCGCCCAGCTCAACCAATGGGCACATGAGTACTACGTGCTGGACACGCCCACCGTGCCCGACGGCGAGTACGACCGCGTCTTCCAGCAATTGCAGGCGCTGGAAGGTGCCTACCCCGAACTGGTCACCCCGGACTCGCCCACGCAGCGCGTGATCGGCGCCGTGCTCGACGGCCTGATGCCCGTGCGCCATGCCGTGCCCATGCTCAGCATCCGCACCGAGACCGACAACGAGGCCACGGGAGCCGAGGCCTTCGACGCACGCATCCGCAAGGAGCTGGAACTGGCCGAAGGCGCGCCGCCCGTGGAGTACGTTGCCGAGCCCAAGTTCGACGGCCTGGCCATGAACCTGCGCTACGAGAACGGCCGCCTGGTGCAGGCCACCACGCGCGGCGACGGCGAGGTGGGCGAGGACGTCACCCACAACATCCGCACCATCCGCAAGATTCCGCTGTCCCTGCCCGAAGGCAAGGGCGTGCCTCCCGTGGTCGAGGTGCGCGGCGAGGTCTACATGGGCCGCGCCGACTTCGTCCGGCTCAATGAACGCCAGCAGGCCGCCGGCGGCAAGAGCTTTGCCAATCCGCGCAATGCGGCGGCGGGCTCGGTGCGCCAGCTGGACTCGGGCATTGCGGCCCAGCGCCCGCTGTCCTTCTTCGCCTATGGCCTGGGAGAGATCACGCCGGCCGCGCAGGGCGGCCCCGACTTCGGCACCCACTACGCCATGCTGCAGACGCTGCGCGACTGGGGCTTCCCGGTGGCGCCCCAGGTCTGTATCGCCAAGGGTGCGGCCGAGCTGGTGGCCTTCCACCAGCGCATGGGCGCCGAGCGCGCCACGCTGCCCTACGAGATCGACGGCGTGGTCTACAAGGTCAACAGCCTGGCCCAGCAGCGCCAGCTGGGCTTTGTCTCGCGCGAGCCGCGCTGGGCCGTGGCCCACAAGTACCCGGCCGAGGAAATGCCCACGCGCATGGAAGGCATCGACATACAGGTCGGCCGCACGGGCAAGCTCACCCCCGTGGCGCGCCTGGCGCCCGTGGCCGTGGGCGGCGTCATCGTCACCAATGCCACGCTGCACAACCTGTTCGAGATCCGCAAGAAGCGCGTGCGCACCGGCGACACCGTGGTCGTGCGCCGCGCCGGCGATGTGATTCCCGAAGTCGTGGGCCGCGTGCCCGGCGACCGGCCGGCCTATGTGCCCAACTTCCGCATGCCCGCTGCATGCCCCATCTGCGGCAGCGCGGTGTCGCGCCCCAAGGGCGAGGCCAACCACCGCTGCACGGGCGGCCTGTTCTGCCCGGCGCAGCGCAAGGAGGCCATCCTGCACTTCGCCGCGCGGCGCGCCATGGACATCGAGGGCCTGGGCGACAAGCTGGTGGACCAGTTGGTGGACGGCCATGTGGTGCGCACGCTGCCCGACCTCTACCGCCTGGGCCTGGTGGCCCTGGCATCGCTGGACCGCATGGCCGAGAAGTCGGCCCAGAACGTGCTGGATGCGCTGGAGAAATCCAAGAAGACCACGCTGGCGCGATTCCTCTTCGGCCTGGGCATCCGCCAGGTCGGCGAGTCCACGGCCAAGGACCTGGCCCGCCATTTCGGCCAGCTGGACGCCATCATGGACGCCAGCGTCGAGCAACTGCTGCAGGTGCGCGACGTCGGGCCCATCGTGGCCGAGAGCATCCACACCTTCTTCGCCCAGCCCCACAACCGCGAGGTGGTCGAGCAGTTGCGTGCCTGCGGCGTGCACTGGGAAGAGGGCGCGGCGCGCGAGCAGACCGCCCAGCCCCTGGCCGGCATGACCGTGGTGCTCACCGGCACGCTGCCCACGCTGGGCCGCGACCAGGCCAAGGAGATGCTGGAGGCCGCTGGCGCCAAGGTCTCCGGATCGGTCAGCAAAAAGACCAGCTACGTGGTCGCGGGCGCCGAGGCCGGCAGCAAGCTGGCCAAGGCCGAGGAACTGGGTGTGCCCGTGCTGGACGAGGCCGGCATGCTGGCCCTGCTGGCAGGTGATCCCCCTGCTGCAGCCGCAGCGGAGCAGGGCTGATGGCGCTGAGTCCGCGCAAACCCGTGGTTGGCCTGGCGCTGGGCAGCGGGTCGGCGCGCGGCTGGGCGCATTTCGGCGTGCTGCGCGCGCTCGAGGATGCGGGCCTGCGGCCCGACATCATCTGCGGCTCGTCCATCGGCGCCCTGGTGGGCGCCTCCTATGCGGCCGGTGAAATGCAGCGCTTCGAGGAATGGGTGCTGGGCCTGGGCATGCGCAAGGTCTTCGGCTTCATGGACTTCAACATCGCGGGCGGCATGCTCAAGGGCGAGAAGCTGATCTCGTTCTGGCGCGAGCATTTCGTGGACTCGGCCATCGAGGATCTGAAGATTCCCTTCGGCGCCGTGGCCACCGACCTGCATTCGGGTGCCGAGGTCTGGCTGCGCAAGGGCTCCATCGCCGATGCCGTGCGCGCCTCCATCGCGCTGCCCGGCCTGTTCACGCCCGTGCAGCGCGAAGGGCGGCTGCTGGTCGATGGCGGCATCGTCAACCCCGTGCCCGCCTCGCTGGCGCGCGCCATGGGCGCGGACATCGTGATCGCGGTCGATCTCAATGCCGACATCATGCGGCGCCACATGCGGCCGCTGGCGCCCGCTGCCGCCATGGCCGCTGCGCCGCCGCTGGAGGAGGCCCCGCCCGCCGTGGAGCAGGGCGTGGCGCCCGAGGACCTGTCGGGCCAGGCCAGCGCCGTGGCCGGCTCGGCCTGGATGCGCCGGCTGCAGCGTGGCGTGATGGGGTGGATGCCCGGCCACCACCGCGATGAGGCAGGCCGCGAGACCGAGCCCCCGCCCCGGCCGCCCTCGCTGCTGGACGTGGTGATGACCAGCGTCAACATCATGCAGATGCGCATCACGCGCAGCCGCATGGCGGGTGACCCGCCCGAGCTGGTGATCGCCCCGCGCCTGTCCCACCTGGGCCTGCTGGACTTCCACCGCGCCCGCGAGGCCATCGACGAAGGCTACGAGGCGGCGCAGGCCGCGCTTCCGGGCCTGCGCCACTGGGGTCTGTGAGGCCCCGGGGGAACGCGCCCTATGCCGCCTGGGCATCCCAGGCCGCCTCGCGCTCCACTGCTGCCGCGCTGCGGTCTGCGTTGGCCGCCGCGCCGCGCGAAGGCTGCAGCCGTTGCATCAATGCAGCCGGATCCAGGCACTGGATCAGCGGCAGGCCCGCGCCGGCATGCACCAGCTCCCGCACCAGGGCCGGCGTCGTGGAGGCCACGCTGAGCATGGGCGATTCCACCAGCGCGCTGCCCGGCAGCCGGTGCACGCCTTGCAGCGCGCTGACCAGCAGCCCCACGCGCAGGCCGCCGTGCTGGACCACGATGACCTGCGACTGCTCGGTGACCACGCCGGGCCGGCCCTGCAGCAGCGCGGCCAGGTCGAACACCCAGACATAGCCGCTGACGCTGCCCTGGCTGCGCCGCGCCAGCGCACCCACGCAAAACGGCAGCCGCCCTGCTGCCACGGGCGAGATGGCGCTGGCGGGCAGGGCCTCGCAGACATCGCCCGCGCGCAGGGCCAGCAGGCTGGCGCCCACGTAGAAGCTGGCCAGTTCCACCGGCGCATCGCCACCGCCGTGCGCGGCGAGCGCACGCGCGACAGGACGCGAGCCATCCAGCCGCGTGGCCGGCGCCAGGCGCAGGGCGCGGTTGCGCGCATCGGCATGCACAGGGCCCAGCCGCTGAAGGCTCAGGCTGACGAGGCCGGCCAGTGTGTCCTCCGTTGCGCTTTCCTTTGCATCGCGTGCCGCGCCCTGGTCCAGCCGGAACTCGCGGTAGCCGCGCCCGGCAGCCATGCCGACGATGCAGTAGTGGCCTTCGATTTCCTCGATGCTGCTGCGTACCTCTCCATCGGCCAGCGTTGCCAGCCCGGCCACGCCTTCTATGCAACTGCCCAGCGGCCGACCGCCGTGGCTGGCGGCGATGATGCGGCCGTCGCGTGCCACGTAGAAAGCCTCCATCGGCAAACGGGGCAGGCCGTGGTCTTCGGGGCCGGCGTCTTCGGACTGCTCCGGTGCAGCGGCCTGCAGCATGGCCTGCAGTTCTCGGCGCGTGTGGAACAGCAGGGCAATGCCGCCGATGGCGGGGCCCTGATCTGCGCCCTGCCCATGCCCATGTCCATTGGTGGTTGAGGGGGCGCGCAATGCGGCGTGGTAGACGTGGACGGGCAGGCCCCCATCGTCCAGCTCCTGCACGTGATAGGCCTGGGCATCGCGCAGCGCCATGGTGGCCTGCAGTGCCGAGGCCTGCACGCGCACGCCGGGTGACAGCGGCAGACCGGGTTCGTCCTCATGGCTGCAGGCCAGCACCAGGCCCTGGGCGTCATACAGCGCAATGCGCGCATAGACGGTGTACAGCGCATTGAGCTGCTCCAGCAGACGCTGCGCGGCGTCGTGTGCCTGTACCGACAGGGCCAGGCAGCCGCTGTTGTCTTGCAGCACTTTCTGCAGGCCTGGCGTCAGGGCCCACCAGCGGCAATCGTTGGCGCGTTCGTAGAGATTGCGCTCCAGCAGGTCCATCAGCAGCCGGTTCAGCGTGGTGTGCTCCTGCAGCCGCGTGGACAGCGCCGTCTCGTGCAGGCCGTGGATGGCGCGCGTGAACACGGCATGGGTCAGGTCGCCGGTCTCGCTCATCTGCTCCAGCACGGCCTGCAGCGGGTCCGGGTGGGCCGTGCCCTGCACGGGGGACTCCGGCGCCTGGCTGGCAGCCAGCACCTGGCCGTTCCAGACCACGCGGCGTATGTCGTCGGCCGCGCGTGCCATGGCGTGCAGGGGCGGGCAAAAGCCCCGGGACTGGGCCATCAGTCCTTCGGCGATGGCAGGCTCCAGTGCCTGCAGTACCTGCGGCCTTTGCTGGGTGGCGAAGGCCAGGTCCAGCGGCGCCATGACCTGGGTCTGCCAGCCCTCGGGGCCCGCATAGCCCTGGTAGGGCAAGGCGCGGGCCGTACGCACCAGATAGGTGCGGCCGGCGTGGATCAGCGGCTGCACGGCATCGCCGTGGTGCATGGGTACGCGGCTGCCGGGGGCGATCCAGTGGTCATCGCTGCTGGCAATGACCAGTCCAGCCGCATCCAGCAGCAGTCCCACCTGGGCGCGCGGCCCGCCCGAGGCAAAGATGGCCTGCATCTCGGCCGCGAAGTCGAAGCTCAGGCACAGCACGCCGAGCACCGCCATGGTGCGTGGATGCAGCAGGCGCTGCGCGTAGATCAGGCGGTCTGCGCCGGGCAGCACGCAGCTGGCGCCGAAATGGCTGACATGGCCGGCCTGCTGCAGGCACTGCTGGAACCAACCCTCGGCGCAGGGCGGCAGCGGCTTGTCGCCTGCCTGGGCGCGTGCGCAGACCTGGCCCTGGGTGTCCAGCAGCAGGATGTCGTCGTAGACCGTGTACTTGGCACGGTAGGCCTGCAGGTGCAGCTGCAGCGGAGCCTGCCAGGCGTGCAGGCCGCCCGCGGCCATGTCCAGCAGGATGTCGCCATCGCCGAGCTGGGCCATGGCCTCGCACAGCACGGAATCGGCGGCCAGGAAGCCGACATCGGCCGTGCGCTCGTAGAGGCTGCGCACCAGCAGGTCGATGGCATGGCTGGACTGCATGCCCAGCTGGGCCATGGCTTCCTGCGCGGACTGGGCCAGCTGCGACTGCAGCAGGCCTTGCTCCAGCTGCTCCAACCCCTGGCGCGTGTCGGTCAGCATGGACACCAGGGCCTGTCCCTGCTGCGAGGCCTGCATGCGGGCCGAAGCCTCGATGAGACGCCACATGAGCCGGATCTCGCGCAGGTCGGCGGCGTTGCGGTTGAGTTCCCGCAGGTGGGGAAGAATCAGGTCGGTGGGCAGGGATGTGGCCATGGGGCGCTCCGCAGTCAGGTTCAGGTTCGGTAAACCAACTTTTCCGCTCAGGGAAAAGCCCTATGCAAAGAGCAAGAAGGAGGCCAGTTTGTGACTAAATGTGTCTTCAAGGTGACGTAGGGGTGACGGACCGCCGCCTGCTCCCCGCACGCAGCCCGTCCGGTGCCACACCGGGGCATGGCCCGGCATCACCGCAGTGCGTACGCCGGCGCCGTGCAGCACTGTGGTGCCTGGCGGCCGTGCAGGCCTACAGGCTCAGGTCGATGGAGTGCACCCGGTGCGCGTCCAGCAGGCCGGCAGCCCGGTCGGCGAAGTAGCGCTCCAGCGTCACGCGCACGGTGCGGAAGGCCAGTTCTTCCCAGGGAACATCGGCCTGCGCAAACAGGCGGGCCTCCATGGTCTCGGGGCCGGGGTAGAACTGCTCGCTGCGCAGACGGGCGCGGTAGAACAGATGGACCTGGCTGACCTTGGGCACGTCCACGATGGAAAACAGCGGCCCCATCTCGATGTCGGCGCCGGCTTCCTCGTCGGTCTCGCGCTGGGCACCGCGTGCCGTGGTCTCGGCCAGTTCCATGAAGCCTGCGGGCAGGGTCCACAGGCCCCGGCGCGGCTCGATGTTGCGCTTGCACAGCAGCACGCGGCCGTCGTCGGTCACGGGGATGGTGCCCACCACGTTCAGCGGGTTCTCGTAGTGGATGGTGTGGCAGTGCGGGCACACGGCGCGCTCGCGCGTGTCGCCATCGTCAGGAAGGCGGTAGACCACCGCCGTGCCGCAGGCTCGGCAGAACTTGATGGGGCTGCGAAAAATCATGCCGACACCATGAAAGTGAAAGCGCCGCCAGACGGAAGGCAGTAAGGCATTCTGTGCGGCGGACCGTAGGTTCAAACACAAAGGCCGGCAGGCCGGGGAGCGTGCTCCCTGCTGCCTTGCCGGCCTGTCGCCAGGCTCAGAGAAAACTCAGGCGATCTTGACGCTCAAGGGGCTCAGCCCGTCGATGCGGCCTTCCAGCAGGTCACCGCGCACCACGGCGGCCACGCCTTCGGGCGTGCCCGTCATGATCAGGTCGCCGGGCTGCAGTTCCCAGGCCGCCGACAGGTGCTCGATGGTCTCGGCAATGTTCCAGATCAGCTTGCCGATGTCGCTGCGCTGGCGGTCGGCGCCATTGACCTGCAGCGAGATCGCGGCCTTGGCGATGTCGCCGGCCTCGGCTGCCGGGGTGATGGGGCCGATGGGTGCGGCATGCTCGAAGGCCTTGCCGATGCACCAGGGTCGGCCCTGCTTCTTCATGTCGTTTTGCAGGTCGCGGCGCGTCATGTCCAGGCCCACGGCGTAGCCCCAGATGTAGTCCAGCGCATCGGCTGCCAGGATGTTCTTGCCCGCCTTGCCGATGGCCACGACGAGCTCGATCTCGTGGTGCAGGTTGGAGGTCAGCGTGGGGTAGGGCATGGTGCCCGTGGTGCCGGCCTCGACGGGCACGATGGCGTCGGCAGGCTTGAGGAAGAAGAAGGGCGGCTCGCGGCCGGTGAAGCCCATCTCCTTGGCGTGTTCTTCGTAGTTGCGGCCCACGCAGTAGATGCGGTGCACGGGGAAGCGCTCGGGGCGGCCCAGGACGGGTACGCTGGCCACTGCGGGCGGGTTGAAAACGTAGCTCATGTCGGTGTTCCTCTGGCGCCTTGTCTCTTGGGCGCCGCCGCAAGTGTGCCATGCATCGGCGCTGCTGCACGGTATGCTTTGCGGTCTATGAAGCTCCACACCTACTTCCGCTCGTCGGCCTCCTACCGCGTGCGCATTGCGCTGCAGATCAAGGGCCTGGACTATGAATCCGTACCCGTGCACCTGCTGCGCGGCGACCACAAGGCGCCGGCCTATGCCCAGCATGTCGGCGATGCGCTGGTGCCGGCGCTGGAGACCGAGGACGGCCACTGGCTGACCCAGTCCATGGCCATCATCGAATATCTCGATGAGACCCATGCCGAAATACCGCTGCTGCCGCGTGACGCCCTGGGCCGTGCCCATGTGCGCGCACTGGCCCAGATGGTGGCCTGCGAGATCCATCCGCTCAACAACCTGCGCGTGCTCAAGTACCTGGTGCGCAACCTGGGTGTCTCTGACGAGGCCAAGAGCGGCTGGTACGTGCATTGGGTGCGATCGGGCCTGGAGGCCTTCGAGCGCCAGCTGGACCTGCTGGCCGCCGAGCGCGAGGCCGCCGGCCTGCCGCCTTCGCTGTTTTGCTGGGGCGACACGCCCACGCTGGCCGATTGCTGCCTGGTGCCGCAGATCTTCAACGGCCGCCGCTTCAACGTGAGCCTGGACGGCCTGCCGCGCCTGGCGGCCATCGTCGATCGCTGCGAGGCGCTGCCGGCCTTCCAGAAGGCCCATCCCTCGGCCTGCCCCGACGCGGAATGAGCGCGGCCCGGCCTGACTCCATCCCCGGCACCATCCCCGCATCCTGGCTGGTGCCCGACTGGCCCGCGCCGCCCGGCGTGCACGCGCTGTGCACCTCGCGCGAAGGCGGCGTCAGCACGGCGCCCTGGTGCAGCCTGAACCTGGGCGACCATGTGGGCGACGACCCCCAGGCCGTGCGCGCCAACCGCCAGCGCCTGCAGGAGATCGTGCGTGCGGATACGCCGGATGCCTGCGCGGTGTTCCTGCAGCAGGTGCATGGCGTGGATGTCATCGCACTGGATGCAGGCAGCGCGCAGGGCCAGGCCTTCGATGCCTGCGTGACCAGCGCCTCGGGCGTGGTCTGCACCATCATGGTGGCCGATTGCCTGCCCGTGCTGCTGGCCCATCGCAGCGGCGCCGTGGTGGGCGCGGCCCATGCGGGCTGGCGCGGTCTGGCCGGAATGCCGCCTGGCCATGCGGGTCAGCCGTTGGCAGGCGGTGTGCTGGAGTCTCTGTTCAAGCGCTTTGCCGATCAGCTCCGGACCGCACCCGAGCAGGTGGCGCCGCAGACCCTGGCATGGCTGGGCCCTTGCATCGGTCCGCGTTCCTTTGAGGTCGGTGCCGAGGTGCGCGCTGCCTTCATCGCGCATGACGCCGCCGCCGCCGCGCATTTCACCGCCATACCTCAGGCGGGCGAGGGCACCCCCAAGTACCTGGCCAGCCTGGCCGGGCTTGCGCGACAGCGCCTGGCGGCGCTGGGCATCACGGCCATCCATGGCAATGACGGCAGCGACGCATGGTGCACGGTGCTCAACGACTCACGGTTCTTTTCGCACCGGCGCGACGCTGCCCGCCTGGGCAGCAGCGGCCGATTCGCCGCCTGCATCTGGAAGGACTGAGGGCGCGGGCGCGTCCGGTGCGTCCGCCGTGCCCTGCGAGGCCTGCTGCTGCGCCAGCCAGGCCTGGCGCTCGGCCAGTTCGCGCGCATGGCGCTTTCGGTTGCGCGCGGGCGTACCCATGATGTAGATCACGATGGACAGCGGCAGCAGTCCATACAGTGCGAAAGTGACCAGGGCGCCGAGTATGCTGCCCGTGGGGCTGGCGGCTTCGGCCACGGCCATCATCAGCGTGACATACAACCAGGCGATAACAACGAGATACATGGTCGATTCGAAAAAGGCGCACCGGGCACGGGTTTTTGTGGAGGGCTGTGCCGGGCAACGGGGGGCTCGCCTGGGTCACAATCAAAACGGATGCCCCGCAAGCCCCAGGCTATTGCGAACGGCATCCGCGAACAAGGATGCAGCATGAATTTTGACCCACTCGCAGGCCTGCCAGGCCAACCCATCCAGCAATTCTGGAACGAGCAATGGAGCCGGACGCTGCAGATACTGCAGCAGATGGGATCACCGGGAATGCCGGGAGCACAGGGCGCGGGCATGCCGGACATGGCCCAGGCCTGGAAGGCTGCAGTCCCCGAACCCGGCGCCTTGCCCGAGAACGCGCTGTCGCTGGACCCCGAAAAGCTGCTGGATCTGCAGCGCCAGTACCTGGACGGCGCCAAGGCCATGTGCGAGCAGGGCGGCGCCCAGGCGCTGCTGGCCAAGGACAAGCGCTTCAACACCCAATCCTGGGCCGACAACCCGCTGACGGCGGCCACCGCAGCCACCTATCTGCTCAACAGCCGCATGCTCATGGGCCTGGCCGAGGCCGTGCAGGCCGACGAGAAGACCCGCAACCGCGTGCGCTTCGCTGTGGAACAGTGGCTGGCGGCCATGTCGCCCAGCAACTTCCTGGCACTCAATGCAGAGGCGCAGAAGAAGGCCATCGAAACCCAGGGCGAGAGCCTGGCCCTGGGCGTGGCCAACCTGCTGGCCGACATGCGCCAGGGCCATGTCTCCATGACCGACGAGAGCCTGTTCACCGTGGGCAAGAACGTTGCCACCACCGAAGGCGCCGTGGTGTTCGAGAACGAGCTGTTCCAGCTCATCGAGTACAAGCCGCTGACGGACAAGGTGCACGAGCGTCCCTTCCTCATGGTGCCGCCGTGCATCAACAAGTTCTACATCCTGGACCTGCAGCCCGACAACTCGCTGATCCGCTATGCCGTCAGCCAGGGCCACCGCACCTTCGTGATGAGCTGGCGCAATCCCGACGACAGCCTTGCGCACAAGACCTGGGACAACTACATCGAAGACGGCGTGCTCACCGGCATCCGCGTGGCACGCGAGATCGCAGGAGCCGAGCAGATCAACGTGCTGGGCTTTTGCGTGGGCGGCACCATGCTGTCCACCGCGCTGGCCGTGCTGCAGGCACGCCACGACCGCGAGCATGGCGCAGCTGCTGCTCCGGCGGCCAAGGCGGCTCCAGCCAAGCGCGCGGCTGGCAGCCGCAGCGCCGCCCGCACATCCACAGCCCGCGCCACGGCGCCGGCCGGCGTGCCATTTCCCGTGGCCAGCGTCACGCTGCTGACCACTTTCATCGACTTCAGCGACACCGGCATCCTCGATGTCTTCATCGACGAGTCCGTGGTGCGCTTCCGCGAAATGCAGATGGGCGAGGGCGGCCTCATGAAGGGCCAGGACCTGGCATCGACCTTCAGCTTTCTGCGTCCCAACGATCTGGTCTGGAACTACGTGGTGGGCAACTACCTCAAGGGCGAAACACCGCCGCCGTTCGACCTGCTGTACTGGAACAGCGACTGCACCAACCTGCCCGGCCCGTACTACGCCTGGTACCTGCGCAACCTCTACCTGGAAAACAAGCTGGTCCAGCCCGGTGCGCTGACCGTCTGCGGCGAGCGCATCGACATGCACCAGCTGCGCCTGCCGGCCTATATCTACGGCTCGCGCGAGGACCACATCGTGCCCGTGGGCGGCTCCTATGCATCGACCCAGGTGCTGGGTGGCGACAAGCGTTTCGTCATGGGCGCATCCGGCCACATCGCGGGCGTGATCAATCCGCCGGCCAAGAAAAAGCGCAGCTACTGGCTGCGCGAGGACGGCCAGCTGCCGCCCACGCTCAAGGAGTGGCAGGCCGGCGCCGACGAGTACCCCGGCAGCTGGTGGGCCGACTGGAGCCCCTGGCTGGCCGAGCACGGCGGCAAGCTGGTCGCGGCGCCAAAGCAGTACGGCAAGGGCAGGGAATACACGGCCATCGAGCCGGCCCCGGGCCGCTACGTGCTGGCCAAGGCCTGAGGCACAATCGTTTCGATGCTGCAGCGCAATAACGCTGCGGCTTGAATGCAGGGTGCCGCTGCCGCAGCTTCGGCAGTGCGTGCCCGGGCATCCCTTCAAGAGTCCAAAGAAAGGTCCGTCATCATGGAAGACATCGTCATCGTTTCCGCTGTCCGCACTGCCGTTGGCAAGTTCGGCGGCACCCTTGCCAAGATCCCCGCCACCGAACTGGGCTCCATCGTGATCCGCGAGGCTCTGAGCCGCGCCAAGGTCGGCACCGACCAGGTCGGTGAAGTCATCATGGGCCAGGTGCTGGCCGCTGGCGCAGGCCAGAACCCTGCACGCCAGGCCATGATGAAGGCCGGCATCGCCAAGGAAACCCCGGCCCTGACCATCAACGCGGTCTGCGGCTCGGGCCTGAAGGCCGTGATGCTGGCGGCCCAGGCCGTGGCTACGGGCGACAGCGAGATCGTCGTGGCCGGCGGCCAGGAGAACATGAGCCTGTCCCCCCACGTGCTGCCGGGCTCGCGCGACGGCCAGCGCATGGGCGAGTGGAAGATGGCTGACACCATGATCGTGGACGGCCTGTGGGACGTCTACAACCAGTACCACATGGGCATCACGGCCGAGAACGTGGCCAAGGAAAAGAGCGTCAGCCGCGAACAGCAGGACGCCCTGGCCCTGGCCAGCCAGCAAAAGGCCACGGCCGCGCAGGACGCCGGCAAGTTCGTGGATGAGATCGTTCCCGTCAGCATTCCCCAGCGCAAGGGCGATCCCGTGGTCTTTGCGGCCGACGAGTACATCAACCGCAAGACCAACGCCGAGGCGCTGGCAGGCCTGCGTCCGGCCTTCGACAAGGCCGGCTCGGTGACGGCCGGCAATGCTTCGGGCCTGAACGACGGCGCCGCCGCCGTGGTGGTGATGAGCGCCTCCAAGGCCAAGGCCCTGGGCCTGACGCCGCTGGCGCGCATCGTCTCCTATGCCACCAGCGGTCTGGACCCCGCCACCATGGGCCTGGGCCCGGTGTTCGCCTCGCGCAAGGCGCTGCAGCGCGCCGGCTGGTCTGCGCAGGACGTGGACCTGTTCGAGCTGAACGAAGCCTTCGCGGCACAGGCCTGTGCGGTGAACCAGGAGCTGGGCATCGACCCGGCCAAGGTCAACGTCAACGGCGGCGCCATTGCCATCGGCCACCCCATCGGCGCATCGGGCGCCCGCATCCTGGTGACCCTGCTGCACGAGATGCAGCGCAGCGGCGCCAGGAAGGGTCTGGCCGGCCTGTGCATCGGCGGCGGCATGGGCGTGGCCATGACCGTGGAGCGCGTCTGAAAGGCTCCGGGAAAACGTTAGCAAGCTTTCAGGGTAGATCCTAGGCTTGACTAGGGCCTGCCCGAAGAGGGGCGCAGCGCACGCGCTGCATACTAGCCATGCGAGGGGGCCGGGCCCAGAGGCTCAGGCACCCTTGGCGATAACCGGCGTCAATGTTCCGGTTGTCATGGATAGATTGATCTGAAGCAACCATTGATTGACAGGAGAGAAGAATGGCTCAAAAAGTAGCGTATGTCACAGGGGGAATGGGAGGCATCGGAACGGCCATCTGCCAGCGTCTGCACAAGGAAGGCTTCAAGGTCATCGCAGGTTGTGGTCCGTCGCGCGACTTCCAGAAGTGGCTTGACGAGCAAAAGGCGCTGGGTTTCACCTTCCATGCATCGGTGGGCAATGTGGGCGACTGGGCTTCCACCGTCGAAGCCTTCAGCAAGACCAAGGCCGAGCACGGCAGCATCGATGTGCTGGTCAACAATGCCGGCATCACGCGTGACCGCATGTTCATCAAGATGACGCCCGAAGACTGGCAGGCCGTCATCGAGACCAACCTCAACTCCATGTTCAACGTGACCAAGCAGGTCGTGGGCGACATGGTGGAAAAGGGCTGGGGCCGCATCATCAACATCAGCTCGGTCAATGGCGCCAAGGGCCAGGCCGGGCAGACCAATTACTCGGCCGCCAAGGCGGGCATGCACGGCTTCACCATGGCGCTGGCGCAGGAGATGGCCACCAAGGGCGTGACCGTGAACACCGTGAGCCCCGGCTACATCGGCACCGACATGGTCAAGGCCATCCGTCCCGACGTGCTGGAGAAGATCGTGGGCACCATCCCCGTCAAGCGCCTGGGCGAGCCCAGCGAGATCGCATCGATCATCGCTTGGCTGGCTTCGGAGGAAGGCGGCTATTCCACCGGCGCCGATTTTTCGGTCAACGGTGGCCTGCACATGCATTGAACCTGCAAGGGTTCGCACTGCAAAGGAGCCTCCGGGCTCCTTTTTTGTAGGGCAGCCCCGCGGCAAATGGCCCAGAAATGACAAAACCCGCTGAAGCGGGTTCTGTGGAAGAGGGGGTCTGCACGGAAGGCCGTCAGACCGGTGGTGTCAGAGACTGGGGCACCGAGTGCGCCAGCCAGCGCCTCAGCGCTTGCGATCGCGTTCGTCTTCGGGCCAGATGGACATGATGGCGTTCGTTTGCATGGAAACTTCTCCTGTATTGCTCTCTTAACGCGGGCTGGATTCAGCTGGTTGACAGGTTTTTAAAAAATTTTCGAAGGAAGTCGAAACTTTTTCGTGACCCGGTTTTCAAGCGCTGCGGGGGCCGCGCTTGCGGTCACGGTCATCCCATGGCCAGACAGCTTGGGCCAGCGCAGCGGCTGCAAAGCGGGTCTGCAGGGCGGTGTGGGAAAAGATGTCGGTCATTGCAGTCACTCCTTTGCGTGTTCAACGCGGGGCAGTGGCGGCAGGTTGACTCAGGGATTGCCCCAGGACGCAAGCAATTGCAAGCCTGGAGGTGGGGATCTGTCAGTTTGAAGACAGATTTCTGGCGAGGTGAGAAAAAATCCGTTTCCTGACAGAGGCTTACGGGCGTGGCGGGCCGATGTCGATGCTGTTACGCCTCGTTGCCCGCAATGCGTGGGCACAGGTCAACCCGGGGTGAAAACGTCCATCAGGCAAAAATCAGGGTCACGGCAGGCGCGTCGTCCACGATGTAGCCGCGGTACATGCCGGCGCTGTTGAAGGGGCAGTGCACGCGTCCGTCGCTGTCCACGGCCACCACGCCGCCCTGGCCACCGATGTGTGTCAGCGTGCCCCGCACTGCGGCGTCGGCTGCGAGTTCCAGGCTTTGCCCCAGGTAGCGCATGCGCGCATGGATGTCGTGCGCGATGGCTGCGCGCAGGAAATGCTCGCCGGTTCCGGTGGCCGCCACGGCGCAGGTGGTGCTGTCGGCGTAGAAACCTGCGCCCACCACAGGCGTGTCGCCCACGCGCCCGGGGCGCTTGTTGGTCAGCCCGCCGGTGGATGCCGCCGCGGCCAGGTTGCCATGCACATCGCGCGCCACGGCGCCGACCGTGCCCATCTTGCCGTTCTCGTTCAGCGGAGCAGGGTGCGCCGCCAGTCCGCTGGCGTCGTGGTCCAGCAGCGCGGTCTGGCCGGATTGCGCCTGCACCCGGCGCAGCTGTGCCAGGCGCTCGGCAGATTCGAAGTAGCCTGCATCCATCCGCGCCAGCCCGCGCTCATCGGCAAACCGCTGCGCCCCTTCGCCGACCAGGAGCACGCACTGGCCGTCGTCAAGAACATGCCGTGCCAGCGCAATCGGATTGCGCACCTGGCTGACGGAAGCGACTGCGCCGGCCCGCAGGTTGCTGCCGTCCATCAGGCCGGCGTCCATCTCGTGGCGCGCGTCGCGTGTGTAGACGGAGCCGCGCCCGGCATTGAACAGCGGGCAGTCTTCCAGGGACTGGCACGCGGCCTGGACGGCGTCCAGCGCGCTGGCGCCGCGCCGCAGCAGGGCGGCGCCCGCCTCCAGCGCCTGGGCCAGCGCGGCGTGGTAAGGGGCCTCGTCGGCCTGGCCCTGGATGACGGTGCCTGCGCCGCCGTGCACGGCAATGGAAAATTTTCGGGAGTTCTGGGGCATGTTCATTGGAGTGCGTAGCGCGATTCCAGGAAGCGGCCATAGCGGGCGATGC
This sequence comes from Delftia sp. WSY_22, assembly GCF_043104185.1. NCBI lineage: Bacteria > Pseudomonadati > Pseudomonadota > Betaproteobacteria > Burkholderiales > Comamonadaceae > Delftia > Delftia sp. WSY_22. The sequence goes on from NZ_JBICKN010000032.1 coordinate 111,255, forward strand.
CCAGGCCGATGAGCAGGTAGACGGCACAGACCACCATGTACATCTCCACGAAGTACGCAATCCAGTGGGGGTCGCTCATGGCCATCTTCAGGGAGCCAGTGATGTCGTAGATGTTCACGATCGCCACCAGGGAGGTGTCCTTCACCGCGCCGATGAAGTTGCTCACCGTGGGCGCGATGGTCACGCGCAGCGCCTGCGGCAGGACCACGTGGCGCAGCACCTGCACCCTGGTGAAGCCCATGGCCTGGGCCGCCATGACCTGGCCTTGGGGCACGGCCTGCAGCCCGCCGCGAAACACCTCGGCAAGATAGGCCGCGCTGAAGGCCGCCAGGCAGACGGCGATGCGGACCATGGGGTCTACCCTCCATTGCGCGGGCACCAGCATGGGCAGCACGAAGGCCCCGAAGAACAGCAGTGTGATCAGGGGCACGCCGCGCACGGCCTCGATGAAGCCCGTGCACAGGATGCGGATCAAGGGCAGGCTGGAGCGCCGGCCCAGCGCCAGCAGGATGCCCAGCGGAACGCCGGCCAGGCAGGCGATCACGGCAAGGAACAGGGTCAGCGGCAGGCCGCCCCACAGATCGCTGGGCACGGGTGCCAGGCCGGCCACACCGCCCGCCATCAGCGCGCCAAAGCCGGTCAACCCGGCCAGCAGCATTGCCATGCCGGCGCGGCCGAAGAAGCGCGGTAGCGCCGCCACGCCCACGCTGCCCAGCAGCCAAAGGCTGGCGGCGACGGGGCGCCATTGCTCTGCCACGGGATAGCGGCCCAGGAATACCAGGCGGTATTTCTCGCGCACCACGCCCCAGCAGGCGCCGGCCGCAGCGCGGCATGTGTCGGGGTTGGCTGCGGTTTCGGCGTTGAGCAGGCCCCAGGCCAGCAGCTTCCAGCCTGCCCACAGCGCGGCCAGCAGCAGCGTGGCGGTGATGAGCCCGGAGAGCGCATCTGGAAACAGGCTGGCGCGCAGGCGCTGTGCCAGCGGAACCCGGGGCGGGGCCACCGGCAGGGCCGGTGCGCGGAGTACGGCACTCATGGGCAGGTCTTTCCCGGCTAGCGTGTGATGAAGGCACTGCGCTGGTTGAAGGCATTCAATGCCAGCGAGGTCAGCAGGTTGATGGCCAGGTAGACCACCGCGATGATGGTCACGCATTCGATGGCCTGGCCGGTCTGGCTCATGGCGGTGTTGGCGACCATCACCACGTCGGGGTAGCCGATGGCCACGGCCAGCGAGGAGTTCTTGATGGTGCTGAGCGCCAGGTTGGTATAGGGGGGAATGATCACCCGCAGGGCCTGCGGCAGCACGACCAGGCGCAACTGCTGGCCGCGGCGCATGCCCAGGGCCGAGGCGGCATTCCATTGCCCGCGCGGCACGGCCTGCAGACCGGCGCGCACGATTTCCGCGCAATAGGCGGCGGCATACAGGCCGAGGGCTCCCACCAGGGCCAGGAATTCCGGCGTCAGCGCCAGTCCTCCGTCGATGCCGAACATGCCCGGCTGCGGCGAGCTCCAGTGCCAGCCCGCCGCGCTGTCGTACACCGGGCCGGGCAGGGCCAGCCCCGCCTTGCTCAGAAAGCCCAGGGGGCCGATGGCCAGAGGGTGGTCCTCATCGGGCAGCAGCGAAGTCAGCGCGAAATACCACAGCAGCACCTGCACCAGCAGCGGGATGTTGCGCGCCACATCGACATAGAGGCGCACGGCGCCGCGCAGCAGCGGATGCCTTGCCACGGCGGCCACGCCCAGCAGCAGGCCCAGCACGGTGGCCAGCACGAGCGCGGGCACGGCGGCGCGAACCGTGTTGGCCACGCCGGCTGCGACCGCACGCAGGTAGCTGTCGCCGGGCTCGTAGGGCAGCAGCCCTTCGGAGATGGAAAAGCCGGCCGTCTGCTCCAGAAAGCCGAAGCCCCCGGCAATGCCGCGCGCGGCCATGTTGCGGCTGGCGTTGTGCGCCAGCCAGCCCAGCAGCAATATCAGCAGCCAGCCGATGGCGAGCTGCAAGGCCAGCCGGCCCCAGCGTGGCCGGGTGGGGGCCGGTGGCTGCCGTGCCCCGGTGTCGATGGCATTCACGGCTTTCACAGCATCTACAGCGTTCGCGGCGTTCATGGCAGGGTGCCCTCGGCGCGTCAGTTCATCGGCGGCGACATCATCAGGCCGCCCTTGGTGAACAGCGCGTTCTTGCCGCGCGGCACGTTCAGGCCCGACCTGGCGCCCAGGTTGCGCTCATAGCTCTCGCCATAGTTGCCCACGGCCTTGACGATGCGCAGCGCCCATTCCTTGTCCAGCCCCAGCTGCTTGCCCAGGTCGTCGCTCTGGCCCAGGAAACGCTTGACCTGAATGCTGTCGGAGCGGGTCTTGAGCTCGTCGGCATTGGCCTGGGTGATGCCCAGTTCCTCGGCCTCGATCATGGCGTTGAGTGTCCAGCGCACGACGGCGAACCATTCGTCGTCACCGCGGCGCACGGCCGGGCCGGCCGGCTCCTTGGAGATGACTTCGGGCAGGATCACGTAGTCGTCGGGGTTGGCCAGTTCCTTGCCGCGCAGCACGGCCAGGGCGCCGAGGTCGCCGGTATAGGCCTGGCAGCGTCCGCTGCTGAAGGCCTGCAGGGCGGCTTCGGGGTTGTCGAACACCACCGCCTTGTAGTTGAGCTTGTGGGCGCGAAAGTACTCCGACAGGGTCTTTTCCGTGGTGGATCCGCTGATCACGCAGATGGTGGCGCCAGAGAGCTGCTTGACGCTGTTCAGGCCGGGCTTTTTCCTGGCCATGAAGCCCTGGCCGTCGTGGAAATTGACGCCCGCCCACATCAGGCCCAGGCCGTTGTCGCGCGTGAAGGTCCAGGTGGTGTTGCGTGCCAGCAGATCGATCTCGCCGGACTGCAGCGCCGTGATGCGTGTCTGGCCGCTGGTGGGAATGAACTTGACCTTGCCGGCGTCGCCCAGGGTGGCGGCCGCCACGGCGCGGCACAGATCCACGTCCAGCCCGGACCAGTTGCCGCTGCCGTCGGCGAGCGCAAAGCCTGCGCGCCCCGTGTGCACGCCGCAGGCCACGGCGCCGCGCTGCTTGATGCCATCCAGCGTCTTGCCTGCGTGGGCCGGCGCGGCAGCGAGCGTGGCCGCGGCGGCCATCGAGGCGAAAAGAAAGCGGAAACGGGCAGGGGCATTCATGCGGAGTCCTTTGCGGCGGGATGGGGGGCCTGGGGTTGCGGCTTGCTCGCCGCAGGTGAAGCGGGGCTGCTGTCCGGTGTCAGGTAGGGAAGCACCGACTCGGACAGTTCGACCAGGCTGCGCACGGCCTGGGGCGTGGCGCGGATGACCTGGGTGGCCAGCGCTTCGACCATGGCCATGGCCGCCAGCACCGACGATGGCAGCAGAGGGTGGGCGGCGGGTGCCAGCAGCACGTAGTCGGCCTGGCCGGCCAGCGGGCTGGTGGCCTCGTCGGTGATGGCGATGGTCAGGGCGCCCCGCTGGCGCGCATGCGCCGTCAGCTCCACCGCTTCGCGTGAGTAGCGCGGCAGCGAGATCGCGATCAGCACGTCCTGCTCCGTCAGCCCCGTCATGCGCCTGACGGCTTGCTCCGTGCCGCCTGCGCAGGCCACTTCCAGCACCTGGGGCAGATAGGGCTGCAGCGCGTCGGCGCCAAAGGCTGCCACATGGTGGGAGCTGCCAAAGCCCATGAACAGGACGCGGCGCGCGCGGCAGATGCGCTGGGCCAGTTGATCGAGCAGGCCGGGGTCGCAGGCCTGTGCGGCCGCCTGCAGATTGCGCTGCGTGTGCTCGAAGGCCTGCGCTCCCACGGCGCTTGCGGCAGGCTCGTGCGCCGCGCGCAGCTTGTTCACGGGCTCCAGGGCCTGTTGCAGCTGGCGGCCCAGGTGCAGGCGCAGATCGGCAAAGCCTTCGTAGCCGGCGTGCTTGGCGAAGCGGTTGACGGCAGCCAGGGAGCCTCCGCAGGCATTGGCCACTTCCTCGGCGCTCAGCGTGACGGCCAGGACCGGATGCGCGGCCATCCAGCGGCCGACCCGGGCGACGGCGGGCGAGCCATCGACGCTGGCGCGCAGCAGTTCCTGTACGGCGGGATGGGGATGGAGTTCCATGAATGAATGAAAGTGAATGATCTCTTTCATTCATTATTTTTTAGGAATGAAATCTTTCATTCAGGGGAAACCCTGAACCGAACGATCCATGCGTTCCGCTGGCTGCGGGGGAGTGCGGGGGCGTTGGGAGAGGGAGGGGCCTCAGGGGCGCACTTCGGCTGGGCCGAAGTGGAGCGCCGTCTTCACGCGGGACGACGCTGGTGGCAGGCGGGCCAATGGGACCGCCTGATTTTCGAGAACGACTGGAATCAGTCGGACATCGCGGCCGACAGCTGCTCGATCTGCTCGCTCAGTTCCAGCCAGCGTTCCTCCAGGCTGTCGATCTCGTCGTTGCAGGCCTTGAGGCTGCGGCCTGCTTCGGCCATCTCGGCGGGCGAGATGGGCTGGCTCAGCAGGCCCTCCAGCCGCGTGCGTTCGGCCTGCAGCTGGGGCAGGCGCTTGTCCAGCTGTTCCAGTTCCTTCTTGAACGGCCGGGTCTTCTCGGCCATCTGCTGGCGGGCCAGGGCGGCCAGGCGCCGTTGCTCGCGCTGGTCTCCGGCACTGGCGGCCGGCGGCGTGGATGGGGCAGCGGGGGCCGGGGCCAGCGCAGCAGCCACGGGGGCCTGCACTGCAGGTGCTGCAGCTGCTGCACCTGCTGCGGGCTCCACCTGCGCTGCCGCCTTGCTGGTGGCCGCAGCCGCCTGTTCGGCCTTGCGGGCTTCCTCGCGCAGGCGGCGGGATTCTTCCAGCAGGTAGCGCTGGTAGTCGTCCAAGTCGCCGTCGAAGGGGCCGACCACCCCACGGCCGACCAGCCAGAAGTCCTCGCAGACCGAGCGCAGCAGGGCGCGGTCGTGGCTGACCAGCATGACGGTGCCGTCGAAGTCGTTGATGGCCATGGCCAGGGCCTCGCGCGTGGCCAGGTCCAGGTGGTTGGTGGGCTCGTCCAGCAGCAGCAGGTTGGGGCGCTGCCAGACGATCATGGCCAGCACCAGGCGCGCCTTCTCGCCGCCGCTCATGCTGCCCACGGCCTGCTTGACCATGTCGCCGCTGAAGTTGAACGTACCCAGGTAGCTGCGCAGGTCCTGCTCGCGGGCCTGCGGGCCGGTGGCGCCGGTGTCCCGTGCCAGGCGGATCATGTGCTCCATCGGGTTTTCGCCGGGGCGCAGCACGTCCAGTTCCTGCTGGGCGAAGTAGCCGATGTTCAGGCCCTTGCCTTCGGTCACGGTGCCGGCCAGGGCCTTCATCTCGCGCGCGATGGTCTTGACCAGGGTGGACTTGCCCTGGCCGTTGGCACCCAGGATGCCGATGCGCTGGCCCGCCAGCACCGAGCGGTTGACGCCGCGCAGGATGGTGGTCGCCTGGCCTTCGTCGTCCAGGTAGCCGAATGCGGCGTCCGTGATCGCCAGCATGGGGTTGGGCAGGTTGGCGGGCGGCTTGAACTCGAAGGTGAAATCGGCGCTGGCCAGCATGGGCGCGACCTTTTCCATGCGCTCGATCTGCTTGACGCGGCTTTGCGCCTGCTTGGCCTTGGAGGCCTTGGCCTTGAAGCGGTCGATGAATTTTTGCAGGTGGGCGATCTTTTCCTGCTGGCGCTCGAACGAAGCCTGCTGCAGCAGCATCTGCTGGGCGCGCAGTTCCTCGAACTTGCTGTAGTTGCCGCCATAGCGCGTGACCTGCGCGTTTTCGATGTGCAGCGTGGTGTTGGTGATGGCGTCCAGGAATTCGCGGTCATGGCTGATCACGACCAGGGTGCCGGGGTAGCGCTTGAGCCAGGCTTCCAGCCAGACCAGGGCGTCCAGGTCCAAGTGGTTGGTGGGCTCGTCCAGCAGCAGCAGGTCGGAGGGGCACATCAGCGCGCGCGCCAGCTGCAGGCGCATGCGCCAGCCGCCGGAGAAGCTGTTAACGGGGTGCTCCAGCTCGGAGACCTTGAAGCCCAGGCCCAGGATCAGGGCCTGTGCGCGCGGCACGGCGTCGTGCGCGCCGGCATCGGCCAGGTCCACGTGGGCGTGGGCAATGGCCATGCCGTCCTCGCTGGCCTCGGCGGCCGCGAGCTGGGCGTTGAGCTCGCTCAAGCGGGTGTCGCCGTCCAGCACGAACTGGGTGGCCGTCTCCGAGGTCTCGGGCATGTTCTGCGCGACCTGGCCCAGGCGCCATTGCGAGGGGATGGAGAACTCTCCGCCGTCCTCGGCCAGGCTGCCGTTGAGCAGGGCGAACAGGCTGGACTTGCCGGCGCCATTGCGTCCGACAAGGCCGACTTTTTCACCGGGGTTGATGGAGACGGAGGTGCTGTCCAGCAGCACGCGGGTGCCGCGGCGCAGGGTAATGTTGCGAAGGCTGATCATGAATGGGCAGGATTATCCCAGCGATTGCGCCAGGGCAGGATTGCCGCCCGCCATGCCCGTGCCCGGCCACGGTGCAAAGCCCTGGTACCAGGCCCTAGATCGGCTGTATGCCCACGCGCTGCATCATGGACTGGGTGAACTGGATCTCGCGCTCGAAGCCCTTGGCATAGGCTTCGGCGCTGGTGATGGCGACCTTGCCGCCTTCCTGCTCCAGCAAGGCGATGACCTTGGGCTGCCTGAGCACCTCCTCCAGCGCCGTGCGCAGCCGCTGGACGATGGCCTCGGGCGTGGCGGCCGGCACGGACACACCGCCCCAGGACGTGAGGTTGACGTCGGGCACGCCCAGCTCGGCCAGGGTCTGCACCTGGGGCAGCTTGGCGTTGCGCTGGGGGCCGGCAATGGCCAGCGGCACCAGCCTGCCCGCCAGCACCTGGGAATAGGCCACGGAAAACAGCGGGGCGCCGAAGGCCACCTGCTGGCCCAGCACGGCATTGACCAGCTCGGACGCGCCCTTGTAGGGCACATGGTTGACCTGCAGGCCCATGCTGGAGGCCAGCATCTCCACGCCCAGGTGCGATGGCGTGCCCACGCCGCCCGATGCATAGTCCAGCGCGCCCGGCCTGGCCTTGGCGCGGGCGGCCAGGTCATCCAGCGTGCGCATCCCCGAGTCGGCATGCACGACGACCAGGATGTCCGAGCGCGACATGCCCAGCACATGGCGGAAGTCCTTGAACACGTCGTAGCCGGGGCTTTTGTACATGCGCATGGCGGCGGCCATGGGCGAGCCCGAGTACAGCAGGGTGTAGCCGTCCGCCGGTGCCTTGGCCACCTGGCGGGCGCCGATGTTGCCGCCCGCGCCGGCGCGGTTGTCTATCACCACGGGCTGGCCCAGCTGGGCCGACAGCGCCTCGGCCACGATGCGCGCGGCCGTGTCGGGGCTGGTGCCGGCCAGGTAGGGCACCACCCATTTGATGGGGCGCGTGGGCCAGACGCTGTCGTGCGCGGAAGCTGTGGCGGCCCAGGGCAGGCCTGCCGCAAGCGATGCGGCGCCTGCAGCCCGCAGGAATTGGCGGCGGTCCTGGCCGCTGCTGGTGATGTGTGGCATGGCTTTGTCTCCTGGTCTTTTGTCTTTTCTGTTTGCTGGGGGAGTGCTGGGGCTGCCGGCCAGCCTCAGGCGCCGGCCCGCTCCAGCAGTTCCTTGGCGATGGTGTTGCGCTGTATCTCGCTGGTGCCCGTGAGCACGCGGTACATGCGCAGCATGCGGAACAGGAATTCCACGCGCCGGCCCTGGACGATGCCTTCGCCGCCATGGATCTGCACGGCGCGGTCGGCGATGCGGAACGCCGTCTCCGAGCAGAACAGCTTGCTCATCGAGGCCTGGGCGCGCGCGTCGATGCCGGCGTCTATGGCGCGGGCCGTCTGCACCATCAGCGCGCGCGCGGCCATCCATTCGGTGGCCATGTCGGCCAGCATGTGCTGTATGGACTGGAACTGGGCAATGCTGCGGCCGAATTGCTGGCGCCCCAGCGCATAGTCGCGCGCATCGCGCAGCGCCACCTGCGCCAGCCCCAGCATGGCCGGGCAGTGCAGCAGGCGGTTGACGGTGATGCGGCCCAGCGCCAGGGCCAGGCCCCGGCCCGGCTCGCCGATCAACTGGGCAGCGGGCACGCGGCAGCCGTCGAGCACGATGTCGCCCGTGCTCGATTGACCGGCCATGGTCTTGTAGCCGCTGACCACCTGCACGCCCGGTGCATGCAGGTCCACGAAGAAGGCGCTGATCTCGCGCTGCGGGCTGCCCTCGGGCGCGGTCGAGGCCATGAGCACGGCGAAGTCGGCAAACGGCGAGCCCGAGATGAAGCGCTTGCGGCCGTGGAGCACGTAATGGTCGCCTTCCAGCACGGCGCGCGTCTCCAGCGCGCCCGCGTCCGAGCCGGCCGCCGCCTCGGTCAGCGCAAAGCAGATGGACTTTTCGGCGCGTGCCACGGGCAGGATGAACTGCTCCATCTGCAAGGGCGTGGCCTTGCGGATCAGCGCGCCTATGCGCGGCGGGCCGCTGAGTTCGCCCAGCACATGGGGCGCGAAGGGCGATCCCGTGGCGTAGATGGCCTCCTTGACCAGCACCTGGTCGAGCACGGACAGGCCGGCGCCGCCCATGGCCTCGGGCAGGGTCATGCCGTAGAAGCCGCGCGCATGCGACAGCTTCCAGACCTGGCGCAGCAAATCGGTGGAGGCGCTGTTTTCATGGTCCACACCATGCGCGCGGGCGAGGTCGGCCAGTTCGCCGTGGATGAAGGCGTTGAGCGCGTCGATCAGGCCGGCTGCGCGCTCGGAGCCTTCAAAGGGCATTTCCAGCAGGGCAGCGTTGGCGGTGGGGAGTGTGTCTTTGGCGTTCATCTCAGTTCACCTTGCGGGCGTGGTTGGCCCAGTAGGGCGCCTGCACGGCGCGGCGCATGACCTTGCCGTTGGGGTTCTTGGGCAGCTGCTGCACGAATTCGATGTGGCGCGGGCGCTTGAAGCCGCCCAGGCGCTCGGCGCAAAAGCGGTCCAGCGCGGCACTGTCGCCGGCCAGGCCGGGCTTGAGCACGATGTGGGCGGCCACGGCCTCGCCCCATTTGTCGTCGGGGATGGCGAACACGCAGGCATCGGCCACCGAGGCATGTTCGTAGAGCACGGACTCCACCTCGGACGGATAGACGTTGAAGCCGCCGCTGATGACCATGTCCTTCTTGCGGTCCACGATGTAGACAAAGCCCTGCTCGTCCATGCGGGCCAGGTCGCCCGTGTGGTAGCGGCCGTTCCTGAGCACCTCGGCCGTCAGCTCGGGCGCGCGCCAGTAGCCTGCGAAGACATCGGCGCCGCTGACCACGATCTCGCCGATCTCGCCCTCGGGCACGCGGCGGCCTTCGTCGTCCACCACCTCCACCAGGGATTCCAGAAAGGGCCGGCCGCAGGATGCCAGCCGCTCGGGCCGCGACGCGCGTGCCTGCAGGTGGTCCTGCACCGTCAGGCCGCAGACGCCGGAGGTGGTCTCGCCCGCGCCGTAGCCCTGGGACAGGATGGGGCCGAACACGTCCATGGCCTGCAGGATGCGCGCGGGCGCCATGGGCGCTGCGCCGTAGCCCAGGCGTTGCAGGTCGGGCAGCGGGCGGTAGCGGCCGCCGATCTCGGCCAGCAGCATGTTGATCATGGTGGGCACCATGAAGGTATGGGTGACGCGCCGCGCCTGCATCTCGGCCATGAAGGCGCCAGGCTCGAAGCCCGAGAACAGGTGGATGGTGGCGCCCGTGCACAGCGCCGGCACCATCTGCATGCCCGAGGCGTGGGTGACCGGCCCCACCAGTCCCAGCACGTGGCCGGCCTGCATGCCCTCGCCGCGCATCAGGAACTTGCGCAGCTGGGCCAGGCGGTTGCCGAAGGTCTGCATGGCGGCCTTGAGCACGCCCGACGAGCCCGAGGTGTAGTGCAGCACGGCCACCTCGTGCTCGTGCACGTCCACGGGCTGGAAGCGGTCGCTGGCGCGGGCGAGCAGCGCTTCGTAGTTGCTGTCGGCAGGGCCGTCCAGCAGCAGCAGGCGCACGTCGGCAGACTGCAGGTGCGGCTTGAAGGCCTCGGCGCGCGCGGCCGTGGTCACGATGATGGAAGCATCACTGTTGGCCGCGATATCGCCTACTTCGCGTGGAGACAGGCGTGCGTTGAAGGGCGCCTTGATGAGACCGGCCTTGTAGCAGGCGATCTCGATCTCCACGATTTCCACGCAATTGGGCAGGTAGATGCCCACGCGGTCGCCGCGGGCCAGCCCCTGGGCAAGCAGGGCGTTCGCCAGGCGGTTGGAGCGCTGCTCAAGCTCTGCGTAGCTGATGCTGCGTGTGGCGCTGGTCACCGCAGGTTGCTCGGCATGGGCCCTGCAGCTGCGTGCGACGAGTTCGCCGACGTTGGGTATGGGGAGGGAATGGGGGTGGCCTGCGGTGGGCCGGGATGTCTCGTGCATGGCATTCCTTGGCTGAAGCCGCGCGTTTTGCGCGGCGTGCCATGCACTGTTGCAGAAGAGGACCGGGCCGGGGAAATACCGATTAGTGATTCAGTTGCATCAGAAAAATTGATGTCCAGACCAACCCTTGCCGTTTTTGCTGATGACCATCGGGCTGCTGCACTACGCTGGGCTGCTGCATCACATCTGCTGCGGATGCTGCCAGCGCGCCTGCCAGAGGCCCGCCGTGATCAGTTGCCGGGCCTGGTCCAGCAGTGCCTGCCGGACCACCTGCAGTGCCGGGTCACCGCCCCGGTTGGCCTGCACGGCCAGGAAGTAGCGGCGCAGCAGCGCGGGCGCCGCGACCTGGGCCACGATCCAGCCAGGCTGGAGGCCCGTGGGCGCCGCCTTGGCGCCCTCGCTCAGCCAGGCGGGCGCATCGCTCAGCGAGCAGGCGGGCGTGAAGGTGAAGCCCGCGCCGCAGTGGTAGAGCGAGCGGATGACGCGGGCGGAATCGTGTTCGTGGACGATGTTCAACCGCAGCTCCCGCGCATCGGCGGCGGCCTCCACGTTCTGGCGGATGGAAAAGCGGCGCGACTGCAGCACCAGCGGCAGCTGGCAGGCATGGGCAAAGTCCATGTGCGGCAGGCCGCCGTCCGGCGCCGGGCGCAGCAGCGGGGCCACGCTGCCATCGACATCCTGGCCGCAGACGTAGATGGATTCCTCTGCCATGGGCTGCACCTGCAGGTCATGCAGGCTGGCCGTGTCCACAAGAATGGCCAGGTCGGCGCGCCGGTCCAGCATGGCCTTTTGCACCATCAGGCTGAGGTCGTCGAGCACGAAGATGCGTATGCGCGGGTGGCTGTGGCGCAGGCTGGCAATCAGGGGGCCTGCCAGCAGGCTGGTCAGCAAAAAAGGCAGGGCGATGGTGACCGAGCCTTCGGGGCCCTGGGGCAGGCGCTGTATGCGCTCGCGCATGGCATCGGCGTCGGACAGCAGGCGGCGGGCGTCCTCGTACAGCTGCGCGCCGGCCGGGGTGGGGGTCACGCCGGCGTGGCTGCGCTCCAGCAGTTGCGCACCCAGCTCGCCTTCCAGCTTCTTGATCTGCGCCGTGAGCGCGGGCTGGGCCACGTACAGCGAGTGCGCGGCGCGCGAGAGGCTGCCAGCCTCCAGCACGGCGATGAAGTAGCGCAGCGCCCGCAGGTCCATCTCAGCCCAGGGGGCGGTATTGCGGGCGCAGAGCCTCGATATCGCCTTCGGTCCAGGCGCGCAATGCCTCCTGGGTGATCAGCAGCACCTGCTCGTCGCCCGAGCTGGTGTCCAGCCAGAACACGGGCAGGTCGGGGAAGGCGGCTTCGAAAAAGTCCTTTTCATTGCCGATCTCCAGCACGACCACGCCTTCCTTGGCCAGGCGCGAGGGCAGGTCCTGCAGCAGGCGGCGGATGAAGTCCATGCCGTCGGCACCACCGGCCAGCGCCAGCTCGGGCTCGGCCTGGTACTCGGCGGGCAGGCGCGACATGCTGTCGGCGTTCACATAGGGCGGGTTGCACAGCACCAGGTCCCAGGGGCCGGGCAGGGCGGCCAGTCCGTCGCTCTCCAGCAATTGCACGCGCTCGGCGAGTTCATGGCGGTCCACGTTGATGCGCGCCACGGCCAGCGCGTCGGCCGAGATGTCGGCGCCCGTGACCTCGACCTCGGGCCAGGCCATGGCCGCCAGGCAGGCCAGGCTGCCGTTGCCGGTGCACAGGTCCAGCACGCGGCGCGTGCGGTCGGACAGCCAGCCGTCGATGCTGCCGTCGGCCAGCAGTTCGGCAATGAAGCTGCGCGGCACAATGGCGCGCTCGTCCACGTAGAAGGGCACGCCCTGCAGCCAGGCCTCGCGCGTGAGGTAGGCGGCGGGCTTGCGCGTTCGGATGCGCTCGGCGAACAGCGCAGCCACTTCGGCCTGCTGCTCGGCGCTCACCGGCTGGCTGGCCAGGGACTCGGGCGCGCCCGGCGCCAGTTCGCTGTCCAGTGGCAGGCCCAGCTTCCAGAGCGTGAGCCAGGCCGATTCGTCTTCGGCCGTGGCCGTGCCGTGGCCAAAGGCCACGCCGGCCGCCGTGAGCGCCGCGGCGCCCGAGGCCACGAGGTCGGCGATGGTGCTGCCCGAAATGGCGGGAATATTGGCAGGGGTGGGGGCGGATGTCATCGTCGGCTCCTTGGGCGCGCGTTCAGGCGGCCTGCTGGCGCTGCAGCTCCTGGAGCGTGCGGCGGTAAATGTTCTTGAGGGGCTCGATGTCAGCCACCACGATGTGCTCGTCGATCTTGTGGATGCTGGCGTTGGGCGGGCCCACTTCCACGACCTGGCTGCAGATCTGGGCGATGAAGCGGCCGTCGCTGGTGCCGCCCGTGGTGGACAGCTCGGTCTCCAGGCCGGTCTCGGTGCGGATGGCCGCCTGCACGGCATTCACCAGCGTGCCCGGCGTGGTCAGGAAGGGCTGGCCGCCGATGGTCCAGGCCAGCTCGTACTCCAGTCCATGGCGGTCCAGCACGGCGTGCACGCGCTGCTGCAGCGATTCGGCCGTGGACTCGGTGCAGAAACGGAAGTTGAAGTCGATGGTCACATGGCCGGGGATGACGTTGGATGCGCCCGTGCCGCCATGCATGTTGCTGATCTGCCAGCTGGTGGGCGGGAAGAAGGCGTTGCCCTCGTCCCATCGCGTGGCGGCCAGTTCGGCCAGGGCCGGCAGGGCCTGGTGGATGGGGTTGCGCGCCAGCTGCGGGTAGGCGATGTGGCCCTGGATGCCCTTGACGGTGAGGCGTCCGCTCATGGTGCCCCGGCGGCCGTTCTTGATCATGTCGCCCGTGCGGTCCACGGAGGTGGGCTCGCCCACGATGCACCAGTCCAGGCGCTCGCCGCGCTCGCGCAGCAACTCGACCACGACCTTGGTGCCGTCCACCGAAGGGCCTTCCTCGTCGCTGGTCAGCAGCAGGGCAATGTCGAAGGAGGGAGTTGGCGTCTCGGCCAGGAACTCCTCCAGTGCCACGACAAAGGCGGCGATGGAGGTCTTCATGTCGCTGGCGCCGCGGCCGTATAGCTTGCCGTCGCGGTGCGTGGGCACGAAGGGCGGGCTGCTCCACTGCTCCAGGGGGCCGGTGGGCACCACGTCGGTATGGCCGGCAAAGACCAGCACGGGCCGGTCGGTGCCTGCGCCGGAGCGCCTGGCCCAGAGATTGCGCACGCGAAAGCTGTCGGGGCCGCTGTCGATGCGCTCGCAGGCAAAGCCCATGGGCAGCAGGGCATCGGCCAGGAGTTCAAGGCAGCCAGCGTCTTCCGGGGTCACGGATGGCAGGCTGATCAGCTGCTCGGTCAGTTGCAAGGTGCGGGACATGGTGGGAAGGTCAAAAAACAAAAAAGTCGGAGGGCTGGCTGGCGCCAGCGTGCTCCGACATTGTGAACGCTGCAGGCCCGGCCGTTCAGTTCGGCTTGACTTCCAGCATGATTTCGGTGAACGAGGGCATGTCGTCCTCGCCGGGCGTGGCCAGTTCGGCGAACTGGCTGGACGGCGCGGCATGGCCGGCCTTGACCACGTCGTTTTCCAGGCGCCACATCAGGTTGGTGGGCGAGTCGGCAAAGGCCAGTCCCTCGGCGCGGTCGATGCGGCCCGAGCGGATCAGCTGGGCCAGCGCCTCTTCAAAGGTCTGCGAGCCTTCGGCCATGGATTTCTCCATGGCCTCCTTGACGCCCGAGAAGTTGCCGCGCTCGATCAGGTCGGCGATCAGCTTGGTGTTGAGCATCACCTCGACGGCCGGCATGCGGCCGCCATCCACGGTGCGCACCAGGCGCTGGGAGATCACGCCCTTGAGCGCTGCCGACAGCTCGCCCAGCATGGTCGGCCGGATTTCCTCGGGGAAGAAGGACAGGATGCGGTTGAGCGCGTGGTAGCTGTTGTTGGCGTGCAGCGTGGCAAGGCACAAATGGCCCGACTGCGCAAAGCCCATGGCCGAGGACATGGTCTCGCGGTCGCGGATCTCGCCGATCAGGATCACGTCGGGCGCCTGGCGCAGCGCATTCTTGAGCGCAACCTGCAGCGATGCCGTGTCGGATCCCACTTCGCGCTGGTTGACGATGGAGCGCTTGTTGCGGAACTGGTATTCGATGGGGTCCTCGATGGTGAGGATGTGGCCCGTGAGCTTTTCATTGCGCGCGTCGATCATCGAGGCCAGCGTCGTGCTCTTGCCCGAGCCCGTGGAGCCCACGACCAGCAGCAGGCCGCGCTTTTGCATGATCAGCTCGCCCAGCACGGGCGGCAGGTTCAGCGTGTCCATGGGCGGGATGTGCTGGGCGATGAAGCGGATCACCACGGCGCAGCTGCCGCGCTGGTGCATGGCGCTGACGCGGAAACGCCCCACGCCGCGCAGCGGCACGCCCATGTTGAGCTCGCCCGTCTCGTCCAGCTCCTGCAGGCGCTCGGCCGGCACGATCTCGGCCAGCAGGCTGCGCGGCGCATCGGGCGGCAGCAGCTGGTTGTTGATGGGGACGCATTCGCCGTTGATCTTGATCAGCGCCGGCGCGTTGACCGCCAGGTAGACGTCGGACGCCTGCTTCTCGCCCATCAGGCGCAAAATCCTCTCCATCGTGCCCATGTGTTCCCCCAAATTCGTGTGCTGTAGCTGTTCTTGGATCGTTGTCACGCGCTTTTGACGTGAAACGGGCGTCCGCTGCCTGGTGGCCGGGGACGCCCTCGAGAGTATGCCTTGGTCCATCCCCTGAACAGGGGATGTTTTGGCGCCGCAACCACGCCTTTGGCGCGGTCCGGATGCAGGTCAATCGCGCAGCAGGTCGTTCAGGCTCGTGGTGGAGCGTGTCTTGGCATCGACCTTCTTGACGATGATGGCGGCGTACATGCTGTAGCGGCCGTTGTCCTTGGGCAGGTTGCCCGACACCACCACCGAGCCGGCGGGCACGCGGCCGTAGCTGGTCTCGCCGGTCGCACGGTCATAGATGGGAGTGGACTGGCCGATGTACACGCCCATGGAGATCACCGAGTTCTCTTCCACGATCACGCCTTCGACGATTTCGGAACGCGCGCCGATGAAGCAGTTGTCCTCGATGATGGTCGGGTTGGCCTGCAGCGGCTCCAGCACGCCGCCCAGGCCCACGCCGCCGGACAGGTGCACGTTCTTGCCGACCTGGGCGCAGGAGCCCACGGTGGCCCAGGTGTCGACCATGGTGCCTTCGTCCACGTAGGCGCCGATGTTCACGTAGGAGGGCATCAGGATGGCGCCCTTGGCCACGAAGCTGCCGCGGCGGGCCACCGCCGGAGGCACGACGCGCACGCCGGTGGCGGCGATCTCGGCCTCGGTCATGCCGGCGAACTTGGTGGGGACCTTGTCGAAGAAGTTCAGGTCGCCGGACTGCATCAGCACGTTGTCCTTGAGGCGGAAGGACAGCAGCACGGCCTTCTTGATCCACTGGTGCACGGTCCACTGGCCCACGCCTTCGCGCGTGGCCACGCGCAGCTGGCCGTTGTTCAGGGCTTCGATCACGTGGTCCACGGCCTCGGTCACTTCCTTGGGCGCGGCAGCGGGGGAGAGGCTGGCACGGTTGTCCCAGGCGGTGTCGATGATGGATTGCAGCTGTTGCGTCATATGGCTTTGGTGATCAAAGGGTTTGTGAGGAAAGGGGTGGCCAGGCGTGGCTCAGCGCTGGCGTGATTCTATGAATTGTGCAATGCGCTGGGCCGCCTCCAGGCATTCGGCGGTCTCGGCCACCAGGGCCATGCGCACGCGCCCGGCGCCCGGATTGCGGCCATTGGCCTCGCGCGCCAGGTAGCTGCCGGGCAGCACGGTCACGCCGGTGGCGGCATACAGCTCGCGTGCAAAGTCGGCGTCGTCCAGGCCCAGCGATTCGGGAATGCCGGCCCACAGGTAGAAGCTTGCGTCGGGCAGGCGCACATCCATCACGCGCGCCAGCACGGGGGTGACCTGGTTGAACTTCTCGCGGTACAGGCGGCGGTTTTCCTCGACATGGGCCTCGTCGCCCCAGGTCGCGATGCTGGCCGTCTGCACCACGGGGCTCATGGCGCCGCCGTGGTAGGTGCGGTACAGCAAAAAGGCCTTGATCAGGGCCGCATCGCCCGCCACGAAACCGCTGCGCAGGCCAGGCACGTTGCTGCGCTTGGACAGGCTGGTGAACATCAGCAGGTTCTTGTAGTCCGTGCGGCCCAGGCGCTGCGCGGCTTCCAGTCCGCCCAGTGGAGGCGTGCCGTCGAAGTAGATCTCGCTATAGCACTCGTCGCTGGCAATCACGAAGCCATGGCGGTCGGACAGCGCAAACAGCTTTTCCCATTCGGCCAGCGGCATCACCGCGCCCGTGGGGTTGCCGGGAGAGCACACGAAGATCAGCTGGGTCTTTTCCCACACGTCGGCGGGAACGCTGTCCCAGTCCACCGCGAAATTGCGCGCAGCATCGCTGGGGGCGTAGTACGGCTGGGCGCCGGCCAGCAGGGTGGCGCCTTCGTAGATTTGATAGAACGGGTTGGGGCAGATCACGCGCGCGCCGTCCTGGCTGGCGTCCACCACGACCTGGGTGAAGGAGAACAGGGCCTCGCGCGAGCCGTTGACCGGCAGCACCTGGGCGGCGGCGTCCAGCGCAATGCCGTAGCGCTGGCGCGCCCACTGGGCGCAGGCTTCGCGCAGCGCGGGCTCGCCGGCTGTGGCCGGGTACTTGGCCAGGCCGCCCAGGTCGGCGCTCAGCGCCTGTTCGATGAAGGGCGGCGTGGCATGGCGGGGCTCTCCGATGCCAAGGCTGATGGGGCGCACGCCCGCCGGTGGCTGGACCCCGGCGAACAGTTTGCGAAGACGCTCAAACGGGTAGGGCTGGAGTCGGGAGAGCAGGGGATTCATGGGCTCGCATTATGGATTGATGCGCTTTCGGCATGCCGTTGTCACAGGGGACTGCGGGTCTGCACGCTGGCTTTTTTGCATTCTGTTACCTATTCTGGCATGGTCTCGACTGGGGCCATGCCAACTCGTGTGGCGGGGCCTCGCAAACGGTGAATTCCAGATACCAATGACAAGAGAGGCAGACAGCTATGCAGGCAGGCGCTGGCATGGAAAAAGATGGAAGCAGGCATCGTAAGCATACATCCGGCCCAGGTGCCGGCTTCCTCGTATGCACGGTGTGGGCATTGGCGGGACCGGCGCTGGCGTTGGTGGCCGATTCGATGGGCCTGGGGCCCTGGGTTTGGGCAGCCTTGCTGCTGTGGGCCGGGCTGCTGCTGGGCGGCATGCACAGGCTCTGGTCGCGGGTGATCGGCGAGCGCGAATTGCTGCAGCAGGCCATGCAGGGCATCGCCCAGGGAGACCTGAGCCAGCGCGTGGCCGTGGAGGCTGCGGCCTCCCAGGAGGGTGCAGGCGCCGTCCAGACGCCCAAGGCCTTGCTGGGCGGCATGGTGACCTCGCTGTCTGGCATGGTGGCCGATGTGCGCAGCAATGCGGCCCTGGTGGCGCAGGCCGGGCAACAACTGGTGAACGAGCACCAGGCACTGTCCGATCGCACCGAACTGCAGGCCACCAACCTGGCCCAGACCGTGGTCAGCGTGGAGCAGCTCAGCAGCGCCGTGCAGCACAACGCCGACGTGGTGGGCGTGGTCCACCACCAGGCCAGCGCGGTGCGCGGCGCGGCCGATGAAGGCGTGGTGGCCATGGGCCGCGCCGTGGAGTCGGTGGAGACCATTGAAAGCAGCGCCGGCCGCATGCGCGAGATCATTGGTGTGATCGACGGCATTGCGTTTCAGACCAACATCCTGGCGCTCAACGCTGCCGTGGAGGCGGCGCGTGCGGGCGAGCAGGGCCGCGGCTTTGCCGTGGTGGCCAGCGAGGTGCGCTCCCTGGCCGGCCGCTCGGCCGAGGCGGCGCGCGAGATCCGCCACCTGATCGGCGATGCGCTGGCCCAGGTGGAGCACAGCACCGAACTGATCCGCACGGCCGGGCGAGGCATGGAGCGCGTGACCGAAGGCATCCGCCAGGTGGCCGAGCACATGGGAGAACTGTCGCAGTCCACCGGCAGCCAGAGCACGGGTCTGGCCGAGATCAGCCGCGCCGTGCACCAGATCGACGAGATCACCCAGCACAACGCGCAGATGGTGGGCCACGCGCTGGACCAGGCACGCGCGCTGCAGCAGCGCGCGCAGATGCTGTCAGGGGCGGTGTCGCGCTTTCGGCTGCAGCAGGGCACGGCGGAGGAGGCCGTGGCCCTGGTCGAGTCGGCCCTGGGCCTGGCGCGGCGCGGAGTGGCCACCGAGGCACTGCTGGCCGCCGTGAACGACCCCGGCCAGCCCTTCCATGACCGCGATATGTACGTTTTCGCCCTGGCCGCCGACGGCAGCTACCGCGCCTTTGGCGGCAACCCTGCGCGCGTGGGCGTGCGCGTGCAGGAGCTGCCAGGCGTGCGGGGTGAGCAGCTGCTGGCCGACATCATTGCCCAGGCCGAGCGCGGCCCAGGCTGGGTGGAGTACGACTTCAGAAACCCGGCCACGCAACAGGTACAGACCAAGATGTCCTTCGTCTGCAAGCATGGCGGGCTGTACTGGGGATGCGGCGTCTACAAGAGTCTGGCGCTGGCGGCATAGCCTTGGCCTGGAAGGCAGACTGCCGCCTGGCGGGCTTCACTGGCACGCGTTCGGCGATGAACCGCCGCCCGCGCGCTGGGCACGAGCGCGGGCCAGGATGGCGGCGATGGTGGCCTGCTTGCTCTCGGCCACGGGAGGTGCGGGGCAGGGTGCGTGAGG
Source organism: Delftia sp. WSY_22 (assembly GCF_043104185.1). Classification (NCBI taxonomy): domain Bacteria; kingdom Pseudomonadati; phylum Pseudomonadota; class Betaproteobacteria; order Burkholderiales; family Comamonadaceae; genus Delftia; species Delftia sp. WSY_22. Next base: position 130,401 of record NZ_JBICKN010000032.1, read on the forward strand.
GCTGGCGTCGTCGTCGGCTGCCTGCTCTGCCTGCGCACGAGGCGTCGGTGCCCGGCTTGCACTCAAACGCTCGCGCTCCACTTCACGCTCGCGGTGCAGCACATAGCGCTGGCGCGCATGCTCGGCCTGCTGGGGGCTCCAGGCAGACCAGCCTGTGGCCGGGCCGCTGGCGTTGTGCAGTTCGATGCAATCGACCGGACACACGGGAATGCACAGTTCGCATCCCGTACAGTGGGCTGCGATCACCGTGTGCATGAACTTGTTGGCCCCCAGGATGGCATCCGTGGGGCAGGCCTTGATGCACAGGGTGCAACCGATGCACCAGGCCTCGTCGATCACGGCCACGGTGCGCGGGGCTTCCATGCCGTGCTCGGCGCTCAGCGCAACAACGGGCCGGCCCGTCAATGCGGCCAGCCGCTCCACGCCCGCAGCGCCGCCCGGTGGGCACTGGTTGATGCCAGCCTCGCCCGAGGCCACGGCCTGGGCGTAGCTGGCGCAGTCAGGGTAGCCGCAACGCGTGCACTGCGTCTGCGGCAGCGCGGCGTCTATGCGCGCTGCCAGATCGTCGCGGGCGAGCATGGCGGTGGAGGACATGGCGTGGCGGGCTTGCTCGGGAATCAGCCTGCCTGCACCTTGGCGCCACGCTTGCGTGGCTGCTCGGCGGCCGTTGGCGCGTCATCGCTCAGGCTGCTGGCATGGCCTGCAGCGCTGGCGGCGGTGGCGCTCTCGGGCTGGTGGGTGCTGATGAATTCGCGCACCTGCGGATAGACGATCTCTCGCCAGCGGCGGCCGCTGAAAATCCCGTAGTGTCCCGCGCCCGGCACTTCAAGGTGCCTGCGCTGATCCGCGGCAATGCCCGTGCACAGATCGTGCGCAGCCCGCGTCTGGCCGGAGCCGGAGATGTCGTCCAACTCGCCCTCGATGGTCAGCAGGGCGCTGCCCTTGATGTCCTGCGGGCGCACCAGTTCAACCTTGTCCTCGGGCGAACGCACTTCCCAGGTGCCATGGACCAGCTTGTAGTCCTGGAACACCGTGGCGATGGTCTCGAGGTAGTAGTCGGCATCCATGTCGAGCACGGCGTTGTACTCGTCATAGAACTTGCGGTGGTGCTCGGCGCTGGCGTCGTCACCCTTGATCAGGTCCTTGAAGTAGTCGTAGTGGCTCTTGGCGTGGCGATCCGGGTTCATGGCCACGAAGCCCGAGTACTGCAGGAAGCCGGGGTAGACGCGGCGACCCACGCCCGGATAGCCTTCGGGCACGCGGTAGATCACATTGTTCTCGAACCACTCGAAGCTGCGGTTCTGCGCCAGGTTGTTCACCGAGGTCGGCGAGCGGCGCGCATCGATGGGGCCGCCCATCATGGTCATGGACAGCGGAGGCGTCTCGCCACGGCTGGCCATCAGCGACACGGCAGCCAGCACCGGCACCGTGGGCTGGCAGACGCTGACCACATGGCACTGGCCGTACTTGCCCTGCAGGTAGCGGATGAACTCCTGCACATAGTTCACGTAGTCGTCGAGGTGGAACTCGCCATCGGCCAGCGGCACCAGGCGGGCGTTCTTCCAGTCGGTGATGTAGACCTTGTGGTCGCCCAGCATGCTTTGCACCGTATCGCGCAGCAGCGTGGCGTAGTGGCCCGACAGCGGCGCCACGATCAGCACCACGGGCTGGCTCAGCATGGTCTGCAGTGTCTCGGTGTCGTCGGAGAAGCGCTTGAAGCGGCGCAGCTCGCAAAACGGCTTGTCCACTTCGACCCGCTCGCGGATCGTCACGTCCACGCCGCCGACATCGACGCTGCGCAGGTTGAACTCGGGCTTTTCGTAATCCTTGCCCAGGCGGTAGAACAGGTCGAACCCGGCGGCCATGCGCTGGGACATCGGACCCTGGCTCAGCAGCGAGTGGGGGTTGCTGTAGAGCTTGGCTGCAGCCTGCGCGAAATCGGCAAAGGGCTCGACCATGGCGCGCTGGATTTCGTAGAGCTGATAGAGCATGGATACAAGGGGTTGTTTGGATTTGTTGCAGTGCAATATATCAGCAGCACGCTAAGAAAATTGGTAGTAAAACCCCTCTAATGCTGTCGCTTAAGTGATAGCTTGACTGATGGTTGTAAGCTGGCGGCCGCCCAACCCCCGGCATTCCTGCAATGCAGTGCGGCGCGCTAGGCGGCAAGCGCCGCTTCGGCCGGTTTGGTGCGCGCAAGCCGCATCACCTCTGAAGGCGGCAATTGCTTGAACTGGTGGTTGCTCCACACCTGGCGCCAGCGCCGCGCACCTGCCAGCCCGTTGCGCAACCCCAACATATGGCGGGCTATCGAATACCAGTGCGTGCCGTGCGTGCGCGCCTCTCGCTCCATGTAGGCCACCATCTGCTCCTCGATGGACTCGCGCGTGTGCTCCACGCCAGCATCGCCGTAGTACAGCGCATCCCACGAGGCCAGCCACCAGGGGTTGTGATAGGCCTCACGCCCCACCATCACGCCATCGACCTGCTGCAGCAGCTCCTGCACGGTGGCGTCGGCCTTGATGCCGCCATTGATGGCAATGGTCAGCTGCGGAAAATCCTGCTTGAGCCGGGCCACGATCTCGTAGCGCAGCGGCGGGATCTCGCGGTTTTCCTTGGGAGACAAGCCTTTGAGCCAGGCATTGCGTGCGTGAACGATGAACACGCGGCATCCCGCATCGGCCACCGTGCCCACGAAGTCGCGCACGAATTCGTAGCTCTCGTCCTTGTCGATGCCGATGCGGTGCTTCACCGTGACAGGCACGTCCACCACATCCACCATGGCCTTTACGCAATCGGCCACCAGCGGCGCCTCATTCATCAGGCAGGCGCCAAATGCACCGCGCTGCACCCGCTCGCTGGGGCAGCCGCAGTTCAGATTGATCTCGTCATATCCCCACTGCGCTCCCAACCGCGCAGCCTGCGCCAGATCCGACGGCTCGCTGCCGCCGAGCTGCAACGCCACCGGATGCTCCTCGGCCTCGAACCGCAGATGCCGTGGCACATCACCGTGCAGCAGTGCGCCCGTGGTCACCATCTCGGTATACAGCAGGGTATGGCGGCTCAGCAGTCGGTGCAGGTAGCGGCAGTGCTTGTCAGTCCAGTCCATCATGGGTGCAACGGACATGCGCCACATGCTGGCAGGTGCTTGGTTTTCTACGTTTGTCATTGATCTGATTGGGTTTTTTGCTCTGGCGTCGTTGCCTGGTTCTTCGCCATCCAACCCCGTTTTTGCTGATTTTCTCGCTGGCTTTGCCACATCCTTCACCTGTCGCAAAACAGATGGGACCATCACTTCACGCAAGCGCACGGATGGCTTGCTTGCCCGCTTGCCTGCACCGCACAGATCCGGCTGATGGAGAACGGCACGTTTGTCCACCGCGAAAGCCAGGCCTACCGTCGGAAAGTGCTGGCCAATGGGTGGCTGCGCAGGCGCGAGCACGAGATGGACCAGGAGCACGCTTCTGGCCAGGCGCCAGGCCGTGCGCAAGAAAATTTCAGTGGGGGAGCCACTGCGGGATTATGTCAGTGCGGTCAAAAACGTGACTGAGTGGGGCCGTTGCAAAAAGGCCGGCATCGCGCGGCTGCAGGCCTCTGGTCGGGCCGACCTCCAGGCCGCCAAGCTCACGGTGCAGGATCTGATGGGCTACACCAAGAAGCAGCGCACGGAAGACGAGGCCGGCCCGCCGCCGTGCTCAATGACATGGTGTGGCTGCGCCAGGTCTTCCTGCATGCTTCGGCCGCGCGCGGCATTGATGCGCCGCTGCAGGTGCTGGACCGCGCCAGCCTCAAGCGTGCTGCGCACGCAGGTGCCCGCCTACGCGGCCGGGCTTCAAGCGTGGCCGACAAGACTGCCTTGAATCCAAGTGAGAGCTCTGCCTGGAGCAAATTTCATCCATTGCGCGAAACTGGGGTAATGGTAGCTAGATGTAAGTGAGTGGCGAGAAGCGGATAAATTTGATCTTCATTCATTTGGTGTTGGTAAAGAATTTCTATCTGCACATTGCCTTTCGATGGCATATTGGCGAGGCCATGCATCGAATAAGACAAATGGAGGCACGCCAAATGAATGTTAGAGAGAGGCAAGAATCATTCGCGCCGCAATCGCGGTTGCAAGCATTGATGGTTGATTGCGAGGTGGAAGATTTTTCAGGGTTGGGCCTGTTGCTCGGTCAGGCTGGATATGATACGCGAATGGCGGCAAGTGCGCCGGAAGCGTTGACTGAGTTTGCTGGTGGACGAATTGACTTGTTGATATGCAATACGCGTGTAATTGACAAGGATGGTGGGCAGTGGCTGGAAAATCTCGTTGGGCAGTCCCCTGATCTGTTCGTGATTTTTCTTTCGGAGTGCAGTCCCGTGGCAATTACGAAAGGCCTTGGTCGGTTGCTGGGCTTGCACCGCCATATAGTCAAACCTTGGAATAGTGAGCAATTTTTGGCTGTCATTGAGCAACTGAATGATCAAAAAATTACACGCTATGAGAATATTCGGCTAGAGCAAAAAAATAGAGCGCTGACGAAGGAGTTGGCAGAACTAAATGCAACTGTTGAGCTGACTGCCCATGAGCATGACGACGAATTGTTGGAGGCACATAGGAAACTTAAAAAAAGCTTCGTCGCATCGATCCGAATGTTTTCAAATCTGCTTGAGTGGCGAGGGGGGATACTTGCCGGACATTCAAGACGCGTTGCGGATCTAACCCGCCGAACCGCAAGTATTATGCAGCTAAGTGAAGCAGAGCAGCAGAATGCTTTTGTCGCTGCGCTCATTCATGATATCGCTCATATTACTCTTCCCGATGGGATGTTGAGCAAGCCCGTCCCAAGTTTAAGTCATGAGGAACTGGATAAGTATAGAAACCATAGCAGTTTGGGGGAGCAGCTGCTTCTGTCGATAGATGATGCGCATCTTGTCGCTACTCTAGTCAGGTCTCACCATGAGCGATTCGATGGGGCAGGTTACCCTGATGGCCTAAAGGGGAAGGATATTCCAATAGGTGCTCGCATAATTGCGGTTGCTGATTTTTACGATGACCTGATGGTGGGGCATTTGAGCAGTAAGCCGCTAACTTGCGCAGAGGCAAGAACGCTCATTTCGCATAGTAGAGGAGCACAATTTGATCCAGAGGTTGTGGATGCTTTCTTGCAAATTGTGATTCAGGCGACCCCTGCTACCGACCCGGCTCCAATTAATGTTCCCTGTTCAGAACTGAGGCCAGGGATGATTTTGGCTCAAGACTTCGTATCGAGGGAAGGCTTGGTCTTGCTTACAGCAGGTCGAGTTTTGACGCCAGAGTTGATACGCAGAATGCAATTGCGTGTTGATCTTGGTCGAAAGTTTCCAATTCGTGCTGTAGCGACGGCTGTTTGATTGGATTGAGTAATTATTTTGGTCTGGACTAGGTCCAGTTTTTTATAGCCTTCGCTCTCTGGTTGTTTTTGAGAATTTGAGTAGAATTTCTCCATTGGTTGTAATTGCTTGTTTTTCTGATATGTCAGCTATAAGTGAAGGCGGTACTTCTGTTGAATACAGCTTGTTTTTGCTTATTCTATATAAAATCCTCGTTTTTCCGACTATGAATTCATCTCCTTCGATTATTCCTATATACCGGCCATTTTTTGTATAGGCTTTCCACCATCCGCCTTCGATCATTTTATGCCTCGCTGTGCTGTGATTTATTATTGGCGCCACCATGCCAATTCTTGAGCATGAAATGTTATTATGAAAGCCGCTCGATATTTCAATTGATGCAAAATTTGACAAAGTAATTGATTTTGATAATTTATTATCAAAATCACGCTTGGCAAGAGTAATATCTGAATATACGTGGAAACACGGATGGTCACTTGGCGTAAATCTCGACGTCGTGCCTACCAAGGCTGCCACCTTCGGCAGGATGAGCAAGGAACACATGCAGGCGCCGCAGTGGGAGCGCATCAAGCGGGATTGCTGGGGCCGGTCCTCGCTGCGCGTCCGTAGGACTCTCGCCACCGGAATCTTGCCCAGGGACCGACAGCCTGCAGCCTGTTGCTGGCACACCATGACAGCTCTGAAGCAACAGGAGCAATGAATGGCGATTTCAGAAAAGATCCAGGACCTGCGCAAGTGGGATGACTCTCGCAAGGGATTCACGGGAGAGCATTGGCTTGTGCTCGGTGCCGGCCTCTTGGCGCTGCGCCATGCCCGGCGCGCGGAAAGTGGCATGGGCCGCCTTGTGAGTGGTGCGCTGGGCACGGCACTGATAGCGCGCGCAGCCACGGGCCGCGACGGTGTATTGGGAACGGCAGGACGATTGGCTGCAAAGCCCACCCTGGCCGAGCGCCTGCTGATCGCCGCGCGCCGCCTGTAGACGCCCGGACAAAGGAAAGGCCCGCAGTTGCGGGCCTTGCTTTTTCAGGTCAGGCCTGCATCAGCGCTTGCGGCGCATGCGGCGCAGGCCGAATATTGCCAGCAGGGCAGACATCAGGATGGCGCCCCATTCGCTGAGCGTGGGAACGGCTGCTGCGCCGCCTGCTGGGGCTGCTGCCAGCACGGGCACGAGCGGATCGGCGATCACGCCCACGGCAGGGTTGGTGTCACCAGGGCCGTTGTCCGTGATGGTGTAGGTCACCGTGGTGCGCGCGCTGTCCACGATCACGTTCAGCGCGGTCGCAGGGTTAAACCAGCCGCCGACACCATCGGGCTTGCGGAACTGCACGCCTTCGGGGAGAGCGCTGGGATAGGTGAGAGTCATCGTCACAGATCCGGTGCAGTTTTCGGCGCTGAAAGCGAACTGTCCGCTGGGCGCTTGCAGGTTCGGTGGGGTGGAGGTCACAGGTCCGAAGCCGCCGCCAGGTTGCAGCGTGCAAGTGGTGCCGCCGCCGGACATCGTGGCAGACGGTATGCCGGTCATGCCAGGCACGCTGCCGGGCGCGCTCACCAGTTGCAGTTTGCGTGGCGTGGCTTGTGTGCTTGCAGAGGCTGCACCGGTTGTCCCGTTGGAGGCTGCGACCGTGAAGTTATAGGTGAAGCCATTGCTCAGGCCAGCCACGACGATGGGGGATGTCGTTCCTTGCTGAGTGATCACGCCAGGCGCACCGGGCACGGCCACGGGGGTCGCGATCACGGTATAGCCTGTGATGGGCGCGCCGCCATTGGAAGCAGGTGCAGTGAAGGTTACCGTAGCCTGCCCGTCGTCTGCAGCGATGTTGCCGATGGTGGGGGCTCCGGGTGCCGCTGCATTCACCATGAAGGTTTGAGACACCTGTGATGCAGGCAGGTAGCTTGCGTTACCACTTTGGTTCGCATCAACGGTGCAAGAGCCTGTGTTCACAAAAGTCAGCGTGCCGCCCGTGGTGACCGTGCACACCGCAGTTGTGTTTGCGCTGAAGGCCACCGGCAGGCTGGAGCTGGCCGTCGCGGTCAGTGTTGGCGTTGTGCCGAAAGTTTGGTCGCCGGGGTTTGGGAACGTGATGTTCTGGTTTTGCTGTCCATTCACCAGTACGCCGGTCGTGGCGCCTACGTTCGCCAAATTCAGCACAACGTTGGTGCCACCGCTCGTCATCGTGCTCCCATTGAGATCGATAGCGGTTCCTAACGACACTCCATTTGCGTCAACATCACCTGGCTGCACGGTATATATGAAGGTCAGGGCGGAGCTGTTGCTGCCACCGACGAAGTTCGCTTGCCGCAGAGTTGAACCAATCGTCAAAGGAATTGAGGGTGTGCCGCCAGCTGTGACGGTCACGGGAGCGCTGTAGGTCACAGTGAACTGCAGGTTCTGTCCAGCACTATAGGTTCCGTCGGGGGGAACACTTACTGATTGCACTGAGGCGGCAGGAGCTACAAGCGTGTAGCTCAGCGTGGTTTGGCAGGCTTTGGAGTCTGTGATGGTCACCGAATATTGACCGGGAGCCAGTCCTGTCGCGGTTGCCGCTGCGCCACCGGAGGGGGTCCATGAGTAAGCGTAGCCAGGCGTCCCCCCTGTCGCGACAACTGTTGCGCTACCGTTGTTGCCTCCAACGGGATTGATCTGCGACTGCGTGCCTGACAATGTTTCAGGCTGTCCAACGGTCGTAGACGCTGTTCCTTGCAGGCCGTTATTGTCAGTAACCGTAACTGTATAGGTGCCTGCTGTGAGCCCTGTTGCGGTAGCGTTTGTGCCTCCAGAGGGGCTCCATGAGTAGCTGAAGGGCGCAACACCGTTCTGGGTGATTTGGGCAGTGGCCGTGCCGTTGTTTGCCCCGTTACAAGAGGCATCGGTGTGGGACGCGGACAAGATCAGCTGTGCGCTTGCAGAGCCGGCGTAGGTGACAAGAGCAAAGATGCCGCCTAGCACCCATGTGCGGAAAACCCCAGAAGACATGTTGTTCCCTTACTTTGGAGATCGGCGCAATCTCTCTAGCTCTGTTTGCTGAACTTTTGTTTGATGACCAAACGCGCTGCAAATTGTATGAATTTGTGTATATTGTGTCTATCACTGAAACTTGGTAGTTACTCCGGCTAGGCGGCCTGGTCCTGCGGCGGTCGTCCCAAGCCTGCCAGCTTCGGGGGATGAGCACGGAATACAAGCAGTTTCCGCAGTGGGAACGCATCGAGCTGGACTACAGGGCCGGCATCAAGGGCCTGAGGCAGATCGCAGCAGAGCAGGACATCAGCCAGGGGGGGCGATCCGCAAGGCGCTGAGAGTGATTACTGGAGCTGGGTGCTGTCGGAGCGCATCCATGACAAGGCCGAGCAGTCGGTACGCAAGGAGGCGGTACGCAGCGAGGTCTGCGCGGAACGCAGGGCGTCCGAGCGGCCCACGGCCCTTGTGCGCTCACTGCGACGGCCAAGAAATACGGCAGGACTGAGAGCCATTATTCGAACTCTTCGGCGCCCGAGGAATGATCGTTTCTGAATGGCAGGCTTCGCTTGAGAATAGATCCGCAGGTGGTGATGACTGGACAAAGCGTCAACTTCCGGAGGGTGCTCTGAGGCTATATTCCGTCTGCGGGAAGCTGCGTTCGTAACTTGAACGCATGCGCCTGGGAGGGCGTTTCATGCGTGCGCCTGAAGCTGTGTCAAGGCTTGCGATAAATATTCAGAGGAAATTGGCAATGGGTATCGCTTTTCGTCAGACTGAAATCAACATCAAGATTGCCAAGAAGCAAGGCAAGGAGATTTCCAAGCTTCTGCAGGACAAGGGATGGATTGCCGAGGATATGCCGTTGGATGCCGCAATGGCAGCTATTGGCTGGCATGGAAAATATCAAAAAACTCTGCTGATAATTGATGAGATTGATGTTGATAAAATAACCAAACAGGTATCCGAACAGTTTGAGGCGCTGGCTTCTTTTGTGCGAGATGGAAGCTTCGTCCGTTTTGAATCAGAGGAGAGCAGTAAAGACTACGCTCTATGTGTTTTCGAAGGGGGCAAGGCTCATGGCTATGGATGGTTGGGAACCCATGAAAAGACCGCAGTGGTTGCCGCCATCGGAACTGTGCCCAGCGGTCCATGGAATGAGTATATTCATGACGAATCGCCTTCCCGAGAGAAGCTGACGGATCACCGCTATTGGGCAGTGGTGGCTTGGGAAATGGCAGAAAATATTCAGTTCATTGCCCGGAGTTCCACGAGCTTCAGTGCCAGAGACAAGGATCAATCTTACTGGATCATCCGGGCTTGTGAGGAGGCAAAAACCTCCCTGATCGGGAAACGTCCTCTCCTTGTTCAGGATATCCAGATGTATGAGAAGGGTGTGAGCCAGGTTCCGCAGCGCATTACGAGCGATGTACATGAAATGAAACTGCGCTGGCTAAAAGTGCCGCGCAAGAAGTTGGCAGCGCTGGATTTTGACATCAATGCTGATGAGCTACAGGAGCTTCTCCGTTATCGTGATACTTTTGCGCCAGGGAAAGAGTTCTTGGTTGATGGGCAGGAGGGTGTATATCAACCTGAAGTACTTGAATTCCTAGAATACCTGCGTGGAGCATCTTGGTTTCAGCAGCTTTGCAAGCTGGCGAAGGATGGCGAGAAGCGTATGGAGATCATTACGGAATTTCACGGGCTGATGTCTGATGTAATGGAGTCTGCCGATATGAAGGAGCTTTTGTTTAATCTGCATTGGAGCGCTTCCGCTGAGAAGGGAAGCGCTGCCCTCGTTCCTGGCGTTAGCAGTGAAGTGATTTCTTCGTATATGGCTGGCGAAATCTACAACGCAATGCAGAGAATCAGCCAACTGGCCGCGACAAAGTAGGTTTGCTGAGAGGCCTCTCTTGTAGGCGAAAGCACTCCGCTATCAGCCGACCATGTGAAGCCTCAGTTCGCGGGCATCAGCACGTCGTGCCAAGCCTGACAGCCTCGACGGAGTTCCGTCCGCGAGTTAATGCATACCGCAGCCCCCCCCTAAAGCGCCGCCGATGGCGGCATTGACCTGTTCGAGCTTGGCGTTATCTCCATCGATGTACTTCATGATGGGCGGCGGCGATGGCCCTGCTAAACGCAGTCAATTGAGACCGTGAATCAGAAGATGGATTAGCGATGCGCCTCCGGGATCGGGAACGGCAGAGCCCGTCCGCTGGAGTCAATGCTGCGGATTCCCGTGCCAAACGCGAATGTTTTCTTGGTTGAAAAACTCAATTTTTAATTTTTTGTTTCTGTTGACAATGATTGACACTTTCAATCATTTCACTTGTGCGCACCTTGCGCTCAGGTGCAACGGAACTTGTCTGATGAAGTTTTCCCTTTGGCGATGTCTGGGTGGAGCAGGCTTGGCCCTCATGCTGTCCTCCAACGCAGCGGCCCAGTGGTCCTATCCACCGGGCAGCTCTCTGGTTGTCCCGCCGGGCGGGGCCGTGGACCTGTCCTGCTCTGCGCTGGACATGCAAGGAACCCTGGACCTGGGAGGCGCGCTGACCGTCGATTCTTCGGCTACGTTCGCAAGTACCGCCGCCATCACCAACAGTGGCGGAACGCTGTCGGTGGGTGGTGACCTGCAGATCAACGGATCACTGAATGCCGGCAACAACACGATCGAGCTGCGCGACGGCTGCGATCCGGGCAACACCAGCCAGCTCAGCGGCACCCTGGTCGTGCAGAACCTGACCATCAGGAGCAGCACGGGCCGCACCTTTGTGCTGCCTGTCGGGGCAAATATCACCGTGCTCGGGACGCTGACCGTCGAGGGAGTGCCTGGTCAGCCTGTGGTGCTGCAGGCTGCCAGCGGCACTGCGGTCATCAACCTGGGTCCCGGTGCGACGGTGGTACGCACCAATGCGACGGTTCCGCCCACTGTGCAGATCGGTGCAGGTCCCGGCCCATCGGCTGCGGCCATTCCCACACTGAGCGAGTATGGGTTGGTCCTTCTCTCTGTGCTCATGGGACTGGCGCTTTGGCGTCAGCGCCGCACTGCACAACGTTAGCCACTACACATTCAGACCATGAAAACCATGAAATTCACGCTGCGCTCTGTCTCTTTCGCCGCGGCCATCGTCTTGAGCGGCGCTGCAGTGGCGGCTCCTGGCGGCGCCGACATCACCATCACACCACCGGCCAATGGTGGATTCGTCATCAAGAACAATGCAGGCAATGCAGAGCGGCTCCGGGTGATGGAAACAGGCGATGTATATCTGCCCAACCTGTCTAATACAACGGAGGCTGGCAGCGTGGCCTGCTATGACGACGCGACGGGGCGGCTGGGCAAGTGCGCAGCAGGGGCGATTGTGGGGAACCCGGGTCCAACGGGAGCAACCGGAGCGACTGGTGCCACAGGACCGGCGGGCGCGACCGGAGCCACCGGCCAGGCAGGACCGGCGGGCCCCACAGGTCCGATTGGCATTCAAGGCCCAGCGGGCCAGACAGGCGCTCAAGGCCCCATTGGTGCCACGGGCCTTCAAGGTCCGACGGGGGCGCAGGGTGATATTGGCTTGCCTGGTCCCACAGGCCCCACTGGACCAGCAGGGGCTGGAGGAACTACCGCCACCTCGATGGCTGCTCACAACACTAGCGGTTCTGTAATAGCTGTGGTTCTCGGTGGGACCGATATTCCATTGCCTCAGTCGCAGAACATCTCAGGTTTCTTTGCTAATGGTGCAAACACATTATTCACCGTTCAATCGAGTGGCAGATATAGAATTAAGTATTCTATAAAACTCACCAACTCTTTACTTGTTTCAGTAAGAGTTTTGTTGAACGGAACAGGAGTTGTTCCGCTTACGGAGAATCCCTCGATTTCCGTTTCAAGATTTGATGGTGAAACAATTTTGGCGCTCGCTGCTGGAGATACACTGAATCTTCAGTTTTTTGGAATAGTTGCAGCAGTTACTTTGCAAGCGGGTAATGGCGCTACGCTTATTTTGGAAAAATTGAGCGATTAGACTGGTTTGTCTTCTGCATGCAGGCGAGCTTTCTTTGGAAATTATTGATAATTATTACTGAAGCATTGCTCGTCGCAGTTTTGCCTGTAGAACCCAGCGCGGCCATACTCGCCCTAAAAGTCCGCTCAGCTGCCAGGTGCAGCAAAGTTGCTACATGGTGACTGGAGGATGAAGGTAAGTTATTGTCAAATAAAAGATTTTTCTAAAAATGTATCCAGTCCATCATGGGTGAAACGGGCCACATGGCGGCGGGTGCTTGGGATTCGCGGTGTGTCATTGTTTCGATTGAAGTTTCTGCTGCGCCTGCGCTTTTGTGCTTTGCACCATCGCACGCCTGTCTTTGCTTGCAGGTGACAGGTGAAATGCAGCCATGCATCGCGCGGTTCCGATCCCTAAGAAGGCGGCCAATCCATCTGTCGCCAGCCTGGGCAGGATGGTCGCCGTGCGGCGGCAGCGGCGCTGTAGACGACGGTGGCCGCCGGTTCGGTCAAGGGGCAGGGCGCAGGCAACCCTAAATTATGTTAGGGAGGGTAAAGACGTGGCCTGTCCGGGGCTGGCTGGACTGGGTCATGGTGCAAAGCCGCTCAACAGAGGTGCGGCGCGGTTATCAGGTAAGCAAGGATGGCAGTGGACACACAAGCCAAGGCAACCATCAGTCCCAGCCACATGCCTTTGCGGGCGAGCATTGCCTCGTCCTTTGCACGGGCGGCCTCATTACGGTAGAAGGCGGCTTCTTTTTGCGCTTCCATCGCGCGATTTCGTTCTGCCCGCAGTGCAGCTTCCGAAGCTATCGCGCTGCGCCTGGCATACTCGGTTCTTTTGTCTTCGCGCTCTTCCTGTTCCCTTCGCCGCCCCTCCAGCATGTGGCTGAACGGCGTCGATCCTGTTATTTGTTGGTGGGGTGGGGTGTCTACCCCGCTGGGTCGTACTTTGAGCAGTATGGGTTGAATTGGTGTGCTTTTTTTGGTGGGGCTGTCTGGTGTTTTTTGAGTTTTTATCTCGTTATCTGGTGTATTTTTGGAGATGGGATTTTCTGAGACCTTGACATTGATCTTAGGGTTTGATGTGGTTGGTGTAGATTTTCTGATTTTTGCGTTGAACTCGATGAGGGGAATCCCTGGTGAAACATGGGTGTCCCGGGTCTTATTGTTTTCATGGCTGGCGGGCTTTGAGTTTTTTGATGAGATATAGGAATGGTTTGATATTTGGTCAGGAGTTTTTACTCCATGCGGGTAGGAATGGGGAAACGAAGCATATTCAAAACCACCTGAAGCCTGCTGCTGGAATAGATTGATATCTTTCGGCGGTGATGGTGATTGCGATGAGCCTTTTGAGCTTGATGTTGCCGATTGGAGGTCAGGTTCCGGAAGGCTCTGTGGCGATTGGGCAGTTTCATTCCCGAGAATTTCTTCAGGCGACAAGGCAGAGATGCTTGCATTCAAGGCCGCTCTCATCCTGTCCAGGGCTTTGTGATCACGTCCTGCGATGGATCCACTCGGGCCTGCGGCCTGTAAGCTGAGATCAGCAGGAGGAGTGGGGCTCTGCCCAAGATGATTTTTGGGCATGTTGCTTTCCGATTCTCTGTCTTCTTGCAACTTTTTCGGATCTGTCATTGCTCTCTCACGGTCTCAGATGTGATCAGGCTATTGTGTCATCCCGGCCGCTTGGGCCTATGCCTCTGCAAGGCAATGAAGCACTTGCCGGTCATCCTTGTCCTTGGCGCAGTCAACGGGCCTGCGGCGCCCTTGACGGCATCAATACTCGGCGTTTCTGAACCTGGCAGCCGACGCAATGACGATGTGCCAATAGCACCTCACTCGTCCGCGTTGTTTCTGCCCGGCCCCTTCACCGGCCCACGCCCTTGCCCAGCGACAGTATTTCGCTCGCATGGACGATGGCCTGGGCAATCTCCTCCACCGAGCTGCGCCGGCTCATGGCCTGGGCGCGGATCATGTCGTAGGCCTGGTCTTCGTTGATCTGGTGGGTTTGCATGAGGATGGCCTTGGCTTCGGCCACGCGGCGCTGGCCCAGCAGCTTGGCCTGGAGCTTGGCGATGCGCTGCTGCTGCTGGCGTGATTCCTTGTGGTTTCTGCGCGCCAGCACCAGGGTGGACAGCAGGCCGAAGGAGCGGATGGGCGAGGGCAGGATGGCTTGCACCTGCAGCTCCAGCACGGCGGAGACGATGGTGGGGTTCTCGTAGTTGACCACGGCGATGGCGGTGGGCGGGCTCTCTCCCTCGCCCTGGGTCCAGGCGTAGTTCAACTGCAGGTGATCGGGGCGCACGGCCAGGAAGACCACGTCCGTGCCCTCGGGCAGGCTGGGCTGGGGCGGCCAGATGGCCTGGACCTGGCAGCCTATGCGCTGCAGTTGCTGGGCCAGCAGTCGGCCGTCCGCGTCGTCGGGGTGGACGATGGCAATGCGCAGCTGGCGCAGTTCCTTGAGCTGGGGCGAGGTGGCGCGCAGCAGCGGCTTTCTTTCCAGCAGCGGCCGGCCTGTGGCAGCGCTGCCGGTGTCCTTGTTCGGTTCGGCATCCACGCTCAGTTCTCCAGGGCACCGAGGCTGGCGGTCCAGTCGCCCAGTGAATGGGTGACCAGATAGGGGTCGGGCGAGACGGCCCGGGTGGCCTGGCGCACGATGGTGAAGCCGCCTTGGGCATTGGCGCGGCCCACGCGCGGGTACAGCCAGGTGTGGTGGTTGCCGGGATCGAGCCGGATGCGGCCCTGGGGCGCGTCGAACTCGCTGCCCAGCAGATGGGGCAGCAGATCGCCGATGCGGTCGCTGCCGGCCTGGCGGAAGGCGTTGGCGAACAGGTGCATCTGAAAGTAGGCGGCTTCCCAGCACAGGTTGGGCCTGCAGTCGTCGCCCAGGCGCTGGCGCAGCCGGGCCAGGCAGCGCGCATTGGCCGGTGAATCGATGGACTGGAAGTAGGGCGCGGCCGTGAAGTGGCCGGCCGCCACGTCGGCACCCATCTGGGCGATCTCGGCCTCGGAGGTGGTGAGGCTGGCAATCGGCATGGTCTGCGGGTTGAAACCCGCATCGGCATAGGCGCGGTAGAGGCTGGCGGTGGAATCGCCGACCACGGTGGAGAAGATGAAGTCCGGCTGCCTTGCGCGGATGTCCTGCATGATGGCCGCGTAGTCGCGCTCGGTGGCGTCCAGCGGCAGGTAGTGTTCGCCCAGCTTGTCGCTGCCCGGGTGCTGCATGACCAGCTCGCCCATGATGCGGTTGGACTCGTAGGGATAGATGTAGTCCGAGCCGATGAGGTAGACCCGCGCGCCGAAGCTGCTGGTCATGTAGTCGGCCAGCTGCACGCTGTTCTGGTTGGGCGCGGCGCCGGTGTAGATGACATTGCCCGAGAACTCGAAGCCTTCGTAGAGCGTCGGATAGAACAGCAGCCGGTTCCACTTCTCGACGATGGGGATGACGGCCTTGCGGCTGCTGGACATGTAGCAGCCGAAGATGACGTTGATGCCGTCGCGCACGATGAGCTGCTCGGCCAGCGCCGCATAGCGGGCCGGCGTGGAGGCCGGGTCGTAGCGCACTGCCACCAGTTCACGCCCCAGCAGGCCGCCCGACTCGTTGATTTCGTCGATGGCCAGCTGCGCGCCCTGCAGCTGGGACTGGCCTATGGTCGATGTGGTGCCGGTGGCCGAGTAAAGAATGCCGACTCTGACGGGGTCGTTCATGGGTTCCTTGTATGCCAGGTGCTGGCGTGCGTTCTTTGCAGGCTTCAGGTTAATCGAGATTTCCGTGGCGCTTGCCGTGGTCAGCGGCCGGCTGCGAGCCTTGCGCCCATCTGGGACAGCCGCCTTGGCAGATGCCGCGCGTCGTCGGCAATGCCGTAGTTGCGCCCGCCAAAGATGTGGCGCACATAGCCGTCGGCCTGGCTGTCCACGGCCAGGCAACTGATGCGTATGCCTGCGGCGCGGGCCTGCTGCACGGCGTGGCGCGCGTCTTCGATCAGGTAGCGGTCGTCATGCACGTCGATGTCGGCGGGTGCTCCATCGGTGATCACCAGCAGATGGCGCTGGCCGGCAGGCTCGGCCGCCAGCAGGCTGCTGGCGTGGCGCAGGGCGGCGCCCAGGCGTGTGGAATGGCGCCCCTGCAGTGCCTGCAACCGGGTGGCCGCTGCTGCGGCAAAGGGTTGGCCGAAGTCCAGCAGGCGCAGGTAGCGGACCTCGGCGCGCGTGTTGGACGAGAAGGCG
This sequence comes from Delftia sp. WSY_22, assembly GCF_043104185.1. NCBI lineage: Bacteria > Pseudomonadati > Pseudomonadota > Betaproteobacteria > Burkholderiales > Comamonadaceae > Delftia > Delftia sp. WSY_22. The sequence goes on from NZ_JBICKN010000032.1 coordinate 146,945, forward strand.
TGGATGGCCAGGCGGTCCACGCCGGTCCTGCGGCCTGCACGCGATTCGGCCAGCATGAGGGCCGCCTGTTTCTCCAGCTCCAGCAGGCTGGCGCCGTGGGGGCCGGGCGTGTTGACCGATTCGGAAGCGTCCATCAGCACGAGCACGCTGGTGGGGCGCGGGCCTTTGCCGGCCCGCATGAAAAGGCGAGGTTCCGGTCGCAGGTTCAGGCGGCGGTCCACCTGGACCTCGATGGCGGCATTGAAGTCCAGGTCGTCGCCTTCCCACTGGCGGCGCAGGCGCTGGCGCCGGTCCAGCTGGCGTGCGGGCGGCAGCGGCAGGGGCGGCATTGTCTGCAGTCGGGAGGTGGCGCCATTGCCCGGCCTTGCTTCGGACTGCCAGGCCGGTAGGGTGTCGATGACGGTGCACCAGTCCGTCTTCAGGCGCTCCAGCCTGCGATCCCATTCGGGGTAGCTGTTGCGGGACAGTTCCAGGTCAGGCGACGGACCTTCTGGCCCTCCGGGCTGTGGTCCGGCGGAGGGGGATGGGGGTTGTTGGGCCGCGCGTGCTGCGGTCTGCTGCAGCGCCAGGCTGTCGTTCGGGTCCTGGGGTGACTCCGAGTGCTGCCAAAGGTAGCTGTTGTCATCACGGTAGATGCTGGGCACGGCATGGTGCTGCGGGTCCATGCGCACGCGCATCTGGCCCAGGTCGTTGGCCAGGATGGAGGCAATGGCCCGGAATGCGGCGTAGTCCTCCAGGCCATGGCGCGTGGCGGTGTCCTCGAACAGGTCACGGGCCTTGTGGATCCAGTGGTTGCCGTCCATGCGGCCTGGCCACAGCAGCATGCGGTCCAGCCGGGCCATGAAGGCGGCAAAGCCCAGGTCGGATGGGTCGGGCTCGGGCGCGATCCAGGCCTCGAACCAGCGGCGCACGCCAGGGTGCTGCAGGCACAGCAGCCGTTCCACGCGCGCATCTTCCAGTGCGCCCACCACGGCCTGGCCCATGGGCTTGAGGGCGATGCTGTCTTGGCGGGCGGGTGAAAAGCGCAGATGGGCTGCGGCATGGGCCATCGTTGCTGCGTGCAGGTTTGCCTGAATGGGCAAGTTGGCGGGAATCAGCAGCCGGGCAGGCTGGCTGATCAGCACGGCGCGCGGCGGCAGGGCGTGGGCCTGGCCCGGCGCCGGGGCACTGGCCGGCGCCCTGGCCAGCGCCTGCACGGCGACAGGCTGGCGCGCGAGGCCGCTGGCCAGCAGGCCCAGCGTGTGCAGCAGACGGGACTCTTCGGGCAAGGCAGCGGAGACGATGGCCATGGCGCGCGGCCCTCAGGCGCCGAACTCGGCTTCGACCAGCTGGCGCAGCGCGGCGGCGGTGTCGGGGTCGTCGGTCAGGGCGCTGGTGATGGTCATGTCGCAGCTGTCGTGCACCGAGACGCCGTCGCGCATCAGCAGGCCTGCGTAGATCAGCATGCGGGTGGAGGCGCCTTCGTCCAGGCCCCGGTGGCGCAGTTCGCGCGTGCTGCGCGCCAGGCTGACCAGGCTGCGAGCGGTGGCCGGGGCAATGCCGGTCTCGTGGGCCACGATGTCCGCCTCGATCTCGGGCGCCGGGTAGTCGAAGTCCAGGGCCGCGAAGCGCTGGCGGGTCGATGGCTTCATGTCCTTGGCGCTGCTCTGGTAGCCGGGGTTGTAGGAGACCACCAGCTGGAAGTCGGGATGGGCATGCACCACCTCGCCCTTCTTGTCCAGCGGCAGGGCACGGCGCGCATCGGTCAGCGGGTGAATGACGACCGTGGTGTCCTGGCGGGCCTCCACCACCTCGTCCAGATAGCAGATGCCGCCGTGGCGCACGGCAAGGGTCAGCGGGCCGTCGTGCCAGGCCGTGCCGTCGGCATCCAGCAGGTATCGGCCCACCAGGTCGGAGGCTGTCATGTCCTCGTTGCAGGCCAGCGTGACCAGGGGGCGCTTGAGTGCCCAGGCCATGTACTCCACAAAGCGCGTCTTGCCGCAGCCCGTGGGGCCCTTGAGGATGAGCGGCATGCGGTGCTGGTAGGCCTGCCGGTACAGCTGCACTTCGCGGCCCGAAGGGCGGTAGAAGGGCTCTTCCTCGATGCGGTAGGCCGCCAGCGGGTCGGCGGCCTGGCTGGCAGGAGCGTGCAGCGGGCCTGTGGTTGTTGTCGTGCTCATCTTCACTCTTCACCTTTCCGTGTTCATGGGCGGGCCTGCCCCCGGGCCTGCAGGCTGCGGAGGCAGGACGCTGTCAGCGGTGTTTGGGCGCCTCGTGCGGAATGCCTTCGATGGGGCATTCGGGCGTGCCTACGGTGGTGCGTGTGAAGGACTCCACCATCTCGCGTGTGCCCTCGGGATCGTTGACCCACTGGCTGTAGAAGTTGTAGGGGCAGGCGGCCACGCCCTTGTCCCCGTCGCCGGAGTTGATGGTGCCGGTGTAGCCCCGGTGCACCAGCTTGAACAGATGGTTCTGCGACTGGCCGTTTTTGCGCGCATCGCGGATCAGGTGCTTGGACAGTTCGGCGTACTGGATGCCCATTTCCTCCTCGCCGGTCTCGCCCAGGGTGCGGCCGTCGAAGCCGATGATGGCCGAGTGCCCGAAGTACGAGTACACGCCGTCGAAGCCCGCCGCATTGGCCACGGCCACGTAGCAGTTGTTCATGAAGGCCATGGCCTTGGAGACCATGATCTGCTGCTCCTTGGCCGGGTACATGTAGCCCTGGCAGCGCACGACGAGCTCGGCGCCGCGCATGGCGCAGTCGCGCCAGATCTCGGGGTAGTTGCCGTCGTCGCAGATGATGAGGCTGATCTTCAGGCCCTTGGGGCCTTCGCTCACATAGGTGCAGTCGCCCGGGTACCAGCCCTCGATGGGCACCCAGGGCATGATCTTGCGGTACTTCTGCACGATCTCGCCCTGGTTGTTCATGAGGATCAGGGTGTTGTACGGCGCCTTGTTGGGGTGCTCCTCATGGCGCTCGCCGGTCAGCGAGAACACGCCCCAGACATTGGCCCTGCGGCAGGCGTCGGCGAAGATTTCGGTCTCTTCGCCCGGGATGGCGCTGGCCGTGTCGTACATCTCCTTGGCGTCGTACATGATGCCGTGCGTGGAGTACTCGGGAAAGATCACCAGGTCCATGCCCGGCAGGCCGCGCTTCATGCCCACCAGCATGTCCGCGATCTTGCGGCAGTTGTCCAGCACCTCGGCCTTGGTGTGCAGGCGCGGCATCTTGTAGTTGACCACCGCCACGCCGACGCAATCGTTGCTGCTGGAAATATCTCCGTGTCTCATGCTGCTGCTCCTGAAGGGGTTGAGGGGGCGGCGTGCGGCATCGCTGCCCCCTCGATTCCCGGCCAACAAAAAAAGGCCCGAACCGCTCCAGGTCAGGGAGCGGTTCGGGCCTTGTTGCCCGACATCGGCGCTGGCAGCTTTGGCAGCGGATGTCGTCTTGTCGGTGATGCGGGAATGAACCGGGGCGATGCCTTATCGCCGTGCATGCATTGTTGCCATGCACCCGCCCCGCGCATATACGTCATATGCCGGTTGTGGCGGGCGCGATGCCGTGGTATTTCCCGCGCGCGCTCTGCGCCCTGGTCACTCAGAAGGACCCGAACATGGTGCCGAGCGTGATCACCAGCACCAGGGCCAGCAGGGGCGCGCCAATGGTCATGATGGCGATGTTGCCGTACGACTGGCGGTGCGTGAGGCCGCAGATGGACAGCAGCGTGATGATGGCGCCGCTGTGCGGCAGGGTGTCGAAGCAGCCGGCCGCCATCACGGCCACGCGGTGCAGCAGCTCGGGGCTGATGCCCAGCTGGGCGGCCATGGCCAGGTAGTCCTTGCCCAGCGTGGACAGTGCAATCGACAGGCCGCCGGACGACGACCCCGTGATGCCTGCCAGCACGTTCATGGCCACGGCCTCGGAGATCAGCGGGTTGTGGGGCGCCACGTTGAGCACGGCCTCGCGGATGATGGCAAAGCCGGCCAGGCTCGCGATGACGGCGCCGTAGCCCACTTCCGAGGCGGTGTTGAAGATGGGCAGCATGGAGCCCAGCACGCCCTTGTTCACCGACTCCTTGAGATTGCGCCAGCGGCCCAGGCCCAGCAGCACCAGTGCGGCGCAGGCCACGGCCAGGGACAGGATCAGCGCCCACAGGCCCGTCTGCTTGGCCGGGTTCACGGCAGGAAAACGGTCCTTGAGGAAGCCGAAATCCATTTGCGGGAACACGCCGTAGGTCAGCAGCGCGTTGACCGCGATCACCAGCACCAGCGGCAGCAGGGCCAGCAGCAGCGGCAGGTCCCGGCGGCTGTGCAGGGCGGGGTCGCTTTCGTCATGCAGGCCCTGCTCGACGGCATCGTCATGGTCGCCGTAGCCTTCGCCGGCCACGCGCGCCTTGGCCGCGCGCGACTGCAGCCACCACAGGCCCAGGGCCAGCATGGTCATGCCGCCGATGATGCCCAGGCCCGGCGCCGCGAACACGTTCGTGCCGTAGTAGGGAATGGGAATGGCGTTCTGGATGGACGGCGTGCCCGGCAGCGCCGTCATGGTGAAGGTGAACGAGCCCAGCGCGATGGTGGGCGGTATCAGCCGCTTGGGCACATGGGCCGCGCGGAACAGCGACTTGGCAATCGGATAGATGGCAAAGGCCACCACGAACAGCGACACGCCGCCATAGGTGAGCACGGCGCAGGCCAGCACCACGGTGAGGATGGCGTGCTTCTCGCCCAGCACGCGCATGATCCAGTGCGATATCGCGGTGGCCGCGCCCGAGTCCGCCATCAACTGGCCGAACAGCGCGCCCAGCAGGAACACGGGGAAGAACTGCAGCATGTAGTTGCCCAGGGCGCCCATGAAGGTGCTGGTGTACAGCGGCAGCATGTGGCCCAGGTCGCCGGACAGCAGCACGGCCACGGCAGCCATCAGGGGTGCCAGCAGCAGCACGGAGATGCCTCGGTAGGCCAGGAACATCAGTCCCGCCAGTGAAATCACGATTGCCAGGGTACTCAAATCGTCTCCAGTCCAGTAGTTCTAGTCAAAAAGACAGAATAAAGGTGGATGGATGACAATTTGGCGTAATTGGCGTGCTTTGTAGATGACTTGGCGCAATATGTCGCCACGTTTACCCGTGTTCCCGGGCATTGGCGTGCGATTGCTGCCCCAGACGCCAGTGCTGGCCGGGGGCGTTTCCGACCCGGCCTGTGTGTGCCGTGAACAGCGCTTGATCAGCGCCTGATCACGGGGTTTTCGCCGGGGGAGTTTGCCCGCTGCTTCGCGCACGATGAATCGTTGTGGATGTATCGGCTCTGGGTGTGGCGCGGTGCTCTGCCATGCTTGCGTGTCCGTCACGCCACAGCATTTTTTGCATGGCAGAAAACGCAGGGGCTCCAAGCCGTTTCCCTGTGAAAACAGGGCCTGAATGCCGCTGTAAAACCCTAAGTCTTCTACAAGACTTAAAAAATCCGGCAGGTTCCGCTTAGAATTTTGTATTGTGGGATCGCATTGCAGAAAACGCCGGGGCAGCATGCTGGCGCGACGGGGCATTGCGTGACGGTCCTACAGCGTCAGGCTGCACCGGCCCGTTTCCCCTAGCGGATGTCCGGTTCGACGGCCTGCGGCGCGACCCCTACCTTTTTCACTACCTGAGACAAGAGATGAGCACGCAGCAACCCACCATCATCTACACCCTGACCGATGAGGCCCCGCGCCTGGCCACCAGTGCCTTCCTGCCTGTGGTGCGCGCCTTTGCAGCACCCGCCGGCGTGAATGTCGAGACCGCCGACATCTCCGTGGCCCACCGCATCCTGGGTGAGTTCTCCGAATTCCTGGCCGAAGACCAGCGCGTGGCCCACACCCTGTCCGAGCTCGGCAAGAAGACGCTGGAGCCCGATGTCAACATCATCAAGCTGCCCAACATCAGCGCCTCCGTGGCCCAGCTGACGGCTGCCATCAAGGAGCTGCAGGGCAAGGGCTACGCACTGCCCGACTACCCCGAGAACCCGTCCAACGACCAGGAAAAGGACATCAAGGCGCGCTACGGCAAGTGCCTGGGCTCGGCCGTGAACCCCGTGCTGCGTGAAGGCAACTCCGACCGCCGCGCTCCCGCCGCCGTCAAGAACTACGCCAAGAAGCACCCGCACTCCATGGGCGAGTGGAAGCAGTGGTCGCAAACCCATGTCTCGCACATGGAGCACGGCGACTTCTACCACGGCGAAAAGTCCATGACCCTGGACAAGGCCCGCGACGTCAAGATGGAGCTGACCACCAAGAGCGGCAAGACCGTGGTGCTCAAGCCCAAGGTCGCGCTGCAGGCCGGCGAGATCATCGACTCCATGTTCATGAGCAAGAAGGCGCTGTGCGACTTCTACGAAAAGGAACTGGACGACTGCCGCGACGCCGGCATCCTGTTCTCGCTGCACGTCAAGGCCACGATGATGAAGGTCTCGCACCCCATCGTGTTCGGCCACTGCGTGAAGATCTACTACAAGGAAGCCTTCGAGAAGCACGGCAAGCTGTTCGACGAGCTGGGCGTCAACGTCAACAACGGCATGTCCACGCTGTACGAGAAGATCGAGACGCTGCCCGCCTCGCTGCGCGAAGAGATCATCCGTGACCTGCACGCCTGCCAGGAACACCGTCCCGCGCTGGCCATGGTGGACTCCGCCAAGGGCATCACCAACTTCCACTCGCCCAACGACGTGATCGTCGATGCGTCCATGCCCGCCATGATCCGCCAGGGCGGCAAGATGTGGGGCGCCGACGGCAAGCCCTACGACTGCAAGGCCGTGATGCCCGAGTCCACCTTTGCCCGCATCTACCAGGAGATGATCAACTTCTGCAAGTGGCACGGCAACTTCGACCCCAAGACCATGGGCACCGTGCCCAACGTGGGCCTGATGGCGCAAAAGGCCGAAGAGTACGGCTCGCACGACAAGACCTTCGAGATCGAGGAAGACGGCGTTGCCAACATCGTCGACCTGGCCACCGGTGAAGTGCTGATGAGCCAGAACGTGGAGCAGGGCGACATCTGGCGCATGTGCCAGGTCAAGGATGCGCCCATCCGCGACTGGGTCAAGCTGGCCGTCACGCGTGCACGCAACTCCGGCATGCCTGCCGTGTTCTGGCTGGACCCCTACCGTCCGCACGAGGCCGAGCTGATCAAGAAGGTCAACACCTACCTCAAGGACTACGACACCACGGGCCTGGAAATCCACATCCTGTCGCAGGTCCGCGCCATGCGCTACACGTTGGAGCGCGTGGCCCGTGGCCTGGACACCATCTCGGTGACCGGCAACATCCTGCGCGACTACCTGACCGACCTGTTCCCCATCATGGAACTGGGCACCTCCGCCAAGATGCTGTCCATCGTGCCGCTGATGGCCGGTGGCGGCATGTACGAAACCGGTGCCGGCGGCTCCGCTCCCAAGCACGTGCAGCAGTTGGTGGAAGAAAACCACCTGCGCTGGGATTCGCTGGGCGAGTTCCTGGCACTGGCCGTGTCGCTGGAAGACCTGGGCATCAAGAACGGCAACGACAGCGCAAAGCTGCTGGCCAAGACCCTGGACGAAGCCACCGGCAGGCTGCTGGACGAGGACAAGTCGCCTTCGCGCCGCACCGGCGAGCTGGACAACCGCGGCAGCCAGTTCTACATCGCCCTGTACTGGGCACAGGCCCTGGCTGCCCAGACCGAGAACGCCGAGCTGGCCGCCAAGTTCGCTCCCCTGGCCAAGCAGCTGGCGGACAACGAGTCCAAGATCATCGAAGAGCTGCGCGCCGTGCAGGGCAAGGCCGTGGACATTGGCGGCTACTACCAGCCCGACGTGGCCAAGATGGACGCCGTGATGCGCCCCAGCGCCACCTTCAACGCCGCCATCGACGCGCTGCGGTAAGCCACTTCGCCTTTGCCGGGGCCAGACCCCGGCAGGCTTGAAGCATGACCGGCCGGCCCGCAAGGGCGGCCGGTTTTTTCATGCCGACATCGGCAGAAAACCGCAGGCGAAAAAAAACCGGCCCAAAGAGCCGGTTTTCTTGGAATTGGACGCTATCAGTAGCGACCGCCGCCGTGGCCGCCATTGCCATAGCCGACGTCGGCACGCTTGCCTGCATAGCCTTGCGGGCTGTAGCCACCCGAGCTGCGGCCTTCTTCGCGAGGACGCGCCAGGTTCACGACAATCGAGCGTCCGTCCACGGACATGCCGTGCAGGCCGGTGATGGCGGCCTGGGCGACTTCGGCAGAAGCCATCTCCACAAAACCGAAGCCCTTGGAGCGGCCGGTTTCGCGGTCCATCATGACCTTGGCGGAAGCCACGCTGCCGAATTCGGCGAAGTTGCTTTCCAGGCTGGAGTCGGTCACGGAGTAGGGCAGATTGCCCACGTAGATTTTGGTGGTCATAGGAAAACCTCTTTGCTTAGATGTGCGCAAACGGGCGCACCGTTGGAATGCAGGCGGAGGACTGTGCAATCCGCCGCAGGAAATGGATAGGGGTTCGCAGCAAGCGGGCCATCAGCACGCAGGCGGGTGCTGCATGCAGGTCTGAAGCCAGCCTTGGGTGACGGCAAACAGCCGTGCCGCTTCGCTGGAGGCGAATGCCTTGTCGAAACGGAATACGCGGCAGTAGCTGCCGTTGCCCTGGGAGCGATGGACCGAGAAGGAGGCACGGAAGCGGCCGCAGTCGGTCGGGTGTGTCGAGGGCGAGACGACGTACTTGCCCATGGGAATGCCGGTGTTTGAAATGTGGTTCAGTCAGGTTCGCAGCCTTGAAAAGGTCTGCGTGAGCATCTAGGAACTCGGTTGGCTGCAGCTCTACAGACCAACTGGGCGACAAAGGTCGCGAAACACATCCTGCAGGAAGCGGCTGGCAAGCCGTTGCGCGGGAGATGTGGTTGCCGACTCAGGTACTGGGTACGGGTCTCGACAACGGTGCTGACTATATCCTGTTGAATATTTAAACGCAACTTAATATTCTATTTAATTGTAAAAACCTGCCTGACAGCTGTTGTTTTGTTATGTTATAACGTCACAATTCTGATGTGGCGCAACATCGCCAACCGTTTTCTGGAACAGGAAATCACCATGCCCACCCCTTTGACCGCCAACCAGCAACGGGTGCTCGACGCCCTGCGCCAGGCCGGTGCACCGCGCACGGCCTATGCACTGCTCGACCAGCTGCGTGACCACGGGCTGAGCGCCCCCACGCAGGTCTACCGCGCGCTGGACAAGCTGGCCGAGCAGGGCGTGGTCCACCGCCTGGAGTCGTTGAACGCCTATGTGTGCTGCTCGCACCCGGATGAGGGCAGCCATGACTTCTCGGCCTTTGCGATCTGCGACAGCTGCGGGCAGGTGGACGAGTTTGTCGACGACGCGCTCAACCGCTGCCTGGGCAACTGGGCGCACGGCCATGCGTTCGCGTTGGCCCATTCGAACATCGAGCTACATGGCAAGTGCTCTGCCTGCACTGCGCTGCACGCCTGAGGCCCTGCCTGCCGCACGCGGCTGCAGTGCCAGCAGCGTGCTCCCTTTCCCTGCTTGAGAGATTCCATGATGCATACCGTAGCGCCGGTTCAGCCGCCGCATGCCCGATTGCCGGTGACCGTACTGTCGGGCTTTCTGGGCGCGGGCAAGACCACCTTGCTCAACCACATCCTGCACAACCGCGAAGGTCGGCGCGTGGCCGTCATCGTCAACGACATGTCCGAGGTCAACATCGACGCGGCCCTGGTGCGTGATGGCGGGGCCGACCTGTCGCGCACCGACGAAAAACTGGTGGAGATGAGCAACGGCTGCATCTGCTGCACGCTGCGCGAGGACCTGCTGGTGGAGGTGGCGCGGCTGGCGGGCGAGGGCCGCTTCGACCAGCTGGTCATCGAGTCCACGGGCATCTCCGAGCCGCTGCCGGTGGCCGAGACCTTCACCTTCGCGGGCGAGGACGGACGCAGCCTGGGCGATGTGGCGCGGCTGGACACCATGGTGACCGTGGTCGATGCCTTCAACTTTCTGCACGACTATGGCTCGCGTGACAGCCTGCGCTCGCGCGGCGAATCGCTGGGCGAGGAGGACCGCCGCACCGTGGTCGATCTGCTGATCGAGCAGGTGGAGTTCTGCGATGTGATCGTGCTCAACAAGATCGACCTGGTCACCGATGAGGACTGCAGCCGGCTCATGGCCATCCTGCGCGGGCTCAACCCGCGTGCCAGGCTGGAGATCGCCTCCTTCGGCCAGCTGCCGCTGGATCGCGTGCTCGATACGGGGCTGTTCGATTTCGAGGAGGCCTCCAGGGCGCCGGGCTGGCTGCAGCAATTGCGTGGCACGCACCAGCCCGAGACCGAGGCCTATGGCGTTGCCAGCTTTGTCTACCGCGCCCGCCGCCCCTTTCATCCCCGGCGCTTCTTCGGCCTGGTGCAAAGCGAATGGCCGGGCGTGGTGCGCTCCAAGGGGTTTTTCTGGCTGGCCAGCCATCCGGCGCTGGCCGGCTCCTGGTCACAGGCCGGCGCCGTGGCCCGCCATGGCCCGGCCGGGCACTGGTGGGCCGCCGTGGAGGCCGAGCGCTGGCCGCGCGACCCCGAAAGCGTGCAGCGCATCCTGGACAAATGGGTCGATGGCGTGGGCGACGCGCGCCAGGAACTGGTGCTGATCGGCATGGGCATGGACGAGCAGGCGCTGCGCGCACTCCTGGACGAATGCCTGCTGACCGATGCGGAAATGGCCATGGACCCGCAGGCCTGGACGCAGTGGGACAACCCCTTTCCCGGATGGAACTGATGCCCGGCCGGTACCGAGCCGGCCCTGAGTCGGCCCTGAGCCGACATTGAACGCTTGCCGCGCCGCCCTCGCGGGCGTGGCCCCTGGAGCCCCGAATGCTTGCACCTCTTCCCGATGTTTCCCTGACCGATCCCGCGCCCAGCCTCAGCCCGCTGCAATGGGTGGGCATGCAGGGCATAGACCTGCCCGTGACCGTGGCCGAGCCCGGCTACTGGCGCGAGCTGCATGCGCGCGCCGATGTGCAGGTCGATCTTCCTGCGGCCCATGTCAAGGGCATACACATGTCCCGGCTGTACCGGCAACTGGACAGCCTGGCCGAGGAATCCGCGCTGTCTGCCCTGGCGCTGCGCCATGCGCTGCAGGCCATGATCGACAGCCACCTGGACTGCCAAAGCCGCAGCGCCCGGCTGCGCCTGTCGCTGGACCTGCTGACCCAGCGGCCCGCCCTGGTCACCCACGATCTGTCGGGCTGGAAGTCCTATCCCGTGCGCCTGGACGCCACGCTGGCGCAGGGCGTGTTCCAGCTGCGGCTGCAGGTGGGCGTGGGCTATTCCTCGACCTGCCCCTGCTCGGCGGCACTGTCGCGCCAGTTGCTGGAGCAGGGCTTTTTGCAGGCCTTTGCGGGCGAGCCGCTGGTGGAGCCGGACCAGGTGGCTTCCTGGCTGCGCCGGCACGGCACGCTGGCCACGGCACACAGCCAGCGCAGCGAGGCCCAGGTCAGCGTGGACCTGGCCTGTGATGCGCCCGACCTGGGCATCCTGCCCCTGATCGCCCGCGTGGAGCAGGCGCTGGGCACGCCCGTGCAGACCGCCGTCAAGCGCGCCGACGAGCAGGCCTTTGCCGCGCTCAACGGCCGCAACCTGATGTTTGTCGAGGATGCGGCGCGCCGCATACAGGCCGCGCTGGAAGGCAGCTACGCCCAGCCGCGCGTGCATGTGCGCCACATGGAGAGCCTGCATCCGCACGACGCCGTGTCCTGGGCATGACCCGCGAGCCGGCCCCCGTTTGTCTACAACCCAAGGAGTTTTCCATGCAAGTGCTCTCGTCCCTCAAGGAAGCCAAGCTGCGCCATCGAGACTGCCAGGTGGTGCGCCGCCGCGGCCGCATCTACGTCATCTGCAAGAGCAACCCGCGCTTCAAGGCCCGCCAGGGCGGCGCAAAGAACAGGCGCAAGGGATGATCCGCAAGAACCCGCGCGGCGACCTGCCGCGCATCCATGCCAGCGCCTTCGTGGACCCCACGGCCATCCTGTGCGGACTGGTGATCGTGGAGGAGAACGTCTTCATCGGCCCCTATGCGGTGATCCGTGCCGACGAGATGGATGCGGACGGCCACATCGACCCCATCGTGATCGGTGGGCACTCCAACATCCAGGACGGGGTGGTGATCCACTCCAAGTCGGGCGCGCGCGTCAGCGTGGGGCAGCACACCTCGATCGCCCATCGCGCCATCGTCCACGGGCCCTGCACCGTGGGCAATGGCGTGTTCATCGGCTTCAACAGCGTGCTGTTCAACTGCGTGGTCGATGACGGCTGCGTGGTGCGCTACAACGCCGTGGTCGATGGATGCCACCTGCCGCCAGGCTTTTATGTGCCGTCCACCGCGCGCATAGGCCCGGAGACCGACCTGTCCACGCTGGCCCAGGTGCCCGCCGACGCCAGCGATTTCTCCGAGGACGTGGTCCGCACCAACAACGAACTGGTGCGCGGCTACAAGGCCATCCACAATGAGTTCTGACCGGCCGGGAGGGCTGCATGTCCGATTCCGCTGACCTCAAGAACCTGGGGCTGAAGGCCACGCTGGCGCGACTGTGGGTGCTGGACATCTTTCGCCACGGGGACCAGCGGCATCTGGCGGCGGAGGAGGTCTATCGCCAGCTGCATGACCAGGGCCGGGGCACCAGCCTGGCCACGGTCTACCGCGTGCTGGCGCAGCTGGAGCAGGCCGGGCTGCTGCAGCACCAGCGCTTTGCGGCGGGCAAGGCGGTCTATGAACTCGATGACGGCGAGCACCATGACCACCTGATCTGCACGCGCTGCGGCCTGGTGCAGGAGTTCCACGATGCGGTGATCGAGCAGCGCCAGAAGCTGCTGGCGCGCTCGCATGGCTTTGCCATCGTGGAGCACTCCCACATCCTCTACGGGCGCTGCGTCAAGCCCGACTGCGAGCGGCTGGCGGGCCGGCAGGCACCTACCGCTCCTTGAGGCTGCGCTGCGCACGCTCGCAGATGCGGCGCGTGGCGGGCACGGGCGATTCCTGGAGCCATTGCGCACACAGGGCGCGCACCCAGTCAGGCCGGCTCTTGGCCGCGTCGTTGAGCCAGTTGGCCACCGAGTCCTGCACATAGGGCGAGGCATCGGCGCGCAGCCGCTGCAAAAGGGGCAGGGCGATCTCCGGCTGCTGCTTGAGCGCCGCGATATGGCTGCACCAGACGCCGCGCGGCCGCAGGGCCTCGCTGGCGAAACGGCGCAGGCGGTCGGAGGGCCGCCTTGTCCACCGGGACAACTCGGCCACGGCCTGCGGCAGATCGCTGGCCAGATGCGGGCGCACGCCCATCCACGACCATTCGCGCACGCCGAAATGCGGGTCATCGGCCAGCGGCTGCAGCAGCTCCAGGCGCTGGCTCAGGGTCAGGCCCGGCTGCGCACCGGCCATGAAGCAGGCCCAGCCGCGCACCGTGTCAGATCGGTGCGTGAGGCAGCGCTGCCAGCCGGCCTGGCCCAGCGCCTGCCACAGCAGGCCGCCAATGCACTCCATGCGCTTGAGAATGCCCAGCTGGCCCAGCGCCTGCGCCGTGTCCTCCAGCTGCGGCCACGCGTCGGGGAAGACGGCCTGCAGCAGCCGGGCCTGGTCCACAGCCAGGCTTTCGGTCAGCGTGGCGGTCTCTATCTCGCCAAGGGACAGGGCCTGCAGCAGTTCGGGAGTGATATCGACCGTGCGGTTGGCGCCCTTGCGCCGGGGGGCGGGCGCCGTCATGCGCTGGCCTCCACGCCTGCGGCGGCCTTGGCCAGCAGCTTTCCCAACTGGCCGCGTTCGGCGGGCGACAGGTTGGAAAACAGGCCGGCGATCCATTGGCTGTGCCGGGCAAACAGCTTGCGCGCCAGCTGGCGGCCCTTGGCGGTGAGCTGCACGCGCAGCGCGCGGCGGTCGGCCGGGTCGGGCAGGCGCTCGGCCAGAGCCTCGCGTTCCAGGCCGTCCAGCAGGCCGGTCACGGTGGCGCGGGTGATGCCGGCCTGCTCTGCCAGGTGGTTGGGGGCCAGCCCTTCGCTGGCGGATTCCAGCAGGAACAGCAGCACGAAGCGCCCTTCGGACAGGCCGTGCGGCGCCAGCAGCGCGGCGCAGTCACGGTCGATGCGCGCAGCCAGGGACAGTGTCTGGAAGCACAGCCGCATGCTGTCCACGTCGTCCAGCTTGCGGCGCTCGGCCTCGGCCAGCAGGGCCTGGTATTTCTGTTCGAGTTGCATGTGGCAAGCATACAGTATGGCGGCTAACCATGTGCGCCCGCCTTGGCCGTTGCCGGCATCCGGGCTCCGTGGCTGCGCTTTTTGCGCAGCCGGCGCAGGCCGATGACCACGCCCGTGGCGCTCATCAGCAGGCCGCCCAGGCTGAAGGCCAGCAGCAGCGCATCCCACAGCGGCCGGCGCTGCAGCAGCGGCAGCCAGTCCCAGCTGTGCAGCATGGCGAACAGCCAGCGCTTGAGGCGCTGGGTGCTGTCCAGCCGGCCCAGCACCTGGCCCGTGTGCGGGTCGATGTGCACCCAGCTGGCCGCGGCATCGCCAAAGACCACGCGCAGAACGGGCAGGGGCTTGTCATGGCCGCCCATCATGGTGTGCTCGGCGCGCTCGTACCAGTACAGGTCGTGCGCGGTCAGCCATTCGCTGCGCAGCACGGGTGCGTCGATCAGCACGGCCGCGCGGTCCAGCAGGGCCTCGCGCGAATGGGCTGCGGGCGCGGCGCTGGCGCTGTCCAGCACCAGGGGCGTGCCGGCTGCGGGCTGGGCCAGCACCTCGGTGCGGCCTGCGGTGCGCAGCCAGCGCAGTTCGCGCACGGGACCGCCCGCCGCGGCGATCAGCGACTGCGGCGTGGCGTCGTCCCCGGTCAGGCGCAGCGGACCCTGTTGCCACCGTGCCATGTGCAGTGGCGGCGTGCCCGTGTCGAACAGGCGCCAGGGGTTCATGGACATCAGGCCGCTGAAGATCCAGGCCAGCGTGGTCAGCGCGAACAGCAGGCCCGCCACATGGTGCCAGCGCATGGCGCGGCCCGGGTAGGGCGTGCGCAGGCCGCTGCGGTAGGGCTGCCTGAACCGCCAGCGCATCACCCCGACCACGGTGCCGGTGATGGCCACGGCAATGCCGACCAGCGACAGCACGTTGACGATGTCGGCCCAGGCGCCATCAAAGGCATTGCCCCTGAACATGTACAGCCAGTGCAGCCAGGCGCCCAGGTAGTTCCAGCCGCGCTCGGTGCGCGTGGCATCGCGCACCACCTCGGCCGTCGTGCCGGAGATGTACAGCAGCGTGCCATCTGCATCGTCAAGCTGCACGCGGTGCAGGGGGCGGTGAATGTCCAGGGCGCGCGAGTGGCTGAAGGCATCCTCATCCACCGTGCCCAGGTAGTGCAGGCCCGTGCCGTCCCCCGCGAAGGCGCGGGCACTGGCCAGGGCCTGCGCCTGGCTGGTGGCACCCAACACCTGGCCGCTGGCCGCATCGATGGCCACGGGCTGGCGCCGCCCCTCGGGCGTGACCAGGTAGCTGGCACGGCCGGCGCTGCCGGCATGCAGGCGCAGGTCCTTGAGCGGGCCGTCGATGCCGGCCGCGCGCAGCGCCTCGGCGGGCGCGAGCAGGGCGGCGTTGCCATTGAGCGCCGGCAGGTGGCGCAGCCGCTCGGCCTGCGTGAGCTTGGGGTAGCCCACGTACATCATCACCATGCCCGAGACAAACCACAGCGCAAAGAACAGGCACAGGGCAATGCCCAGCCAGCGGTGCAGCAGGAACAGCCAGCGTTTGAGGTGAAGGCGCATGGTGCGTCTCCTGCTCAGAAGGCCACGCGCAGCGAAATGTCTGCCGTGCGCGGCGCGCCCAGGTAGGCCATGGTGCTGGTCAGGCTGGCGGCGTAGACGCGGTCCGTGGCATTGCGCAGCCGTGCAACCACGGTCATGCGCGGGTCGATGCGGTAGCTCAGGCCCAGGTCCAGCAGGGTGTAGGCGGGCCAGGACAGCGTGTTGGCCGCATCGGCATAGATGCCCCCCACGCGGCGCAGCCCGGCATTGACCTCCAGCGCCGGCGTGATGCGGTAGCTGGTCCAGAGGTTGAGCACGCTGGCGGGCGTGTTCGTGGGTCGCTTGCCCGCCAGGGACACGCCGCCTTGCTGGTAGTTGTCATAGCGCGCGTCCACATGGCTCCAGTTGCCCTGGATGGACCATCGCGGCGTGGGCGCCAGGCCCATGGACAGCTCCACCCCGCGCGAGGACTGCTGGCCCACCAGCACCGTGCGCGTGCTGTCCTGCGGGTCCTGGGTGGAGATGTTGCGGCGCGTGATGCGATAGACCGCCAGCGCCGCAGTTCCCTTGCCCTGCCAGAACGACAGCTTGCTGCCCGCCTCCACCTGGCGGCCCGTGGTCAGCCCGGTGTTGTTGATGGCGTCGGCAAACGAGGCGCCCATCAGCATGCCCGACGGCGGATCGGCCGCCGTGGAGAACTGCGCGTAGAGATTGGCCTCGGGCGTGGCATCCCAGACCAGGCCCACGCGCCCGGTCGTCGGGCTATAGCTGCGGCTGTAGCTGGCGGGCAGCGCGGGCGTCACATCGCGCCGGTTGGTCAGGTCCACCTCGATGCGTTCATGGCGCAGCGCCGTCAGCAAGTGCAGGGCAGGAGTGAGGGCCGTGCGGTTTTCCAGGTAGAGCGCGGTGGTGGTGACCTTGTTGTCGCGGTCAGGCCTGAAGCCGGGTGCCATGCCGGGAATGTCGTAGAAGTTCTCTGTCGTGAAATCGTAGGGATTGACCGTGCTCACCGTGCCCGACAGGCTGTTCGGAAAGCGTGTCTGCCGGTTCACGCTCACATCCAGCCCAAAAGCCCATTCGCTGCGCCGGCCGGCCAGCTCGCCCAGGTAGCTGCCTTCGATGCGGTCGCCCACCATGCGCTGGTCATGGCGCTGGAGCAGCGCCGCCGAGCGCACCACCGCGGTGTTGTCGGGCGTGAAGCGGTAGGTCTCCACGTTGCGGTAGTCGCGCAGCGCGTCATAGGCGTAGAAGGTGTTGCTCAGCTTGAGCCGGTCGCTGGCCCGCCATTCGGTGATGGAGCGCAGCCACTGCACGCGCTGGGCATACAGGCCGTCGGCGCTGTTGTAGTTCTTGCCTAGGGTCGCCTCGTCAATGCGCGCCTGGCCGCGCAGCGGGTTGAGCAGCGGCGTGCCCCAGTAGGGGCGGTCCACGC
Organism: Delftia sp. WSY_22; assembly: GCF_043104185.1. Taxonomy (NCBI): domain Bacteria; kingdom Pseudomonadati; phylum Pseudomonadota; class Betaproteobacteria; order Burkholderiales; family Comamonadaceae; genus Delftia; species Delftia sp. WSY_22. Next base: position 164,112 of record NZ_JBICKN010000032.1, read on the forward strand.
GCTCATGCTGGGCCTCGTAGGCCAGGGTGTGCGTCAGGCCGCCACCCAGGTCGGACAGCAGCGAGGTCGCCAGCTGCGTGGAGCGCGACTGCGTGCCGCCCACCCAGCTGCCGGCGTCGCGGTGGTTGAGGTCCAGGCGCAGGTAATGGGTCGTGCCCTGGCTGTCAGTGGCATCGCCCAGGCGGCGGTTCAGCCCGACGGAGGCTTCCTTCAGCCCGTAGCTGCCCAGGCGCAGCTGGCCTTCGGTGAAGCTGTCGCGCTGGGCCAGCTTGGTGATGTAGTTCAGCGTGCCGCCCACGCCGCCTGCGCCATAGAGAAAGCCGGAGGCGCCGCCCACGGCCTCCACCCGGTCGTAGATCCAGCTGTCCACGGGCCGGGCCGCAATGGAGTACTGCAGGTTGATGCCGTTGAACAGCTGGCTGACCGACCCCGTGCCGAAGCCCCGGTAGCTGATGCCGATGTTGCCGGGCGGGCTGTAGGCCGTGACGCCCGGAATGGAGCGCAGGATCTCCTGCGTGTCCTGGGCGCCGCGCGCCTCGATGGCGGCACGGTCCACGATGTGCACCGAGGCCGGCGTCTCGCGCGCCGTCAGGCCCAGGCGGCTGGCCGTGCCCACGGTCTTGTTCAGCGGCAGCAGGCCGTTGGCGTCGGCCGTGGCCTGGTCGGAGACTTCGACGGCGGGCAGTGCCGCCTCGGCCAGGGCCTGCGCGTGCGCGGCAGGCGTCCAGGCCGTGCCCAGCGCGCAGCACAGCGCTACGGCCAGGGGATGGGGGCGAAAGAGGGGTGCAGGCAGGCGCAGCGGCGCTGCCATCGCGGGGAAGGGGAGGGAATTCACGAACTGACTCCGGGTCTTGCGCCGCGCATGCGGCGCAGGCGGGCCGGGCGCGCATCAGCAGGCCCGGTGGCGATTCAAGAGAACACGGCAGTCAGCGGGGGAGGGCCGCGCGCCGGCAGCGGCGCGCGTGTGACGGAGGCAATGTGCGCCGCCACCAGCGGCAGCAGCGCGTGGGCCAGCGGCTGCTGGTGGGGCACGGCCATCTGCGGCAGGGCCGGCGGCGGTGCACCAGCGGGCAGGCACATGGGGCAGTCAAGCTGGTGGTGGCCCATGCCCGGGGCTGCGCTGTCGCCCAGCGCCACCAGCTTGACGTCGCCGCTGGCCGTGCAGACCAGCTCGAAACCCTGGGGATGGACCAGGGGCGAAGCCACGGCAACGCCCAGCGTCACGGCAAACCAGGCCAATATCAGCCGGGTGAGCCAGAACGAGGAGCGAAGCGCTTGCATGGGCCGTGATTATGGCTTGGCGGGCGCGGGCGTGAACAGGCTGCCGCCCAGCTTGACGCCGGCCTTCAGGCCGCGCTTGGCGAACCAGCCCTGGTTCATCTCCAGCACATAGCGCACGGGCTTGGCCGAGCAGTGCGAGTCCTCGGTCATAGGCTTCATGTCGGCCAGGTTCACGATGGTGCCGTCATCGGCCACGAAGGCGGCGGTCAGCGGCAGCAGGGTGTTGCGCATCCAGAAGCACTGCACGGCAGGCACCTCGAAGACGAAGATCATGCCCTCCTGCTGGGGCATTTCCTGGCGGAACATCAGGCCGATGGCGCGCTCGCGGTCCGAGGTGGCCACCTGTGCGTCGATGCGGTGGATTCCGGCCGTCAACTCCACGCGGCGCAGATTCATCTGGGGGCTGCCCTGGGGCTGTGCGCCTGCCGATACGGCGGCGCCAGCCAGGCAGGCGGCCATGAGCAACCGCTGCAGCGCGCGGCGGGAAAGGGGTGTGTGGAGGGGTGTCGAAGGCTTCGTCATCTTGCACATTCTGTCGCAGGGGGCGCGTGGCCGGACGCAAAAATCGGCCCGGCCGGGCCATCATGGCCGGGCGGGCGGCAAAAAGCCCGCAGTGCATTGCTGACTTGCGGGCTTTTTTTGAGGGGATGCCAGCGGGCATCCCGGCGCCTGGATCAGGCCACGGCCTTGTGTGCCTTCTTGGTGGAACGCTTGGCGTGCTTCTTGCCGGAATGCTTGCCGCTCTTGGCAACCTTGGCCTTCTTGGCTGTGTGAGCGGGAGCAGCTGCGGAAGCGGCCGTGGGAGCCGACATCGGCGTTTCGGGTGCTGCGGCGGCCTGTGCAAAGGCGCCTGCGGCAAACGAACCGGCGACCAGGACAGCGAGGAGTTTTTTCATATATGCCATTTCCTAGAAAAGCGGTAGAAGCCAAGTTGAACCAGACAGCGGTGCGAAATTGTTGATGCACCGCAGATGCTCAACGCACTGACTGTATCGCCGTTGACAGGAAGGCGACCCGATTGTCGTTAGAATTTTCTGCACCAAATTTGTGCCCATTCCGGGCATTCACTCTTGCCTCGTGCACCAGCCAACGGAGACCCGTCCCCATGAACCGCTTCCAGCACATCCAGGTGCCGGCCGAGGGCCAGAAGATCACTGTCAACGCCGACATGTCGTTGAACGTGCCAGACCAGCCCATCATTCCTTTCATCGAAGGCGACGGCACCGGCGTGGACATCACGCCCGTGATGATCAAGGTGGTGGATGCCGCCGTGGCCAGGGCCTATGGCGGCAAGCGCAAGATCCAGTGGATGGAGGTCTTCGCGGGCGAGAAATCCACGCGCATCTACGGCCCCGATGTCTGGCTGCCCGAGGAAACCATGCAGGCCCTTCGCGAGTACGTGGTCTCCATCAAGGGCCCGCTGACCACGCCCGTGGGCGGCGGCATCCGCTCGCTGAACGTGGCGCTGCGCCAGGAGCTGGACCTCTACGTCTGCCTGCGCCCCGTGCAGTATTTCAAGGGCGTGCCCTCGCCGCTGAAGGAGCCCGAGAAGACCAACATGGTCATCTTCCGCGAGAACTCCGAGGACATCTACGCGGGCATCGAGTACGAGGCCCGCAGCGACAACGCCAAGAAGCTCATCGACTTCCTGGTCAAGGAAATGGGCGTCAAGAAGATCCGCTTCCCCGAGACCTCGGGCATCGGCGTCAAGCCCGTGTCCATCGAGGGCACGGAGCGCCTGGTGCGCAAGGCCATCCAGTACGCCATCGACAATGACAAGCCCAGCGTGACCCTGGTCCACAAGGGCAACATCATGAAGTTCACCGAAGGGGGCTTCCGCGACTGGGGCTACGCGCTGGCCGCGCGCGAGTTCGGCGCCCAGCCCATCGACGGCGGACCCTGGCTCAAGTTCAAGAACCCGCGCACGGGCCGCGACATCGTCATCAAGGACTCGATTGCCGACGCCTTCCTGCAGCAGATCCTGCTGCGCCCGGCCGAGTACTCGGTGGTGGCCACGCTCAACCTCAACGGCGACTACATCTCGGACGCGCTGGCGGCCCAGGTCGGCGGCATCGGCATTGCGCCCGGCGCCAACATGTCCGACTCCGTGGCCTGCTTCGAGGCCACGCACGGCACGGCCCCCAAGTACGCGGGCAAGGACTATGTGAACCCGGGCTCCGAAATCCTCTCGGCCGAGATGATGCTGCGCCACATGGGCTGGCGCGAGGCGGCCGACCTGGTCATCAGCGCGCTGGAAAAGGCCATCCAGAGCAAGCAGGTGACCTACGACTTCGCCCGCCTGATGGACGGCGCCACCCAGGTGTCGTGCTCCGGCTTTGGCGAGGTGATGATCTCCAAGATGGATTGACGGGCGCCCGCGCTCCATGAAAAAACCGCGCCAGGGCGCGGTTTTTCTTTGACGGGCGTTGACGGGTCAGCTCTTGGGTAGCGCACAGCCATCGGGCCCGCAGTCCTCGCCTTGGGGCGCGGTCTGCTCGCCGGCGGTGATGGCCGCCACCTGCTGCACCCACTCGCCCAGCTGCGTTGCCCAGCCCTGTGCATCTCCCAGCCAGGGACCGATGTCGATGCGCTGGATGGCGCGCTGGCCCGGCTGCTCGGCCTCGGGGTGGTCGAACTCCAGCGCGAAGGTCGGGAAACCCTGGCCCTGTGCCAGGTTCAGCCATTCGCGCGCCTGGGTGATATGCGCCTGGGTGGCAGCGCCGGACAAGCGCTGGAAGGCCTGGGCAAAGGCCTCGCCGTCCAGTCCCAGGTCACGGGCCAGTTCCTGCAGCACGGCGGGGTCGCTGATGCGGCGGCCTTCCACGTAGTGGGCCTGCTGCTGGCGCGCCAGCATGTCCAGGCCCCGGCCCGCCAGTTCCTCGGTGGCCAGCAGGGCCGTGGTGGGCGGCTCGGAGTCCAGCACGGCGCCCAGGTCGTTGAGCAGGCCATCGAAGTAGGCAGGGCCGAACGGCTGGCCTGTCATCTCGGCAATGCGCTGGTCGTGCGGCATCACATGGCCGCGCCAGTCGGCCGTGATGGTGCGGGTGTGGGCGCCCGTGAGCATGCCGCCGCCATGCCATCGCAGCGTGACGCCGGGCACGCTGCGCGCGGCCTTGACCAGGGGCGCGGCGGCATAGCACCAGCCGCACAGCGGGTCGAAGATGTAGTGAAGGACAAAGGGCGGCTGCGCGGTCGTGGTCATGGCAGGAGCGGGCTGTGATGAAGGCGCCCACTGTAGCGGCTATTGGCTTGCCCGTGACGGGGCAGGGCCGCAGGCAGAATGGGCGACTGCCGCCGTGCAGCCACCGTGCTGCCATCGTCGATCCCGTCTGCATTGCCATGCGCCTCAAGTCCACGCCGCCTCCGTCCGATCCGTCCGACCCGTCCGCTTCCTCTGCACCGGCCGCCGAGCCCAGTGTCCAGTCCGTCGCCCGGCGCGGCATGCTGGGTTTTCTGCTGTTCTGGCTGCTGGTCATGGGAGTGCTGTACTGGGCCATGCAGATGTACCTGAAGCCGGCCGGCGTCAAGGTCCAGGCCGATGGCACGGTGGCCATTGCGCGTGACCGCGACGGGCATTTCCGCGTGGAAGGGGCCGTCAACGGGCAGCCCGTGCTGTTCCTGGTGGACACGGGCGCCAGCATGGTCGGCGTGACCGAGCCGCTGGCCGAGCGCGCAGGCCTGGACGGCGGCGAGCCGGTTCGCTTTCGCACCGCCAATGGCGAGCGCGACGGCCGCATGGTGGTGGCCGATCAGGTGCGCGTGGCCTCCCTGGTGGTCAGCGGCCTGCGCGTGGGTACGGGCTATACGGGCAGCACGGACAGGGATGCGCTGCTGGGCCAGAACTTCCTGCGCCAGTTCGATGTGGAAATACGCGGCGACCGCATGCTGATCCATCCGCGCGGCAGCGGGTCTTCGCCCAGGCAGTAAGTACGTAAGCAACTAAGTAACTAACTAGCTAAGCAAGGGAGAGGGACATGACAAACAACGGCTTTCGCACCGACAGGCGCAGGTGGCTGCAGACGGGCGCAGCCCTGGCGACGCTGGGCTGCACGGCCTGTGCCAGCGTGGGGCAGGGCGGTGCCTTTTCCACCGGCACCGGCACCGGCACCGGCACCGGCACCGGCACCGGCACCGGCCTGGCCGAGGACCTGGGCGAACGCCTGGACCAGGGCGTGCAGAGCGGAGAACTGGCGAACCTGCACGCTGTCGTCGTGATGCGCCACGGCCGGCTGGCGCTGGAGCGCTATTTCGAGGGTGAGGACGAACGCTGGGGGGAGCCGCTGGGCAAGGTGGCCTTCAACGCCGACTCCCTGCACGATGTGCGCTCGGTCAGCAAGAGCATCGTCGGCCTGCTGTACGGCATGGCCTTGGCCGAGGGCAAGGTGCCCGCGCTGGACACGCCCCTTGTCCAGGCTTTTCCCGCCTACGGCGATCTGGCGGCCGATGGGCGCCGGCGCGCCATCCTCATCTCCCATGCCCTGGGCATGACCATGGGCCTGCAATGGGACGAGGACCTTCCGTATTCCGACCCGCGCAACAGCGAAATCGCCATGGAGCGCAGCAGCGACCGCTACCGCTACGTGCTGGAACAGCCCATCGTCGCCCCGCCCGGCGAAGGCTGGTGCTACAGCGGCGGGGCGACGGCCCTGCTGGGCCACCTGATCGCGCAGGGCAGCGGCATGCCGCTGCTGGACTATGCGCGGCACAAGCTGTTTGCTCCGCTGGGCATCGACAAGGCCGAGTGGACGCCTGGCACCAACGGCGAGGCGGCCGCCGCCTCCGGCCTGCGCCTGCGGGCGCGGGACCTGGCCCGCATCGGCCAGCTGGTGCTGCAGCAGGGCGAATGGCAAGGCCGGGCGCTGGTGGCCCGGCATTGGATTGTGCAATCCATGCAGCCGCGCGTGGACGCCTGGCCCGGCCTGCGCTACGGCCACCACTGGTACGTGGGGCAGACCCGCGCCGGCCTGGCGTACTACATGGCCATCGGCCTGGGCGGCCAGCGGCTGGTGATCGTGCCCCAGCATTCGCTGGTGTATGCCGTCTTCATGGGCAACTACGACAGCCCCCAGCAGGTGCAGCGCGTGGCGGCCGTGCAGGGCCTGGTCGCCGCTGCCTTGCGGTGACTGCCTTGCGCTGACAGCCTTGCCCTGACAGCCGTGCGCGGGCACGGCGGGCGTGCGAGAATCCCCGCTTCCAAGGTCGGCCGCATGCCCGGCTCGCGCAAGCAGGGCGCGAAGCGGGGCGGGCCGGTGCGTGTCGAGGCTCGATCCACTTTCCTGGTTCCGGTGCCGGCCCATGAGCCCCTGAGGCCATGGCGCCGGTTGTTTCTGCCTCCCGCATGATCGCCAGATCACCGTTTGCCCGTGTCCCACCGCCAGCCCATCCGCATCGCCGACCGTCACCAGTTCGACACCCTGATCGACGCCCGTTCGCCTGCCGAATTCGCGCAGGACCACATTCCCGGTGCCATCAACTGCCCCGTGCTCGACAACGAGGAGCGCGCCCGGATCGGCACCATCTACAAGCAGGTCAGCCCCTTCGAGGCCAAACGCCTGGGCGCGGCCATGGTCTCGGCCAATCTGGCGCGCCATCTGCATGAAACCTTCGCCGACAAACCCGCCAACTGGAAGCCGCTGGTCTACTGCTGGCGCGGTGGCCTGCGCAGTGGTTCCATGGTCACCTGGCTGCGCCTGGTCGGCTGGGATGCCCAGCAACTGGCCAACGGCTACAAGTCCTATCGCGGCCATGTGATCGAGCTGATCGACCGCCTGGTGCCCCAGCTGCGCCTGCAGGTGCTGTGCGGCGCCACCGGCAGCGCCAAGACCCGCGTGCTGCATGCCCTGGCCGAGGCCGGCGAGCAGGTGCTGGACCTGGAGGGCTATGCCAGCCACAAGGGCTCCTTGCTGGGCAACCTGCCCGGCGTGGAGCAGCCCAGCCAGAAATACTTCGAGACGCTGCTGGCCCAGCAGCTGGAGAGTTTCGACACCGCACGCACCGTGTACGTGGAAGGCGAGAGCGCCAAGATCGGTCGCGTGTCCCTGCCGCTGGTGCTGGTCGAGCACATGCGCCAGTCGCCCGTGATTGCGCTCGATGCCACGCCCGAGGCACGCCTGGCCTACCTGCTGCGCGACTACGCCTACCTGGGCGACGATCCGCAGATGCTGGCCGACAAGCTGGGCTGGCTCAAGGAACTGCAGGGCAAGGAGACCATCTCGCGCTGGCAGGCCTGGGCGCATGAGCGCAGCCTCTCGCCGCTGTTCTCCGAGCTCATGGCCCAGCACTACGACCCGCACTACGAGCGCTCGCAGGAGCGGCATTTCACGCAGTGGCGCACGCGCCGCAGGGTGCAGGCCGACGACCTCAGCGAGGCCGGCATCACCGCGCTGGCGCGCCAGATACTGGCGCTGGATGGGCCATCGGCCGCATGAAGCAGCCGGGTGGATCAGGCGTTTGAATCAGCCGTGTGAGTCGGCCAGCACCGGATACAGCGACAGCAGCAGCAGGGCCGCCATGCACCAGTTGAAGCGGCGCAGTGCCTGCGGCGAGCGCAGCGCGCGCCCCACGGCGCTGCCGAACAGCGTCCAGACGCTGACGCTGGGATAGTTCACGATGCCCAGCACCAGGGCGGCCAGCACCAGGTTGATGAAGAAATCCTCGCGCGGCGTGTAGGTGGCAATCACGCCGATGGCCATGATCCAGGCCTTGGGGTTGACCCACTGGAACGCCGCCGCCTGCCAGAACCCGAAGGGCCGGGCACCCGCGTTGCCGCCGTCGATGCCGCCGCTGCCCGCGATCTTCCAGGCCAGCCAGACCAGATAGGCCGCGCCCAGGTACTTGAGCGCGGTGTAGATCACCGGCAGGCGCTCGAACACCGCGCCCAGGCCCGCGCCCACCAGCAGCACCATGACCACCACGCCCACGGTGATGCCCAGCATGTGGGGCACCGTGCGGCGGTAGCCGAAGGTGGCGCCCGAGGCCGTCAACATCACATTGTTGGGGCCGGGCGTGACGGAGCTGACGAAGGAGAACATGGCCAGTGGCAGCAGGAACGAGGTGTGGGCGGTATCGAAGGGCATGGTGGCAACAGGCATGACAGGGAATCCGGCGCCCTGTCTGCGCATGCCGCAGGCCGCGGCGCCGTCAGGCCATGCTAATGGCAGTGTTCGGTACAGTAGCAGTACACTTTGCCAGAACAATTTGCCAACTGGCCTGCCCACATGACCCTGACACTTGATCCCGCAGCCACGCCGAAGCAAGCGCAGGCACAGCAGACACCGCAGACATCGAGTGCATCCTCCGCTACGGCTTTCCAGGCCGCTGCGCCCTGGCGTCCGCTGCGCTCCTCCGATCTCTCGCTGGTCGAGCAGCTCGTGGACCACTACGGCAGCCTCATCCGCCACCATGGCCTGCGCGCGGGCTCGCGGCTGCCCTCGGTGCGCGCGCTGGCGCAGCAGGCCGGCGTCAGCCGCGATACCGTGGTCCAGGCCTACGACCGGCTGGCCGCCCAGGGCCTGGTGCATTCGCGGCGCGGCTCGGGCGTCTTCGTCAGCGCCCGGCGCGCGGCCCAGGCCTTGCCGCGCGCCAGCCAGGGTCTGCCCACGCTGGAGCAGGGCGCCGCCTTCGATACCGCCTTTCTGTTGCGCAGCATGTTCCGCGAAGGCACGGAGCATTCGGGCGACGCCGGCATGCTGCCGCCGGAATGGCTGGACCAGGAGATGCTGGCCTCGGCCCTGCGCGCCGTCGGCCGCAGCACGGGCACCAGCCTGCTGACCTATGGCGTGCCCCAGGGCTATCTGCCGCTGCGCCAGCAGATCGCCTCGGTGCTGCAGGCCCAGGACGTGCCAGCCCACCCCGAGGCCCACCTGATGACCGTGGCCGGTGTCACGCAGGGGCTGGACCTCATCGTGCGCAGCCTGGTGCGCCCTGGCGATACCGTGCTGGTGGAAGACCCCGGCTGGTTTCTCATCTTCGGCCGGCTCAACGCCCTGGGGGTGAACGTGGTCGGCGTGCCCCGCCTGCCCGGCGGCCCCGACGTGGAGGCGCTGGAGCGGCTGGCCCGCCAGCACCAGCCCCGGCTTTTCATCCTGAACACGGCCGTGCACAACCCCACGGGCCAGACCCTGTCGGCCGGCGTGGCCCATGAGGTGCTGCGCATTGCCGAGCGCCACGACTTCTACCTGGCCGAGGACGACACCTACTCCGACTTCCTGCCCGGCGTGCCCGTGCGCCTGGCCGCCATGGACCGGCTGCAGCGCGTGCTCCTGGTGGGCGGCTACTCCAAGACCCTGGCCGGCAGCCTGCGCGTGGGCTATGTCGCGGCACACACCGACCTGATACGGCGGTTGACCGACCTCAAGCTGCTGGGCGGCCTGACCACGGCGCTGCCGGGCGAGCAGGTGGTGCACCGCGTGCTGGCCGACGGCCAGTACCGCAAGCATGTGGACCGCCTGCGCGAGCGCGTGGACCGCGCGCGCAACCGCTGCCTGCGCATGCTCGAAGCCCTGGACTGCCGCGCCCCGCACGAGCCGCAGGCCGGCATGTTCGCCTGGGTGGACTGCGGCGTGGACTCGGAGGTGCTGGCCCGCCATGCCGCGCCGCAGGGCCTGCTGCTGGCGCCGGGCCTGCTGTTTTCGCCCAGGCAGGCCGCGGGCAGCATGCTGCGCATTCCCGTGCCCATGGTGGAGCAGCCCCAGACCTGGAAGATCCTTGGCCACCTGCTGGCGCAGCACCGGGGCGGTGGTGGATGAGTGGACGGTGCAGCAACACTGCCTGACGGGAGGTTGACGCTGCCGGCGCCAGGGCGTGTAAGACACGGCATCGGGCCTCGGCGCCCCGGTAGTGCGCTGCTATCGTTCCGGGATGACTATTGAGCTTGTCTTGCCAGGGGAGGCCGGCCACAGAGCCGGGGTGAACGACAGCCAGCCCCGACCGGGAGGTGGCGCTGCGCGCCGCCTGGCGCCCGTGCTGGCGCTGCTGCTGACGGCGGGCTGCGCCGACACGCCCGCGCCGCGCGGCAAGGTGGAGGGCGCCTCGTTCGAGCCCAGCGAAATCGTGCAGTCCGACAGCAACCGCATGGCCACGCTGGCCATGAAGGAGAACCTGGACAGCCTGATGCGCATCATGGACAAGCTCTACCTGCGCAACCCCGCCGAGTGGAAGAAAACCGCTGAAAGCCGCGAGGCCGCATCCGCCTACGTGCGCATCGCCATCACCGAGCGCCAGCCCTGGGCCGACCTGCGCGGCGCCCAGGACGTGGCCGCGCTCTCGCTGGCGCTGCAGCCCGACTTCAAGGGCGACCGCGTGGCCGCCTTCGTCCATGCGCTGGCCGACACCATCATCACGGCCCACGGCGGGCGCACCAGCTTCACCCTGGTCCATGGGCTGGACCCGCAGCTGATCTACAACGCCGCGCGCAACGTGGAAGTGGCCAACTGGATACTCAACTCACGGCGCAATGCCGCTGGCGGGCCGCTGCTGTTGTCCAACCACCTGGGCGACGACGCGCGCAACCTGAGCTTCGAGCGCGAGATGGGCAAGATCATCGGCCGGCTGGACCTGATCGCCAACTACACCACCGAGCGCTACAGGCGCTCCTTCATCGGCTACGGGCAGGGACTGGTGGCGGGACCCTTCATGCAGTTCCTGCCCGTGCGCTGAGGCGGCAGGCGTCAGGACTCGTCACACAGAACGATGGTGACCAGAGCGGAGGTGTCTTCGATGGCGCGTACCGCATGCGCCATGTTGGCCGGCAGGTGCATCAGCTGGCCGGCCTGCAGGGACTGGCGGCTTTCGCCGAGCATCACCTCCAGCTCGCCTTCCAGGCAATGCAGGCTGACGCTGCCAGGCACCTTGTGCGGCGGCAGCGACTGGCTGGCGCGCAGCACCACGCGGATGACCTCCATGTCCTGGGACTTGAACAGGGCACAGGTCCGGGCGCCCGCCAGCCGCGCACCAAACGGCAGGACATCGATGGCTTGAGCGGTCAGTGCAAAGGGGGTGGCCATGGCGGACCTCCAGGCGTTGGCGGGCAATACTGCCATTGTCCTCCGAAGCACCGCAATCCATCAACCGCAGCTGTGTGACAGCAGGGGCTTGTGCAGGGTTTCAGCCCGGCACGCTGGCCTCCACCAGCAGGGCCAGCAACTGCAGCGACTCCTGCCAGCCCAGGTGGCAGGCCTCGGCGGGAATGACGGCGGGCACGCCTTCCTGGGTCACATCCATTTCAGTGCCGCAGAACACCTCGCGCAGCGTGATGGTGGTGATCATCTCGCCAGGCAGTTGCGGGTCGTCGAAGCGGTCGGTATGGCGTACCAGCCGGCCAGGCTCCAGGTCCAGGAACTCCCCGCCGAAGCCGCTGCGCCCGCCCGTGGACAGATTGACGAAGGCCATGCGGTAGCGCCCGCCGACCCGGGCGTCGAACTCGGGCACCTCGCAGATGTAGCCGTGGGGCGGCAGCCATTTGGCCAGGGCAGCGGCCGTGGTGAAGGCCTGGTACACGCGCTGCGGCGGCGCCTTGAGGACGCGGTGCAGCCGGATGGTGTGGACGGTGTGTGACATGCGGAACTCCTTGGCGTGGTGTCGTGCAGGGCTGCCAGCCTCGCACCGATGCAGTCCTTGCGCAAGAGGCGGCACATGGAGCCTGATGCAGGATTCAATGATTCATAAATCAAATCCTTGCTTGGTTTTAATGAATTGGACTTGAATCATTGACGCCCGCACCATGGCGGCGAGCGCTGGATACACAGCGCCGCTTTCCATAGGAAACAGGAGACAAGCAAATGAAGCATTTCCCGTTGCGCAGGGCCCTGGCCCTTGGCGCTCTCAGTGCCATGGCCGTCGTTGCAGCGCCCGCTGCGCAGGCCCAGGGCAGCTATCCCTCCAACCCCATCACCCTGGTCGTGCCGTTCGCGGCCGGCAGTGGAACCGATGCCGTGGCGCGCGTGGTGGCTACCCGGCTGGGCGAGCGGCTCAAGCAGCCCGTGATCGTGGACAACAAGGCCGGCGCCAATGCCCAGATCGCCGCCAACCATGTGGCCAAGGCCAAGCCGGACGGCCACACGCTGTTCATGACCACCAACACCTCGCACTCGGCCAACCCCTGGCTGGTCAAGGGCCTGAAGTACGACCCGGTAAAAGACTTCACGCCCGTGGCGCGCGTGGGCGAGCTGCCGTTCGCGCTGCTGGTCCACCCCTCCGTTCCTGCCAAGACCGTGCAGGAACTCATCGACTACGCCAAGGCGAATCCCGACCGCCTGTCCTACGGCACGCCCAACAGCACCTCGCTGGTGGCCTCGGAAACCTTCAAGTACGTCACGCACGCCCAGATCACCTCGGTGCCCTACAAGTCCAGCCCGCAGGCGTTGACCGACCTCATGGGCAACCAGATCCAGGTCTACGTGGCCGACCTGGGTTCGGCCTGGGGCACGATCAAGACCGACCGCGTGCGAACCCTGGCCGTGACGGCGGCCAAGGGTTCCACCCTGCTGCCCAATGTGCCGGCCATCGGCAAGACGCTGCCGGGCTTCGACATCACGTCGTGGAACGGCATCTTCGGCCCGGCCGGGATGTCGGTCGAGATCACCGAGCGGCTGAACACCGAGCTGCAGGCCATCCTCAAGGACAAGGCCGTGCAGGAGCAATTGGCCCAGGTCGGCTTCGAGGTCTGGCCCACGGCCACGCCTGCCGAGTTCGCCACCTATGTGAAGGACCAGATGGCCCGCTGGGGGCAACTGGTCAAGCAGGCGGGCATCGAGGCGCAGTGAAGGAGAGCCGCATGGAACAAGCGCAGCAAGGGCAGCAAGGCCCTCTTGCAGGGGTGAAGGTGCTGGACATGACCTCGGTGGTCATGGGCCCCTTTGCCACCCAGATCCTTGCGGGCCTGGGGGCCGAGGTGATCAAGGTCGAATCGCCCGAGGGCGACAACATGCGTCACGTCGGCCCCATGCGCAACCCCGCCATGGGCCACATCTTCCTGCAGGCCAACCAGGGCAAGCGCTCCGTGGTGCTGGACCTCAAGCAGGGCGCCGCGCGCGAGGCCCTGCTGCGCCTGGCCGAAGGCTGCGACGTGCTGGTCAGCAACGTGCGGCCCCAGGCCATGGCGCGCCTGGGCCTGGCCTACGAGGACGTGGCGGCGCGCAACCCGCGCATCATCCACGTGAGCTGCTGCGGCTTCGACCAGCGCGGCCCCTACGCGGCCCGGCCCGCCTATGACGACCTCATCCAGGGCGCCACCGGCGTGCCCTGGCTGGCGCAGCAATACGGCGGCGGCGAGCCGGCCTATGCCCCCATGACCCTGGGCGACCGCGTCACCGGTCTGCACGCGGTCTACGCCGTCACTGCCGCCCTCTATGCGCGCGAGAAGACCGGCAAGGGCCAGGCCGTGGTCGTGCCCATGTTCGAGGCCATGAGCCAGTTCATCCTGGGCGACCACATGGCGGGCCTGTCGTTCGAGCCGCAGCTGGGCGGCCCCGGCTATGCGCGCCTGCTCACGGCCCACCGCAGGCCCTATCGCACCAGCGACGGCCACCTGTGCGTTCTCATCTACAACGACAAGCACTGGCACAGCTTCTTCAACGCCATAGGCCAGCCCGAGCGCATGGCCGAGCCCATCTTCGCCACCCACAGCCAGCGCGCGCTGCACATCGATGCCGTCTATGCCGAAGTCTCGCGGCTGATGGCAGGGCGCACCACCGCCGAATGGCGCACGCTACTGGACGCGGCCGACGTGCCCAACATGCCCATGGCCTCGCCCGAGGACCTGATCGCCGACCCCCAGCACCAGGCCACCGGCTTCGTGCACGAGATAGACCACCCCAGCGAAGGCCGGCTGCGCACCACGGCCAGCCCCACGCGCTGGAGCGCCACGCCGCCCGCAGAACGCGCCGCCCCCGCGCCGCGCCTGGGCGAACACACCCTGCAGGTGCTGCGCGACGCGGGCCTGACCGAGGCCGAACTGGCCGCCCTGCAGGCCAGCCGCGCCTGCAGCCAGGCTGCCGCGCTGCAAGACGCCCCACCACAAACACAAGCACAAACACAAACAGAAGGAAACCGCCCATGCCCCGCTACCTGATCCGTGAACAAGACGTGCCCGGCTACAGCCCCGCCAACCACCACGGCACCGTCAACCGGCGCCTGGTCAGTGCTGCCAACGTGGGCGCGCGCCACATGGAGCTGGTGCTGGGCACGCTGGAGCAGGGCGGCGGCGCGCTGCCCCATGCCCACCCCGGCATGGAGCAGGCCTGCTACCTGCTGGCCGGAACGGCCGAAGTGGAAATCGACACCCCGGACGGCAAGGAACGCTTTGCCATGCAGCCCGGAGACACCTGCTTCTTCCCCGAGGACTGCATGCACATCTTCCGCGTGACCAGCCCCGAGCCCGTGCGCCTGCTGGTCTTCTACAGCCCGCCGTACGGCGAGAACCCGGAGCGCGTGCGCCGACCGGCAGCCTGAGCGCCGTCACCCCACAGACACAACAAGCGAACAGCTACAAGCAACGGAGAACACACCATGGACTTTCTGTGGAACGAAGAACAGGAACAGATACGCGACGCCGTCGAGCGCGCCTGCGCACCCTTCGATGCCGACTACTGGCTGCACAAGGACCATGAAGGCGGCTTCCCGCACGACTTCCACAAGGCCCTGGCCGACGCGGGCTGGCTGGGCATTGCCATGCCCGAAGAGTTCGGCGGCGCGGGCCTGGGCATCAGCGAGGCAGCGCTCATGATGCACACCATCTCGGCCACGGGCGCAGGCCTGTCGGGCGCCTCGGCCGTGCACATGAACATCTTCGGCCTGCACCCCGTCGTCGTCTTCGGCACGGACGAGCAAAAGCGCCGCTGGCTGCCCCCGCTGATCGCGGGTACGGACAAGGCCTGCTTCGGCGTCACCGAGCCCAATGCGGGCCTCAACACCCTCAAGCTGCAGACACGCGCCGTGCGCGATGGCGACGTCTACGTGGTCCATGGTCAGAAAGTCTTCATCTCCACCGCCCAGGTCGCCAACAAGATCCTGCTGCTGGTGCGCACCAAGCCCGTGGAAGAGTGCAAGGGCACGGAAGGCCTGAGCCTGTTCTACACCGACCTGGACCGCGAACGCATCGAAGTGCGCGAGATCGACAAGCTGGGCCGCAAATGCGTGGACACCAACCAGCTGTTCATCGACGGCCTGCGCATCCCCGCCCAGGACCGCATCGGCGAAGAGGGCAAGGGCTTCTCGTACATCCTGCATGGCCTCAACCCCGAACGCATCCTCATCGCCGCCGAGGCCGTGGGCCTGGGCCGCGCCGCCCTGGCGCGCGCCACCCAGTACGCCAAGGAGCGCGTGGTCTTCGACCGCCCCATC
Organism: Delftia sp. WSY_22; assembly: GCF_043104185.1. Classification (NCBI taxonomy): domain Bacteria; kingdom Pseudomonadati; phylum Pseudomonadota; class Betaproteobacteria; order Burkholderiales; family Comamonadaceae; genus Delftia; species Delftia sp. WSY_22. The sequence goes on from NZ_JBICKN010000032.1 coordinate 179,733, forward strand.
GGCCAGAACCAGGGCATACAGCACCCGCTGGCCCAGGCCTGGATGGGGCTTGAGGCGGCCCACCTCATGGTGCAAAAGGCCGCCTTCCTCTACGACAGGGGCCTGCCCTGCGGCGCCGAGGCCAACGCCGCCAAATACCTGGCAGCCGAAGCCTGCGCCAAGGCCTGCGAAACTGCCATCTTCACGCACGGCGGCATGGGCTATGCCAAGGAATACCACGTGGAGCGCTACATGCGCGAATCCTGGATCCCGCGCCTGGCGCCCGTCAGCCCGCAACTCATCATGTGCTTCATCGCCGAAAAGGTATTGGGCTTGCCTAAATCGTATTGACCCCCTGAGTCGCTTCGCGCCTTCCCCCTTCTCACTGCGCGGGGGGGGACGACACCCTCGGTGCGGGGCGGCCCTTCCTCAGTGTCTCAAAGTTGAGGTGCGTGGGTTTTGTGGCTGCGAACCATCTGAAGTCCCATGATTTATCAATCTGTATTTCAGAGGTAGCCATGGTGCAAGATGCCATCTCGCTTGCTCCCCATCCGCCGCCTCTCATGAAGACCCACCTGCTGCGCTATTTCGTCGCCCTGGCCGAGGAACGTCACTTCGGCCGCGCGGCCCAGCGGCTGTGCATCACCCAGCCGCCGCTGAGCATGGCGCTCAAGACCCTGGAGCAGGACCTGGGCGCCAGCCTCATGGACCGCGACGCCAAGAACGTGCGCCTCACCCCTGCGGGCGAGGCTTTCCTGGTCGAGGCACGCAAGGTGCTCGCCCAGCTGCAGCACGCGGCCGACGTGGTGCGCGGCGTGGCCGAGGGCATGCAGGGCCGGCTGGACGTGGGCATCACCGGCTCCATGGTCTACCGCCAGGTGCCCGACTTCTGCCGCGCCTTCCGCGCAGAGCGCCCCCTGGTCGAAGTCTGCCTGCACGAAATGTCCACGCGCGAGCAACTGCAGGCCATTGCCAGCGGCCAGATCGACTGCGGCTTTCTCAACATAGGCACCCCGCCAGACGGCCTGCAGACCCTGTCGATCGGCGAGGAACCCTTTGTCTGCTGCCTGCCCGCCACGCACGCGCTGGCGCAGCAGCCCGACATCGACCTGCGCGAACTGGCCCGCGACACCTTCGTCATGTTCGCCCGCGAAGTGGCCCCGGCCAACTACGACAACGTCATCGCCTGCCTGCAGCAGGCCGGCATCCACCCCCATACCCGCCACGCCGCGCGCCAGTGGCTCACCGTCATGGCCCTGGTCTCGGCAGAGCAGGGCGTGGCCCTGGTGCCCAGCTGCATGCAGCGCGTGGGCATGAACGGCGTGGTGTTCGTGCCCCTGCGCGGTCCGCAGCAGGCCATGACGCCCGCCGTCATGGCCTGGCGGGCGGACCAGCCTGCGGCGGTGCTGCAGGCGTTTATTGAGAGGGTGAGGGTGATGGCAGAGGGAAGCCGCAGGGTTTCAGCGCAGGGATAGGCGCCCGGAATCTACAGACCCCCATTGCGCCAACTCCAGCGCCAGCCGCGCAACTCAGTCCGATGGCACAGCGTCTGTACTGCCCAGAATCTCCGCCACCTTGAGCGCCAGCGCCTCCAATGTGAACGGCTTGGTCAGAAGCTGCGTACCGGGGTGCAGGTTTTCCTGGCTGAGCGGAGATGCCTCGGTGAATCCGGTGATGAAGAGCACCGGCAGGTCGGACCGGGCCAGGCGTGCCTCGTCGGCCAGCTGCTTGCCGTTCATTCCGCCGCGCAGCCTCATGTCCGTGATCAGCATGTCCACCCGGGTTCCGGCACGCAGCACCTGCAGCGCGGCGGCTGCATCTGCCACGGCAAGCACCGTGTAGCCCAGGTCGACAAGCGCCTCGTCGATGAGATGGCGGATCGGGGCTTCGTCATCCACGACCAGCAAGGTCCTTTGGGCAGGAACGACCACGTGCCTTGCCGTATCGACCGCGCGTTCTGCAACGGGCGCGGCGTCGCACCTGGGCAGATACAGGCAGACTGTGGTGCCCTGGCCCGGCTGGGAGAAGATCCTGACCGCTCCTCCCGATTGCCGCGCGAAGCCGTAGATCATCGACAGCCCCAACCCTGTTCCATGGCCCACCGGCTTGGTGGTGTAGAACGGCTCGAAGGCGCGCGCAATGGTCTGCTCCGACATGCCGGTGCCCGTATCGGTGACGCACAGCGACACATAGCTGCCCGGCGGAAGGTCCCACTCCCGGGCTGCCGCCTCTTCAAGCTCGATATTGGCTGTCCTGATGGTCAGCCGGCCGCCTTCGGGCATGGCATCGCGGGCGTTGATGCACAGGTTCAGGATGGCGTTCTCCAGCTGCGTTCCATCGATTTGCGCATGCCACAGATGGGCTGCCGGCACGATGTCGATGTCCACGCTGGCGCCCACGGTCCTGCGCAGCAGGTCCTCCCAATCGGCCAGGAGCGCGGCCATATCGGTGGGCTTGGAGTCCAGGATCTGCCGGCGCGAGAACGCAAGCAGCCGCTGCGTGAGCGTGGCGGCGCGCCGCACCGCCCCCTGCGCTCCATGGATGAAGCGCGTGAGGTTGTCCACCTGGCCGCGCGCCAGCATCCGCTGCAGCAGCTCCAGATTGCCCATGACGGCCGCCAGCAGGTTGTTGAAGTCGTGCGCAAGGCCACCCGTCAACTGGCCCACGGCCTCCATCTTCTGCGACTGGCGCAGTTGCTCCTGCACCTTGGCCAGCGCTTCGGCCTTGGCCATTTCGGAGGTGATGTCGCGGCCCACCGCATTGATGCGGCCTGCCGCCGAACGGGTGGACCAGGAGATCCAGCGGTAGCTCCCGTCCCGATGGCGGTACCGGTTGTCAAACCGGGCATGCGCCATGCCGGTGGCCAGCTCCTGCGTCTCCTGGATGGTGCGCGCCAGATCCTCCGGATGGATGAGATGAAAAAGCGTGGTGCCCAGCAGCTCGTCTTCACGCCAGCCCAACACCTCGGTGCAGGCCGGGTTGACCGCAGTGATGATGCCCTCGAACGTGCAGCGCATCATGATGTCGGAAGACAGCTGCCACAGCGCGTTGCGGTCGGCCGTGCGCTCTGCCACCTGTTCCTCCAGCGTGGCATTCAAGCGCTCCAGCGCGGCCTGGGCCTGCTTGCGCTCGGTGATGTCGGAGGCCGCTCCCAGCCAGCCGGTGATGGCGCCTGCGGCATCGAACAGCGGCACGGCGCGCGAGAACGCCCAGCCCACGCTGCCATCGACCCGGTTCACCCGGTGCTCGATCACGTAGTCCGTCTTCGTGCGGATGGCCCGCGCGATCTCCGCGCGCACCAGGTCGCGGTCCTCCGGGGGGATGTAGTCTTCCAGCCAGTTCGTGTTGGACGCCTGCGTGTCGGGGATGAACCCGCCGCCTGCCAGCTGGTGCAGCTCGCTCCAGTCCGCACTGATGGAGTAGCGCACTTCCGAGGAGGCGCGCACCAGCGCATCCAGCCGCTCCTCGCTCTGGCGCAACATGTCCAGCGCCCGCCGTTCCGCATCGATGTCCAAAATGGCGATGGCCGTGGCCACGACTTCCTTGTCCGCATTGCGCAGCGGCACCCCGAACACGCGCGTCCATACCTCGAGCCCCTGGGGCGTGTCATAGACACAGTCAACGCCCGGCACCACCAGCTCACCGCGGAACGCGCGGGCGGCCACAAACTGGTCGCGGGGAACGGGCTTGCCGTCCTTGTCCCAACTGCGCCAGCGCCCGCGGTCTTCCTCGGCCGACAGCAGCGAAGGGATGGGGGTGTCCGGCAGGAAATGGCGGTAGGCCGGGTTGGACATCAGCACCTTGCCACCCTTGCCCACCAGGCACAGGCCTATCGGCAGATGCTCGATGAAATCCGAGAACAGCGTCTTCTGGTCCGCGACCTGCGCATCGAAAGGGTCCTGATCGCTGGCGCCCGCGCCCTGTACGGCGCTGGCATGGCCCGCCGTGGCAATCGCCAGCTGCGCCCGCAGCCTGGCGTTTTCCTCGCGAAGCAGGGCAATCTCTTCGGACTCTTGGATCATGGGGGGGATGGGGCGGGGCGTTGGGTGGAGGAGAGGGGGCAGCTCGCCGCTGGCGGGGACGGCGATGCTGCCTGGGGATCATAGCTGTGACTGCTGGTGCGACCGATGTTGAGGCGCAGTCCTCGGTGCGGCAATTCTTGTGGGACTTCGCCCTCCCAGGGACTATGGGGTTGAACTGGCCGTGCAATGGGCTGAATTTGGGTCCCCAATGACCGATGAATCGGTCGACGAACGCTCGAAATGTTCCATTGAAAATATGGAAGTCGAGAAACTTATTTAGAAAATGGCAAAAGAATGCATATTTTCGCCAATTTCTCGAATATGAATCAAACAAATCGGCAATGAATGATCTGCCCCGTCGTGCAGGCCATGGCTGAAGGGTGGCGGCGGTAGGGCTTCCCTGCAGGAAACGTGCCGCAGGCACTGCCGCTGCTGTGACTTTCATGTCACACAGCACAGCTGTCACGAAGAATACTTATGTGTTGCCTAGAGTTCCCGCAGCGGTGGCAGGAGGCTACCGTCATTCTCATTCATAAGTTCGGTTCGTATCTCGCCAATGAAAAATCAAAAAACGTGCTCGCGTATTCTGGGACTCGCGATGGGCACATTCTTCGCCTCTTCTTCCAGCTTGGCCCTGGCACAATCTTCCGTCACCATTTTTGGTGTGGTGGACGTCGGTGTCACCGTTGCCAAGTCCGGCAGCAACAAGCTCAATGCACTGAACTCCAGCCAAGGCAAGACCAGCTTGCTTGGCTTGCGCGGCACGGAGGACCTCGGCGGCGGCAACCGAGCTCAGCTCTGGCTTGAAGGCGGCCTCAACCCCGATGTCGGCTCTGGCGGCAGCAGCGGCTCCCTTGGCTTCGAGCGCCGCTCCACGATCGGGCTGAGCAACAATTCCTGGGGTGAAATCCGGCTGGGTCGCGACTACACCCCCAGCTACAACATCTTCACCGCTTTCGCGGGCCCCGACACCACCACCGGTGTGCAGGCCAATCTGTTCCAGACGATCCGCCAGACTGCCTATAACGCCGCCAGCCAAAGCGGAGTGGTCGACCGCACGCGCATCAGCAACGCTGTGGGCTACTTCCTGCCGAGCGACCTGGGCGGTGTCTATGGCCAGTTCTCGGTTTCCTTTGGCGACGAGAACGCCTCCGGCTCTGGCGCAAGCAAGGCCCGCAGGTACATAGGCGGCAACCTGGGCTATCGCTCGGGCCCGCTGAACGTTGGTATCGGCTACGGCAGGATCGACGGCACCGCGGCCGTGGCTTCGCCCAGCGCCATCGCTGCAACCAGCGATCTGGAAGACCTGGTGCTGGGCGCCTCGTACAACTTCGGCAGTTTCCTGCTCAATGGCGGATACAACAGCCTGAAGTGGGAGCCCGTCAACGGCGCAACCTCCGGGAAGGTGGACGGTTTCTACCTGGGCGCGACCATCCCCATGGGGCAAGGCAGCTTGCGCATCAAGTACGCCAGCGCCAAGTTCAGCGGCAACGCCTCTGCCCTCACGCGCAGCGGCGGCAAGGCCGACAAGTATTCGATCGGATATGTCTATGACTTCTCCAAGCGCACCTCTCTGTACGCAGGGCTGGCGCGTGTCAACAACAAGAACGGTGCCAGCGTCGGCCTGATCGGCGGCCCTGCGGGTGTGGCCAACGCCGGCTCGACCGGTGTGGATCTGGGCATCAGCCACTCGTTCTGAGCGGCGCAGCGCCTTTTCCAGAAACGAAGCCTTCAAGCTTGGGCAGGCCCTTGCCACGCAGGGCCTGCCGATCTGCCTATCTACCTGTCAGGCTTGCTTCTTCTTCTCAAGACCTACTCGCCATGCGACCCCCCACTTCTTCTCCCTGCCTGATGGCAGTGATCGCCGCCGCGGCTGCCTTGCTGAGCGCCTGCGCCGACACCCGCCCGCTCCAGGCCGCCGGCTCCGAGACGGTGACGCAGACCACCGGCGTCGGCAGCATCCGCGCCACCGTCACGCGCCAGGACGTCCAGTTCGACGACAGGTTCTATTTCCCCTACGAAGGCCAACACCCCGCCACCAAGGCCGATTTTCCCAAGGGCTTTCTGCCAGCCTACGGTTCGGGCCTGGCCTTGAAGGGCAGGCGTGCCGACGGCACGCTGGAGTTCTACGCCATCACCGATCGCGGCCCGAACGCGACCACCGGCCCGGTCACGCAGATCACCGACGGCTCCAATCCCGCGGGCTTTGCCAGTTCCACGGTGTTTCCTTCGCCCAACTTCACTCCGTCCATCGGCGTGATCGCCCTCGGAAAAGACGGAGCCAGGCTCGTCTCCACCCTGCCGCTCAGATTCAGCGCCAGACAGAATGCCAACGGCCGCGTGCAGCCACGGGGCATCACAGGCAACACGGGCGAGCAAGTCCTGGACGACACCTTCACCTATCCCGGCAAGGCCAAGGGCTACAGCGAATTCGGCCTGGACACAGAATCCGTGGTGGTGGATGCCGCACGCAATGCGCTGTGGGTGTCCGACGAATACGGACCCTTCATCGTGAAGATCGACCCGGCGACCGGCATCATCCAGAAGAAATACGGGCCCGGCACCGGCGCGGCCGATCTGCCGGCCATTCTCGCCAAGCGCCGCGCCAACCGTGGCATGGAGGGGCTGAGCATCGATGCGGCCAGCGGCAAGCTGCACGGCTTCCTGCAAAGCCCCCTGGACGACGGCAAGGCCGACTACACCACCGCTGCCGTTGCCGACGCCACTGGCAAATCGGAGAACATGCGCGACTACGCTCGCTTTGTGCGTTGGGTGGAGTTTGACCCGACCACCGAGAAAACCCGCCTGTTTGCCTTGCCCGTGGACAGCCGCTGGTACAACCAAGGCAAGACCGGCAATGCCAAGCTGGGTGATGTGGTCTCACTGGGCAAGGGGAAATTCATCGCCATCGAGCAAGGCACGGGCAAGAACAAGAAAGTCTTCAACGACCTGGTTCTGATCGAGTTTCCGGCCAACGCCACCGACATCACCGCGCTGGGCTCCGACCTGGAAAAGAGCAGCCTGACTGGCAAGCCGGTCAATGGCTCGGACTATTCCAAGGTCGTGACGCTCAAGAAGACCCGGCTCTTCAACCTGAACGCCACCGGCTGGGTGGCCGAGAAGGCCGAAGGCCTGGCGCTGGTCGATGACTACACGCTGGCGCTGACCAACGACACCGACTTCGGTGTTTCGCTGGCCGTGCTGGACGCCAGCGGCAAGGAAATCGAAGGCTCGAACGTCACCAAATGCATGGTGGACGCCGAAGGCAAGATCGTGAAGGACGGCCAATGCGCCAAGGGCGCGGCGAGCCTTCGCTTCACCACCAATGACGTCAACGACCGCACGCAGCGACTGTGGACCTTTAAGTTCAGCAAGAAACTGAGCGAATACGGCGCTCCCTGAACGACTGCGACTGCTTGGCATAGGCAAGACAACGGGGCCAAGGCGATCCAGGGCGGTTCGTCCAGCGCGAAGGCGCTGCGACGGGCCGCAACGCTGATGTCGCCTCCTCTGGCATCTGCACGGAGCAGCGCCGCCGTTGCGGCGAAAGTGCGGGGTTGCCGCAATGGCTGGACCTTTCGACCTCCAGCAGTCTTACGGCATTGCCCAGAGCGGTAGTCGTCGAGTGCGTAGATGGCAGGCATACGTCCGAGCCGATCACTTTCACAATCAAATCCTCCTCTGCTTGGTCATTTCAGAAGCGCCTTCAAATTCCATGCTGGTTTCCGCGTGAGTCGAGGAAATTCAACAGAGAGCCGTTCAGAATCCAATTCCGGATTTTCGATGGCTTGGGATTGGCCAGTCATCGAATTCCTGAAGAGATAGTGCGTGCGGTATCCTCAGCCGCTCTGTGGAGGAGAAGAAAGTGGCGGTACTGATTCCTGCGATGGGGGCGTGCGTTGGGCGCATGACGCCTGGCGAGCGACGGCTGGCCGAGCGGTTGGAGCAAAAGCTCGAAGACGATTACATGCTTTGGTATGACGTGCCCATCGGCCCCAAGCAGACGCATCCTGACTTTGTCGTCATTCATCCACGCAGGGGCGTTCTGATTCTTGAGACTAAGGATTGGCGGCTCGAGACGGTTCAAGAGGCGACCAAACAGGCCTGGACGCTCATCGTGGATGGAAGGCCCAAAGTCGTCATCAATCCGGCAGCTCAGGCGCGACACTGCGCCATTCAAGTGGTCAATGCGCTGGAGCGGGATCAGCAACTCATTCACGGCGAAGGCCCTCATCAGGGAAAGCTGGCATTTCCCTGGGGCAGCGGCGTGGTGTTCACCAACATCACGCGCAAGCAGTTTGAAGAATCTGCACTGGACCAGACGATTGATGCGCATCTGGTCATCTGCAAGGATGAGATGCTGGAATCCGTCGATTCGGAGGCTTTTCAGCAGCGCCTGTGGAACATGTTCCCCCACGCTTTCGGCAAAGCCATGTCGGTGCCGCAGCTCGAGCGCACACGGTGGATCATGTTCCCGCAGGTGCGTGTTCCGGTGCAAGGCAGCCTTCTGCCGGAAGACGCGGACGAGCTGCCGGACATCATGCGCGTCATGGACTTGCAGCAGGAGCAACTCGCGCGCAGCCTGGGCGATGGGCATCGCGTGATCCACGGAGTTGCCGGCTCAGGCAAGACCATGATTCTTGGCTATCGTGCTGAACACCTGGCCAAGACCGCTTCGACCAAGCCCATCCTCGTGCTCTGCTACAACGAGCCCTTGGCCGTGAAGCTCAATGCCTGGTTTGCGGCCAAGGGCCTGGCCGACCGGGTGCATGCCCGCAACTTCCACAGGTGGTGCCGCCAGCAGTTGGTGGCCTATGGCCAGACGCTACCCGCTCAGGGCCCAGGCATGTTTGATCAGATGGTGGAGTTTGTGATTCGCGGCGTGGATCGGCAACAGATTCCGTCCGGGCAATACCAGGCCGTGATGGTCGACGAGGGGCACGACTTTCAGCCTGAATGGCTCAAGCTCGTCACCCAGATGGTGGACCCCGAGACCAACAGCCTGTTGATCCTGTACGACAGCGCCCAGAACATCTATGGCAAGAGCAAGGCGCGTGGCTTCAGCTTCAAGAGCGTGGGAATCCAGGCCTCTGGGCGCACGACCATTCTCAAGATCAACTACCGCAACACCAGGCAGATTCTGCAAATTGCCAACCGCGTCGCCGCCGAGTTCCTGCAACCCAATGCCCAGGATGATGACGGTGTTCCGCTGGTGCAACCCATCAGCTGCGGCCGCGAAGGGCAGGAGCCGCTGATCGTGCGCCTGCCGAGCTTGCGGGACGAGCCCGCCAAGATCGCCGAGCTGCTGGCTGCGGCGCATCAGGAAGGCCACGCCTGGGGTGACATGGCCATCCTGTGCCGCGATCACGACTCCATGAACCAGTGCGCCATGGCACTTGGCCGCCGAAAACTGCCGCATCGCGTGCGACATCGTTCAGGTGACTTCGATCCACTGGCCGACACCATCAAAGTGATGACAATGCACGCCAGCAAGGGATTGGAGTTCCCAGTCGTGGCCGTTGCAGGAGTGGGGCAGATGCCGCGCGAAGGCGAAGATGCGGCGGACGAGGCCAAACTGTTCTATGTGGCTGCGACGCGGGCGACACAAAAACTGGTATTGACTGTGGCGGGTGAAGGGGCGTTTGCGAAGGCGCTGGTGAATGCTGGGTGAGGGCGAGGTGAATACGGGTTGAGGGCAGGGCGAGGAGGGGCACAAGTCCGTGGTGCGGTGGTCAGGGCTCCAGGCGTGGTACCAGTGGCGTTGCACCCGCAGCGCATTCTTGAGGATGGCGCTGCGATCCGAAAAGGATGTTGTGCCTATCACCCTTCCCACTCGGATGTGCACGCCATCTTGCCACTCGGCGCATTGCGCAGGCGGTTCAGGAAATCCAGCTGGCTTTTGGCCGTTTGATTCCCTTTTGCCACGGCTTGCCGCAGCCAGTGCACTGCTTCGCAGCGATCCGCTTTCACCGCGGTGCCATACAGGGTTGGACCTGCCAGAAGAATCCATGCCAGTGTTTCCTGGGCTTGTGGCTCGCCATCCCGGGCCGCCTGGCGCAGCAACGCGAGCATGGAAGCGTAGTCACCCGCAGTCTGGGCCTCCAGGGCCAGTTGAAACCGCTGCTCGGAAGTGGTGGCCATGTCCAACGGCAGCGGTGCCGCCTGCGCCAGCGCGCCGGACAGGGCCGCTGCGATGAACAAGCCATGCCGTGCATGCCGGGCCAGCGTGGCAATTGGGGTGGCAATTGGTGTGGCAATTGGTGTGGCAATTGGGCGGAATTCGAATCGCATTTTTGTCTCCACTTGAACTGAGTGGCCCCATCGTCTTCGCAATCCCGGTCCCTGAAAATTCGGAATTGTCAAAGGCGCCCTCAGGGCCACCCAGAGGCTGATTCGAATCGGCCGTGCAGGCCCGGCGCGCACGGCTTCAGCCCATGAACCCCAGATCGACGGGATACGCCGACCCGCCGAAGTTGCCGATGTGCGGCAGCACCCCCGCCAGCTCGGTATTCGCCACGCCGAACCAGCGCGCCAGGGTGGCGGCGTACTGGTCCACGGCAGTGCTGGGCAACAGGCGCCCCTGTCCGACATGCCACTGGTCCTCGCTGCCGCTGCCGTTTCCCACGCTGATGGGCGGCGGCGCGCCATAGAAGGACGCGCCACGCACCGCGCCGCCCACCACGAAGTGGTGGCTGCCCCAGCCATGGTCGGAGCCGTCGCCGTTGGAAGTCAGCGTGCGGCCGAAGTCCGACGCGGTGAAGGCCGTGACCTTGTCGGCCACGCCGAGTTCGGCCGTGGCGTTGTAGAAGGCCGTCATGGCGCTGCTCACCTTGTCGAGCAGCTGCGGCTGGTTGGCGATCAGGTTGTCGTGCAGGTCGAACCCGCCCAGCGAGACGAAGAACACCTGCCGGCGCGTGCCCAGCGCGTTGCGTCCGGCGATGAGCCGGGCCACCACCTTGAGCTGGTCGGCCAGCGGGTTGTTGGCAGGGAAGGCGGTGGACAGGCTGGCGCTGGAGAGGGCTGAAGAGATCTGCCCCTCGGCACTGATGGAGCGCTGCGTGACGCGGGCGTACTCGGCCTCCATCGCGTGGCTGCCGGCCGTCTGCACCAGCTCGCTCAACAGGCCGCGCACGGCGGTCGATCCATAGACGCTGGTGCCCTTGACGGCGTTGATGGGCACGGCGCCGCCCGGGCTGATCTGGTACTGCAGCGCCTGGTCGCCCGAGAGAAACACGGCGTTGCCCGTGGCCGAGATACAGGTGAAGAGCGACGTGGCGTTGGACGACAGCGCCAGGTCGCCCAGGTTGCCGCCCCAGCCCAGGGTGGAGCCTTCTGCGCCCTGCGACTGCCACACCGACTGCTGGTCGTTGTGCGAGAAAAGCTTGGGCGGCAGCGGGTAGCTGCGCCGGTCGCCGGTGGCATATTGGGCCCGCGTGAGCGGCACCAGCAGCGGGCCGACGTTCAGTTGCACCGCAGCGCGGCCCGCGTTGAAGAGGCCGGCCAGGCCCGTCATGGATGGGTGCAGCGCGTACTGCATGCCACCGGCCAGCGCCGTGCGGGGCTGCAGCAGCGTATTGCCCAGCGCGGCGCGGGCCAGGGCAATGCCACCGGCCGTGCCATCGCTGTTGCCGCCGCGGATGGCGGAGTACTGCCCGTAGCGGGTGCTGTCGTAGGGCACGACGGTGTTGGCGTAGTCGCAGCCGCCATAGAGGAAGACGCAGACCAGCGCCTTGTAGTCGCTTGCCTCGAAGGCGGCGGCCTCGCCCAGCGCGGCAAGATTCAGGGCGAAGGGCAGGGCGGTACCGGCGGCGGCCAGTTGCGTGCTGCGGCGCAGGAATGCGCGGCGCGTGTGGCGGGCGGGGTCGATGAAATTCATGGAGATGTCGCTTTGCTTTGCAGACGTTCGGTCACTTGTTCGGTCACTTCTGCACCAGATATTCGGGGCTGGCCATCACCAGCAGTACGGCGGCTGCCACGCGGTTGAGCTGGGTGGCGGTGTTGCTGGTGGCCGTCACCGGCGTGGCATTGAGCGCTGCCACAATGCGCGCCTGCGTGGCGGCCGATACCTGCCCTGCCGACAGCAGCAGCGCCACCTTGCGCACCAGCGCGGCGGCGTCGGCCACCAGGGGCAGCAGGTTGGCGTAGCTGCAGGTGATGTCGAAGCCGTTGGCTGCGCTGCTGCCGCCCTGGGGCAGGTCTGGCGCGTTCACGTAGTAGCCGAAGCGGATCACGTTCTGCATGAAGTTCAGGTAGCCGCTCACGCTGGTCTCGGTGACGATCTGGAACTCCGGCGCCACCTGGCCCGTCGTGGCCAGGGGCGTGGAGGGCGGCACGTAGCCCGGGCGGAAGAAGTTGAACACCGAGCCCGAGCGCATCGGGCTCTGGCCCAGGCGGGTGGCCGGTTCGCTCAGGTTGTCGATCTTCCAGGTGCCGCGTGCCGACCGCAGCCCGAAGGTGCGGCCCCACTGCACGAAGCGCACCATGGGCTCGCGCAGGCGGCCGTACTGGGGGCTGGCAAGCCCTGCCGCGCCGCGCGCCTCCGGGTCCAGCAGCACGGTGGCGATCACGGCGCGCAGGTCGCCACGCGTGCCGCTGCCGTTGTCGGCGAAGGCGGCGGCCACGCGCCCCACATAGGCAGGGCTGGGGTTGCTGGTGACCAGGCGCTGGATCAGCTGGCGCCCGATGAAGGGCCCCACGTTGGGGTGGTTGAACAGCGTGTCCAGCGCCGCCTTCAGCGCCGCTGGCCCCGACGTGCCCGCAGCCACGGTAGTGCCCAGAAAAGTGGCGGCCAGCGTGGAATGGCGCGCGGCGTTGAAGGCCATGGGCAGCAGCGCCTGCTGCAGCCCCGTCACCGTGCTACCGCTCAGGTTGGTGGGCTGGTTATTGCTGGTGTCGTAGTCGTAGCCGGTGAAGACGCGCGCCAGATTGCTCACGTCGGCTGCCGAATAGGTGTCGATGCGGTTGCCGCTGCCGTCGCGCTGCTCGGTGCCGTCGGGGTTGAGGCGGTAGAGGCCGATGGTGAACAGCTGCATCACCTCGCGGGCGTAGTTCTCGTCGGGCTGGCGGCCGCTGCGGGCGTCTTCCTTCTGGTTGCCGCGCGTGCTCAGGTAGATGCCCATGGCCGGGCTGAGCGTGACGGCCTCCAGCAGCGTGCGGAAGTTGCCGAAGGCATGCTGGTTCAGCAGATCCCAGTAGCCGGAGGCCAGGAAGATGCTCCAGGGCTGCTCCAGCCCCGTGGTGGAGACCACCATGATCTCCGACAGCGCCAATGCCACACGCTTGCGCACGGCGTCGCGCTCCGTGAAAAGCTGGCTCCAGAGCATGAAGTCGGAGGGATACGAGACGTTGTCGTAGCGCGTGCCGGCCTCTGCCACGCCGTAGCCGCGCTGCATCAGCCAGGCCGTGCCCGTGGTGTCCACGGGCAGCGCGAACTGCTCGGCCAGCCAGGGGCCGTAGCCCTTGGCGCGCAGCGCTGCGATCTCCTCGTCGGTGGCCGAGAACTGCGCCTGCAGCAGGAAACGCGCGGCTTCTTCATCGCTGGCGGGGGTGGCCGTGGTGCCCGTACCGGTTCCGCCACCAGGGCTGGCGCCCGTGCCGCCAGTGCCGGTGCCGGGGGCTGAATCGCCCCCACCGCCCCCGCAGGCCACCAGCAGCGCGGCCGCAAGGGAGGAGGCCAGGGCGGGAGGAATCAGGGAGCTCTTCGGTTCGTGGCCGAGGTGGCCGGGCTCTGCGCAGGCAGGCAAGGAATCCGCGGGCGCGCGGTCGGGCGGCTGCAGCGTGGAGGCTGCAGCCTGTGGTGTGGGGTGCATTGTGGGCTTTCAGGCAGAGGCCGGGGCGTGGCAACGAACTGCCTCGCTCTTCGGCGCGTGGCGCAGAGTGTTCCAAGGATTTCGGAGGTGCGCAGCCATCTTGCAGCCCAAAAGCGTGTCAAGACGTTATACGGCGCAGGGGCTACAGGGGGCTGTATGCAGGGTTGACGCTGTGGAGCCTGGGCAAAGCCCGATGTGGGCCGCTTGCCTGCCGGTGTTCTGAGGGGATGCGCAGCGTTGTGCGGGTGCAACCATGCGGGCGGATTGTCATAGGGCTTTCTCCTGCTTCAGGCTGAAGAATGCTGCTTGACGTCTTGGGGCCGTACACCTGAGCGCGGTGCGTCTGCACGGTGCCGCGTTGCCGAGCGGTATCTGTCGCCTTGTGTTCGCATGGCAAGGCTCCTGAACGCTGCACGCAGGCTCAGACGCACCAGGGATGCCAAGGCCAGGCAATCCTTGGGTTGCCAGTGCGTGTAGGGTGAAGTCATTCGTGCAAGTTACCTGGATCTCAGATGTTGCACTTCGTATTTGACACCACCGTAAATCCACTGTGCAAAGACAATGACAAGAATCTTCTTTATGTTGGTGGCGATCATGATTTCTGGCACCACGTCTGCTGATGAGAAAAATTCACCACCAATCCAAGATTTGCAAGAAATAAAGAGATCTGCAGATGAATTCTTGATTGGGAAAAGCAGGCAGAAGAGAACGCAATTCACTGCTGTTCGAGTCAATCCAAAAATAATAGTCGAACAGTGCGCTGTTCCACTTGAATCGGACTGGGCATCTTCAGACAGTGGAGTTCTAGGAAAAAGAGTTCAAGTTTTCTGCAGATCGACATTGCACGACAAAAAGGGTTGGCGTGTTCTGGTGCCAATTGCAGCGTCAGCCACACACAAGAATTAGAGTGAAATTCTATGCGTCAGGATGATTGGCTATCGCGCAAACGAAGGACGATTCCAAGAGGCGCTGATGCCGCTCAGCAGCGCTGTCGTTGTGGCGCAGTGCCACTGGATAAGCCCTAGGTTGTGGCAAGGGCTGGTACGGACCACCTCGCTCGTCGGGGGTCAATGTCGGGACTTTGCGCGGCTTTGGAGGCGTTTTCTGGGAAGTTGAGGTGGATGGAGCGAGTGATATGGGCCTGAGCGATCCATGACCACCGGACTTTGCCCATTGCTAGCTGTCGGAAGTCGACCCAAAGCGGAATTTCGCTTCGAATGGTTTTGAGAAACCGCACATTATGGTTCATAACTCAGTATTGCACGGGCAACCGCTCTGTTACATTCTGGGTCTCCAGCAAATTCACTGAGCGCACGGGCAAACGGGGCGTTATCAACCCTCTTTATTTCTTGCAATTCCGCTGGTGAAAGTTGGTCATTTCTCCCTGTTCGAATTTCACGGTTCATCTTATCTCTCAGGCGTTGAGTTCTAGGGGATGCATAGTAAGCGATGACGTCCCGTGCCTCGGAGCCAGACACATACCTTCGCGCGAATGGCAGAGCAGCATCATTAATTAATTTGTTCGAAATAAATGACAACTTGGGGCAGAGGGCAATGTAGGCTGCTGTCCTAGATAAATTATTTTCAGGAAGACACCCTCTGGCTAGACTCGCTTTCGCGATTTCCGCATATCCCATAACTTCAAGCATCTGCGCCCAAGGTTGCTGTTGCTCATTGTCCGCTGCGCTTAAGCTGCCTGTAATGGTTGTAATAACGAAAAATGCAATGATTCGCAATTTTTTCATGAGTGGCTCTCGATAGGAATTTTGATCACTGCGGAAAACAATGCCCCCATGCATGCAATGGTGGAAAAAATAGACAGCAGGTTTTGTGGTTACAGGCGTTGGATTTTAAACCAAAGGCATTTGGGCACGACCTTCGATGCTCAACTCCAATTCAGCAAGATATTTCAGCATGTGTCTGCTCCTGGCCGGCAACAGTCCTTCACTAGATACCGCTTTCACTTCTTTCTACTCGTCTACCAACCTCACCCACCACATCCCCAGGCGCAACCCCCAACACCTTGCACAGCTTGAAAACAGACCGAAGGCTCGGACATTTGCTACCAAGCTCCAACTGGCTGATGTAGTTGCGCGCCAGCCCGGCCTCTGCGGCAAGGGCTTCCTGGGACAGTGCGCGTTCGTTGCGTAGTTCACGCAACAGGCTTCCAAAGGCTTTATCAAGTTCTGTCATGAATGCTCACTAAAGTGAGCAAAGCTTCCGGGTTTGCGTGCGAATGGTCTTCCACCTATAGTTGGAGTTTTGTAAAGCAGCGATGGCGCTTCCAGCAGATGGGCGTCGCATTTGCCCAGTGATCTTGGGCGCTGAGCAACTCTCGACTGGAGCGCAGATGGAGCAGCAAGTCTTGGCCACCACACCCCCACCCAAACTCGAAGACTTCGCCATAGACGCCGTCCTGCACATGGGCGCCGCGCTGGATGTGCTGGACCTGCACGCTCGCCACAAGGTCACGGCCATCAATTGCGTATGCCGCGATCTGCTGCGCATCTACTACGTGAAGGCCGATCAGGCGCAGTCGCTGGAGCCGCAGGACAAGGAACTGGTGGGCCTGCTGCACGACACGGCGGTGAACCTGGGCTATGCCATCGAGGTGGTGGAGCATCTCAATGGCGATGAGGCCGACGACCCCATTCTTTATGCCGTGAGCTATCTGCTCAGGGCGGCGAAGCGGTTTGCGGATGAGGGGGTGTCGGTGGCGTTGGCCTGAGGAGTGCTGCAGGCGCGGATGGCCTGCGGACATGGCGGGAGCGAGGCAAAAAATGTGCGAAAAAAAAGCGCGCCTCATGCTGAAGCGCGCTGTCGGGTTGGGGTCGAGACTCAGTCCTTCTTGGCCCGGATGACTTCGCCGCCCACGGCGTCGATCTTGACTTCCATGAGCGTGCCGTTGGCCTGCAGCACTTCGACCTGGTAGCTGGTCTGGCCCCAGTGGGAGTCCAGTTCCGCGCTGACGGGCGTGCCCGGAGTGTGGCGGGTGGCGGCCTGGATGGCTTGCTCTATGGTGGATTTGGCCTTTTCCAGGCGCTGGCGGTCCTTGCGCTTGGCGGCGCCGTCGTTCTTGTGCTGGGCGGCTTGGCCGGTGATGGCGTTGACCCAGACTTCCACGCTGTCGCCGGCCGGGGTGATGACTTCGATTTCGTAGCGCGGGCCCATGCCGTCGCCGTCGTCCAGCTGGGCTTCGATGGCCTTGCCGGGCACGGCCTGGGTGGCGCGGGTGATGGCCTGCTCCAGCGGGATCTTGGCCTGGCTGGTGATGGTCTGCCATTCGGCCACCGATTTGGCTGCGGCGGGCAGGGCGGCGGTGGCGCAGGTCAGGGCCAGGGCGATGGAGAGGGCGGCAGTGCGTGCGAACGGGGCAGGCTTCATGGGTGTGGGCTCCTTCCGGGAATGGGGTTGGACAAGACAACGGTCGGGGCCATTGTCTCTACCGTCCCGGAGAGCGGTTGTCGGAGAGGGCGCCCTTTGCCCCCTCCGGTGTGCTGCGGTTTGATCCAGCGCAAGCTCTGCGGTCAGAGGCCCAGCACCTTGGCCACGTAGTCGGCGTCCTTGTCGCCCCGGCCTGAGAGGTTGATGAGGATGTGCTGGTCCTTGGGCAGGCCGGGCGCCACGCGCATGGCCCAGGCCACGGCGTGGGCGCTTTCCAGGGCGGGGATGATGCCTTCCACGCGCGACAGCTGCATGAAGGCGTCCAGGCATTCCTTGTCGGTGACGGATTCGTACTGCACGCGGCCCAGGTCCTTGAGGTAGCTGTGCTGCGGGCCCACGCCCGGATAGTCCAGGCCCGAGGCAATGCTGTGCACGGCAGCCGGCGTGCCGTCTGCGTTTTCCAGCACGTAGCACTTCATGCCGTGGATTTCGCCGGGCTTGCCCATGCTGAGGGTGGCTGCGTGGCGGCCGGGCTTGTCCGTGCCTTCGCCCGAGGGCTCCACGCCGACGAGCTTGACCGAGGCATCGCCCAGGAAGGCGGTGAAGATGCCCATGGCGTTGGAGCCGCCGCCCACGCAGGCGGCCACGTGGTCGGGCAGCTTGCCGTGTTTGGTCTGGAATTGCTCGCGCGCCTCGCGGCCGATGATGCTCTGGAAGTCGCGCACCATCATCGGGAACGGGTGGGGGCCGACCACGGAGCCGATGGCGTAGATGTAGTCCGTGGGGTTGGTGAGGTATTCCTCGAAGGCGCTGTCCACGGCCTCCTTGAGCGTGGCCGCGCCGCGCGTGACGGGCACGAGCTTGCAGCCCAGGATGCGCATCTTGGTGACGTTGGGGTGTTCCTTCTCGATGTCCACCTGGCCCATGTGGATCTCGCAGGGAATGCCCACCAGCGCGCAGGCCGTGGCCAGGGCCACGCCGTGCTGGCCGGCGCCGGTTTCTGCGATGACCTTCTTCTTGCCCATGAACTTGGCCAGCAGGGCCTCGCCCAGGCAGTGGTTGATCTTGTGGGCGCCGGTGTGGTTGAGGTCTTCGCGCTTGAGGTGGATCTGTGCGCCGCCGAGCTGCTCCGACAGGCGCCGCGCGTGGAAGATGGGGCTGGGGCGGCCCACGTAGTCGGCGAAGAGCTGGGCCAGTTCCTGCTGGAAGTCTTGGCGTTTGGTGATTTCGGCGTAGGCGGTGTTGATGTCGTCCATGGCCTGCTTGAGGTGGGGCGGGACCAACTGGCCGCCGTAGGGGCCGAAGTAGCCTTCTGCTGTGGGCATGGGGGAGAAGGTGGGGGGTGTAGTGGTCATGGTTGCTTGTGTTCGTTGTGATGGATGACGCTCTGGCGATTCAGGGTAGCCGTGGCAGCTTACGCAGGGCTGTTGGGGGTGGCCGAGAGAGAAAACCCCGGTTGGATTGACCGGGGTTTCTGGTTTTTGGCCCTGCCGGGTGGTTGTTTTTCGAGGCCGGGTTTCGGCCCGGCAGCCGACTGCCCTTTCTTGATTCGCCAAGAAAGGTCAGATCAAAGAAGGCGACCGGTACGACTCACACTCATAGGTGACACATCAGTACAAGGACATGGGTAACAGATCCAAGCTTGGCAGCTGGAGCCAACAGCAGCCAAGGAGCGATCACCATGCCCTGGAAGGAGTGCGCACCCATGGACGAGAAACTGCTCTTCATAGCCGACCACCTGCGCGGTGGTG
>NZ_JBICKN010000033.1:0-381 GCF_043104185.1 Delftia sp. WSY_22
GCCCTGGTCGGCGGTGTAGCCCGTGGACTCCACGGCTGTGGCACTGGCAATGCCCTTCAACGCCTCTTTCTGCGCCGCCTGGTCGCGCGCATCGTTCATTTGCTGACCGGCGCGATAGGCATCAGCAATGCCCCTCGTAAATTGCTGGCCCTGTGCCAGGCCTGCAGCGAAACCACTTCCCAAATTCATTGTTCGCACTCCTTCAATTCGCTGTCCAACTCCTGCACCCGGCGCGCCAGTTCGGCGCGAATGGTCTGCAGATTCACTCGGTACTGCCCCACCTTGTCGGGGTGCAGCTGCTTGAGATAGGCGGCCTTGCCGTCGTCCCACCATGCACTGCAGTGCAGGCACTCGGGCGCGCTGATGGCGCGGAAGGTGTCG
>NZ_JBICKN010000034.1:0-3250 GCF_043104185.1 Delftia sp. WSY_22
GCCGGTGGCGTGCTGGCCGGCCAGTACCCGAACCCCACGTTTGCCCAACCCTTGGCCACGGCGGCGGATCTGCAGGGCAAGGTGGACAAGGTGCCAGGCAAGGGCCTGAGCGCCAACGATTTCACCGACGAGGCGGCAACAAAGCTCAGCGGTGTGGCGACTGGTGCCACCAAGAATGCCACCGACGCGCAACTGCGGGACCGGGGCACGCACACGGGTACGCAGGCCATTGAAACCGTGGCCGGGCTGCAGGCAGCGCTGGACGCTGCCAAGCAGTTCGCCAATCTCACCGGCAAGCCCACCACGACCACGGGTTACGGCATCACTGATGCGCTGACCTCGAAGCCCGTCTTGCTTCCTGCCGGCACAGACTTGAATCTTCTGCCTGATGAGAACCGAATTTATGACGGGTTCAACTTCAAGAATAGCCCCTGGGCGCCTGAAATGTGGTGCTACGTCGAGACACGTACGCATACGTCGGCCGGCTATCAGTATCAGATTACGAGGCTCCTGACAGAAGAAAGTCCGGTGATGGAGCGCCGGAAAATGGGCGTCCTGGGATTTGGTCCATGGCGACTGCAGAGCGCTTTTGGGGTGCAACCCATCTCCAGTGGTGGGACAGGAGCGACCTCTGCCGCAGCCGCAAGATTGAATTTATCTGTAAGGCAGTACGCAAATGCTGGGCTAATTCTCTATGTTCGTGCTGATGGCAATGATGCGAACAATGGAATGACCGATAGTCCTGCGGGTGCATTCAAAACACTAGCGCAAGCAGTTTACGCAGCCAACCTTGTTGATAGATCCAATATTTCAACATTGATTAAAATTGGCCCGGGAAATTTCTCAGGCGTATATGTTGGGGCTTCATCCGCGTTTGGTGGAAATTTCATCTTTGAGGGCGCTGGTGCGGGCGTTACGTATGTTGAAGCGACTGCAGGGGTATCAGCTTTTTCGTTGGCTGCTTGTCGTGTAACTATCAAAAATCTATCTGTCGTTGCCGCTCAGGGAAGTAGTAATACATATCTCATAGTCGGAGATCATAACTGTTTGGTTGATCTGTTCGATATAACATTCGGCGGGAACGGCGTAGCGCCCTATGTGCTGCTTTATTCTGCAAATGGTGGAAATATTATTATTGGCAATATAACTATCAATGGTAATTTTGGGTATGGGTTATATGCCACATATTACGGCAGGATATATGTTGCGAGTCAGAGAACAACCTTTGTCAATTCTTCATGTCAAAATTATTTCATTAACGTTCTAACAAACTCTGCTGTGGCTTGGGCTAACACAACGGTCACAGGTTCGCTAGGTGGCGGAGGGGCAAAGTATTATGCGGGTGGGAATTCGACGGTTAGCACGGGGGGAGGTGGGGCCAACTCTGTCCCAGGCGTGAATCCTGGAACACTTGTTGCAGGAGGTCAATTGACATGACAACTCCAATGTATCAACTGGCTCATGACCAACGGGTGTTTCGTAGCAATGCGGATGGCACTATTTCCACCATTGCGCTCACGGACACACCCGAGTTCCCAAACAGGAACCCGGACTACCTGGCCTACCTGGCCTGGTGCGCGGCAGGCAACGTGCCAGAGCCTGCGGACCCGCTACCAGTGCCCGTGCCCCAGGCCATCACCCGAGCCCAGGGCAAGGCGGCGCTGATCCAGGCCGGCCTGTGGCCGCAGGTGCTGGCCTTCATGGCCGGCATCGAAGATCCCAACGACAAGCTGCTGGCCGAGGTCGCTTTGAACGACACGGTGAACTGGGAGCGCAGTAGCCCATTCCTCGCGCGTGTCGCTGCGGAGTTGGGCCTGAGCCAGCAGCAGCTCGATGAGCTGTTCATCGCGGCAGCGGCCATCGTGCTGTAGCGGCCAGTCCGCGCTGGTGCCAAGCCTGCCAGCCTGCAGGCCATGACCACCTACAAGCTGTCCGCATTCCCGGGCGAGGCGCCCAGCGTGTCCGACCGCGCGCTGGGCGCGAACTTCGCCCGGGAGCACTTCAATCTCTTCCTGCCCAGCTCCGAGTTCTGGCCGCTGGCCACCGACCGGCGCCACTCGGCATGCCTGGCTGGTACCCGCACGCTGCACCGCTTCGCGCGAGATGCCAGCGGCGCCGTGCAGCAGAACCCGGCCGCGCCCATCCGCTCTTGGGCGCAGGAGCTGTCCCTGGTCAAGGGCCAGATCAACGACGAGGCCACCGAGCGCACCTACCAGACCACCAACGACGGCAGCGCCGCGCCGCGTGCGCTGGACGTGCGCGGCAACGACCGGCTGCTGGGCGTGGTGCGCCCGGTCAAGCCCACGGTCACGCTGCAGGTGGTGGACGAGTTCACGACCGAAGAGGCCAAGACCTGGCTGTATGGCGACTTCGCCGAGCTGGTGCGGGCGGACCTGCTGGCCACGGTGATCCAGCACGAGGGCCACCAGGAGGCGATCCGCTGGGATGCCAATGGCAAGGCTTATGCCGGCGCCACATCCAACTACGGGCTGTCCCTGTCTACCGCCGTAGGGGCCGGCGCCTGGGCTGGGAATCTCTATGCCGTGGTCTCGGCCGCCCGCGCCAAGGCCTGCGAGATGGACACCACGCGGCTCGGGGCCGTCAGCACGGCCAGCGGCTGGGCCGTGCCGGTGGCCGCCATGCCGTACAGCTATCCCTTCCGCAGGCCCGCGCTGGTGGAGGCGCTGCAGCGGCACGAGTTTCCGGACACGGCCGGCGAGCGCTCTGGCGAAACCGTGCTCACGGCCGACCAGGCAGCCAAGCTGGCCGACCTGGTGGAGGCCTCGGTGGCACCCGGCAGCAAATGCACGAACTGGCGCAGCGAGCTGGACAAGCTGCTCAAGGAATTCGCGGACCTGGCCCTGTCCAAGTCCTGGGCCGGCGCGGGCACGGCGCCCACCAAGCCGACCGAGCCCAGCGTGGCCCAGTACCACTTTGACGCGGACAACAACGCCATCGAGCATCCCGACTGGGTGCAGTACCGGCTCAAGCTGGAAAACTTCTTCAAGGCACAGGATGCCTACACCGACAGCAAGTCGGATGCTTCGGCCCAGGCCAGCAGCTTCAACGCGCGCTTGGTGGAGATCCAGCAGCGCTGCGCCACTCTGGTGTCCAGCATCCAGACCCAGCTGGCCAGCCAGTACATCGCGGCCACGGGCGACACGGCCGTGATCGGCACCTGGCTGGACCAGCTGGGCGGCGTGGCCGACCTGGCCGGCAAGACCGTGGAGCGCGTGGTGGACTCGCGCTT
>NZ_JBICKN010000035.1:0-258777 GCF_043104185.1 Delftia sp. WSY_22
GCGAGAGGCGCGTGACGTCGCTTTTCGGAAACGGCAAAGAAAAAGGCCGTTGCATGTGCAACGGCCTTTTCATGTTTGGTGCCCAGGAGAGGACTCGAACCTCCACGGAGTTACCCGCTAGTACCTGAAACTAGTGCGTCTACCAATTCCGCCACCTGGGCTTGCTGAAGCTGAAATTCTACTGCATTTTTTTGCAGCGAAGTCCTGATCTTCGATTTTTTCTTGAGACTGTGATCGGCCAAGTCATGAAGCCAGGGAGCCACCTTCTTGTGAAGATAGTTCCTCAGTTCACCGCAACCTCTGCAGGTTGTCGTTAAACTTGGTGCCCAGGAGAGGACTCGAACCTCCACGGAGTTACCCGCTAGTACCTGAAACTAGTGCGTCTACCAATTCCGCCACCTGGGCATCTCAGGAAAGATTTAGATTGTATACCAAGAAAATGAACCCTCACGCAAAAAGTGCCGACGCGAACGACGAAATCGGGGGCAGTGTGCAGGGGCACCGCGACGGACATGGTTTCGTCATCCGTGATGACGGCGAAGGCGACATCTTCCTTCCTCCCAATGAAATGCGTGCGGTGCTGCACAAGGACCGTGTCAAGGTTCGCATCGTGCGGCAGGACCGCCGCGGCAGGCCTGAAGGCCGCGTGGTCGAGATCATCGAGCGGCCTGCGCACAACATCATTGGCCGCTTCTTGCAGGAAAGCGGCGTGTATCTGGTCGCTCCCGAAGACAAGCGCTATGGCCAGGACATCCTGATCCCTGCCAACGCGACGGGTTCGGCCAAGATCGGGCAGGTGGTCGTGGTGGAGTTGACCGAGGCGCCTGCACTGTTCGGCCAGCCCGTGGGGCGCATCATTGAAGTGCTCGGTGAGGTCGACGATCCCGGCATGGAGATCGAGATTGCGGTGCGCAAGTACGGCGTGCCCCATGTGTTTTCCGATGCCTGCCTGGCACAGGCCAAGGCCCTGCCGGACAGGGTGCGGCCTGCCGATCGCAAGAATCGCATCGATCTGACCGATGTGCCCCTGGTTACCATCGATGGCGAGGATGCGCGCGACTTCGACGACGCCGTCTACTGCGAGCCTGCCAAGGTCGGGCGCGGCAAGGGCTGGCGCCTGCTGGTGGCGATTGCCGATGTGAGTCACTACGTGACCACGGGCAGTGCCATCGATATCGATGCCTATGACCGTGCCACCAGCGTCTATTTCCCGCGCCGCGTGATCCCCATGCTGCCCGAGAAGCTCAGCAATGGCCTGTGCTCGCTCAATCCCGATGTGGATCGCCTGTGCATGGTCTGCGACATGCTGATCACTGCAAAGGGCGATATCCATGCCTATCAGTTCTACCCCGCGGTGATGCACAGCCATGCGCGCTTCACCTATAACGAGGTGGCTGCCATCCTGGCCAATACGCGTGGCCCGGAGGCTGCCAAGCGCTCCGATCGCGTGGGCGACTTGCTGAATCTGCATGGGGTGTACCAGGCGCTGCTCAAGTCGCGCGAAGCACGCGGCGCCGTGGACTTCGAGACCACGGAGACGCAGATCGTCTGTGACGAGAACGGCCGCATCGAGAAGATCGTGCCGCGCACGCGCAACGAGGCGCACAAGCTGATCGAGGAGGCCATGCTGGCCGCCAACGTCTGCAGCGCGGACTTCATCGAGCACAGCGGCCGCGTTGGCCTGTTCCGCGTGCACGACAAGCCCTCGCTGGAGAAGCAGGACATCCTGCGCAACTACCTCAAGGCCATGGGAGTGGGTATGGCGCTTGGCGAGAATCCGGCCACGTCCGAATTCCAGGCCATTGCCAATGCCACCAAGGATCGGCCTGATGCCCAGCAGATCCACACCATGCTGCTGCGCTCGATGATGCAGGCCTTCTACACGCCTGAAAATTCGGGCCACTTCGGGCTGGCCTTCGATGCCTATACGCACTTCACCAGTCCGATTCGCCGCTATCCCGACTTGCTCGTGCACCGCGTGATCAAGGCCGAGCTTGAAGGCACGCACTATCGCCTGCCCGAGCTGCCCACGCCTGGAGAGGCCGAAGCCAAGTTGGCCAAGCGTCTGGCCTCGCGTGTCAGTGCACCCGGCCAGAAGCCGCGCAAGCGCGCGCCTGCCGCCGAGGTCCAGGCCTGGGAGGCTGCAGGCCTGCACTGCAGCGCGAACGAGCGCCGCGCCGATGAGGCCAGCCGAGATGTCGAGGCCTGGCTCAAGTGCAAGTACATGCGTGAGCATCTGGGGGAGGAGTTCGCAGGCGTGGTCTCTGCGGTCACCACCTTCGGCATCTTCGTCACGCTCGATGCCATGTATGTGGAGGGTCTGGTCCACATCACCGAGCTGGGGGGGGACTACTTCCGCTTTGATGAGGCGCGCCAGGAACTGCGGGGCGAGCGCTCGGGCATTCGCTACGGCATAGGTACGCGGCTGCGCGTTCAGGTCAGCCGTGTGGACCTGGATGGCCGGCGCATCGATTTCCGCCTGGTGCGCGACGGCGAAGAGCAGCCGGCTTCGGGTCGTTCCGGCAGGGCGCCGGCGCGCACGGAAGCCCATCAGGGCGAAAAATGGGGGCGCCGCGACGCCAAGGAAAAGCGTGCGCAGCGTAACTCCGGCGCTGCCGGCGGAGCCCGGTCTGAATCCGATGGCGCGGTGTCTTCCGGCAAGCAGGGGCGCAAGGCGTCCAAGAAGGCCATGGTCAAGGGCGTGAACCTGGCCGCGCTGGAGGCTGAATATGCGAGTGCCCAGTCCCGCCCGGCCGCGCCAGTGCGTCAAAGCGACGTGAGTGAGCCGGCCGTGGTGCCGGGTTCGTCCGCACCTGCGGCACGCGCTTCCCGCAGGGGCAGGGCGGCTGAAGCGCGCAAGTCTGTCGCCGTCGATGCTGACCACGGTCTGCCGCAGTTGCCGCCGCCATCGCCGGTGCAGGCGCTGCGCGCCTTGGGTAAGAAGGCCTTGGGGGCCGTCAAGTCCAAGGTGGCAGGCAAGACATCCAGGCCCCGGCGCAAGCCCTGAGGGCGTCTATTGGCCCAGCCGCTGGGCCAGCGCGCTGGCGCTGAACGGCATTTGCGCGGGCCATTGGTCTGCCGCATGGCCGTGGCGCCAGGCCGCCAGTGTTGCGGCCTGCGCGGAGTCCAGCCCTTGCGCCCATAGCGCGGCAATCAGCCCGGCGAGAACATCTCCGGTTCCTCCGGTGGACAGCCGGGCGTTGCCTGTGGGGTTGATCCAGCAGGGCGGCGATGCATTGCCGTCGCCCTGCGGTCCGGCGATCACGGTGCCCGAGCCCTTCAGCAACGCCGTGCAGTTGAATTGGAGCGCCAGTTGCCTGGCTGCTGAAAGTCGCTGGGCCTGGACCTGGGCAGTGCTCATTTTCAGCAGGCGGGCGGCCTCCAGCGGGTGCGGTGTCAGCACCGTGTGCTGGCTGCGTCGGCTGCGTTCTTTCAGAAGCAGGGCCAGCGACTCATCTTCGGCAACCGCGTTCAGTGCGTCTGCGTCCAGTACCAGCCTGGGCGCCTGATCCAGAATTTGGGGCAGCCAGGCGCGCACCGCCATGCCGCCGCCACATCCGCACACGACA
Source organism: Delftia sp. WSY_22 (assembly GCF_043104185.1). NCBI lineage: Bacteria > Pseudomonadati > Pseudomonadota > Betaproteobacteria > Burkholderiales > Comamonadaceae > Delftia > Delftia sp. WSY_22. Next base: position 3,570 of record NZ_JBICKN010000035.1, read on the forward strand.
GTGGCGCCGCGCCAGTCTTGTGCTTCGGGGCTGCGCAACATGATTTCGGGCCAGGGGGAGATAGCCTGGCCTGACCCGTGCGAGGCATCGAGCAGTGCCAGCATCACGCGTCCCGCCCCGCCGTGCAAGGCTGCCAGTGCGGCCAGCCAGGCGGCGCCGGTCATGGACAGGCCGCGGTGTTCCAGCCCCTCTCCGCCCAGAATGGCCACGTCGCCAAAGCTCCCCTTATGGCTGGCATGCGGACGCGGGGCGCGGGCTTCCGGGGAGAAAAGTTGTGCGCACGGTGAGATGGCGAAGGGTGGCGCGCTGCTTGCCAGTCCTGTGTCCAGATCGCCCCACCATATCTGGCCGCAGGCGTCGCGGCCGCTTCCTGTGAACAGGCCGGGATGCAGTGTCAGCAGAGCCAGCGTATGCCGTGCGCTGACCGGGAGGTTCATGGGCTCGAATCCAGGCAGGTATTGCCCGGTGTCGGCATCCAGGCCGGATGCGATGTCCACGCAAAGGACGGGGCTGATGCCGGACTGCAGGCTGCGCAGCAGCGGCAGCAATCGGTCATCTTTTCGGGTGGGTGGGCTTGCCGTGTCGGGTCGGCGCAGGCCGATGCCGAGCAAGGCATCAATGCACAGATCCTGAGGCCCCATGTCAGGGGGCATGTGGGCGATCCATTGCACGCCGGCCTTGTGGGCCGCATCCCATGCGGCACGCGCGTCGGCGGGCATGCGGTCGCGTTCGCGCACGCAGCTGACCAGGATGCGGCAATTGCAGGATCGTGCCGGCATCGTGTTCAGGTGCTGTTGAAGCCAGGCGGCTGCCTGCAAGCCGTCTCCGCCGTTGTTCCCAGGGCCGCAGGCGATCCAGATGCGGCGGGCGTGAGGGGCGATGGCGCGTGCCAGGCGTGCCAGCCCCATGCCTGCGCGCTGCATGAGGCAGTGTTCGGGCAGTCGGGCCGCGGCCTGCTGTTCCAGGGTGCGTGTGGCCACTGTATCGAACAGTGGCAATGCGGTGGATGTGGGAATGCGCAGCATAGCCTGAGCATAGCCGCCAGCCGCAGGGCGGGGTGTCCGCAGCGGTCAGCCGAAGCGGCGCGGATCCAGCAATGCGCTGTCCAGGAAACTGGTGCGGTTGTCCATCAGGTCGCTCAGCATGCTGGCGCAGCCTTGGGCAATGGCAGCACCACAGCTGCCATGGCCCAGGTTGAGCCAGATGCCGGGCAAACCGCTGGCGCCCAGCAACGGCAGTCCATCGGCTGTGCACATGCGTGTGCCATGCCAGATCTGAACGCCCGAGGTCAGCACGGCGCTGCCGGGAAAGACCATGTTGAGTCGGTGGTACATGCGCTGCAGCGTGGCCTCGTGCATGGGGCCGTGGCTGCCCAGTTCAGCGCCGGCCACGACCCGCATGCGCTGGCCAAGGCGCACCAGGGTCATCTGCTCGCTCCAGTCGACGATGGCGTGGCGGGGCGCGTAGCCTTGTTCGCGCAGCGGAGCACTGATGCCATAGCCGCGCAGGGCGATCATGGGCAGGCGCAGGCTCAGCGGCGCGAGCAGGTTTGCGGCCTCGGCGCCAGCGCAGACGACGATGGCATCGTGCGACCGGGGCGTGTCTTCGCCTTGCAGCTGCAGGCGAGCGGTGCGCCCAGCGCCGCCGGGCTGCAGTCGCTGCACAAGGCGTTGCGTCTCGAATCGTGCTCCTGTGGACTGTGCGGCCTGCCTTTGCATCAGCGTGGCCAGGCGGCCGTTGGCGGCGCCAGCCTGCGGGAAATACAAGGAGCCTGCGAGTGCGGTCTCCTCGCCCAGCGCGGGCTCACGCAGGCGGGTCTGGGCGGCATCCAGTGCCTCGCAGCGCGTGCCGGCCTCGGCCAGCGCTGCAAGTGCAGGTTTCAGTTGCTCATGGTCGGCCTCGCTGCCCAGCAGCACCAGGCTGCCGGAGACATATTCCGGGTCCAGCTCCCACTGCCGCCACAGCGATTGCTGGAACTGCTGGCTGCGCTGGGTGAGTGTCTCCAGTGCCGCCATCGTGGCTGTGGGTTCGCCGGCTTTGCGCAGGCGCCGCCCAGCCTGGCGCCATTGCCATAGCCAGCGCAGCTGGGCTGCGAGGTTTCCGGAGCCGGGGCGTGGCAAAGCCTGCCGGCCGGGAAGCGTGGGTGAGCGTTCTATGGTGGAGAGGCCGGGGACGCTCCACGGTTGGAGCAGACTGGGGCCCAGCCAGCCGGCATGTCCGAAGCTGGCTTCCTCGGCCACCGTGCCATGGCGCTCGTAGACGGTGACCTCGTGCCCGACCTGGGCCAGTGCGTGGGCTGTCGCAACGCCAATGCTGCCGGCGCCCACAATCGCGATGTTCATTTTGGGGTGGAATCTGCTGAAGTGCCTGAATTATCAAGCGGATGTAGCTATCACTACAGGAGTGTGTGGCGGATGCGGCAGCCGTGGCTATGCGGGGTGTGAGCGCGCGTTGGGTGCGAAGCCTCAGTCTTGGGATGGCGTATGCTAGAATCTTGCGGCTTTGCTAGGGGTTCACCCTGATTTTCTTCGGAATTGCCGGAGATCAGGTGATGGCTTTGGGGTGCGAGGTGTTCGTCATGAATGCCTGCCCATGCTTGCAACCCCCGTTGCAAAGTCAATCGCAAACCAGTCCCTTCAAGGTGTTGCTTCCTGTATACAGGGGGCAATTGTCGGGCTGGATTTTAGACCTAACCTTTGAGGTATTCATATGTCCGTCACTATGCGCGATATGCTGGAAGCAGGCGTCCACTTCGGTCACCAGACCCGTTTCTGGAACCCCAAGATGGCCCCCTTCATCTTCGGCCACCGCAACAAGATCCACATCATCAACCTGGAAAAGTCGCTGCCGATGTTCCAGGACGCCCAGAAGTTCGTGAAGCAGCTGGCTTCCAACGGCGGCACCATCCTGATGGTCGGCACCAAGCGCCAGGCCCGCGAGCTGGTGGCTGCCGAAGCCCAGCGCGCTGGCGTTCCTTTCGTTGACCAGCGCTGGCTGGGCGGCATGCTGACCAACTTCAAGACCGTCAAGACGTCCATCAAGCGTCTGAAGGAAATGAAGGCCCAGCAGGAAGCCGGTCTGGAAGCCATGAGCAAGAAGGAACAGCTGATGTTCGTTCGCGAACTGGAAAAGCTGGAAAAGGACATCGGCGGCATTCAGGACATGAACAGCCTGCCCGACGCCATCTTCGTGATCGACGTGGGCTTCCACAAGATTGCCGTGGCCGAAGCCAAGAAGCTGGGCATCCCCCTGGTCGGCGTGGTTGACTCCAACCACAATCCCGAAGGCATCGACTATGTCATCCCCGGTAACGACGACTCTGCCAAGGCCGTGCAACTGTACGCCCAAGGCATCGCCGACGCGATCCTGGAAGGCCGTGCTGCTGCACTGACCGACGTGGTCAAGGCCGCATCCGGCGAGAGCGGTGACGAGTTCGTGGAAGTGGAAGAATCCGCTGCCTGATTGAGCTTGTCCGGCTGAGCGACCTCGTCGCCGAATAAAAAGCGGGGCTCAGGGTAGCCCCGTTTTTTTAAGCCGAAATCCTGTAACGAATCGAACTGACATTGGAGAAATACGATGGCTGCAATTACCGCAAGCATGGTGGCTGAACTGCGCGCAAAGACTGACGCGCCCATGATGGAGTGCAAGAAGGCTCTGACCGAAGCCGAAGGCGACCTGGTCAAGGCGGAAGAGCTGCTGCGCGTCAAGCTCGGCACCAAGGCTGGCAAGGCTGCCTCGCGCGTGACCGCCGAAGGCGTGATCGCCGCCTTCATCAATGGCAACCAGGGTGCCATGATCGAAGTCAACAGCGAAACCGACTTCGTGTCCAAGAACGACAGCTTCATCGCGATGGCCAACGCCGCCGCCAAGCTGGTCGCCGAGCAAAACCCCGCCGACGTGGCCGCGCTGAGCGCACTGGCCTATGAGCAGGACGGCTTCGGTCCCACGCTGGAAGACGTGCGCAAGGGCCTGATCGGCAAGATCGGCGAAAACATGTCCTTCCGCCGCTTCAAGCGCTTCGAAGGCTCCAGCCTGGCTTCCTACCTGCACGGCTCGCGCATCGGCGTGGTCGTCGAGTTCGACGGCGATGCCACGGCTGCCAAGGATGTCGCCATGCACGTGGCCGCCATGAAGCCCGTGTCCGTGACCAGCGCCGACGTGCCCGCCGAGCTGATCGAGAAGGAGCGTACCGTTGCTGCCGCCAAGGCTGCCGAGTCCGGCAAGCCTGCCGACATCGTCGCCAAGATGGTCGAAGGCTCGGTGCAGAAGTACCTGAAGGAAGTCTCGCTGGCCGACCAGGTCTTCGTGAAGGCTGCCGACGGCAAGCAGACCGTGGCCCAGATGCTCAAGGCCGCCAACACCAACGTCAAGGGCTTCACCCTGTACGTGGTCGGCGAAGGCATTGAAAAGAAGGTCGACGACTTCGCTGCCGAAGTGGCTGCCCAGGTGGCTGCCGCCAAGGCCGGCGCCTGATCCTTCCGGGCGACCGAACCGTTCCCTTCACCATCCATCATCATCCACCACTTCGGAGAAACACCATGACCCACGCCACACCGGCCCACAAGCGCATCCTGCTCAAGCTGTCCGGTGAGGCACTCATGGGGGATGACTCGTTCGGCATCAACCGTGCGACCATCGAGCGCATGGTTTCCGAAATTGCCGAGGTCACCAAGGTTGGTGTCCAGGTGGCGGTGGTGATCGGTGGGGGGAACATCTTTCGCGGCGTGGCTGGCGGCTCGGTCGGCATGGACCGTGCCACCGCCGACTACATGGGCATGCTGGCCACGGTCATGAATGCCCTGGCCCTGGCCGATGCCATGGACAAGCAGGGGCTGACAGCCCGCGTGATGTCGGCCATTGCCATCGAGCAGGTCGTGGAGCCCTATGTGCGCCCCAAGGCCCTGCAGTACCTCGAGGAGGGCAAGGTGGTGGTGTTCGCTGCCGGCACCGGCAACCCGTTCTTCACGACCGACACGGCCGCCGCGCTGCGTGGCGCTGAAATCGGCGCCGAGGTGGTGCTCAAGGCCACCAAGGTCGACGGTGTCTACACCGACGACCCGATGAAGAACCCCGACGCGACCCGCTACCACAAGCTGGCTTTCGACGAGGCCATCTCGCGCAACCTGGGCATCATGGACGCCACCGCCTTTGCGCTGTGCCGCGATCAGAAGCTGCCGATCCGGGTGTTCTCCATCGTCAAGCCCGGCGCGCTCAAGCGCGTGGTCATGGGCGAGGACGAGGGCACGCTGGTGTACGCTTGAGCGTTTTGATACCGCGTTACACAGCTCTTCAAGGAACAAGAACATGACGATTGCAGACATCAAGAAGACCACCGAGTCCAAGATGGGCCAGTCCATCGAAGCGCTCAAGAACAATCTTGCGCGCGTGCGCACCGGTCGTGCCAATCCATCGCTGCTGGACTCCATCCATGTGGAGTACTACGGCTCCATGGTGCCGCTGTCCCAGGTGGCCAACGTCACCCTGCTTGACGCGCGCACCATCAGCGTCCAGCCCTGGGAAAAGAGCATGTCGGCCAAGGTGGAGAAGGCCATCCGCGAAAGCGATCTGGGCCTGAACCCCGCCTCGCTGGGCGACCTGATCCGCGTGCCCATGCCTCCCATGAGCGAGGAGCGCCGCAAGGAAATGACCAAGCTGGCGCGCAATGAAGGCGAAGCTTCCAAGGTCGCCGTGCGCAACCTGCGCCGCGATGCCAACGAAGCCGTCAAGAAGCTGGTCAAGGACAAGGAAGCCTCGGAAGACGATCAAAAGCGTTGCGAAGCCGATGTCCAGAAGATGACCGACAAGCACATCGCCGAGATCGATACGCTGGTGGCGGCCAAGGAACAAGACATCATGGCGGTCTGAGGCTTCTTGCCTCATTTGCCTCAGGGTCCGTACCTTTGACCAAACAAGACTCCGGCGCGGTGCCGCGCCATATTGCCGTCATCATGGACGGCAATGGACGCTGGGCCAATCGCCGCTTTCTGCCGCGACTGGCCGGCCACAAGCAGGGCGTGGAATCACTGCGCCGCTGCGCCCGCGCCTGCGTCCAGCGCGGCGTGCAGGTCCTGACCGTCTTCGCTTTCTCTTCCGAGAACTGGAACCGTCCCGAAGAGGAGGTTTCCGGTCTCATGGGCCTGCTGGCCAATGCGCTTGCCAAGGAAGTGCAGCAACTGAGCCGCGACGGCGTGCGCCTGCATTTCATCGGTGACCGCAGTGGCCTGGGCGATAAAGTGTGCGCGGGCCTTGCGCAGGCCGAGACCGTCACTGCGCACAACAATCGCCTGGTTCTCAACGTCTGCTTCAACTACGGCGGACGCTGGGACATTGCACAGGCAGCTGCCCGGCTGGCAGAGAAGGGCGAGCCCATCACCCCACAGAGCCTGGACCGCGCGCTCGCGCTGGCCCATGTGCCCGACCCGGATCTGCTGATCCGTACCGGCGGGGAAATGCGCATCAGCAACTTCCTGCTGTGGCAGGCTGCGTATTCCGAGCTTTTCTTCAGTGACAGCTTGTGGCCTGATTTCGATGAGGCCTGCCTGGACGAGGCCATCGCGGCTTTCGCTTCACGCGAGCGGCGCTTCGGCCAGACTTCCGCGCAAGTACAACAATCACAACCGACGTCGTCCCATCCGCAGACGTCCTGAACAAGGGGGAGCCATGCTCAAGCAGCGAGTCATCACCGCCCTGATCCTGCTGGCCATCCTGTTGCCTGCGCTGTTCTACCCCACGGGCATTCCGTTCGCCGTGGTCGTGCTCGTGCTCATGGCGGCAGGTGCCTGGGAATGGGGGCGTCTCAACGGCTTTGGCACCGCGGGCGCCATCGGCATAGGCGCCATCTGCACGGCGATGTGCCTGGGCGCCTGGGCTGCCGGCTGGCTGGAGCGTCCGCTGTCAGCGCTCTGGATTGTTGCCGGTGCTGCCTGGGTGCTGGGTGGCGGGGCGCTGCTGCGTGCCGGCGTGGCTGGCTGGCCTCGCATTGCAGCGCCTGTGCGCCTGGTCGGTGGAGTGCTTGCCTTGTGGCTGGCCTGGGTCGCCGTGGTGCAGGCGCGCATGATGGGCATCAACTTCCTGCTGTCGGTGCTGGTGCTGGTCTGGGTGGCCGATGTGTTCGCGTATTTCGCAGGACGGACCCTGGGCCTGAAATTCACCAAATCCAAGCTGGCTCCCACGATCAGCCCCGGCAAGAGCTGGGAAGGCGTATGGGGCGGCATGGCAGGCGTTCTGGTGCTGGCCTTGGTCTGGGTCTGGGCCGACCGCCACTACGCGGTGGCCGTGCCCAGTTTCTATTCATTGCTGCTGGCGCGCGGGGCCTGGTTCCTGCTGCTGGCGGTTGTTTTCATGGCCGCGATGAGCGTGGTCGGCGACCTGGTCGAATCCCTGGTCAAGCGCAGCGTCGGCGTCAAGGACAGCAGTGGCCTGCTACCCGGTCATGGCGGCGTCCTCGACCGCGTCGATGCCCTGCTGCCGACCCTGCCGCTGGCCCTGATGCTTTCCTCTTTCGCGCATTCATGAAGCAGAAAATCACCGTCCTGGGCTCCACAGGCTCCATCGGTACCAATACGCTGGATGTGGTGGCGCGCCACCGCGATCACTACGAAGTCTTTGCGCTCAGCGCGGCCACGCAGGTGGACCTGATGCTGCGCCAGTGTGCCGAATTCAAGCCCCGCTACGCCGTCATGGCCAGCGCGCCGCATGCAAGGCTGCTGGCTGAGCAGTTGCGCAGCAATGGATTGGCCACCGAAGTGCTGCAGTCGCCTGACGCGCTGGAGCAGATCGCCTCGCATCCTGAAGCCGATGCCGTCATGGCGGCCATCGTCGGTGCGGCGGGCCTGGCGCCTTGCCTGGCCGCCGCACGCGCCGGCAAGCGCCTGCTGCTGGCCAACAAGGAGGCGCTGGTGGTTGGCGGTGCACTGTTCATGGACACCGTCAAGCGCCACGGCGCAACGCTGCTGCCCATTGACAGTGAGCACTCGGCCATCTTCCAGTGCCTGCCCGAAGACCGCACCAGTTGGCCCGATCGCGTGGACAGTCTGCTGCTCACAGCCTCGGGCGGGCCTTTTCGCCTGCGCGATCCGTCCACCCTGTCCGGGATCACGCCGGAGCAGGCCTGCGCGCACCCGAATTTCTCCATGGGGCGCAAGATCTCCGTGGACTCGGCCACCATGATGAACAAGGCGCTGGAGGTGATCGAGGCCCGCTGGCTGTTCGACATGGCGCCTGACAAGATCAAGGTCGTCATCCATCCGCAGCAGATCGTGCACTCCATGGTGCAGTTCAAGGATGCTTCGGTGCTCGCGCAACTGGGTACGCCCGACATGCGCGTGCCCATCGCCTGCGGCCTGGCCTGGCCCCGCCGCATCGCCAGCGGTGCGGCACCCCTGGATTTCGCCAAGCTGTCGGCCCTGACCTTCGAGGAGGCGGATGCCGTGCGCTTTCCGGGCCTGCACCTTTCCTGGCAGGCGCTGCACGCCAGCGAGGGAACCACGGCGGTTCTCAACGCTTCCAACGAAGTCGCCGTTGCCGCCTTCCTGGAGCGGCGCCTGGCATTTGACCGTATCCACGCTGTGAATTTGCGCACGCTCGAGACCGTGCTGCCGCCTACACTGGGCAGCCTGGAAGACCTGCTGGCCCTGGACGCGCAGGCGCGCGAAATCGCGCAGACCGTGGCGCGGCAGTGGCAGCTGTGATGCCGGCTTCGCAGGTCAGGAGGGTTTTCTTGATGGGCCTGCGGCGGAATCCAGAGGCGCATTGGATTCAAAGGAGTATCAATTGTTGCTGACCGTTGTCGCATTCGTGGTCGCACTGGGCTTGCTGATTGCCGTGCATGAGTGGGGCCACTACCGCGTCGCCGTGGCTTGCGGCGTGAAGGTGCTTCGCTTTTCCGTCGGATTCGGCCGCCCCATCCTGCGATGGAAGCGCAAGGGTTCGGACACGGAATTTGTCATCGGTGCACTGCCCCTTGGCGGCTATGTGCGCATGCTCGATGAGCGTGAGGGCGAGGTGCCTGCCGACCAGCGCCATCTGGCATTCAACACCCAGCCGCTGCGTGCGCGTGCAGCCATCGTGGCCGCAGGTCCTGTGGCCAATCTCGTGCTGGCCATTGCGCTGCTGGCCATCGTCAATTGGGTCGGCATGCAGGAGCCTGTTGCACGGCTGGCAACACCGCCAGCAGGCACGGTGCTGCAGATGGCGGGTGTTCAAGGCGGCGATCGTGTGCTGCGCATGGCTTTGGGTGACCAGGAATGGGAAGAGGTCCGCTCCATCAATGATCTGCGCTGGACGCTGACCCGTGCAGCGCTCGATGACGAGTCCGTGCGCATGGAGGTGCTCCAGGCTCGCCGCACCGCCCCGTCCGAACTGCGGCTCGCGCTGGCTGGGCAGGTTCAGGGCGAGCCCGATGCCGCCTTCTTCGAGCGCCTGGGCTTGCTTGGTCCTTGGACGCAGCCTGTGCTGGACAAGGTGATTGCCGGTGGTGCCGCCGAGAAGGCGGGCCTGCGCCCGGGCGATCTGGTTTTGCGCGTGGGTGGCACCTCGGTGGACGATGGCACGCAGCTGCGCAATCTCATCCGCAAGATGGGCGCATCGGGCCAGGTCCAGCAGCAGATCTGGCTGGTGGAGCGCGAGGGGCGGCAGTTGCAGATCCCGGTGCTGCCCGACCTGGGCCGATCGGAAGACGGCAAGGAAAGCATCGCCCGCATCGGCGCCTATATCGGCAGCGCCCCGGAAATGGCGCTGGTGCAGCGCGGTCCGCTGGAGGGCCTGTGGGCCGGCGTGCAGCGCACCTGGGAGCTGTCGTCGCTGACACTGCGCATGATGGGCCGCATGGTGATCGGCGAGGCCTCGCTCAAGAACATCAGCGGGCCCCTGACCATTGCCGACTACGCGGGGCGTTCGGCCAGCATGGGCCTGGTCCAATATCTCTCGTTCCTGGCGCTGATCAGCATCAGCCTGGGGGTTCTCAACTTGCTCCCCCTGCCGGTGCTCGATGGTGGGCACCTGATGTATTATCTTTGGGAGGGCGTGACTGGCCGAAGCGTGTCGGAAGTCTGGGCCGGACGCTTGCAGCGTGCAGGCGTGGCGGTTTTGATGATGATGATGTCCGTCGCCTTTTTCAACGATATCAACCGGCTTTGGGGCTAACTTTTCAGCCGTTTTCGGCAAGCCGCAGCGGCGGCAAATCCATTCATGACTAAACGTATCAATCGCCTGGGCGTGCGCGCTGCATCGACCCTGGCTGCCATGGTTTTGGCTGCCAATGCAGCCTGGGCACTGGAGCCCTTCCGCGTACAGGACATCCGCATCGAAGGTCTTCAGCGCGTGGAGCCGGGCACGGTCTTCGCTTCCATCCCCCTGCGCGTCGGTGACCAGTATGACGACGACAAGGGTGCAGCCGCCATCCGCTCGCTGTTCGCATTGGGCCTGTTCAAGGACATCCGCCTGGAAGCCAACGGCAACGTGCTCGTTGTCGTGGTCGAAGAACGCCCGACCATCGCCGAAGTGAACTTCGCCGGCACCAAGGAATTCGACAAGGAAACCCTGCAAAAGGCCATGCGCGATGTGGGCCTGGCCGAGGGGCGTCCGTTCGACAAGGCACTTGCCGACCGCGCGGAGCAGGAGCTCAAGCGCCAGTACATCAACCGCAGCCTGTATGGCGCCGAAGTCGTCACGACGGTCACGCCCATCGAGCGCAACCGCGTTAACCTGACCTTCACGGTGACCGAAGGTGATCCCGCCCGTATCAACGAGATCCATATCGTCGGTAACAAGGCCTTCAGCGAATCCACGCTCAAGGACCTTTTTGACCAGGACACCGGCAACTGGATGAGCTGGTACACCAAGTCGGACCGCTATGCGCGCAACAAGCTCAACGCCGACCTGGAAACGCTGCGCTCCTACTACCTGCAGCGTGGCTACCTGGAATTCCGCGTGGACTCCACCCAGGTGGCGATCTCGCCCGACAAGCAGACCATCTCGCTGACCCTGAACATCCATGAAGGCGAGCGTTTCGTGGTCTCCGGCGTCAAACTGGAAGGCAACTACCTGGACCGCGACGACGAATTCAAGTCCCTGGTCAAGATCAAGCCCGGCGAGCCCTACAACGCCGATCAGGTCACGGCAACGACCAAGGCCTTCACCGAGCACTTCGGCAACTTCGGCTTTGCCTTCGCGCGCGTCGAGGCCGTGCCGGACATCGACCGTGCGACCAACCGGGTGGCCCTGGTGCTACACGCCGAGCCTTCTCGCCGCGCCTATGTGCGACGCATCAATCTCAGCGGCAACAACCGCACGCGCGACGAAGTGATCCGCCGCGAATTCCGCCAGTACGAGGCTTCCTGGTACGACGGCGACAAGATTCGCCTGTCGCGCGACCGGGTGGACCGTCTGGGCTTCTTCACCGAAGTCAACGTCGAAACCCAGGAAGTGCCGGGTTCGCCTGATCAGGTGGATCTGGTCATCTCGGTGGCTGAAAAGCCCACCGGCTCGCTGCAGCTGGGCGCTGGTTTTTCCAGCGCTGAAAAGGTTTCGCTGTCCTTCGGCATCAAGCAGGAAAACGTGTTCGGTTCAGGCAACTACCTGGGCGTGGACGTGAACACCAGCAAGTATCGCCGCACCATGGTGCTGTCGACCACGGACCCGTACTTCACGGACACCGGCATCTCGCGCACCTACGACCTGTACTACCGCACTGACCGTCCCTACTACGACGATGCGGCCTACAAGATCGTCACCTCGGGCGGCAGCGTCCGCTTTGGCGTTCCCTTCAGCGAGATCGACACCGTTTACTTCGGCGGCGGCGTTGAACGCTCCGAAATCAAGCCCGGCACCTACCTGCCCCAGGCGTACAAGGACTATGCCGACAAGTACGGCTACTCCAACACGGGCATACCGCTGACCCTGGGCTGGTCGCGCGACAGCCGCGACAGCGCGCTGGCGCCCAACTCCGGTCTCTACCAGCGCCTGAACACCGAATGGTCGGTGGGTGGCGAGGCCCGGTATGTGCGAGCCAACTACCAGATCCAGCAGTACATCCCGCTGAGCAAGAAGTACACGCTGGCACTGAACGGTGAACTGGGCTACGGCAAGGGCCTCAATGGCCGTCCGTTCCCGCTGTTCAAGAACTTCTTCTCGGGTGGCCTGGGCTCGGTGCGTGGCTTCGAGCAGGGCTCGCTGGGTCCGCGCGACACCAAGGAAAACCTGGCGCTTGGCGGCTCCAAGAAGGTGACATTGAACGCCGAGTTCATGGTTCCGTTCCCTGGTGCCGGCAATGACAGGACTTTGCGTCTTTTTACATTCCTCGATGTGGGCAATGTCTACGGAGCCAACGAGAACTTCGATCTCGGGGAGCTGCGGGCATCCACGGGCCTGGGCATCAGCTGGATTTCCCCGCTGGGTCCCCTGCGCCTGGCCTTTGCTCAACCCATCCGCAAGCAGACCGGGGATAAAATCCAGCGACTGCAATTCCAAATCGGAACCTCTTTCTAATGAAATCTCTATCTAGCCATTTTTCCCTGGCTGTGCTGCTTGGCGCCATGGCCGTTTCCGCGCACGCCCAGGAGTTCAAGGCCGGCTTTGTGAATACGGATCGCATCTTCCGTGAAGCATCGACTGCCAAGGCTGCGCAGTCCAAGCTGGAGCAGGAATTCTCCAAGCGTGAGAAGGAACTGATTGACCAGGGCAACTCGCTCAAGAGCGCTTCGGAGAAGTTCGAGCGTGAAGCTCCCACCATGGCCGAAAGCCAGCGCGTCTCGCGCCAGCGCCAGCTGGTGGATCAGGACCGCGAGTTCCAGCGCAAGCGCCGTGAGTTCCAGGAAGACCTGAACTCCCGCAAGAACGAAGAACTGGCCCAGGTGCTGGAACGCGCCAACAAGGTGGTCAAGCAAGTGGCCGAATCCGAGAAGTACGACGTCATCCTTCAGGAAGCCGTCTACATCAACCCCAAGTACGACATCACTGACAAGGTGATCAAGGCGCTGAACGGCGGCGGCAAGTAAGCCAGCTGTCCAGGGCTGCATGCCGTGAGCGTATTGTTGGGCCAGATCCTCGATGCACTCGGTGGCGAGTTGGTCGGTGGCGAAAGGGAGATGTCCATCTCCCGCATCGCACCGCTGGACTCTGCCGGGGCCGGGGATCTCAGTTTTCTGAGCAACCCCCGCTACCGCCAGCAACTGGCCGCCTCCGAGGCGGCCTGCGTTATTGTGGCGCCCGCCATGCGTGAGCTGGCGCAGCAGCGGGGTGCCTGCATCGTGGTCCCTGATCCGTATGCGTATTTCGCCAGGGCCACGCAGTGGTGGAAGCGAAACTGCAGGCCCGTGGCGCCGGCCGGTATCCATCCGAGCGCCGTGGTGCACGAGAGCGCCATCGTTGATGCATCGGCCACCATTGGCCCGCTGTGCGTGGTCGAGGAGGGTGCCACGATCGGTGCCCACACCGTGCTCAAGTCGCGCGTCACCATTGGCGAGAACTGCCATGTGGGCGCGCGCTGTCTGCTGCATTCCGGCGTGGTGCTGGGGGCGGACGGCTTTGGGTTCGCGCCCGAGAACGGCGCATGGGTGAAGATCGAGCAGCTCGGCGGCGTGCGGATCGGCGACGATGTGGAAATCGGCGCCAATACCTGCATAGACCGGGGTGCGCTGGACGACACGGTGATCGAGGATGGGGTCAAGCTCGACAACCTGATCCAGATCGGTCACAACGTGCACGTCGGCAGGCATACGGCCATGGCCGGCTGCGTGGGGGTGGCCGGCAGCGCGCGCATTGGCGCGCATTGCACCGTGGGAGGCGGGGCCATCGTGCTGGGCCATCTGCAGCTGGCTGACCGGGTGCATATTTCGGCAGCGACGGTAGTGACCCGTTCGCTGACACAATCAGGTGTTTACACGGGCATGTTTCCCGTGGATGAAAACGCCAAATGGGAAAAAAATGCTGCGACGCTGAAGCAGCTGCACTCCATGCGCGATCGCATCAAGGCCCTGGAGCGGCAACTGCAGCAATCGGCGGATCAAGGCCATAACGGAACGCAATGATGGATATTCACGCAATTCTCAAGCAACTGCCCCACCGCTACCCCTTCCTGCTGGTGGACAAGGTCACGGAGCTTGAGCGCAATACACGCATCAAGGCGATCAAGAACGTCACGTTCAACGAGCCCTATTTCATGGGCCATTTCCCGGGCCGCCCTGTCATGCCTGGCGTGCTCATCCTGGAGGCGCTGGCGCAGGCGGCCGGCCTTCTGGCCTTCGATGCGATGGGCCAAGTTCCGGATGAGAACAACATCTACTACTTCGTGGGCATCGACGGGGCGCGCTTCAAGCGTCCCGTGGAGCCGGGCGACCAGCTGGTGCTGGAGATCACCATCGACCGTGTGCGCGGCGGCATCTGGAAGTTCAAGGGCGTGGCCCGCGTCGAGGACGAAGTGGCCTGCGAAGCCGAGCTGATGTGCACCATGCGCAACGTGGGCTGACGGGCGCATGGCTGGCATTGAACGCATCCATCCCACGGCACTGATAGATTCCGCTGCGCAGCTGGATTCGTCGGTGTCGGTCGGCGCCTATGCCGTCATCGGACCGCATGTGGAAATCGGCGCCGGCACCACCATCGGCGCGCATTGCGTTGTTGAAGGCCATACCCGCATTGGCTGCGACAACCGGATTTTCCAGTTCGCGTCCCTGGGCGCGCAGCCCCAGGACAAGAAGTACGCAGGCGAGCCTACCCGGCTGGTTATCGGTGACCGCAACACGGTGCGGGAGTTCTGCACCTTCAACACCGGTACCGTGCAGGACCAGGGCGTCACGGCCATCGGCGACGACAACTGGATCATGGCCTATGTGCATGTGGCTCATGACTGCGTTGTCGGCAGCCACACCATCCTGGCCAACAACGCTACCCTGGCCGGCCACGTGCACGTGGGCGACCATGTCATCCTGGGGGGCCTGACGGGCGTGCACCAGTTCACCAAGGTGGGTGCCCATGCCATGGCCGGCTTTGCCAGCCATATCTCGCAGGATGTGCCGCCCTTCATGATGGTGGATGGCAATCCGCTGGCCGTGCGCGGCTTCAATATCGAAGGCTTGCGCCGTCGCGGCTTCGGGCCGCAGCGCATTCAGGCCGTCAAGCAGATGCACCGTCTGCTGTATCGCCAGGGACTGACCCTTGAAGCTGCGCGAGAAGCCATTGCTTCGCTGGAGGGTGAACTGCCCGAGGCCGCGGCCGATGTATCGCTGATGCTGGATTTCCTGGCGGCTTCGACCCGGGGCATTGCGCGCTGATCTGGCGCGCGAAAGGACGGCATGACAGAGAACGCGGCGCCATCGGCGCGCCTGAGTCCATCGATTGCCATGGTCGCCGGAGAAACCTCTGGCGACCTGCTGGCGTCCTTGCTCCTGGGGGGGCTGCAGTCCCGCTGGCCAGAGGCCTCGGCCTTTGGCATCGGCGGGCTGCAGATGCAGCAGCGCGGCTTTGAAGCCTGGTGGTCCAGCGAGCGCTTGGCCGTGCATGGATACAGCTGGGAAGTGTTTCGCCGGCTGGCCGAGATTCTGAATATCCGACGCCAGCTGCGTCAGCGACTGCTCCAGCAGCGGCCGGCCGTCTTTGTCGGCATCGACGCGCCGGACTTCAACCTGGGGCTGGAAACCGATCTGCGTGCTGCGGGCATCAAGACCGTGCATTTCGTCTGTCCTTCGATCTGGGCCTGGCGTGCCGATCGCGTCGACAAGATCCGCCGCGCGGCCGATCATGTCCTGTGCATCTTCCCCTTTGAGCCCGAGTTGCTGGCCCGCCATGGCATAGACGCGACCTACGTGGGCCATCCCCTGGCCAGCGTGATTCCGCTGCAGCCCGACCGCGCAGCTGCGCGCCGCCGGTTAGGGCTGCCCGAAGATGGTCTGGTGCTGGCCGTGCTGCCCGGCAGTCGGCGCTCTGAAATACGTTACCTGGCTGCCCGCTTCTTTCAGGCGGCAGCTTTGGTTCGGAAGGCGCTGCCAGCTATTAAAATAGTAGTGCCTGCTGTGCCTTCGCAATTCGACGAGCTGCAGCGCATTGCCGCGCAAGCCGGCATGGCTTCGTCGCTGCACATCGTGCGCGGCCAGTCCCATGACGCATTGGCAGCCTGTGACGTGACGCTGATAGCCAGCGGCACGGCCACGCTGGAAGCCGCCTTGTACAAGCGGCCCATGGTGATCGGCTACAACATGCACCCGTGGAGCTGGCGTCTGATGCGTGGCAAGCAGCTGCAGCCCTGGGTGGGCCTGCCCAACATCCTGTGCGGCGATTTCGTCGTGCCCGAGCTGATCCAGGATGCGGCAACGCCCCAGGCGCTGAGCGCGGCCGTGCTGCAATGGCTGCAGGCCTGCGAGCATTCCCCTTCAACCGTCGAAGCGCTGGTACAGCGCTTCACAGCGCTGCACCATGAATTGCGGCGCGATACTGCCGAACTGGCCGCCCATGCGATCGAGAAAATCATTGCCCCCACTGCCGCCTGAACAGGCGTGCCTGCCCTGGCATCCGCCGGGGTTGGTTGCGGGCGTGGACGAAGCGGGCCGCGGCCCGTTGGCCGGCCCCGTGGTGGCCGCCGCTGTCATTCTTGACGATCTCCATCCCATCGAGGGCCTGAACGATTCCAAGAAGCTCACGGCTGCGCGCCGCGAGGCACTCTATGACGAGATCCGTGCCAAGGCGCTGTGCTGCAGCATTGCCGAGGCCTCGGTCGAAGAGATCGATCGCCTGAACATCCTGCAGGCCACGCTGCTGGCCATGCGCCGCGCGGTGCTGGGCCTGCGATTGAAGCCGGTACTGGTTCTGGTGGATGGCAACCAGTTGCCCGTGCTGGATGTGCAGGCCGAGGCCATCGTCAAGGGCGACGCCCTGGTGCAGTCCATCTCGGCGGCCTCCATTCTTGCCAAGGTCACGCGGGATCGGTGGTGCCAGCGCCTGCATGAGCAATACCCGGAATACGGCTTCGACGGCCACAAGGGCTATGGCACGGCGGCCCATCTTGCCGCGCTGCGCCTGCATGGCGCCTGCCAGGAGCACCGACGAACCTTCGCGCCCGTGGCCCATGTCGTGAGCATTGCCCGCAGGGCCGAGCCGCTGGCAGCCGCCCGCGTGGCCGCTGCGGCGCAGGGCGCGCAGGCCTTGCTGCTGTCGGCCTGAGCGCCTTCGCTTTCTGCGCCCGTGGCGCTGTTCTTCGCTGTTCTCTTTGCCCGGAAGCCTTGCCATGAGCCGACAACCTGCCGCTACATCGATCCAGTCCCGTGACAACGCCCTGGTCAAGGATTTGCGAAGGCTTGCCCAGGACAGCGGGGCCTACCGCAAACAAGGACGTGTCTGGCTGGAGGGGGACCATCTGTGCCGTGCTGCCCTGGCGCGCGGCATGCAGCCCGCCGTGGCCGTGGTGGCCGAGTCCTTCTGGCCTCAGGTGCCGCTGGAGTGGGTGCAGGGCGCAGGCAAGTGCGTGGTGCTGTCCGATGCCGTGTTTGCCGAGGTCAGCGGACTGGAGTCTCCGGCGCGCATCGGCTTTCTGATGGACTGGCAGGCGTCGGCGGCCGTGCGTGCCGGCGTGGCCACCGTGGTGCTCGACCGTGTGCAGGACGCAGGCAACGTGGGCTCCATTCTTCGCAGTGCGGCCGCTTTCGGCTTCGGCCAGATCGTGGCCTTGAAGGGCACGGCTGCGCTGTGGAGCCAGAAGGTGCTGCGCGCCGGAATGGGCGCGCATTTCGGGCTGCACCTGGTGGAGTCGGCGTCACCCGAGGATCTGAGTGCGCTTGGCTTGCCCCTGATCGTGACCAGTTCCCATCAAGGTGAACTGATCCAGAGCGCCGCTCTGCCCTGGCCGTGCGCCTGGGCCATGGGCCATGAAGGGCAGGGCGTTGGCGAGGCGCTGATGCAGCAGGCGGCGCAGCATGTGCGCATCGGCCAGCCGGGTGGTGAAGAGTCTCTGAACGTGGCTGCGGCAGCGGCGATATGCCTGCACGCAAGCAGCGTGAGTGCCGGCTCACGTCAAGGGTAATCCCGCCTCCTGTCAGGAGGCTGAAGCGCGACCAGCCTATAATGGGCGGCTTTCAAGCATTCCACAATACGCCTAGCGACGCTTCCTCGCCACCCCCTGCAGACAAGCTGTAAACCGCACGGACCCGTCCGTGCGGCACGCTGGGCGTAACCGTAATTAGAACCGGAGAACCCAGTGCTTTTGTCTCTCAAGGGAGCATTCCCATCCGCCATCCTGGCGCTCGCAGACGGCACGGTCTTTGTTGGCAACTCGATCGGTGCGCAAGGCACCACGGTTGGTGAAGTCGTTTTCAACACGGCGATCACCGGCTACCAGGAAATCCTCACCGACCCCAGCTACTGCCAGCAGATCGTGACGCTCACGTATCCGCACATCGGCAACTACGGCGTCAACGCAGAGGATGTCGAGGCTGGCAAGGTCCATGCGGCGGGCCTGATCATCAAGAACCTTCCGCTGCTGGCCAGCAACTTCCGCAAGTCCGAGACCCTGCCCGACTACCTCACGCGCAGCGGCACGGTGGCGATTGCCAACATCGACACGCGCAAGCTCACACGGCTGCTGCGCGACAAGGGCGCACAAAACGGCGCCATCGTCGGTTTGGCCGCTGGCGAAGAAGTGACCCAGGCGCGCATCGACGAGGCACTGGCTGCGGCCAAGGCGGCCCCCAGCATGAAGGGCCTGGATCTGGCCCAGGTGGTGAGCGCCGCCCAACAGTACGAATGGACGGAAACCGAGTGGAAGCTGGGCGAAGGCTACGGCCAGCAGCAGGCCCCGCGTTTCCATGTGGTGGCCTATGACTTCGGCGTGAAGTTCAACATCCTGCGCATGCTGGCCGAGCGCGGCTGCAAGCTGACCGTGGTGCCGGCCAAGACGCCCGCCAAGGATGTGCTGGCACTCAACCCCGACGGCGTTTTCCTGTCCAACGGCCCTGGCGACCCGGAGCCCTGCGACTACGCCATTGCCGCGACCAAGGAACTGGTGGAGTCCGGCAAGCCCGTCTTCGGCATCTGCCTGGGTCATCAGATCATGGCCCTGGCCGCTGGCGCCAAGACCTTCAAGATGGCCAACAGCCACCACGGCGCCAACCATCCCGTCAAGGACCTGGACAACGGCCGGGTCAGCATCACCAGCCAGAACCACGGTTTTGCCGTGGAGATGGAGTCCCTGCCCGACACGCTGCGCGCCACGCACATCAGCTTGTTCGACGGCACGCTGCAAGGCCTTGAGCACAAGGACAAGCCTGCGTTCTGCTTCCAGGGCCACCCCGAGGCCTCCCCCGGCCCGCACGATATCGCCTACCTGTTTGACCGCTTCACGGCGCTGATGGAGAAACACAAAAATGCCTAAGCGCACCGACCTCAAAAGCATTCTGATCATTGGCGCCGGTCCCATCGTCATCGGCCAGGCCTGCGAGTTTGACTACTCCGGCGTGCAGGCCTGCAAGGCGTTGCGCGAAGAGGGCTACAAGGTCATCCTGATCAACAGCAACCCTGCCACGATCATGACCGACCCGGCCACGGCCGACGTCACCTACATCGAGCCCATTACCTGGCAGACGGTCGAGAAGATCATCGCCAAGGAGCGTCCCGACGCCATCCTGCCGACCATGGGCGGCCAGACCGCGCTGAACTGCGCGCTGGACCTGTGGCGCAACGGCGTGCTGCACAAATACAAGGTCGAGCTGATCGGCGCAACTCCCGAGGCCATCGACAAGGCCGAGGACCGCCTCAAGTTCAAGGATGCGATGACGCGCATCGGCCTGGGTTCGGCACGCTCGGGCATCGCCCATTCGATGGACGAAGCCTGGGCCGTGCAAAAGGAGATGGGCTTTCCCACCGTCATCCGCCCCAGCTTCACGCTGGGCGGCACGGGCGGCGGCATTGCCTACAACCCCGAAGAGTTCGAGACCATCTGCAAGCGCGGCCTGGAAGCGTCGCCGACCAATGAGCTGCTGATCGAGGAATCGCTGCTCGGCTGGAAGGAGTATGAGATGGAAGTCGTCCGCGACAAGGCGGACAACTGCATCATCATCTGCTCCATCGAGAACCTGGACCCCATGGGCGTGCACACCGGCGACTCGATCACCGTGGCGCCCGCGCAGACGCTGACCGACAAGGAATACCAGATCATGCGCAACGCCTCGCTGGCGGTGCTGCGCGAGATCGGTGTGGACACGGGTGGCTCCAACGTGCAGTTCTCGGTGAATCCGAAGGACGGTCGCATGATCGTCATCGAGATGAACCCGCGCGTGTCGCGTTCCTCGGCGCTGGCCTCCAAGGCCACGGGCTTCCCCATCGCCAAGGTCGCTGCCAAGCTGGCCGTGGGCTATACGCTGGACGAACTCAAGAACGACATCACGGGCGGCAAGACGCCTGCGTCGTTCGAGCCCTCGATCGACTACGTGGTCACCAAGATCCCGCGTTTCGCGTTCGAGAAGTTCCCGGCTGCCGACAACCGCCTGACCACGCAGATGAAGTCCGTGGGCGAGGTCATGGCCATTGGCCGCACCTTCCAGGAATCCTTCCAGAAGGCGCTGCGCGGCTTGGAAGTCGGCGTGGACGGCATGAACGAAAAGACCCAGGACCGCGAGATCCTCGAAAAGGAACTCGGTGAACCAGGTCCGGACCGCATCTGGTATGTGGGTGACGCCTTTGCTGCCGGCTGGACGCTGGACGAAGTGCACAACATCACCAAGATCGACAAGTGGTTCCTCGTGCAGATCGAAGAGATCGTCAAGATCGAACTCGAACTGGACAAGGTCTACGAGGAAAAGGGCGATGCCGCGCTGGCTGCACTGGACGCTACCACGCTGCGCACGCTCAAGCAAAAGGGCTTCTCCGACCGCCGCCTTGCCAAGCTGCTGCACAGCACCGACAAGGCCGTGCGCGAGGCGCGCAAGGCACTGGGCGTGCGCCCCGTGTTCAAGCGCGTGGACACCTGCGCTGCCGAGTTCGCCACCGACACCGCCTACATGTACTCCACCTATGACGAGGAGTGCGAAGCCGAGCCGACGGACAAGAAAAAGATCATGGTGCTGGGCGGTGGCCCGAACCGCATCGGCCAGGGCATCGAGTTCGACTACTGCTGCGTGCATGCCGCGCTCGCCATGCGCGAGGACGGCTATGAAACCATCATGGTCAACTGCAACCCCGAAACCGTGTCCACCGACTACGACACCTCGGACCGCCTGTACTTCGAGCCGCTGACGCTGGAAGACGTGCTCGAAGTCGTGGCTGTCGAGAAGCCGGTCGGCGTCATCGTGCAGTACGGTGGCCAGACGCCCTTGAAGCTCGCCCTGGGCCTGGAAAAGGAAGGCGTGCCCATCATCGGCACCACGCCCGACATGATCGACGCGGCCGAAGACCGCGAGCGCTTCCAGAAGCTGCTGCATGAACTGGGCCTGCGCCAGCCGCCCAATGCCACGGCCCGTACCGAGCCCGAAGCGCTGGAAAAGGCGGCCGGCCTGGGCTACCCCCTGGTCGTGCGTCCCAGCTATGTGCTGGGTGGCCGTGCCATGGAAATCGTGCATGAGCAGCGCGACCTGGAGCGCTACATGCGCGAAGCCGTCAAGGTCAGCAATGACTCGCCCGTGCTGCTGGACCACTTCCTGTCCAACGCCATCGAGTGCGATGTGGACTGCGTGCGTGACCGCGAAGGCGCCGTCTTCATCGGCGGCGTGATGGAGCACATCGAGCAGGCCGGCGTGCATTCGGGCGATTCCGCCTGCTCGCTGCCGCCTTACTACCTCAAGCCCGAGACCGTGGCCGAGATCAAGCGCCAGACGGCTGCCATGGCCAACGCGCTGAGCGTGGTCGGCCTGATGAACGTGCAGTTCGCCATCAAGGAAACGGCCGATGGCGACGTGATCTACGTGCTGGAAGTCAATCCGCGTGCCTCGCGCACCGTGCCCTTCGTCTCCAAGGCCACGGGCATCCAGCTGGCCAAGGTGGCTGCGCGCTGCATGGCCGGCGACACGCTGGCCCAGCAAGGCATCACCAAGGAAGTCACGCCGCCGTACTTCAGCGTCAAGGAAGCCGTCTTCCCGTTCGTGAAGTTCCCGGGCGTGGACACCATCCTCGGCCCCGAGATGAAGTCCACCGGCGAAGTCATGGGCGTGGGCAAGACCTTTGGCGAAGCCTTCGTCAAGAGCCAGCTGGGCGCCGGCGTGGCACTGCCCACCCAGGGCAAGGTCTTCCTGACCGTGAAGAACGCCGACAAGCCGCGCGCCGTGGCCGTGGCCAAGGAACTGGCTGCCATGGGCTTCGTGCTGTGCGCCACGCGCGGCACGGCAGCGGCCATCTCCGAGGCAGGTATCGAAGTGCAGCTCGTCAACAAGGTGACCGAGGGCCGCCCCCACATCGTGGACATGATCAAGAACGGCGAGATCGCCATGGTCATCAACACGGTGGAAGAGCGCCGCAACGCCATCGCCGACTCGCGCGCCATCCGCACCAGCGCCCTGCTGGCGCGCGTGACCACCTTCACCACCATCTTCGGTGCCGAAGCCGCCGTCGAAGGCATGAAGTCCATGGGCAACATGGATGTGCACTCCGTCCAGGAACTGCACGCCCAGCTGCAGACGGCCTGATCCTTCCGCACTGCCGCCCCTCGTTTCTGACGAGGTGCAGCCGGCGGCACTGTCCGACAGTGCCGCCGGGTTTTCCCACCGAAGCTGGTGGTCAAACGCGGCATAATGGACCACATGACTTGATGAAACCGCCGCGCGGCAACGTGCGGCGGTTTGCTTTTGGGGCGCAGGCCCTGCCGCCATACTGCCGGCCCGCCTGTGCCAAAGAAGCCGCGCAACGCGCGGCGTTTGCTGCACATGGAGACTTTTCAATGGCCACCATTCCCATCACCAAGCGCGGAGCCGAGAAACTCAAGGACGAGCTGCACCGTCTGAAGACCGTGGAGCGTCCTTCCATCATCCAGGCCATCGCCGAGGCCCGTGCCCAGGGCGACCTGAGCGAAAACGCCGAGTACGAGGCCGCCAAGGACCGCCAAGGCTTCATCGAGGGCCGCATTGCCGAGGTGGAGAGCAAGCTGTCCGCAGCCCAGATCATTGATCCCTCCGCCGTGGATGCCGGCGGCCGCGTGGTCTTCGGTGCAACGGTTGAACTCGAAGACGAGGACAGCGGCGACACGGTCAAGTACCAGATCGTCGGCGAGGACGAAGCCGATCTCAAGCTGGGCCTGATCAACGTCTCCAGCCCCATCGCACGCGCGCTGATCGGCAAGGAAGAAGGCGATACCGCTGTCGTGCAGGCACCGGGCGGCGAGCGCCGCTATGAAGTGGTGTCGGTGCGCTACCTCTGATGCGTCGGTGCCTGTGCCTCGATCGTTGAGGAAGGCCTAAGCCCATGAGCAACCTGTACGAGCGCGTTCCCCTGCTGGCTGCTGCCCTGTGGTGGGGCAGCCTGTCGGCCATCGGCTTCATGGCCGTGCCCATGCTGTTCGCCCACTTGCCCACGCCGGCTGTCGCGGGCTTCATGGCTGCCAAGCTGTTTGCCGCGCAGACCTGGGTGTCCATCGCCTGCGCGGCCGTGCTGCTGGTCCTTTCCCGGCGCAGCAAGGAGTCGGTCCCGCAGCCCTGGGCCAAGGCCTGCCTGGGCTTTGTGATCGCAGGCATGCTGCTGGCATTTGTCGTCCAGTACGGCGTGTCGCCGCGCATCGTTGCACGCGACAACCTCAAGCTGTGGCACAGCGTGGGCACGGTGATGTATGCGCTGCAGTGGCTGTGTGCGCTCGTCGTGCTGTGGCGCATAGGCCGTTCGTCTCAAGCGAACACCCGGGCCACGGCCTGATCCCGGTCCTGCTGGTTCGGCACCATGCCAAACAAAAAGGCCCGCAGCTTTGAACTGCACCCCAAAAGTTGGACACCAGTCCAACCTATGGGGTGTTTTTCATGGCGAAGCACGATGAGCGCTTGAAGCTCGAAGTTGTTCAGAAATATTTATCGGGGTCGGCCGGTTACAGGACGCTGGCGCAGCAGTACGGTGTGAGCCGCTCCTGCCTGCGCGGATGGGTCAACGCCTACCGGGAGCACGGCGAGAGCGCGTTGCGCAAGAAGCGCAGCGAGTACAGCGCGCAGTTCAAGATCTCGGTGCTGCAACGCATGAAGCAGCAGGGGTTATCGCAAACGCAAGTGGCCGCGTTGTTCGATTTGCGTGGCGGATCAGGTGTCGTATCGAAGTGGCTGAGCCAGTATCATGAAGGTGGTCCCGAGGCACTCAAACCCAAGCCTCGGGGCCGTCCGAAGAAGATGCCGACTCCCACCCCCCCCAAGAACCTGCCGCCGCAGGCTGACGATGCCAGCGCACTGTAGACGCTGCGCAAAGAAAACGAGTATCTGCGTGCGGAGGTGGCCTACCTAAAAAAAGTGCAGGCCTTGGTTCGGGAAGGCCGGCAGGCTGCGCCCAAAAAGCGCAAGCCGTCCTCGAGCTGAGGCCAGAGCATTCGTTACGCGCACTGCTGAGTGCGGCAAGCCTGTCGCGCAGCACGTTCTACTACCAGGCCAAGGTGCTGCGGTCTGGCGACAGATACGCCAGCTTGAAGACAAGCATCAGGGCAATCTATGAGAGCCACAAAGGCCGCTACGGCTATCGGCGCATCACTGCCCAGCTTCGTCAAGCAGGCCAGGCTGTGAACCACAAGACCGTGCAGCGGCTGATGAACAGCCTTGCCCTGAAGTCACTGGTTCGGCCAAAGAAGTACCGTTCCCACCGAGGCGAGTGCGCCTCATCGCCCAACTTGCTCGATCGCCAGTTCGGTGCAGAGCGACCGAACGAGAAGTGGGTGACCGATGTGACCGAATTCAATGTCCGAGGCAACAAGCTGTACCTGTCGCCGATCATGGACCTCTACAACGGGGAGATCGTGGCCTACGAGATGCAGGAGCGCCCTGTGTACTCGCTCGTAGGGAACATGCTCAGGAAGGCGTTGCGCAAGCTGAAGACCCGCGGCGATGCGCCACTCTTGCACTCCGACCAGGGGTGGCAGTACCAAATGTCCCACTATCGAGAGCAGCTCCACGAGCACGGCTTGACGCAAAGCATGTCCCGCAAAGGCAACTGCCTGGACAACGCGGCCATGGAAAGCTTCTTCGGTACGCTGAAATCGGAATTCTTCTACCTGAACAAGTTCGCAAGCGTTCAGGAGTTGCAGCGCGGCCTGCGCCGCTACATTCATTACTACAACCACCAACGCATCAAGCTCAAACTAAAAGGCCTGAGCCCGGTGCAGTACCGAACTCAGGCCTTGAGCCGCTAGCTTCCAACCGTCCAACTTCTTGGGGTCAGTTCACAAGCGCGGGCGTTTTTTTGTGGGTCGAGCTGCTCACTCGTGCCAGTGCTCGGCCACCCAGGTGGCAGGCCGGATATAGCGAAAGCGCCGATTGCGCCGGCCGGCCAACGCGTCAGGCGGGTTGCATTCGCCGTGGAAGATCACCACGCGCGCACCATCCGGCACGAAGGGCGGCTTCCAGTAGTTCGTCGGCCATGCGGGAATGCAGTGGTACTTGAAGCTGGGGCACCAGGCCTGCGGCCAGTACTTGAGCTTGCGTTGCTTGTGCAGCATGTCGGACAGATAGGCCTGCTCATTGCGAAAGTTGCGGCGTATCTCTTCGAAATGCGTGCGGAAGTAGTCCAGCACCTCGGGGTGGGCACCCAGCTCGAAGCGGTACACCGAGGAATTGCCCGTGATGCGCCACGGACGCTTGTAGTCGTGGATGATCAGGAACTCGCCGGGCTCGGTGAAAAAATCGTCCAGCGGCCCGGTGATGACCACGTCCACGTCAAGAAACAGCGCCGTGCCGCGCAGGCCGTGCAGGTCGGCACTGAAGGTGGCCAGCTTGTTCCAACCACGCTCCGGAATGCCCGCGGGCAGGTTCAGCGGAGGAATCGGCAGGCATTCGACCTCGTCGCGAATCCCCACGCCGTCATCGGTCAGGCAGACAAGGCGAAAATCGCCCTTCAGATGCCGACGCACCATGGCGTAGAGCCTGTTGACATACTCCGGACCGTACTTCTTGCCCCACTTCATGCAGATCACGAAGCGCTGCTGCGCAGAGGGGGAGGCGGAGGGCGGTTGCGCGGCCTGGGCCACGCTGGCGGCATGGGATGCTACGGTCATGGATGCGGCGGACTCAGTCTGCCTGACGCTTCTTGACCGACTTCTGCTTGGGCTTGGCGCGCTTGACCTGGCCACCTGCCGTCAGGCGCTGGTTGCCCAGCACGCGGATCTGCTTGACCTCGGGCTTCTGGCCGGAGCGCTTGCTGAACTTGAGCAGCTTGACATCGCGAGGGCCGGGCATGCGGTTCTCGTCGATGGCTTTTTCCTTTTCCGGCATGGGGCGCCAGAGCACCAGCAGCTTGCCGATGTGCTGAATGGGTGCAGCGCCAAGCTCGTCGCACAGCTGCAGATACATCTGCTCGCGTGCGGCGCGGTCGTCGTTGAAGACACGGACCTTGATCAGGCCATGTGCGTTAAGGCCGGCGTTGACCTCCTTTTGCACGGCAGCCGTCAGGCCGTCACCCCCGATGAGGACCACGGGGTCCAGGTGGTGTGCGTTGGCGCGGTGTTCCCGGCGCTCGGCGGGAGTCAATTGAATTTGGGGCATGGCCGTATTATCGAGGCTGAAAGAATCCAGCATGAAAGTCAACACAAAAAGCAAGAAGGTCAACAAGGCTTGGCTCAACAGCCACGTCAACGATCCTTACGTCAAGGCCGCCCAGAAGGACGGCTACCGCGCTCGCGCGGCCTACAAACTCAAGGAGATCGACGAGCAGCTCAAGCTCATCCGGCCGGGTGCCACGGTGGTGGACCTGGGCTGCGCACCCGGGGCTTGGAGCCAGTATGTGCGCCGTTGCCTGTCGCCCAACGGGGCGGCCGTCGGCGCGCTCAACGGCCGCATCATCTCGCTGGATCTGCTGCCCATGGAGCCCATCGAGGGCGTGCAGTACATCCAGGGCGATTTCCGCGAGGAGCCGGTTCTGGCCCAGCTCCAGGAGGCCCTGGGCGGGGGCAAGGCCGACGTGGTGGTCTCCGACATGGCTCCCAACCTGTCGGGCAACGGCACGACGGATGCGGCGCGCATTGCGCTGCTGGTCGAACTGGCGGTTGATTTTTCAATCCACCATATGAAACCTGAAGGCGCCTTGGTCGTGAAGCTCTTCCACGGCGGGGCCTACGATGACCTGGTTGCGCTGTTCCGGCAGACCTTCAAGGTGGTCAAGCCGATCAAGCCCAAGTCCTCGCGTGACAAGTCTTCGGAGACGTTTTTGGTGGGCATGGGGCTCAAGTAGGCCTGTGCAGCCGCCCGGCGCTGCCCTGACCCGGGTCAAGACCGTATTCAAGCTATGGCTGCTATAGAGGGATATAGGCGACCAGCCAGCTTGAAACACCTAAAATGGACCGCAAATACGCTTCGAGCACGCTGGAAGTCGTTTTATCTGTATCCCCCATTGGAGCCCCGCTTGAACAATCAGTGGTTTTCAAAAATTGCCGTCTGGCTGGTCATCGCCATGGTGCTGTTTACGGTGTTCAAGCAATTTGACACCCGTGGCGGCGCTGGCGCGTCCCATGTCGGTTACTCCGAGTTCCTGGAAGAGGTGCGAAGCAATCGCATCAAGAGCGCCACCATCCAGGAAAGCCCCGGCGGCACCGAGATCGTGGCCACGACCAACGATGACCGCAAGGTGCGCACCACCGCCACCTACCTGGATCGCGGGCTCGTGGGTGACCTGATCAACAACAACGTCAAGTTCGACGTCAAGCCCCGCGAAGAAGGCTCGGTCCTCATGACCCTGCTCGTCAGCTGGGGGCCCATGCTGCTGTTGATCGGCGTGTGGGTGTACTTCATGCGCCAGATGCAGGGCGGCGGCAAGGGCGGTGCCTTCAGCTTCGGCAAGAGCAAGGCGCGCATGCTGGACGAGAACAACAACACCGTGACCTTTGCCGACGTCGCAGGCTGCGACGAAGCCAAGGAAGAGGTCAAGGAAGTCGTGGACTTCCTCAAGGACCCCAACAAGTTCCAGAAGCTCGGCGGCCGCATTCCGCGCGGCCTGCTGCTGGTCGGTCCTCCCGGTACCGGCAAGACGCTGCTGGCCAAGTCCATCGCTGGTGAAGCCAAGGTTCCGTTTTTCAGCATCTCGGGCTCCGACTTCGTTGAAATGTTCGTCGGCGTGGGCGCGGCCCGCGTGCGCGACATGTTCGAGAACGCCAAGAAGAATGCACCCTGCATCATCTTCATCGATGAAATCGATGCCGTGGGCCGCCAGCGTGGCGCAGGCCTGGGCGGTGGTAACGATGAGCGTGAACAGACCCTGAACCAGATGCTGGTCGAGATGGACGGCTTCGAGACCAACCTCGGCGTGATCGTCGTGGCTGCAACCAACCGTCCCGACATCCTGGATGCGGCGCTGCTGCGCCCCGGCCGTTTCGACCGTCAGGTGTATGTGACGCTGCCCGACATCCGTGGCCGCGAGCAGATCCTCAATGTGCACATGCGCAAGATCCCTGTAGGCCAGGACGTGAACCCGGGCGTGATCGCGCGCGGCACGCCTGGCATGTCGGGCGCCGATCTGGCCAACCTCTGCAACGAAGCAGCCCTGATGGCCGCGCGCCGCAATGCGCGCACTGTCGAGATGCAGGATTTCGAGAAGGCCAAGGACAAGATCATCATGGGCCCCGAGCGCAAGAGCATGGTCATGCCCGAGGAAGAGCGCCGCAACACGGCCTACCACGAGGCAGGCCACGCACTGATCGGCAAGCTGCTGCCCAAGTGCGATCCCGTGCACAAGGTCACCATCATCCCGCGCGGCCGTGCGCTGGGCGTGACCATGAGCCTGCCCGAGAAGGACCGCTACTCCTACGACAAGGAGTTCATGCTCAACCAGATCGCCATGCTGTTCGGTGGACGCATTGCCGAAGAAGTGTTCATGAACCAGATGACCACGGGCGCGAGCAACGACTTCGAGCGGGCCACGCAGATCGCACGCGACATGGTCACCCGCTACGGCATGACCGACGCGCTGGGTCCCATGGTCTATGCGGAGCAGGAAGGCGAGCCTTTCCTGGGCCGCTCGATGAGCAAGACCAACAGCATGAGCGAGCAGACGATGCAGAAGGTGGACCAGGAGGTTCGCCGCATCATCGACGAGCAGTACGGACTGGCGCGCAAGCTGATCGAGGACAACTCCGACAAGATGCATGCCATGGCCAAGGCCATGCTCGACTGGGAAACCATCGACGCCGAGCAGCTCGATGACATCATGGCCGGCCGTGAGCCGCGTCCTCCCAAGGACTGGGTGCCGCGCAACCCTCCGTCGTCCGACGGTGGCAACTCGTCCGGCGGCACGCCGGCAGTGGATGCCGACCCTGCGCCCACCACGGCCTGAGCTGCTTGCCGCAGAATCGGCCAATCCCATGCAAAGGGCCCTGAGGGGCCCTTTTGCTTTGCTTGCAGGATGTGTTCAATTGCCCGCAACGGCCAGCGATGAACCCGGTCCGGCGGGCGCCTACCTTCAGGAAATCCCATGCCGCATCAATGGCAGACTTCGCGCTTTGTTCTAGACCTTCAGCGTCCACTGGTCATGGGCATCGTCAATGTGACGCCCGACTCGTTTTCCGACGGCGGGCGGCACAACACGGTGGAGCAGGCCTTGCGGCATGCAGAGCAACTGGTCAGTGAGGGCGCGCACATCCTCGATATTGGCGGCGAGTCCACCAGGCCCGGCTCACCGGCTGTTCCGCTGGATGAGGAGTTGCGGCGCGTGCTGCCTGTTGTACAGGGCGCAGTGCAACTGGGCGTGCCTGTCTCCGTCGATACCTACAAGCCCGAGGTCATGCAGGCCGTGCTGGATCTGGGGGCCGACATCGTCAACGACATCTGGGCGCTGCGCCAGCCGGGCGCGCAGCAGGTGGTGGCCGCGCACCCGAGCTGCGGCATCTGTCTCATGCACATGCATGGCACGCCGCAGGACATGCAGACCACGCCCATGCAAGGCGATGCCGTGCCCGCCGTGCGCGATTTCCTGCAGTTGCACAGCGATGCCCTGCTGGCCCGGGGCGTGGCGCGGGAGCGCATCGTCTGGGACTATGGCATCGGCTTCGGCAAAAGCGTGGCACAGAATTTTTCCCTGCTTGCACGCCAGCATGAATTGCTGGGCCTAGACTTCCCGCTGCTGGCCGGCTGGTCGCGCAAGGGCTCGCTCGGGCAGGTCAGTGGCCGTCCACAGGGCCAGCGCATGGTGCCCAGCGTGGCGGCGGCACTGCTGGCGGTGGAGCGTGGCGCGCGCGTGGTGCGCGTGCACGACGTGGCCGATACGGTGGCGGCATTGACGGTCTGGCAGACCATGCACGACAACGACTGAACAACAAAGGAGCACTATGGCACGCACATATTTTGGTACCGATGGAATTCGCGGCCTGGTGGGCCGTTCGCCCATCACCCCCGACTTCGCGCTGCGTCTGGCGCATGCCGTGGGCCGTGTGCTGCGGCGCAAGGAAGCCCGTCCCATGGTGCTGATCGGCAAGGACACGCGGATCTCGGGCTACATGCTGGAGAGCGCGCTGGAGTCCGGGTTCAACTCTGCCGGCGTGGACGTGATGCTGCTGGGCCCCTTGCCCACGCCGGGCGTGGCCTATCTGACGCGCGCCCAGCGCGCCAGCCTGGGCGTGGTCATCAGCGCCAGCCACAACCCTTATTACGACAACGGCATCAAGTTCTTCAGCGCACAGGGCACCAAGCTGCCCGATGCCTGGGAGGAAGAGGTCGAGCAGGCCTTGACCGAAGATCCCGTATGGGTCGACTCTGCCGCTCTGGGAAAGGCCCGGCGCCTTGAAGACGCGCCAGGGCGCTACATCGAGTTCTGCAAGAGCACCTTCGACCATGCGCTCACGCTCAAGGGTGTGAAGATCGTGGTCGATGCGGCCCATGGCGCGGCCTACCAGATCGCCCCCAAGGTCTTCCATGAACTGGGGGCCGATGTGGTGGCCATTGGCTGTGCGCCCGATGGACTGAACATCAACGAAGGCGTGGGTGCCACCCATCCCGAGGCCCTGGTGCTGGCCGTGCGAGCGAACAAGGCCGACTTCGGTGTGGCGCTGGATGGTGATGCCGACCGGCTGCTGCTGGTCGATGCGGCTGGCCGGCTCTACAACGGCGACGAACTGCTGTACCTGATGGCGGCCGACCGGCTGGCGCGTGGCGAGGCCGTGCCGGGTGCCGTGGGCACACTGATGACCAATATGGCCGTGGAGGTGGCGCTGAAGTCCCAGGGGGTGGGCTTTGTGCGCGCCAAGGTCGGCGACCGCTATGTGCTGGAGGAGCTGCACCGCCAGGGCTGGACCCTGGGGGGCGAGGGCTCGGGCCATCTGCTGGCGCTGGACAAGCACACCACGGGCGATGGCCTGGTCAGCGCGCTGCAGGTGCTGCAGGCCTGCGTGCGTTCGGGCAAGAGCCTGTCGCAGTGGCTGTCTTCAGTCCAGCTGTTTCCCCAGGTATTGCTCAACGTGCGGCTGCAGCCGGGCCAGGACTGGAAGCGCAACACCCAGCTTGAGGAAGCCACCGAGGCCGTCAAGGCCGAATTGGGCGATACGGGGCGCGTGCTTATCCGCGCCAGCGGCACCGAGCCTTTGCTGCGCGTGATGGTGGAGGCACGCGATGGTGACCAGGCCAGCCGCTGCGCCGAGCGCCTGGCCAGCGTGGCGAAGAATTCACCCACGCCCTGAGCGGCGGGCGGCACGTTCCCGGCCATGGAAAGCCGAAGCTGCAGTCTTCGGCTTTTTCGTCTGCAGACCGTGGCGCGGTGAGCCGTTCAGCCCTGGCTGCGCAGAAAGGCCTCCAGCGCCTGGGGCGGCAGCGGGCGGCTGAAATGGTAGCCCTGGGCTTCATCGCAGCCCTGCTCGCGCAGGAACTGCAGCTGCGCCTCCGTTTCCACGCCTTCGGCCGTGGTCTGCATGCCCAGGGCCTGGGCCATGCGGATGATGGCGCTGACTATGGCGCGGTCATTGCTGTCGTGGTCCAGGTCCTGGATGAAGGACTGGTCGATCTTGAGTTTGTAGATCTGAAAGCGCTTGAGCTGGCTCAGGGATGAATAGCCGGTGCCGAAGTCATCCATGGCCAGGCGCACGCCATGCTCGCGCAGCCGGTCCATGGTGGCCGTGGCCTGGCGCGGATCATGGATGGCCACGCCCTCGGTCAGCTCCAGCTCCAGAGAATCGGCCGGCAGGTCGCTGTCGAGCAGGATGCGGTTGATGATTTCGGGCAGTTGCTGCTGGTGGAACTGGATGGCCGACAGGTTCACGGCCACCTTCAGGTCCCGCAGCCCCGCATTGCGCCAGGCCTGCAGTTGCTGCATGGCGCTGCGCAGCACCCATTCGCCGATCTGCAGGATCTGGCCGCTATCCTCGGCGACGGGGATGAACTCCGCGGGCGAAACCGAGCCCAGCTCGGGATGCTCCCATCGCAGCAGTGCCTCCACGCTGCGCACGCGTCCGGTGCTCAGGGTGATCTGCGGCTGGTAATGCAGATACAGCTGATTGCGTTCCAGCGCCCGCCGCAAGGCGTTCTCCAGCTGCAGGGCGCGCAGGGACTGGGCCTGCATCTGCGGAGTGAAGAAGCGGTAGGTGTTGCGGCCGGCCTGCTTGGCGTGGTACATGGCCGCATCGGCGGCCTGTGTCAGCGAGTCGATGTCGTGGCCGTCGCGCGGGTACAGCGCGATGCCCATGGACGGCGCAATGGTCAGTTCGTGGCGGTCGATCTGGTAGGCCTGGCGCGACGCCTCCTGCAGCTTGCCTGCCACGCGGGCCGCACCCTGGGCATTGGCGCCGGGCAGCAGCAGCACGAATTCGTCGCCGCCGATGCGGGCCACCGTATCGCGGTCGCGCACGACGGCACGCAGGCGGCGGGCAATCTCCACCAGCAGGGCATCGCCCACGCGATGGCCCAGCGAATCATTGACATGCTTGAAATGGTCCAGGTCCAGGAACATCACGGCCAGCGGCGTGTCGTTGACCTTGGCCAGCTCGATGGCGCGGGCGCTGCGCTCGGCCAGCAGCGTGCGGTTGGGCAGGCCGGTGAGCGCGTCGTAGTGCGCCATCCAGTAGATGCGTTCCTGGTCCAGCTTGCGGTCGGCGATCTCGCGGTGCAGGTTCTCCACCGTGGCGCTGAGTTCGCGTGTGCGGTCGCGCACCTGCTGCTCCAGCAGTTCGTGGGCCTGGCTCAGGGCCTGCTGGGCGCGCAGACGGTCGTCGATGTCGCTGACGATCCAGATGGAGCCTTCGCGTGCATCGCCCGGATTGATGAGCCGGCCCGTCAGTTCACCCCAGAACAGGCTGCCATCCTTGCGGCGCAGGCGGCGCTGCGTGCGAAAGGACAGGCCCGCGCTCAGCGTGCGATAGGCCTCGCGCCCCAGGCTGCGCAGCTCGTCGCGGCTGGGGTGCAGGTGCTCGCTGTTGATGCCGACCAGCGCATGCTCGCCCGCGTAGCCGAAGATGTCGGCATAGCACTGGTTGCATCGGACGATGACGCGCTGGCGGATGAAGACGATGCCCACGCCGGCATTGTCGAGCAGTGCCTGCTGCTCGCGCAGGCTGCGCTGCAGCGACGCCGCCATCATCGAAGACGGACGTTCGAGTACAGGGTCGTACGCAATCGTCGGCGCGGACATGGCGAAGCGGTAGGGCGGTGGTAAAGGGATGAGGGGGAACTTACAAAGTGTAGCACTTGCGCGCAAAACAGCATTTTGTCGTTCCCTGGCGAGGGCAGGGCCTTGGTTTTCAGGTGCCGGTGGACTGTCGTTGCCGGCCCTTGGACTGCGCATCGAGCTTGTAGGCCAATTCATAGAGCACGCCATGGCGCAGGGCTCCGTGCGTGACGCGCATGCGCTCGATGCCCAGGCTGGAGAAGATGCCCCGCATCACGCTCATGCCGCCGCCGATCATGGGGCGCAACTCTTCCTTGAGTCCGTCCATGTTCACACGGTCGACATGGCCTGCGCGCAGCAACTGCGCATGCAGCCAGTCCAGCCCTTGCCGCGTGATCCAGCCGGCCGTGCCCCCGGGCGCATGGGCCAGGACCTTGACAATGGCACCGGCCGTGCCCGAGGAGCCATAGGCATGGCTCCATTGCCCGGCAGCGAAAAGTCCTGCTTCGGGCGCAATGATGTCGGCCACGGCTGCTTCGGCCTGGGACAGGGCCTGGGCCGACAACTCGCCATCGGGGAAGTGGCGCAAGGCCCAGGTCACGCTGCCGAAGGCGAAGGAGCGTGCCTGCAGTACTTGCCGCTGCTGACCCAGGCACAGCTCGGTCGAGCGGCCGCCGATGTCCACCACCAGCCTCCGCTGGGCGCCGGGCGGCAGCAACTGGGCGACGCCGCGATAGATCAGGCGTGCTTCCTCCTCGCCGTCAATGACCTCGATGGGGCAGCCCAGGATGCGCTGGCCTTCGTCCAGGAAGATCTGGCGATTCGATGCCTCTCTCAGCGTCTGCGTGGCCACTGCACGTACGCGGTGGCGGGGCAAATCACCCAGCACCTGCGCATAGCGCTCCAGGCAGGCCCAGCCGCGCTGCATGGCCTCCAGGCTCAAGGCGCCCTGGGCGTCGAGGGCGCTGCCCAGGCGTATGGCTTCCTTGCGATGGCTGAGCAGCTGTACCTTTGCGCCGTCGCTGCGGGCCATGGCCAGCAGGCAGCTGTTGGAGCCAATGTCGATGGCGGCCAGGCGGCTTTCGGGGGGATTGGAAGAGGGCATGCGCGAAAGGCGGACGACGGCACGGCTGCGGCAGGTTTGCAGCAGCCAACGGCATCCAGGGGAAGGCAGCTAGCTTAGCACCCCGGCGATCTCGCGTCGCTCTCGTGCCGGTGTGACTGGGTCATGACTTTTGCGTGACGGTTTCTGCGCCGTTGCTTGCGCCTGGCTTGGCTTGTATGACAGATGTCATGAACAGAGGAATGCATGTCATGAACATGTCATAAATCCGGGGCAGACTGCCCGAATCCCCGGCTAGCGGGGTGACTACCGGGTCCTGCCCAGGCCGGGCCCCTGCATCCATGCCCCAGACATTCACGCCGATTCCCGGTGGCGCCTCTGCCGCACCTGCCGAACCAGAACATGAACAGGGAGCGCGTGCCGTGCCCGAAGGGCCGGCTTCGCTGGGCATGGCCCGCCAGACAGCTCCCATACCCGTCTCTGCACCCCTGAATGTCCCGATGATGCCCCTGGCGAAAAGCCTCTCCACCGCCTTGTCGGAGCTGCAGGGCCAGGCTATTGCGGCTTCTGCCTCTGCTTCTTCTGCAAGGCTTCCCGCCCCCGGATACACTGGACTGCACGCCACAGCCGAAAGCGGTGAAGTGCAAGAGCAGCAGCAACAGTTTCTTGACCGTGACCATTGCATCCTGGCCTTCAATGAGCGCGTGCTGGATTGGGCCGTGCGTGAAGATGTGCCGCTGCTGGAGCGTTTGCGCTATCTGTGCATCGTCTCCTCGAATCTCGACGAATGGTTCGAGGTGCGTTGCGCCCCGCATGTGACGGCCGCCAAGGCCGGCGACGCCAAGGGCCTGTACACCCTGCAGAGCTTCCGCTCGCTGATGGACAAGGCGCATGAGCTGGTATTGCGCCAGTACACGCTGTACAACCAGTCGCTGATTCCGGCCTTTGCGGGGCAGGGCATACGCGTGGTATCCCATGGCGAGCGCAGCAGCGCCCAGCGCAAATGGGTGCGCGAGTACTTCCTGCGCGAGGTCCAGCCGCTGCTCATGCCCGTGGGCCTGGACCCATCCCATCCATTCCCCCAGGTGGCCAACAAGGCGCTGAACTTCATCGTGCGCCTCAAAGGTGTCGATGCCTTTGGCCGTGCCAACGAGGTGGCCATCGTCAAGGTGCCGCGTGTCTTGCCTCGCCTGGTGCGCCTGCCCGAGAAGATCGCGGGCAAGCAGCGCCTGTTCGTGAGCATCTCCAGCATCGTGCGCGCCCATCTCGTCGAGCTGTTCCCGGGGCGTGAGGTGGCGGAGTTTGCGCAATTCCGTGTCACGCGCCATTCGGACCTGGCAGTGGATGAGGAAGACGTCAGCGACCTGCGCACGGCCCTGCGCCAGGGTCTGCACCATCGCCACTACGGCCAGGCGGTGAGGCTGGAGGTGTCCTTTGCCTGCTCGCCCATGCTGTCCGACCTGCTGCTGGGCCAGTTCGGCCTGCCGACCGAGGCACTGTTCCGCGTCAAGGGGCCCGTGAACCTGGTGCGCCAGTCGCAACTGGTGGATCTGGTCGATGACCCCGCGCTGCTGTTTCCGCCTTGGCGTCCGGCATGGCCGCGCCAGCTGCAGCCGGGCCGCTCGGTGATGGCCCAGATCCGCAAGCGTGATGTGCTGATCCACCAGCCCTTCGAGAGCTTCGACGGCGTGCTGGAGCTGCTGCGCGAAGCCGTCAATGACCCTGAGGTGCTGGCCATCAAGCAGACCATCTACCGCACGGGATCGGACTCCGAGATCATGCAGTTGCTGGCCGAGGCGGTTCGCCGCGGCAAGGAAGTGCTGGCCGTGCTGGAGCTCAAGGCCCGCTTTGACGAAGAGGCCAACATCAACTCCGCCGAAAAGCTGGAGGCCTTGGGCGCCCAGGTGGTCTACGGCGTGCTGGGCCTGAAGACGCACGCCAAGATGCTGCTGATTACCCGGCGCGAAAAGCGCAGCGGCCAGCTCAAGCGCTACGGCCACCTGTCCACCGGCAATTACAACGTGCGCACGGCGCGCCTGTACACGGACATCAGCCAGCTGACCTGCGATGCGCAGATCACGGCCGACATGGATGCCGTGTTCAGCCACCTGTCCAGCCACAACCGCTTGCCCAAGCTGCACCAGCTTGTGATTGCACCGTTCCAGCTGCACGATCGCATGCTGGCGCTGATTGCCCAGGTGGGCGAGGCCGCACAGCGCGGCGAAGAGGCGCGGATTGTGCTGAAGATGAATGCGCTGACTGACGAACTGCTCATGCAGGCCCTGGTGCGTGCCGGTCAGCAGGGCGCACGCATCGATCTCATCGTGCGCAGCGCCTGCATGCTGCCGCCGCAGCGCAAGGGCTGGACGGACAACATCCGCGTGCGCTCCATCATCGGCCGCTTCCTGGAGCATTCGCGCGTCTTCTACTTTGCCTGGGGCAATCAGCAGGAGTTGCTGCTGTCCAGTGCGGACTGGATGAACCGCAACATGATGCGCCGGGTGGAGCTGGCCTGGCCTGTGCGCGATCCGGCGTTGCGCCAGCAGGTGATAGACGAATGTCTTGTCGCCAGCCTGCATGACAACCGCGACGCCTGGACGCTTGAAGCCAATGGTGCCTACCAGCGCGCACCCTATCCGACCACGGGCCTGGGGGCGCAGAACGCCTTGATGGAGCGTTACGGCCCTCGGGCCTGAGCCGTATCCTGTCAGGGTGCCGCGCGCCTGCCCTGTGCAATCGAAAAAGCCCCGCCAACGCATTGCGCTGGCAGGGCTTTTTGCTTGTCGCTGCGGCAGCCGGAGACGTTCGGTGTTCAGTGCAGATGCAACTGCAGCGTCCAGGGCGTCTTCTGCCAGGCCACGGCTTCGGTGCGCAGCAACTGGGCGGACTGGGGGTAGCTCCTGGTCCAGCCTTCCGGCACGGTCAGGTGAAAGACGCTGTCCGAGCGGTGCAGGCGCATGCCCTGCAGATCGGGATCGCGCCGGGCGTGGCACAGCTGCACGGCCAGGCGCAGCGCCAGCAATGGCCAGGCCACGGCCCGGTCCTCGATGGCTGCCTCGAGCTTGCGCAGCTTGCCCTGGTGGCCAAGCACCAGCTGGGTGATGCGTTCGCGCAGCTCCACGGGCCAGGTGGCGGCACTGCAGTGTTCGGTGATGTAGGCGCCGTGGCGGTGGTAGGCGCTCAGAGAGATGCGCATGCCGATCTCATGCAGGCTGGCAGCCGTGTCCAGTGCGTGCGTGGCCAGTGCATCGGGCGGCTGCTGCGCCTGCAGCGATTGCCAGGCCCAGCGTGCCACCTTGCGAACACGCAGTGCGTGGGATGCGTCAATGCCGAAGTCCTGTTGCAGAGCCGCGATCTCGGCGGCTTCGCGGTCGGCAGGCGGCTCGTGTTCCAGCAGATCGTGCAGCACGCCCTGGCGCAGCGCGCCCTGTGCAACCTCCAGTTCGTCGATGCCCAGCAGGCCCAGGGCGGCCATCAGAATGCTCAGGCCGCCGGCGATGACGGCTCGCCGGTCTTCCTTGAGTCCGGCCAGGCGGATGCGGTCCACATGGCCGGCCTCCATCAGCTGCTCATGCAGCCAGCGCAGGCTGTCGGGCGTGATCAGCCCGCCGGAATATCCGTTGGCAGCCAGGATGTCGCCCACGGCGTTGGCCGTGCCTGACGATGCATAGGCGCAGTCCCAGGCGGTGGCTGGATAGGCCGATACGGTCTGGGTGAGGGCTGCCTGCGCCGCCTTGATGGCGGCCGAGAAGTGCGCGCGCGACAGCGTGCCCTCGCCAAAGAACTGCGTGCTCCAGGCCACGCTGCCTATGGGGTAGGAGGCCACCTGGCGCGCTTCGCCATGCTGGCCGATGATGACTTCGGTGGAGCGCCCGCCAATGTCCACCACCAGACGCCGTTGAGACGACGGCGGCAGCAGGCTGGAGACGCCGCGATAGATCAGCCGGGCCTCTTCCTCGCCCGAGATGACTTCGATGGGAAAGCCCAGCAGGGTGCTGCCTCGCGCGATGAAGACATCGCGGTTGCGGGCCTCGCGCAGGGTCTGTGTGGCCACGGCGCGGACCTGGTCGGCCGCAAAGCCGGCCAGCCGTTCGCCAAAGCGTGCCAGGCAGTCCCAGCCGCGTTGCATGGCTTCGTCAGTCAGTTCATGGCGCTCGTTGAGCCCATTGCCCTGGCGCACGGTTTCCTTGAGGTATTCCACGCGCTCTATGCGCTGGTGGCTGCCGACGCGGCCTATTTCGAGGCGAAAGCTGTTGGACCCGAGGTCAACGGCAGCGAGCAGGGATTCTGGTGCCATGAAAGAAACGCCAATCAAGATTCGTCGAGCACGATTGCACAGCGATGTCCGAGGGGGGGCAGGGCTGCACCTGTCTGGTGCCTGCTCGTGCGACACACAAGACTAAGACGGAATTGTGACATCGCGATGACCGGGTTCTTACATGGGAAGTCCTGCTGTTTGTGACGCCTTTTTTCCATGTCACATCAATGTCACAAAGCCTTCTTACAGTCCAGCCATCGCATCTTTCAACCCCTAAGAGGTCTGTACATGAAGTTGTCTGTGATTCACATTCTGGTGGCTGGTGCTCTGTCTGCGGGCGGCGTGGGCCAGGCCCTGGCTCAGCAGGAAGCCACTGGCGCAGGCGCCAGCTTCCCGGCTCCGTTGTACTCCAAGTGGGCTGCGGACTACAACAAGGCCACCGGCGTGAAGATCAACTACCAGTCCGTGGGCTCCAGCGCCGGCATCAAGCAGATCGAAGCCAAGACCGTGGACTTCGGCGCCTCCGACGAGCCGCTCAAGGATGAAGAACTGGCTAAGAAGGGTCTGGTGCAATTTCCCACCGTGATCGGCGGCATCGTGCCCGTGGTCAACATCAAGGGCATCCAGCCCGGCCAGCTCAAGCTGACCGGCCAGGTGCTGGGCGACATCTACCTGGGCAAGATCAGCAAGTGGAATGACGAGGCCATCAAGGCCCTGAACCCGGGCGTGAACCTGCCTGACGCCACCATCGCTCCCGTGCGCCGCGCTGACGGCTCGGGCACCACCTTCGGCTTCACCAACTACCTGTCCAAGGTCAATGCCGAGTGGAAGGAAAAGGTTGGCGAAGGCAAGGCCGTGAACTGGCCCACGGGCGCAGGCGGCAAGGGCAACGAAGGCGTGGCCGCCTTCGTGGGTCGCCTGCCCAACTCCATCGGCTACGTCGAGTACGCCTACGTCAAGCAAAACAAGCTGACCTACACCCAGCTGCAGACCGCAGGCGGCACCTTCGTGTCCCCTGATGACGCCACCTTCAAGGCCGCTGCTGCCGGTGCCGACTGGGCCAAGAGCTTCTACCAGATCCTGACCAACCAGCCTGGCAAGGAGGCATGGCCCATCACCTCGGCGACCTTCATCATCATGCACAAGGCCCAGGACAAGCCTGCACAGGCCGCTGCCTCGCTGAAGTTCTTCGAGTGGGCCTACAAGTCCGGCGACAAGACCGCCACCGACCTGGACTACGTGCCCATGCCTGACGCCGTCAAGAACGTGATCTTCCAATCCTGGGGCCAGATCAAGGACACCTCCGGCACTGCCATTTCCCTGAAGTAAACCCTGAAAAGGGGGCCATGGCGCACCGCCGGCAGGTGCATCATGGCTCCCCTGATCCCTTCACAAACCGCGAATAAAGGCGCCTCACGTGTCCACAACGTCGCCCTCGAACTCGCTGGCCGCCTCTGCACAGGCTTCCCAGCGACGCACACCTTCTCCGCTACGCCCCCCGATGCTGTCGGGGCGCGTGGCGGATCGCTTGTTTGGCGCTCTCGCGCGTCTGGCCGCGCTGCTGACGCTGGGCCTGCTGCTGGCCATCCTGGCCTCGCTGCTGGTCGGTGCCTGGCCCGCCATCTATGAATACGGCCTGAGTTTCCTCGGCCGCAGTGTCTGGGACCCCGTTCGCAACGAATTCGGCGGCCTGGTCATGATCTACGGCACGCTGGCCACCTCGGCCATCGCTTTGCTGATTGCGGTGCCCGTGAGCTTCGGCATCGCGCTGTTCCTCACCGAGCTGTCGCCGGCCTGGCTCAAGCGCCCGCTGGGCACGGCCGTGGAGCTGCTGGCCGCCGTGCCTTCCATCGTCTACGGCATGTGGGGCCTGATGGTGTTCGGCCCCGTGCTGTCCACCTACGTGCAGCAGCCCCTGCAAAAGCTGTTCCAGGGCGTTCCCTATCTGGAGGCCTTCGTGTCCGGCCCGCCGGTGGGCATCGGCATCCTGTCGGCCGGCATCATCCTGGCCATCATGATCATTCCCTTCATCGCCTCCGTGATGCGCGATGTGTTCGAGGTCACTCCGGCCCTGCTCAAGGAGTCCGCCTATGGCCTGGGTTCCACGACCTGGGAAGTGGTCTGGAAGGTGGTTCTGCCCTACACCAAGACCGGCGTGCTCGGCGGCGTGATGCTGGGCCTGGGCCGTGCATTGGGCGAGACCATGGCCGTGACCTTCGTGATCGGCAACATGAACCAGCTCAACTCGCTGTCGGTCTTCGAGGCTGCCAACAGCATCACCTCGGCCCTGGCCAACGAGTTCGCCGAAGCGGGCGAGGGCTTGCACCAGGCTTCGCTGATCTATCTGGGTCTGGTGCTGTTCTTCATCACCTTCGTGGTGCTGGCTTGCTCCAAGGTCCTGCTCAACCGCCTGCAAAAGAATGAAGGAGCACGCTCGTGAGCAGCACCTCCACCAAGATGATCAATGCCGCCGAGCTGTCGCGCGTGCGCCAGGCCAAGTATGCCCAGCGCAAGCGTGTGAACCAGGTGGCGCTGACCCTGTCCCTGGCTGCCATGGCCTTCGGCGTGTTCTGGCTGATCTGGATTCTGTGGGAGACCATCACCCTGGGCATCGGCGGCCTGAGCCTGGCACTGTTCAGCGAGATGACGCCTCCGCCCAATGAGGCCGGCGGCATTGCCAACGCCATCTTCGGCTCGCTGATCATGGTGGCCCTGGCCACGTTCGTGGGCACGCCCATCGGCGTGATGGCCGGTGTCTACCTGGCTGAATACGATGCGCGTGGCTGGCTGGCCAATACCACACGCTTCGTCAACGACATCCTGCTGTCGGCGCCGTCCATCGTGATCGGCCTGTTCGTCTACACCGTGGTCGTGGCGCGCTTCAAGAGCTTTTCCGGCTATGCGGGCGTGGTGGCGCTGGCGCTGATCGTGATTCCCGTGGTCATCCGCACCACCGAGAACATGCTGGTGCTGGTGCCTGCCAGCCTGCGCGAAGCCGCCTACGCGCTGGGCACGCCCAAGTGGAAGGTCATCATCATGGTGACGCTGCGTGCAGCGCGCGCCGGCGTGATCACCGGCGTGCTGCTGGCCGTGGCCCGCATTGCCGGCGAGACCGCCCCGCTGCTGTTCACGGCGCTGAACAACCAGTTCTGGAATGCCGACCTGTCCAAGCCCATGGCCAGCCTGCCGGTGACCATCTTCAAGTTCGCGATGAGCCCTTACGAGAATTGGCAGCAACTGGCCTGGGCCGGTGTGTTCCTGATCACCGTGGCGGTGCTCGGTCTCAATATCCTGGCGCGTTTCCTGACACGCCAGAAGTAATGCAGCAACAAGCAATCAACCAGGACAAGGATTCCGCAATGACTGCGACCTCTTCCAGCGCGCTGACCTCTTCCAAGCTGACGGTGCGCGACCTGAACTTCTACTACGGCAAGTTCCACGCCTTGAAGGGCATCAACCTGGACATTCCCGAAAAGAAGGTCACGGCTTTCATCGGCCCGTCGGGCTGCGGCAAGTCCACGCTGCTGCGCACCTTCAACCGCATGTTCGAGCTGTATCCCGAGCAGCGCGCCGAAGGCCAGATCTTGCTGGACGGCGAGAACCTGCTGACCAGCAAGCAGGACGTGGCGCTGATCCGTGCCAAGGTCGGCATGGTGTTCCAGAAGCCCACGCCGTTTCCCATGTCCATCTACGACAACATCGCCTTCGGCGTGAAGCTGTTTGAAAACCTCAGCTCCTCCGACATGGACGACCGTGTGGAATGGGCACTGCGCAAGGCGGCCCTGTGGGGCGAGGTCAAGGACAAGCTGCAGCAAAGCGGCTCGGGCCTGTCCGGCGGCCAGCAGCAGCGCCTGTGCATTGCACGCGGCATTGCCATCAAGCCCGAAGTGCTGCTGCTCGACGAGCCCTGCTCGGCCCTGGACCCGATCTCCACGGCCAAGATCGAGGAGCTGATTGCCGAACTGAAGAACGACTACACCGTCGTCATCGTCACGCACAACATGCAGCAGGCGGCCCGCTGCAGCGACTACACGGCCTACATGTACCTGGGCGACCTGGTGGAATTCGGAGACACCGAGCAGATGTTCTTCAAGCCCCAGCGCAAGGAAACGGAAGACTACATCACCGGCCGCTTCGGCTGAGCAGGAGCCATCGATGACCGAAAAACACCTTTCCAGCCAGTTCGACAGCGAACTCAACCGCGTCTCGGCGCGCGTCATGGAACTCGGCGGCCTGGTCGAGTCCCAGATCCGCCAGGCCGTCTATGCGCTGTCGCGCTTCAGCATCGAGGCCGTGGAGCAGGTCGATGCCGCAGAAAAGCGCGTCAATGCCATGGAAGTGGAGATCGACCACGAACTGTCGTCCATCATTGCCCGGCGCCAGCCCACGGCGCGCGATCTGCGCCTGCTGATCGCCTTCTCCAAGGCCACGGCCAACCTGGAGCGCATGGGCGACGAAGCGCACAAGATGGCGCGCATGGTCAAGTCCATCATCGAAAGCGGCGCCGCACGCTCCCTGCCCACGGGCGACCTGCGCACTGCGGCCGAGATGGCCTCGGGCCTGCTGCGCAAGACGCTGGACGCCTTTGCGCGGCTGGACACCAAGGCGGCCGTGGCCATCCTCAAGGAAGATGACCTGATCGACCAGGAGTTCGACGGCTTCGTGCGCAAGCTCATCACCTACATGATGGAAGACCCGCGCACCATCTCGGCCAGCCTGGACCTGCTGTTCCTGGCCAAGGCCATTGAGCGCATCGGTGACCACTCCAAGAATGTGGCCGAGCTGATCATCTATCTGGT
The DNA here is from genome assembly GCF_043104185.1 of Delftia sp. WSY_22. Taxonomy (NCBI): domain Bacteria; kingdom Pseudomonadati; phylum Pseudomonadota; class Betaproteobacteria; order Burkholderiales; family Comamonadaceae; genus Delftia; species Delftia sp. WSY_22. Next base: position 47,344 of record NZ_JBICKN010000035.1, read on the forward strand.
GGAGGGCAAGGATGTCCGCCACCAGACCATGGATGCCATCGAGTCGGCAGTGCTGTAAGTGCCGGAGGCGAACAACGGATGAAGAAGATGCCCATGGTCCTTATCGTCGAGGACGAGCCCGCCATCGCGGAGCTGATCGCTGTCAACCTGCGGCACAACGGCTTCCAGCCGGTCTGGGCCGAGGACGGCGTGACCGCGCAGCGCGAGCTCGATGCCGTGCTGCCCGACGTGATCCTGCTCGACTGGATGCTGCCCGGTGCCAGCGGTCTGGCCCTGGCGCGCAAGTGGCGCGCCGACAGCCGCACCAAGGCCGTGCCCATCCTGATGCTCACGGCGCGCGGCGATGAGCCGGACAAGGTGGCGGGGCTCGATGCGGGTGCCGATGACTACATCACCAAGCCTTTCTCGACCCAGGAGCTGCTGGCGCGCATCCGTGCCGTGCTGCGGCGCCGCGCGCCCGAGCAGATCCAGGACAAGGTCAGCATCGGCGAGCTGGTGCTCGACGCCGCCGCGCACCGCGTGAGCTGGCAGGGCGACATGATCAAGGTGGGCCCCACCGAGTTCAAGCTGCTGCACTATCTGATGAAGCACCCCGAGCGTGTGCACAGCCGTGCCCAGTTGCTGGACAAAGTCTGGGGCGATCACGTCTTCATCGAGGAGCGCACGGTGGACGTCCACGTCAAGCGGCTGCGCGAGGCGCTGGGCATGGCCGGTGCATTGATCGAAACGGTGCGGGGCGCCGGCTACCGGCTCAGCGCGCAGGCGCTGGCCTGAGGCGGTCCTGCGTTCCAATGAATCCACGCATGGCCCCCGCAGGCCATGCCCGGGCGCCGCTGCCCCAGGCAGCGAATACAACGCAAAGAAGGCGCAAGTATGGGTTGGCGAGGTTTTCGCTTGTTGGCGTCCCAGATCGCGGGCGCATTGCTGGGATGGTGGCTGTGGGGCGCCATGGCGGCCTCCAGCCCCGGCATGGCGTCACAGGCCGTGGCGGCCCTGGCGGGTGCGTTGTGCGCGGGCTGGATCTGGTGGCTGGTGGACAGCTGGAACGCCATGCGCCTGCTGTCCTGGCTGCGCCAGTCGGAGCTGCGGGAGGCGCCTGAACTCAGCGGCATCTGGGGAGAAGCCAGCGTGCGCATGCGCCGCTGGCTGCGCCAGAGCGTGCAGCAGGTGCAGCAGGGCGACCAGCGGCTCAATGACATTCTTTCTGCCCTGCAGGCCAGTCCCAACGGCGTGGTCCTGCTGGATGCCGACGGCCGCATCGAATGGTGCAACCAGATCGCGGCGCGCCAGTTCGGCTTCGATGCCGAACGCGACCTGCTGCAAAGCATTGGCAACCTGGTGCGCGACCCCGAGTTCAGCGCCTATTTCGCCACCCAGGATTTCTCGCGCGATCTGGTCATGCAGGGCCGCGAAAGCACGGCCTCGCGCCCCGTCAAGCTGTCGGTGCAACTGTACGGCTATGGCGAAGGGCGCAAGCTGCTGCTGGCGCGCGATGTGACCGCGGTGGAGCAGGCCGAGGCCATGCGCCGTGACTTCGTGGCCAACGTCTCGCATGAAATCCGCACGCCGCTGACCGTGCTCGTGGGCTTTGTCGAGACGCTGCAGAACCTGCCGCTGGAGCCCGAGGAACGCAACCGCTACCTGGGCCTGATGGCCCAGCAGGCCGAGCGCATGCAGCATCTGGTGGAAGACCTGCTGGCGCTGTCGCGCCTGGAGGGCAGTCCGCTGCCCAGCAGCAACGAATGGGTGCCCGTGGCCCAGCTCATGCAGCGCTGCGAAAACGAGGCGCGCGGCCTGTCGTCCATGCTGACGCGCAAGCAATCCCTGCCGCATGCGCTGAGCTTTCCGTCGGCCGAGATGCTGGCGCAGGCCGGCGAGGTTGCTGGCGCCAGCGCCGAGCTGCAAAGCGCCTTCTCCAACCTGCTGGCCAACGCCATGCGCTACACACCGGCAGGCGGGCGCATCGACGTCACCTGGGAGACCTTGCCCGATGGATCGGCACGCTTTGCCGTGCAGGACTCCGGGCCAGGGATCGAGCCCAAGCACCTGGCGCGCCTGACGGAACGCTTTTACCGCGTGGACCGCAGCCGTTCGCGCGATACCGGCGGCACGGGCCTGGGCCTGGCCATCGTCAAGCATGTGCTGCAGCGCCATGGTGCCAAGCTGGGCATCACCAGCGCGCCGGGCCAGGGATCGGAGTTTTCGGTGACCTTTCCGGCCAGCCGGGTGCGCATTCCTGCGCCCGAGGCCCGTGACAGCAGCGACAGCCGGGGCAGCCGCGCCGCATAGCGCGCTCTGACGGATGGCCGCTACCCGCTCAGCGGTTCGTGGCCTTGCGTACGACCGCGCTGAACACCACTGCGGTCACCAGCAGCGCACAGGCGCTGCCGGCCCAGAAGGGGGCGGGCGTGCCCGGGTGCAGCCAGGCGGGCAGGACGCTGTCCGTGCCATAGGCCAGCCAGTATCCGCCGGCCAGACCGCCACCCCATAGCAGCAGGCAATAGATGACCAGCGGCGCCACGGTGATGCGGTAGCAGCGCAGCACGAAGATGCAGAAAGTCTGGATGGCGTCCGCCACATGGTAGGCAGCCACCCAGGCCAGCAGGCTGGCGGTGATGGCCACCACCTCGGGGTTGCCGCTGTAGATGCGGGCCAGGCCCTCGCGGGAAAGCAACAGTGCACAGGCCAGCACCAACCCGCCCATTGCCGCCAATCGCCAGCCCATGGCGACCAGGCGCCGCGCCGTGACCTCGTCGCCGGCGCCGCGCCAGTAGCTGACCCGTGCGCTGGTGGCAATGGCCAGTGACAGAGGCACCATGTAGCACAGCGCCGCAAGGTTGGCGGCGATCTGGTGGCTGGCCGAGGCCAGCGTGCCCTGGCGCGCCACGAACAAGGCCATCAGCGTGAACGATGTCACCTCCACCAGAATCGCCAGTCCCGCAGGAATGCCCAGGCGCGCGAACTGCGCCAGCTGGGGCCAGTCCGGCGGCTCCATGCGCTGCCACAGCGCCAGCGGTGCGTACAGGCGTTGGCTGCGCATCAAAGACAAGGCCAGCGCGACCATGGCGTAGTTCACGATCAGCGTGGCCCAGGCGCAGCCTTCGGCGCCCAAGGCCGGCAGGCCGGCTCCGCCAAAGGCCAGCCAGATGGACAAAGGGATCTTGATCAGCAGCGACACCAGCTGCAGCCAGGTCACCAGCAAGGGGTGGCCCAGCGCCTGGTTGAGCGTGCTGTAGATGCGAAACAGCAGGGCGGCCGGCAGGCTCCAGGCCAGCACCGAGAGATAGGCCCGCACCTGCACCTGCAGCGGCAGCGGAACATCGGCCCAGCGCAGCAGTGCATCGGGAAACAGCAGCACGCCCATGCCCACGGCGCAGGCCGCCAGCAGCATGTACATGGCCTGCCGCAGCGTGCGGCCTATGACCTGGGGCTGTCCGGCGCCGCGGTGCTCGGCCCACAGCGGCAGCAGGGCCTGGAAAATGCCCATCAGCGAGACGTAGACGCTCACGAAGATGGCCGATCCCACGGACAGCGCCGCCAGCGCCTCTTCTGAATAGCGGCCCGCCACGATGGTGTCGGTCACGCCGAAGGCCATCACGGCCAGCTGCCCGGCCAGCACGGTCAAGGCATGCTGGGCAATGGTGCGTCGCTCAGCGCTCAGGGGGGCGTGCGCTGGCAGGTTCATGGCTTGACCTGGACGGGCCTCGCCTCAGGCCTGCGTTTCAAGACCAGAAGGAAGTCCTTGCGGTCGGTGGGGCGTACCACGCGGGCCACGGTCTCCCAGGTGGCCTGCAGACGTGCGCTGTGAGGATCCAGCCAGGTTTCTTCCTCGGCCACCATCCAGTCGCAGCGCGCGGCACCGGCCATGCTCAGGCGCTGGGTATCGATGTCACCGTAGTAGCGCAGCGCGGCAATGTGGGCGCGCGGCAGGCCATAGGTTTGAACGCAGCTGCCGTCCCTGGGCAGTTCGGCCAGTACCAGGCGCATCTGTGGCTCGAAGCTGCGCGCATGGTCCATCAGCGGCAGCCACAGCGTCATCAGCAGCAGCCAGGCCAGCGTGGCGCCACTGGCGGGCAGCACCAGGCTCTTCCAGATGGCCGCACGGTTGCGCGAGGTGCGCCAGGCCACGAGCACACACCAGGCCAGGGTGGCGGCCACCGCCACGGCGAAGGACAGCACCGAGAATTCCGGCGTGAACTGCGGGGCCAGCCTTGCCACATTGGCGGCGGGCTTGGCGGGAATGCCGGTCTGCAGCGAAAGCCAGATCACCCAGATGGCAATGGCCGCGGCGCTGAAGAACAGCAGGGTGAACCAGTCGATCAGGGCGCTGATGCTGCGGCGCAGCGTGGGCAGGGCAAAGGCCGCCAGCGTGGCGATGGCGGGCAGGCCCAGCAGCAGGGCGCGGTCTGCTGGCAGCGTGCTCAACGAAGCGATCACCGGAATGATGGCAAACCACAGCGGCAGCGCCAGATGGGGATAGCGCCGGGGCGTGGCGATCTGGCGACGCCAGACCCACAGCGTCCACAGTGCCAGCGGCCAGGCGGGCCAGCTGAACCACAGCAGCAGCCTGACCAGGCTTTGCCATTCCTTGGCAGTGCCGCTGTCCACCACGCGCCAGGCCCACTGGTCCAGCCACCAGGACAGTGCGGCCGCCAAGATCGTCACCGCCAGCCACAGCACGGTCCACAGGCGTGATGCGCGTGGGGCGGGCGTGGCTTCGTCGCCCCAGGTGCGCGAGAAGAATGCCATGGCGGTACCGCCCAGGCCGAACAGCGTGGCCACGGTCGGCGCGCCGCTCAGTGCCAGGCCGGGCAGGCCCAGCAGCAATGCCAGCGTGGCCGTGCGGCCGTGGTAGGGCATGGCGGCGGCGGCAAAGAACAGCAGGGCCGCGCAGCCCAGCTGGGTCATGTAGCTGGTGGTTTCGTGGGAGAGCTGGGCCAGGCCCAGGCAGGCCACCAGGGCCAGCAACCCTCCGTCGGCCATGGCGCGCGCATAGTCGGTAGGCTGGGCCTCACCGCCAAAGGCAAAGGCCACGGGGCGTGCGCCCGGTGTGCGCGCCAGGTAGTACACGCCCCACCAGGTGGCCGCCAGCGTGATCACCAGCATGGCGATGAAGGGCAGGCGTGCCGCCATCTCCGGGTGCAGCCAGGAAGGTGCTCCCTGCATGGCCAGCGCACCGAGCCAGTACGAGAGCAGGCCTTCGGATTCGGGCAGCAGCCCCGCCATGCGCGGTGCCAGCCAGGAGGTATGGCCCAGGGCCAGCTCCCGCATGTAGCCGAAGGCCTCCATGTCGGCCATGCGCCAGGGGCTGCGCCCCACATATCCGGGCACGACATAGGCCAGGCACAGCAGCAGCAGCGACCAGCGCGGCAGGCGGCGCACGGCGCTTTGGGCAACGATGGCAGGGGTGGGCTGGTTCACTCACAGGACTTTCTGCAACGGAGGGCGCAAGAATACGCGAAGCAAGGGCCTCGAAAAGAATGGGGCATGCCTGGCCGGCATGGATTGGCCGGACTGCGAAAAACAAAAGGGCAGCGCGGTTGCCCGTGCTGCCCTTCTGGCCGGAGAAGCAGGATTTACTTCTTGCCGAAACGGTTGCGGAAGCGCTCCACACGGCCGCCCATGTTGTCCACCGACTTTTGCGTGCCGGTGTAGAAGGGGTGCGACTCGGACGAGGTGTCCAGCTTGAACAGGGGGTAGTCCTTGCCTTCGAAGGTTTCGGTTTCCTTCGTGTTCACGCAGGAGCGGGTCACGAACTTGAAGCCGTTGGACAGGTCCACGAACAGCACTTCGCGGTAGTTGGGGTGGATGCCTTCTTTCATGATCTTTCCTTCTGATGCAAGTGCGGTAGCCGTGCCTGACCCGCTGCAACCTTTGTAGCGGTTCAAATCAAGCGTACTTTCCGCAAGAAAAAGCCCTGCATTATCGCATAGTACTCAGTTCCGTGCCAAACCGGCAGGCCTGGGGCCCGTGTACGCCGCGCGCGGACGGATGATTTGCCGGGTGGCACGCTGCTCCAGCGCCTGCGCCAGCCAGCCGGCGCAGCGGCCCAGCGCGAACAGGCCGAAGGCGCTGCCCGGCGGCAGCTGCAGATGCCGCCGCAGGGCCACCAGCGCGAAATCGACCGAAGGCGCCTGCCCCGTCAGCGCCATCACCTCCTTGGCCAGCATCGTTGCCGGGCCATGCGCCGGCAGCATGTCAAGCAGCAGGGCGGCACGCACGTCGCCATCAGGGTAGAGGTGGTGGCCGAAGCCGGGCAGGGATTCGCCGCGCGCCAGACGCTGGCGCAGGCGGGTGGCGATCTGCTGCTCGCCCACCTCGTCCCACAGCGCTTCCACGCGCGCGGTCGTGCCGCCGTGGCGCCCGCCTGTCAAAGCGGCAAGGCCTCCCACCACGGCAGCGCGCAGGCTTGCGCCCGTGGAGGCCACGCAGCGCGCCGTGAAGCCTGATGCGTTGAGTTCATGGTCGGCGCACAGCACCAGGGCCATGCGCACGAGGTCCGCGCCTGGCGCATCCAGCTTCCAGGCCCGTGCGCATTGCAGATGGATGGCGGCCTTGTCCGGCACGGTGCCCAGCAGGCAGGCAGCCAGCAGGCGCAACAGCGCACCGCAGCCTGCCGCCAGCCGTTCGGGTGATTGCTGCCAGGCAGCGGTGGCCGTGTCATCGCTGGCGACGGTGAACAGGGGCAGCAATGTGTTTTCGCACGGTTGGCCTGCCATGCGCTGCTGCAGGTCGGACAGCAAAGGCGCGGCCTCCACGGCGTTTGCAGCGAAGGCTGCCTGGGTCGGGCATTGCCACAAGAGGGCGGCTGTCTCCTCCAGCGTGCGGGTTCGCGCCCAGTGCACGGCGTCCTCGCCCCGGTAGTACAGGCGGCCCTTTTCTATCAATGTGATCGTGGACTCCAGTACCGGCAGGCCCCAGCTGAGCGCGGCCTGCGCCACTTCGCGCGGCTTGCGGCCCTGGCCGCGCTGGCGTGCGAGCTGCTCGACCTCTTCGCGCAGGTAGCGGCTTTGGCGCGGCGTGTCTGCGGCGTGGGCCTGCAGCAGGCCTCGGCTGACATAGGCGTACAGCGTGGCACGGCTCACGCCCAGCAGCGCGGTGGCCTCGGTGGAGTTCAGGTAGTCGGGCATGGGTCGATCATATGTTGATTAATTGAATCAATATTGACAATATTTACCAGGAACCTATGGTGCGAGTTCCAAGCCTTGTTTCAGCTGCCAGGAGTGCTCCATGTCCCGTCTCCCTTTTCCCTGCGCTTTCGACCATTGCACCGGCCAGATCTGGGAGGCGCTGGATGGTGATCCGGCGGCGCTCCAACGTCTGGAGCAGCGAGGTCGTGGCTCCTTGGCCTCCGTGTTCCCGGTCTCCGATCTGGCGGCCGCCAGCCTGGGCGTGGCAGGCCTTTGCCTATCCGAGTTGATCGCGCAGCTCGACGCTGCAGCGCCGCGTGTGGTGGTGGATCGCAGGCTTGCCTCCTTGTGGTTTGGCCATAGCCTGCATCCGCAGGGCTGGGAGATGCCCGCGCTGTGGGATTCCGTGGCCGGCGACTACCGCACGGCGGACGGCTGGATTCGCCTGCATACCAATGCGCCCCATCACCGTGCAGCGGCACTGGCCGTTCTGGATGCGCCCGCCGAACGCGAGGCCGTGGCTGCCGCGGTCGAGCGCTGGGCAGCACAAGAACTGGAGTCGGCCGTTGTGGCGCAAGGCGGCTGTGCCGCAGCCATGCGCGGGCTGTCTGAATGGGCCGCGCACCCGCAGGGTCGCGCAGTGCAGCGGGAGCCCTTGCTGGCGTGGCAGATGCATCCACATCCGCATCCGCAATCGAGCCGGCATGCGGGTGCCTGGCAGCCATCGGCCAGGCGGCCGCTGCAGGGGCTGCGCGTGCTGGACCTGACGCGCATTCTGGCCGGCCCCGCTGCCACGCGATGGCTGGCGGGTCACGGCGCCGAGGTATTGCGCATCGATCCGCCGGGCTGGGAGGAGCCCGGCACGGTGCCCGAGGTCACGCTGGGCAAGCGCTGTGCCCGGCTGGATCTGCGGGCGCCACAGCATCGTGCCGTGTTCGAGCAACTGCTGGCCGGGGCCGATGTGCTGGTCCATGGCTACCGGGACGGCGCGCTGGAAGGCCTGGGATTCGGTGCCGCGTGGCGTCGGCAGGTGAATCCTTCGCTCATCGACGTGTCGCTCAATGCCTATGGCTGGAGCGGGCCCTGGCTGCAGCGGCGCGGTTTCGACAGTCTGGTGCAGATGAGCGCCGGCATTGCCGATGCGGGCATGCGTCAGCTGGGTCGCGACCGGCCCACGCCGTTGCCGCTGCAGGCGTTGGATCATGCAACGGGTTATCTGATGGCGGCCGCCGTGGTGATGGCGCTGGTGCGGCGCAGCCAGGGGCTGGGCGGCAGCACGGTGCAAGCCTCGCTGGCGCGCACGGCCCATCTCCTGGCGGGCCAGGGCGTCGGTGATCCGGACTCCTGCACGCTGGCGCCGGTGGACCGTTGTGCGGATTTCGGCGCGGCCGTCGAGGCCACTTCCTGGGGGCCCGCGCGGCGCCTGCGGGCGCCGGTGGAGGTGGCGGGCGCTCCCATGCACTGGGAGCGTGCGGCTTGCGCCCTGGGTACGGCTGCCGCTGTATGGTGAGCTGAATGCAAAACGCCCCGCGTGAGCGAGGCGTTCGCAGAGGGGCCGTGGGCTGGATCTCTGAGATCAGCCGCCGCGGCGCATCATGTCGAAGAAGTCCACGTTGGTCTTGGTGGCCCGCATGTTCTTGATCATCAGCTCCATGGCCTCGATCTCGTCCATGTTGTACATGAACTGGCGCAGGATGCGCGTCTTCTGCAGGATCTCGGGAGCCAGCAGCAGTTCTTCGCGGCGCGTGCCGCTCTTGTTGAGTTCGATGGCGGGGAACACGCGCTTTTCGTAGAGGCGGCGGTTCAGGGCCAGTTCGCTGTTGCCCGTGCCCTTGAACTCTTCGAAGATCACTTCGTCCATGCGGCTGCCGGTATCGACCAGGGCCGTGGCGATGATGGTCAGCGAGCCGCCTTCTTCCACATTGCGCGCCGCGCCGAAGAAGCGCTTGGGGCGCTGCAGCGCGTTGGAGTCCACGCCGCCCGACAGCACCTTGCCCGACGAGGGCACGACGTTGTTGTAGGCGCGGGCCAGGCGGGTGATGGAGTCCAGCAGGATGACCACGTCCTTCTTGAGTTCGACCAGGCGCTTGGCGCGCTCGATCACCATCTCGGCCACGTGCACGTGGCGCGTGGCGGGCTCGTCGAAGGTGGAGGCGATGATCTCGCCCTTGACCGAGCGCTGCATCTCGGTCACTTCCTCGGGGCGCTCATCGACCAGCAGCACCATCAGGTGAACGTCGGGATGGTTGGCCGTGATGGCGTGTGCGATGCTCTGCATCATCATGGTCTTGCCGCTCTTGGGCGGCGCGACGATCAGCGCGCGCTGGCCGCGGCCGATGGGGGCGATGATGTCGATGATGCGGCCGGTGATGTTCTCCTCGCCCTTGATCTCGCGCTCCAGGCGCAGCTGCTGGGTGGGGAACAGGGGGGTCAGATTCTCGAACAGCACCTTGTGCTTGTTCTGCTCGGGCGAGCCGCCATTGACGGAGTCGAGCTTGGTCAGGGCAAAGTAGCGCTCGCCATCCTTGGGCGTGCGCACTTCGCCTTCGATCATGTCGCCGGTGTGCAGGTTGAAGCGGCGGACCTGGCTGGGCGAGATGTAGATGTCGTCGGTGCTGGCCGTGTAGCTGGTGTCGGGGCTGCGCAGGAAGCCGAAACCATCCGGCAGGATTTCCAGCACGCCGTCGGCGAACACTTGTTCCCCGGCCTTGGCGCGCTTTTTGATGATGGCGAACATCAACTCTTGCTTGCGCATGCGACCGACGTTTTCGATCTCAAGCGCTTCGGCCTGCTTCAGGACTTCAGACACGTGCAGTGCCTTGAGTTCATTAAGGTGCATGGAGAGACTCCAGAACGGAGTGGAAAGAAACCAGGGGGAGGCGTTGAGCCAAGCGAAACACTGTGGAAGTGGGCTGGCTTGCCTGAGGGTCTCAGCGCGGCCTTCGATGCATAAGGCCGGTGATGAAGGGCATTATGACAGGAAAAAATCCGCAGGTCATAGGGAAATTTGCGCTGGCGCAGGGTTTGTGCGCCAGTGCTATGCGGTGCAGCGGTCGGCGCCGGGCCGCATGTTTGGCTGCCCCGGTGTAGGGGCAGCCAGAAGAATCAGGCCAGGTGCTGGTCCAGGAAAGCAGACAGCTGTGCCTTGTTGAGGGCGCCGACCTTGGTGGCAGCCAGCTGGCCGTCCTTGAACAGCATCAGCGTGGGGATGCCGCGGATGCCGAACTTGGCCGGGATCTCGCGGTTCTCGTCCACATTCATCTTGGCGATGGACAGCTTGTCCTTGTAGGTCTGGGCTGCTTCGTCGAGGATGGGGGCGATCATCTTGCAGGGACCGCACCATTCGGCCCAGTAATCGACCAGCACCGTGGAGCCGGGTTGCAAGACGTCAGCTTCAAAGCTTGCGTCGGAGATGTGTTTGATCAGTTCGCTGGCCATGGGTGATGTCCTTGATTTTTCGCAATGAGGAAGGCGCAGGAAAATCCGCACCGCGAAATGATTGTGACAGAAACCTATCACCTGCTGCACCGTATGGGCGGTAGCTGGATGCTATGACTGTCATAGCTGTTTACGGGGCGGCAGCAGGGTTGCGGGGTCATCGGGAATTAGTGGCGCCTGCGCGCAGGTCGGCCTGCGGCAGGGTATTCTGCGCGCCCGCGCTGCAGGCATATGAGTCTGCCGGCAGCGCAAAGTTGAATGCGAGCTTGGAATGGGAACTGATGTGATGGATGCTTTTGAACACAGCGCGGCGGCGCGCACGATGGACTGCGATGTGGCGGTGATCGGCGCCGGGCCTGCGGGCCTGATGGCGGCCGAAGGGCTGGCTGGCAAGGGGCTGACTGTCCATGTGTTCGAGGCCAAGTCCTCCGCAGGACGCAAGTTCCTCATGGCCGGCAAGGGCGGGCTCAACCTGACCCATTCCGAAAACCTGCCCGCCTTTGTCTCCCGCTATGGCGAGCGCAGTGCCGAGGTGTCGCGCTGGCTGGAGCTGCTGCCCCCGGATCAGCTGCGTGCCTGGGCCGGCGAGCTGGGCGTGGAAACCTTTGTGGGCAGTTCGGGCCGCGTATTCCCCAAGGACATGAAGGCTGCGCCCTTGCTGCGTGCCTGGCTGGTGCGTCTGCAGACCCAGGGCGTGGTCCTGCACACGCGCCACCGTTGGCTGGGTTGGCAGGATGGCGATGCGCTGGGCTTTGATACCCCCGAAGGGCGGCTGCAGGTGCGCGCGAAGGCCGTGGTGCTGGCGCTGGGCGGCGGCAGCTGGGCGCGGCTGGGCTCGGATGGCGCCTGGATGCCCTGGCTGGAGCAGCGCGGCGTGGAAGTCGCTGCGTTGAAGCCCTCCAACTGCGGGTTCGATGTGGGCCTGGGCGATGCGGCGCCGGGCGGGCAGATCGATCGCCGGGAATTCATGGCCGAGCTGCTGGGGGCCAGCCCCCAGCCTGCGCGCGGCTGGAGCCCCTATTTCACCGAGCGCTTTGCCGGCCAGCCTTTCAAGTCGGTGGCGCTGTCCTTTGATGATGGCCGGGGCAACGTTTTCTCGCGCAAGGGCGAATTCGTGGCCACAACCACGGGCGTGGAGGGCAGCCTGGTCTATGCCGTCTCTGCCGCGCTGCGCGAAGCCATTGCGCGCGACGGGCATGCCACCGTCCATCTCGACCTGCTGCCCCAGTTGACACCCGAGCGCGTGCTGGCGGAGGTGCGCCATCCGCGTGGCTCACGCAGCCTGGCCAGCCATCTGAAGGGGCGCCTGGGCCTGGACGGCATCAAGGCCGCCGTGCTGCATGAGGTGCTGGGCAAGGACGGCGTGGCCGATCCTGCGCGGCTGGCCCAGGCCATCAAGGCCCTGCCCATCACCTTGGTGGCGGCCCGGCCCATCGACGAGGCCATCAGCACCGCAGGTGGCGTGCGGCTGCAGGCGCTGGATGCCAATGGCATGTGCGTGGCTGCGCCCGGCGTTTTCTGTGCCGGCGAAATGCTGGACTGGGAGGCTCCCACGGGTGGCTACCTGCTGACGGCATGCATGGCCAGCGGCGTGCACGCGGCACAGGGCGTCGCCCGCTATCTGAAGGTGGATGGCGAGACGCATTGAGGAGAGAAGGGGCCGCTGCGGGCGTGGACGGGGCAGGCGCCCGCAGGGCCTGCTGTTCAATGGAAGGTGACGAGCCTTGCCCTCGGCACTGGTTTCACGGTTAGGGCTGCTTGGTTCCCCACCTGACCCGGTTGGCCGCTTCCCCATGCGAGGAGGCCCGTCACTCTCGATTATAGGGGCAAACACCGGGCTGCCCGGGCGACAAGGCCGGCCAAACCCGGGGCGCACCGGGCGAGGGTGCTCAGCCCCGTAGAATCGCGGGATGTCTTATCTTGTGCTGGCCCGCAAATACCGCCCCCGCAATTTCTCCGAAATGGTGGGGCAGGAGCATGTCGTTCAGGCGCTCACCAATGCCCTGACGCAGCAGCGCCTGCACCATGCCTATCTGTTCACCGGCACGCGCGGCGTGGGCAAGACCACGGTCTCGCGCATTCTGGCCAAGTCGCTCAACTGCCAGGGCGCCGATGGCCAGGGCGGCATCACGGCAACGCCCTGCGGCGTCTGTGCGGCCTGTACCGAAATCGACAGCGGCCGCTTTCCCGATTACACCGAGCTGGACGCTGCCTCCAACCGCGGGGTGGACGAGGTGCAAAGCCTGCTGGAGCAGGCCGTCTACAAGCCGGTGCAGGGACGCTTCAAGGTCTTCATGATCGACGAAGTGCACATGCTCACGAACACGGCCTTCAACGCCATGCTCAAGACGCTAGAAGAGCCACCCGAATACCTGAAGTTCGTGCTGGCCACCACCGATCCGCAGAAGGTGCCCGTGACCGTGCTCAGCCGCTGCCTGCAGTTCAACCTGCGGCCCATGGCGCCCGAGACCGTGCTGGAGCATCTGGGCCAGGTGCTCGGCCAGGAAGGCGTGGCTTCCGAACCCCAGGCCCTGCGCCTGCTGTCTCGCGCCGCGCGCGGCTCCATGCGCGATGCGCTGTCGCTGACCGACCAGGCCATTGCCTTTGGCAGCGGCCAGCTGCAGGAGTCCATGGTGCGCCAGATGCTGGGCAGCGTGGACCGCAGCCATGTGTTCCGCCTGATCGAGGCACTGGCCCAAGGCGATGGCCAGGTGGTGGTGGAGACTTCCGAGGCGCTGCGCCGCAACGGCCTGTCTGCAGCCTCCACGCTGGAGGAGATGTGCGCCGTGCTGCAACGCATGGCTGTGGCGCAGGCTGTGCCGCAGATGGCCGCCGACGCCAGCGATCCGGAGGCCGCTGAAATTGCCCGTCTTGCGCTGCTGATGCCGCGCGACGAAACCCAGCTGCTCTACAGCATCTGCCTGCATGGTCGGGCCGAACTGGGCCTGGCACCCGACGAGTACGCGGCGCTGACCATGGCGCTGCTGCGGCTGCTGGCGTTCAAGCCGCAATCTGCAGAGCCCGCCCCGGGCGCGGCTGAAAAAAAAACTCCAGCGCTGACCCCCTCCACGGCGAAGCCTGAATCTCCCGCGCCCGTTGCGCAGACGCGGCCCGCACAGCCCGCTGTGCCCGAGGCCCCCGTTGTCCCAGCCAAGGCGGCCATGCCCGTCCCGGTCGCGCCTCCTGCTCCCGTCGCGCCTGTCGCATCTCCCGTGACCGCTGCGCCCGCCGTGGTCGCTCCCGTGGTGCAAGCCGTTGCGGCTCCAGCGCCTGTTCAGGCGCCCGTGGCCGCAGTTGCCAGGCCGGAACCTGTGCTTGCGCATGTCCAGGAGGCCAGGCCTTCCGTTGCTCCAGAGCTGAAGCCGGCCGCCGGTGTCGCCCAAGAGCCCCTGGACGAGCCCGTGGACGATGTGCAGGAAGACGAAGACTCTTCTGCCGATGAGGCGCCGCAGGTGCAGGATGCCGATGCGCCGGACGAGGGTGCCTGGGCCGGGATGCCCGATGAAGGCTGGGCCGACGAAGGCCGCTGGAGCGATGACGGAGATCTGGCCCTGGAGCCGCCTGCCGCTGCCGTGGCACGGCAGTCCGAACCGCAGATCGACACTCAGATCGATGTGCAGGATTTCGCTCCCGAACGTGGCCGCCAGTCCCCGGATGCGCCTCCCGCGCCGACCGTGGAGCGCACGGCCGAGGGCGATGTCTGGCACGCTGCCGTCCAGCAACTGGTGCAGGCCGAGGCCGTCACTGCGCTGGCGCGCCAGCTGGCGCTGCAGTCGCAGCTGGTGGCGCGCGAGGGCGATACTTGGACGCTGCGTGTGGAAAGCAGCTCGCTGGCCCAGCCCGCCACGCGCGAGCGCCTGCGTGTGGCGCTGGAGGCTGCCGGCCTGGCCCGGCAGCTGCATGTCGAGCAGGGCGCCGTGGTGGACAGCCCCGCGCGGCGCAATGCGGTGGCCAGCCATGAGCGCCAGCGCATTGCCGAAGACATCGTGATGAATCATTCTTTGGTGCAGACCCTGATCCGCAGCCATGGCGCGAAAATCGTGCCTGGCAGTATCAAGCCCGTATCCATTCAGCCCTGACACGCTCTAGAGCGTTTCGTTTTTACCCTACAGAAGAAGGAACTCACATGTTCAACAAAGGACAACTGGCCGGCCTGATGAAGCAAGCCCAGGCCATGCAGGACAACCTCAAGAAGGCCCAGGATGAACTGGGCAACATCGAGGTGGAAGGCGAGTCCGGCGCGGGCCTGGTGAAGGTGGTCATGACCTGCAAGCACGACGTCAAGCGCATCACCATCGACCCCAGCCTGCTGGCCGAAGACAAGGACATGCTGGAAGACCTGGTGGCTGCCGCCTTCAACGCTGCCGTGCGCAAGGCAGAAGAAACCTCCAACGAAAAGATGGGCAAGCTCACGGCCGGCATGCCCGGCCTGCCGGGCGGCATGAAGTTCCCTTTCTGAGGCTGGCCCCGAGAGGTTGTGCCGAACAGCCAGGAGAGGCCGTGACGGTTTCCCCAGCCACTCAATTGCGTTGAGCGGCCATCGAGCGATCTGCCCTTGCAGGTCGCTTTTTTTCTGAGAATCTTCTTCATTGAAAGGAAGCCGCCATGTCGGATGTGCAATCGCTCGATGGTCTGATCGAAGCCCTGCGCAGGCTCCCGGGCGTGGGCATCAAGTCTGCGCAGCGCATGGCCTTTCACCTGCTGCAGCGCGACCAGGACGGCGCGCGGCAGCTGGCCCGTGCCCTGACCACGGCCGTGGAGTCGGTAAGCCATTGCGAGCGCTGCCATACCTTCACCGAAGGCCGCATCTGCTCCATCTGCCAGGACGAAGGGCGCGACGCGGCCCGGCTGTGCGTGGTGGAGG
This sequence comes from Delftia sp. WSY_22, assembly GCF_043104185.1. Classification (NCBI taxonomy): domain Bacteria; kingdom Pseudomonadati; phylum Pseudomonadota; class Betaproteobacteria; order Burkholderiales; family Comamonadaceae; genus Delftia; species Delftia sp. WSY_22. Next base: position 62,776 of record NZ_JBICKN010000035.1, read on the forward strand.
CGCCTGCCGACATGGGGGCCATGGAACGCACGGGGGCCTACAACGGCTACTACTACGTGCTGATGGGGCGGCTGTCGCCGCTCGACGGCATAGGTCCGCGCGACCTGAATCTGTCATCCCTGCTGGAGCGCGCCGGCGACGGCAAGGTGCAGGAGGTGATCCTGGCCACCAGTTTCACGGCCGAGGGCGAGGCAACGGCCCATGCGATCAGCGAGGCGCTGAAAGCGCGCGGCATCCATGTGACGCGGCTGGCGCGCGGCGTGCCCATCGGCAGCGAACTCGAGTACGTGGACCTGGGTACGATCGCCCATGCGCTGGTGGATCGCCGGTAGTGGTGGAGGCGGCCAGCATTCCTTGTCTTTTCATCAGGAGCCCGTATGCCGACCTCTGTCGTCCTGCCGCCCGGCGGTTTTTCCCTTGCCCATTGGTGCCTGCTGGTGGCGGCCCTGCTGCCGCTGGTCTGCGCCTATATCGCCAAGGCGCCCGGAATGAAGCACCGGCCGGGGCAGCGCGGCTTCGACAACCACGACCCCCGCGCCTGGCTCGCCCAGCAGACCGGCTACCAGGCGCGGGCGAATGCGGCGCAGTCCAACAGTTTCGAGTGCCTGCCGTTCTTCATTGGCGCCTTGGTGGTTGCCTGGCAACTGGGCGCGCCAGCTGCGCGGGTTGATGGCCTTGCCGTGGCCTTCGTGGTGTTGCGCATCGCCTACATCGCCTTCTATGTGATGGACCGCGCCACGCTGCGCAGTCTGGCCTGGGCCCTGGCCCTGGTGGTGAATCTGCTGCTGTTTTTCGCAGGCTACCGCTGAGGCCTGCGGCCACATCCGGCGCCCTCGTCCCGCGCAGGGCCTGCACCACAGGCCCTGCGGTGTTTCACGTACGGGCAAGCACCGATGCTGCGTATGCGGGCTCTGGGCATGATCGTGTTGCACTGCAGCAAAATAACCATCATGTCTTCCCACGTGCTTGATCGCCGAACCTTGTTGAGCCTTCTGGGGCTGGCTCCTCTTTGGTCGCTCCCTGTGCTCGGCTCGGCCGAGCTGCTGACGATTGCCGTGGGCGGCCAGGGCCTGCTGTACTACCTGCCGCTGGTGATTGCGCAGCAGCTGGGTTATTTCGAGGCCGAAGGCCTGGCCGTGCGCATTGAGGACTATCCAGGCGGATCGCAGTCGCTGCAGGCCCTGGAGTCGGGCGCCGCCGATGTCTGCGCGGGCGCCTATGAACACACGCTTCTTGCCCAGCAGCGCGGCAGCCAGCTGCGGGCCTTCGTCGTGCAGGGGCGTGCACCCCAGATCGCGCTGGGCGTGGCTGCGCGCTGGATGCCGCGCTACCAGACGCTGGCCGATCTGCGCGGGCGGCGCGTGGGTGTTTCCTCGCTGGGCGCATCCACGGCCCGGGCCATGCAGCTGATGCTGCTGGGCGATGGCCTGGATCCCGCTGCGGTGCAACTGGTGGGCGTGGGCTCGGGGCCCGATGCCATGGAGGCGCTGCGCACCGGGCGTGTGCATGCGCTGTGCCATGCGGACCCGCTGATGAGCGTGCTGGAGGACAAGGGCGCCGTGCGCATCGTGCGGGACCTGCGTGATCTGCGCAGCAGCGCGCAGTTGTACGGCGGCTCCATGCCCTCGGGCACGCTGTATGCGACACAGGCCTTCTTGCGCAGGAACCCGGCCAAGGCCCAGGCGCTCAGCAACGCCATGGTGCGCTCGCTCAAGTGGCTGCAGACTGCCGCGCCCATGGATGTGCTGCGGGCCGTGCCTGCGCCCTATCTGCTGGGCTCCCGGCGCGCCTATCTGTCGGCCTTCGAGCACATGCGCACCACGATTTCGCCCGATGGGATGATGCCCGATGACGGGCCCGCCACGGCCCTGCGTGCGCTGGTCCGGCTCGACCCTGCGCTGGCGCGCGGCGGCATTGACCTGGAGCGCTCGTACACCAACGAATTCGTGCGCCAGTCCCGCCAGCGCTTTCACACCTGAGCCCGGCGGCCGCACGCAAAAAAGCCCGCGAAAGCGGGCTCCGTGAAGCGGGTGCCAGAGGGATTCCTCAGCGCTTTTTCACCTTGGATGGCTTGCCTCCGCGCTGTGCCGTGGTGACGGCCGTCTTGGCGTTGCGGTTTTGCGGCTGAACGGCCACCTTGCGTGCGGTTCCCGTGGACTTGGCTGCGCGGGCGTTGCCGCCGCTGCTGGCGCGTACCGGCAGATAGGCCACCAGCGACTGGCCTGCATGCAGCGTGGCCGAGGACTTCAGGTCATTCCAGTCCGCCAGGTTGGACACGCTGACGCCGTAGCGGTTGGCCACGCTGATCAGCGTGTCGCGCTTGCGTGCCTTGATGGTGGTGCGGCGCGTGATGATCTCGGGGGCAAAGCTGATCTGGCCGTTGTCGGCCACGTGGCCAGCCACGTCGGCACGCACGTTGGCGCCGCGCGGCACCATGAGCGCGGAGCCGGCCTTGATCAGCATGCGCGGCGGAATGTTGTTGAGGGCGCGCAGGTCGGACTCGCCCAGACCCACGCGCTGGGCTGCCTCGGCCACGCTGATGGTGGAGGGCACGGTCCAGACGGTCCAGCTCGCGTACTGGCCTTCGTCAAAGGCCTGCATGTTGCGGCGAAACACCTTGGCGTTGTCCCAGGGCAGCAGGATCTCCGGCGTGCCGGCCGCAAAGATCACCGGCTTGCGAAAGCTGGGATTCAGCGCCTTGAAGTCCTCGGTCGATACGTCGGCCAGCTTGGCCACCAGTTCCACGTCGATGTCGCGGGTGATGGTGACGGTCTGGAAGTAGGGGTGGTTTTCGATCACCGGCAGCTCGGTGTTGAACGCATCGGGGTTGGCCACGATGTTCTTGACGGCCTGCAGCTTGGGCACGTACATGCGGGTCTCGGCCGGCATCTGCAGGTCGGTGTAGCCCGTGGGCAGCCCCAGCTTCTCGTTGCGCTTGATGGCGCGGCCCACGCTGCCTTCGCCCCAGTTGTAGGCGGCCAGGGCCAGGTGCCAGTCGCCGAACATGTCATAGAGCTTTTGCAGGTAGTCCAGCGCGGCGCGCGTGGAGGCCAGCACGTCGCGGCGGTCGTCGCGGAAGGCGTTCTGCTTGAGGTCGAAATAGGTGCCGGTGGCCGGCATGAACTGCCACATGCCGGCCGCCTTGGCGGTGGAGACGGCCTGCGGGTTGAAGGCGCTCTCGATATAGGGCAGCAGCGCCAGCTCGGTGGGCATGTTGCGCCGCTCCAGTTCCTCGACGATGTGGAACAGGTATTTGCTGGAGCGCTCGGTCATGCGCTGTATGTAGTCGGGACGGCTGGCGTACCACTGCTCGCGGTCCTTGACCAGATCCTGGTCCAGGTCGGGCATGGCAAAGCCCTGGCGTATGCGTACCCACAGATCGCCCGTGGTCTCCAGCGAGGCCACGTCGCCGTTGCTGGCACTGCCTGTGCCCAGCGGGCTCAGCGGCCCTTTGGGATACATGGGGGAGTGCGGTGCGGGGCTGGGGGAGGTATCCGTCGTGCCGGCCAAGTCCGGGCCGCTGGTGGTGGCGCAGCCGGCAAGAACCAGCAGGCTGCCCAGCAGCAGGGTGTGTAGCAGTTTCATCAGAAGACGTTTTTCCATTGGCGCAGGCCGGCCAGCACGCTGGCTGGGTCCTGCTGTCTCACCTGTGCGTCGAAGCCTGCGGCGGCCGCGGCCACCGCGGATTCGCGCGTTCTCAGAAAGGGATTGATGGAGCGCTCGGTCTCCATCAGGGATGGCAGCGTGGGCCGACCGGCCTCGCGCAACGCCTGACAATGCCGCTGGTAGTGAGCCAGGGTTTCGTTGTTTGGTTCCACGGCCTGGGCAAAGCGCAGGTTGGACATTGTGTACTCATGTGCGCAGCACACCAGTGTATTGCCCGGCAGCGAGGCCAGATCGTCCAGCGATTGCTGCATCTGCTGCGCAGTGCCCTCGAACAGGCGGCCGCATCCCCCGGAAAACAGCGTGTCCCCGCAAAACAGCACGGGCTGTGCCTGTGCCGCCGTGCTGTAGAAGGCAATGTGGCCGCTGGTATGGCCTGGTACATCGATGACCTGCCAGGGGCCGCCCAGTGCCTGCACGGCATCGCCTCCCTGCACGCGCTGAACGGGTTCGGGCAACTGCTCGTAGGCAGGACCCCAGACCTGGGCGCCCGTGGCCTGGTGCAGCTGGGCCACGCCACCGACATGATCGGCATGGTGGTGGGTGACTAAAATGCCCTGCAGCTGCAGGCCCAGCCGGTGCAACGTGGCGAGCACGGGCGCTGCATCGCCGGGATCGACGACCAGGGCCTGCCCGGCGTCATGCAGCAGCCAGATGTAGTTGTCGGAAAAAGCAGGAATGGGCAACAGGTTCATGAGCAGCAAAATTATAGGGATGCATCACTGGACGCAATCTGCCCTCGGCCACTACCTGCTGGAATGGGAGCAGCAGCGCTGCGACGAGGCGGTGGCCGATATTTTCGGCTATCACAGCCTGCAGCTGGGCATGCCCATGCTCCAGGGGCTGCGTGCCAACCGCATGCCGCACCGCTGGCTGGCGCTGGATTCCACGCAGGATGCGGCGCCAGCGGACGGCGCCGCCCCGCTGGAGGTTCCCGTGGCGCTGCTGGCCGATCCCGCCGCGCTGCCATTTCCCGAGGCCAGCCTCGACCTGGTCGTGATGCCCCATACGCTGGAGACCTCGCCGGACCCGCATGCCGTGCTGCGCGAGGCGGCCAGGGTGCTGATGCCTGAAGGCCGCATCGTGGTGTGCGGACTCAATCCTGCCAGTTTGCTGGGCGTGCAGCGGCGTGCCGAGCGTGGCGTGTACCTGCCCGATGTGGGCTGGGGCGTGGGTTACTGGCGGCTGCGCGACTGGCTGCGATTGCTGGCCTTCGAGATCGAGGCCGTGCAATTCGGCTGTTATCGTCCCGCCGTGCAGACGGATCGCTGGCTGCGCCGTTGGCAGTTCATGGACCGCGTGGGACGGCTGGGCTGGCCCATGCTGGGCGGTGTGTACTGCGTGGTGGCCGTCAAGCGTGTGCCGGGTGCGCGCATGCTGGAGCCTGCCTGGCGCGGCCGCGCGGTCGTGTCGGGCGCCACGGTGCCGGTCGCCCGTCGCATGCAGGCACAGGCCGCGCCCGACGGTGATCTGCATTCCAACCGGCCTGGCGGCCGGGCCATTCATATCAAGGATTTTTTTTGAATCAAGTTGTTATCTATACGGACGGTGCCTGCAAGGGCAATCCGGGTCCTGGCGGCTGGGGCGTGGTGCTGGAGGCTGGCAGCGCCAGGAAGGAGCTGTTCGGCGGCGAGCTGAACACCACCAACAATCGCATGGAGATGATGGCCGTGATCGAGGCGCTGTCTGCGCTCAGGCGGCCCTGCGACGTGGTGCTCTACATCGACAGCCAGTACGTACTCAAGGGCATCACCGAGTGGATCCACGGCTGGAAGGCCAAGGGCTGGAAGACGGCCTCCAAGGAGCCCGTCAAGAACGTGGAGCTGTGGCAGCGGCTGGACGCCCTGGTGCAGGGTGGCGGGCACCGCATCGACTGGCGCTGGGTCAAGGGCCATGCGGGCGATCCCGGCAACGAGCGCGCCGACGCGCTGGCCAACATGGGCGTGGATCAGGCGCTGGGACGCTGAACGCCTTGTGCGGGACAGGTGCAATGCCTGTCCCTTGCTCCTCTTCCCGAGGACTACCTCAAACGCGGTAGATGAAAACCCCAGACACAGGACTCGATGGGTGCAGCTAATATTTCCATAAGTGGAAATTAATGCACGCCCTGCCAGGCATCTTCCGTGGTGTGGTGTTTGAAATTGCCACTTGTGGAATTTTTAAACCATCTCACGATGAAAGAGCCTTGCGATGAAATACAAAGCAATTGCCGCATTGGCGATGCTGGGCGGCGCGGGAGCGGCGCTTGCCCAGAGTTCGGTGACGCTGTACGGCAGCATGGACCTGACCATGCCCTGGATCAGCGATGTGCGAGGGAGCCGGCTCACGCGCATGGATTCGGCCATCTCCCAGCCTGACCTCTGGGGCCTGCGCGGCTCCGAGGACCTGGGGGGCGGCCTGAAGGCCTCGTTCCAGCTGGAAAACGGATTCCTCACGGACATCGGCTCGCCGATCTCGCCCACCAGCTACTTCAACCGGGCTTCCTGGGTGGGCCTGGACAGTGCTTCGCTGGGCACGCTGCGGCTGGGGCGCCAGGTCGATTTCACGGCCGGCACGCTGAGCCAATGGGGCAATGGCTACCAGCTCTACAACTTCTATCTGTACCACCCGGGCAACCTGGACGGCCTGTCCAGCCAGTTCCCCGTGGACAACTCCGTGGTCTACCTGACGCCGCGCATGGGCGGGATGCAGTTCGGCGCGCAGTATGGATTTGGCGAGGTGCCGGGCCGCTCGCAGGCCAACCGCACCTACAGCGTCATGGGCAGCTATTCCAGTGCCAAGCTCAATCTGGCCGTGGCCTACACCGATGCGCGTGGCCGTGCCTTCGATATCGCCGGGCGCACGGGCCTGGCGAACGCGCTGGGCCAGGACCTAGTGGCGGGCCGGCCGCTGGTGCTCGATACCTTCCAGGTGCTGGGCATCGGCGGCGGCTACCAGCTCGATGCGCTTCCGGTCCGGCTCAACGCGCTGCTCACGCGCTCCACGCTCAAGTACGGCGCAGCCTCCAGCCACATGAGCGCGCTCGACCTGGGCCTGGCCTGGCAGACCAGCCAGGCGGTGACCATCAACACCGGCTACTCCTTCAGCCGTTTCGAGCAGACGAAGTGGAACCAGGTCCACTTGGGCGCGCGCTACGCCTTCTCCAAGCGCACGCAGTTGCATGCCTCGGTCACGCACCAGCGCACCTCCGATGGCGTGGCGGCGATGAATTCCGTGGGCGTTGCCAGCGGGCGCACGCAGACCGTGATTGCGGCAGGCATACACCACTCGTTCTGAGAGGCATGAGACATGCAGCCCGGTCGATGCGGGCGCATTGGAGACCCCACGATGAAATTCACCCTCAATTCCCGAAGCGTGGCCTTTGACGGCGACGGGCAGACCCCCTTGCTGTGGGTGCTGCGTGACCACTTCAAGCTGCCGGGCACCAAGTTCGGCTGCGGCATCAGCATGTGCGGGGCCTGCACGGTCCATGTCGATGGCGAGCCCGTGCGTTCCTGCGTGCTGCCCGTCTCGACGGTGGGCGGCAAGGCGGTAACGACCATCGAAGGACTGTCCAGCAACCGCTCCCACCCCATCCAGAAGGCCTGGATGGACAAGGACGTGCCGCAGTGCGGCTACTGCCAGTCCGGCATGGTCATGGCCGCTGCCGCACTGCTCAAGGCCCATCCGCAGCCCACCGATGCGCAGATCGACGAGGCCATGACCAATCTGTGCCGCTGCGCCACCTACCACCGCATCCGGGAGGCCATCCATGCCGCAGCGTCCAAGCAATGAACGGGGCCGCGTGGCCGATTCGGCCATCTCGCTGCGGCGCAGGCACCTGCTCCAGAGCGCTGCTGCGCTGCTGGTGGCCCCTGCTGTCGGCAGCCTGCTGATTCCGCTGGCGCAGGCCGCGCCGCCGGCAGCCGGTGCGGCGGCGGCAGCAGCCATCGGCGACTGGGTCTGGATCGAGCCTTCGGGCCAGGTGGTGATCGGCGTTTCGCAGTGCGAGGTCGGCCAGGGCATCTACACAGGCCTGCCCCAGGTGCTGGCCGATGAACTGGATGCCGACTGGGCCAGCGTGACCGTGCGCTTCGTCACGGGGCGCGATGCCTACCGCAACGATGCGGGCGAGATGCCGTTCCAGCAGTTCGTGGGTGCCTCCATGTCCATGAACTATTTCTATGAACGCATGCGCCTGGCCGGCGCCCAGGCGCGCGATGTGCTGCTGCGCGCCGGCGCAAGCCGTCTGGGTGTGCGTGCCTCCCAGTGCATGACGCGTGCCGGCCGCGTGCTGCACCCCGCGACGGGCCGCAGCGTGGGCTATGGCGAGATCGTGGCCGATGCCTCCAGGCTGCCCCTGGCCGCGCGGCCGCGCATGAAGTCGGCTTCCGAGCAGGGCCTGATCGGCCGCAACCTGCGCCGTGTGGATACGCCTTCCAAGGTCGACGGCAGCGCGGTGTTCGGCATCGATGTCGAGGTGCCCGGCATGCTGATCGGCGCCGTGCGCATGGCGCCCAGCGTGACGGGGCGCATCGTGCGCATCCGCAACGAGGCAGAGGTGCGCGCGCGCCCCGGCGTGCATGCCGTCGTGCGCACCACGCAGTGGCCCGACCCCGAGCCCAGCACCGTGGTCGTGGTGGCCGATTCGTACTGGATTGCCAAGCAGGCTGCCGATGCGCTGGACATCGAATTCGACGCCGGCGCGGCGGCAGCCTTGGACAGCGAGCGCATCCATGCGCAGTTCGTCGCAGGCTTGTCGAACGACAAGGCCGTCGTTGCCCGCAGTCTGGGCAAGCCGCGTGAAGTGCTGGCGGCCGGCAAGACCATCACGGCCGACTACCACTCGCCCTACATCACGCACGCCACCATGGAGCCGCTGGCCGCCACCGTGCATGTGCGCGACGGCGAGGTCGAGACCTGGGGGCCCTACCAGGGCCAGGACTTCCTGCGCGGCGAACTCGGCAAGGCCTGCGGCGTGCCTGCAGACAAGGTGATCGTGCACACCACGTTCCTGGGCGGCAGCTTCGGGCGCAAATACATGCCCGACTTCGCACTGCATGCGGCGGCGGCATCCAAGGCCGTAGGCCGGCCCGTCAAGGTCATCCGCTCGCGCGAGGACGACATACGGCATTCCTACTACCGGCCCGGCGCATCGGGGCGCTTGAGCGCCGTGCTCGGCGCCGACGGCATGCCGGCCGCTCTGCATGCGCGCATCTCGGGCCAGTCGCTGTACGGGGCCATCAACCCCAAGAAGATGGCCGATGCCGGCGGCTGGGACGAGACCATGGTCGAGTCCATCTACGACCTGATCTACGGCGTGCCCAACCTGCTGGTGGATGCCGTGGACGTGCAGCAGCCCATACCGCTGAGCTACCTGCGCAGCGTGGGCACCACGTCCAGCGTGTTCTTCCTGGAAAGCTTCATCAGCGAGCTGGCCCACACCGCAGGCGTGGACGACTACCAGTACCGGCGCCGCCTGCTGGCCGGCCAGCCGCTGGCGCTGGGCGTGCTGGATGCGGCGGCGCGCGCCGCGCGCTGGGAGCAGCCCGCGCCGGCAGGCCTGCACCGCGCCATGACCTTCAACGTCTACACGGGGCGGGGCGAGAGCTTCCAGACCTTCGTCGCACTGGTCATGGAATTGCGTGTTGTGCAAGGCCGCGTGCGGCTGGAGCGTGCCATCTGCGCCATTGATGCGGGCCGCGTGGTCAATCCGGGCCTGGTCAAGGCCAATGTGGAAGGCGGCATCGGCTTTGCGCTGACCAACACCTTCAAGAGCCGGCTGGACTTCGACAAGGGCGCGGTACAGCAAAGCAACTTCCACGACTACCCGCTGCTGCAACTGTCCGAAATGCCCCGCGTGGAGGTGGTCCTGGTCGAAAGCGACCGGCCGCCCCAGGGCTGCGGCGAAGTGGCCTTGGGCCCCACGGCGCCTGCCGTGGCCACGGCCATGTTCCATGCCACGGGCCGCCGGTTCCGCTCCATGCCGCTGCCGCAGGACATCGCGTCCACCTGATCACCACCCCAACCCCGGCTTTTTTTGAGAAAAGGAATTTCATGCAAGTCGAACACATCACCCCGTGCATAGGATCGGAGATCTACGGCATCGATCTCTCGGACCCGGCGCAGGTGCATGACCATGCGGACGCGCTGCGCAAGCTGCTGGCCGAGCGCCAGGTCATCTTCTTCCGCGACCAGACGCTGGACCCTGCGCAGCAGGTGCGCGTGGCCCAGGTGTTCGGCAAGGTCGAGCCCGTGTCCTCCACCTTTCCCTCGCACCCGGACGATCCCCATGTCGAGCTGCTGATCAGCCAGGGCACGCGCACCGGCACCGACATCTGGCATGCCGACCTGACCTGGCAGACCAAGCCGCCCGCCGGTGCCTGCCTCTACGCCGTGGACGTGCCGCCCACGGGCGGCGACACCATGTGGGCCAGCATGACCACGGCCTTCGCCTCGCTGGCGCCCGAGCTGCAGGCCTATCTGCGCACGCTGCGCGCCACCCACAACTGGGAGGCGCCGGCCCTGAGGCAAAGCCTGATGCGCCGCGATCCCTCGGGCGAGGCCTATCGCGCCACGCGCCTCAAGCATCCGCCGCTGGAGCAGCCCGTGGTCCTGGTGCACCCGGTGACCTGCCTGCCCGTGGCCTTTGTGAACTCGCTCTACACCACGCACATTGAGGGCGTCACCAGCGACGAGAGCGCGGCGCTGATCGCCATGCTCAGCGGCCTGGCCAAGGTGCCTGAATGGCAGGTGCGCTTTCGCTGGCGCAAGGGCTCGGTGGCCATCTGGGACAACCTGGCCACGCAGCATTACGCGGTCAACGACTACCACCCCGCAGCGCGGCGCATGCACCGCGTGGCGATACGCCAGGCGTGAGCCCGGCCCCGGCCTTTGCTGAAAATGACAAAACCCACGATGAAAGCCCACCCCATGAAAGCGAAACGCAAAACGCTTGCCCTAGGCATGGCCCTGGCCATGGCCCTGCTGGCCGGTCCTGCCCAGGCGCAGGCCTATCCCCACAAGCCCGTCACCATCGTCGTGGCCTATCCCGCAGGCGGTGACACCGATGCGCTGGCGCGCCTGCTGGGCGAGAAGCTGTCGGCCCGCATCGGACAGTCGGTGCTTGTGGACAACCGCGCAGGCGCCAGCGGCACCATCGGCAGCAGCTATGTGGCCAAGGCGCCGGCCGATGGCTATACGCTGCTGCTGGCGCCCAATACCTTTGCCATGGCCCAGCTGGTGCTCAAGCTGGGCGCAGGCCACGGATATGACGTGCTCAACGGATTCACGCCCGTGATCGAGGTCGGCTCCACATCGCTGTTCCTTGTCGCCGGACCCGGCGCGGGCGTGCGCACGCTCAAGGAGGCCGTATCCGCGAGCCAGGGCCGTTCGCTGGGCTACGCCACCCCGGGCAATGGCTCGCCCATGCACTTTCTGGGCGAGATGGTCCGGCGCGCCACGGGCGCCCGCTTCGAGTCCATCCCCTACAAGGGGGTGGCGCCTGCGGTCACGGACGTGGTGGGCGGCCATGTGCCCTTCACCTACAGCACGCTGGGCTCCATCGCGCCCTACCTGCCCGGCGGCAAGCTCGTGGCGCTGGCCGTGGCCGACGCCCAGCGCTCGCCGCTGGCGCCTGACGTGCCCACGCTGGCCGAGCTGGGCTACAAGGACGTGGAGCTGACGGCCTGGTATGGCCTGTTCGGCCCCAGGAACATGCCTGCCGACGTGGTCAGGCTGCTGAATACGCACCTGAACGAGGTCCTCAAGATGCCCGACGTGGTGGCACGCATGGCCACGCTGGGAACCGTCCCTGTGGGCGGCCCGCCGCAGCGCCTGGGCAAGACCAATGCCAGCGACTTCGAGCGCTTCGGGCGGCTGGTCAAGGAGCTGGGCATACAGTCCGACTGAGGGCGGCGCACCGGACGAAAGGAGGGAGCAGCGGGCGCCGGCGCAAGTCAATCCGGGTGGTGGCCCGGGTGTGGTGGGTGGTCTTGCGCCGGCGCATCCTGCCTGATGCGCTCGGCCAGCAGGTGGGACATGAAGCGCAGATAGTGCTCGACCTGCTGGTCTGCCTGCGGCCCTTCCCCGAACAGTTCGGCCAGCAGCGGCCGTGCCGTGGGCAGGAAGGCCGAAATGCTGAGGATGGCCAGGTGGATGAAGCGCGGGTCCACCTGTGCCGGGTGGCTGGCCTGCGCTCCGTCCATCAGCATGGTCGAGGTCAGCTCCAGCCCGCGCCGCGTGATGCGCTGCAGCGGCGTGCCCGAGGGCGGAGGCTCTTCTTCGCTTTCATAGTGGTAGATCTCGGACAGCGCCAGCCGCTCGAACTGCGGGTGCTCGCGCATGAAATCCAGCCGCAGCAGCAGGCGCTGGTAGACGCGCTCTTCCACCGTGCCCTGCGTCCTGAGCGCCACTTCCATGCGGTTTTGCAACTCGCGCATCAGGGACTCCGTCACTTCCTGCAGCAGTCCCTTGAGGCTGCTGAAGTAGTAGCGCACCAGCGCCCGCGTGACGCCGGCCGCCGCCGCGATTTCCAGAATGCTCAGTTGCTCCGGCGTGCGGGTCTTGAGCAGGTTGACCGTGGTCTGCAGGATGATGTCCCGGCCGACGGCATCGTCAGCCAGCGGGCGGCCGCTGTTGCGGCGGGGCTTCTTGGGCGCGGAATCGGCAGGCTTCTTTTGGGACGGCATGCGGGCCATTGTCGGCGATACACAGGCAGCGGCTGCGCCGCAAGTGTCAGGGCTGGGCGGTGATGCGGGCCAGCGCGTCCTCGATCTCGCGGGCCTGCTGGGGCCGCACCAGCCTTTGCACCTCCTGCCCGTCACGCAGAAAGACCAGGGTGGGCCAGAGCTTGACGCGGTAGCTGCGTCCCAGGGCCCTGCCGGGGCCGTCTTCCACCTTGATGTGGGCCACCTGCGGGGCGGCATCCAGCGCCTGGGCAATCAGCGGTTGCGCGCGCTGGCAGTGGCCGCACCAGGCGGTGCCGAACTCCAGCAAGGTAGCGCCGGGCAGCGCTTCGACGGTGCTGCGATCGGGGGCGTCGGTCAGGTGCTTGGACTGGAAGGGCATGGGGCAATCTCCTGTCAGGGAAAGGCCTGCAGCGGCAGGATGGACACGGTTTCGCCGGCTTGCACGGCAGCGCGCTCATGTTCGAGCACGATGAGGCAGTCGGCCCCGGCCATGGAACTGAGTACGCCCGAGCCCTGCGGCCCCGTGGTGCGCACCATGCAGCGGCCATCGGCGCCCTTGGACAGAATGCCGCGCTGGTACTCGGTGCGGCCTGGCCGCTTGAACAGGGCCTGCGCAGCCACAGCCTGGGGCAGGGCGGCCGGTTCACCGTCCACGGCGGCGGCGCCCATGAGCTGCAGCAGCGCCGGCCGTACAAAGACCAGAAAGCTCACCATGGCAGCCACGGGATTGCCGGGCAGGCCGATCAGTACCGTGGTGCGTGCCGGTGGCCGGCTGGCGGCAAATGGCGTGCCTGCATCGGGCTGCAACAGGCCCACGGCCAGCGGCCGGCCGGGCCGCATGGCCAAGCGCCAGAAATGAACGCTGCCCATGCGTTGCAGCATGGCGCGCGTATGGTCGGCCTCGCCCGCGCTGATGCCGCCGCTGGTCAGCACCACGTCGGCCAGGGAGGCGGCTTCGCGCAGGCGCTCCTGCAAGGCTTCGGGCTGGTCGGCCACCACGCCCAGGTCCAGCACCTTGACGCCCATGCGCTGCAGCAGGCCGATGAGGCTGAAGCGGTTGCTGTCGTAGACCGCCCCTTCGCGCAGCGCCGTGCCGGGGTGCAGGATTTCATCGCCCGTGGAGAAATAGGCCACGCGCAGCCGCCTGCGAACATGCACCTGAGACTGGCCCAGGCTGGCGATCAGGCCCAGGGCTGCCGGATGCAGGCGCTGGCCCGCCGCCAGCGCCACGCAGCCCTGGCTCAGATCCTCGCCGCGCCTGCGGCGGTTGTCTCCGGTGCGCACGCTGCCGGCGGGGATGCGTACATGGTCGGGCGAGGCCGCATCGGCGGGCTCGGTGCGTTCGTGCGCGATCACCGTGTCCAGACCGGGCGGCAGCACGGCGCCCGTCATGATCTTGATGCACTCGCCCGCCCGCACCGTGCCATGCCAGGGCTTGCCGGCCAGGGCCTGGCCGACCACGCGCAGCACCAGCGGGGCGCCGGCCTGCAGCTGGTTGCCGTCGAAGGCATAGCCATCCATGGCGGCGTTGTCATGTGCGGGCACGTCGATGGGGGAGACGATGTCTTCGGCCAGCATGCGGTCCAGCGCGTCGGCCAGCGCCAGTGTTTCCACATCCGCCACCGGGCCCAGGGGCTGCAGCAGGCTGGCCAGCTGGGACAGTGCCTGATCAACGCTCAGGTCCTGGGCGGAGGCGATGGGGGCGGAGGCGGGCTGGAAGGTGGCGGTCATCAGAACGGAATCCGGTGGGGCAAGGCCGGTCACGGCGGCGTCACGGGCACACAGGCCGCGGCCTGCGCCAGGGCCTGCAGCTCCTGCTGCGTGTTGGCGTTGGCAAAGGCCAGCGGGCTGTCGTCCGCGCGATCGAAGAGGGCGGTGGCGCAGCGGTGCTGGCCCGTCCAGGCATCGATCTTGCGGCCGCCCGAACGTATGAAGGACTGCAGGCTATCACGCAGCGATGACCGCATCAGGCAGAACACGGGCTGGGCACGCAGCCTGGATTGATCTGTATCAAGCGAGCGTTCCCAGCCATGGGCGACGACGATGTCGGCCGCAGGCTGCTGCGCCAGCGCAGCCTGCGCGAGCCGCTGTACAAGGTCCAGGGGGAACAGCGGCGTGTCGCAGGGCACGCAGACCAGCCAGGGTGTCTGGCAATGGGTGAGGCCGCTCAGAAAGCCGGCCAGCGGGCCGGGGTAGTCGGGTTCGGCATCGGGCCAGACCGGGGCGCCATAGAGGGCGCCCAGTTGCGCATAGGCCTCGGCATGGCGATTGGCGTTGAGCATCAGATGCCCGACCTGGGGCGCAAGGCGGTCCAGCGCATGGGCTGCCAGCGGCTGGCCCAGAAAGGGCTGCAGGCCCTTGTCGATGCCGCCCATGCGCATGCCGCGCCCGCCTGCCAGCACGCAGCCCGTGATGTCGCTCAAGGGCAGGGTGTCGGGCAGGGAGGAAACGGGCATGTGTGGCTTGTGATGGAGAAACCGAGGGGAAGGGGAAAGGGAGCCGCGCGCGACGCGCGGGCTCAGCCGCCGATGTAGCTCATCTCTATGCGCCTGCGCTGCGTGTCCGTGCTGGACGGCAGGCTGGCGCGCAGTTCGGAATAGCGGTCGGTGCGCTGCTGCCAGATGGGGGCCAGCGCGGCTGCCACTTCCTCGTCGCTGGCGCCGCTGCGCAGCAGGCTGCGCAGGTCCCAGCCTTCGGAGGCGAACAGGCACAGGTACAGCCGGCCCTCGGTGGACAGGCGCGCACGGTTGCAGTCGCCGCAAAAGGCGTGGGTGACGCTGCTGATCACGCCGACCTCGCCCAGCGAGGGATCGTGCAGGCCCTGCGCATCGGCATATCCCCAGCGCACGGCGGTCTCGCCCAGGCTGCTGGCCTGCAGCGGCACCAGGGGCAGCTCGGCGCGCAGCCGGGCGATGACTTCGTCGGAGGGCAGGACCTCGTTCATGCGCCAGCCGTTGGTCGCGCCCACGTCCATGTATTCGATGAAGCGCAAGGTCACGCCCGTGCCCTGGAAGTGGCGCGCCATGGGCAGGATCTGGTCCTCGTTGGTGCCGCGCTTGACCACCATGTTGACCTTGATGTTGCCCAGGCCTGCCGCCTGGGCCGCCTCGATGCCGGCCAGCACGTCGGAGACCGGGAAGTCCACGTCGTTCATGCTGCGGAACACCGCGTCGTCCAGCCCGTCCAGGCTGACGGTGACGCGGTTCAGGCCGGCCGCCTTGAGCGCCCGGGCCTTGCGCGCCAGCAGCGAGCCGTTGGTGGTCAGCGTCAGGTCCAGCGGATGGCCGTCGGGCGTGCGCAGGGCAGACAGCTGCTCCACCAGCGTTTCCACGTTCTTGCGCAGCAGCGGCTCGCCGCCGGTCAGGCGGATCTTGCGCACGCCATGCTGCACGAACAGGCGGGCCGTGCGCGTGATCTCCTCGAAGCTCAGCAGCGAGCCGTGCGGCAGGTAGCGGTAGTTCTTGTCGAAGACTTCCTTGGGCATGCAGTAGCTGCAGCGGAAGTTGCAGCGGTCGGTGATGCTGATGCGCAGGTCGCGCAGCGGCCGGCCAAGCCTGTCACGCAGATCGCCGGTGGGCGCCTGCAGCAGTCTTGGCACGGTGGCCGGGCGAGTCGGGGCGCGCTCGTCGACCAGGGGGATCACTCGTTCTGCCATGCCCGCGATTTTGCCCGAATGCCTATGTCCAGGCTCTGCGCAAGCCTGCAGATCTTGATCTGCGTCTAGACGCAGCGCGCTCCGTCCACCTCGATGCAGGTGCCGCTGATGAAGGCCGCCTCGTCGCTGGCCAGATACAGCGCGGCATTGGCCACGTCCAGCGCCGTGGAAAAGCGGCCCAGCGGAATCGTCGCGCGAAAGCGCGCGCGGCGCTCCTCGTCCACGGGGCCGCCGGCAAACTCGGCGGCCAGGCCTGTGTCGGGGTTGAAGACGGGGTTGATGCAGTTGACGCGGATGTTCTCCGGGCCCAGTTCCGCGGCCATGGACTTGCTGGTCACGATGACGGCGCCCTTGGAGCCGTTGTACCAGGTCAGCCCCGGGCGCGGGCGCAGGCCTGCCGTGGAGGCGATGTTGATGAAGCTGCCGCCGCCGGGGCGGCCATCGGCCATCGGCGGATTGGCGCGCATGGCCGGCACGCCGTGGATGGCCGAGAGATAAATGCTCTTGACGTTGATGGCATAGACCCGGTCGAACTCGGCCTCGCTGACTTCGAGCATGGGACGGTTGCGGTGCGTCCAGCCTGCGTTGTTGACGAAGACATCGAGCCGGCCGTGGGCCTGCAGCGTGGCGGCCACCAGGGCCTTGACCTGTTCGCCCTGCGTCATGTCCGCCTGCACATAGAGCGCGCGGCCGCCCACGGCGTTGATGGCCTGTGCCACGCGCGTGCCGGCCTCGCGGTCGATGTCGTTGACGACGATATGCGCGCCTTCGGCGGCCAGCCGCATGGCGATGCCGGCTCCTATGCCGCTGCCGGCGCCTGTGACGATGATGGATTTGTCCTGGACACGCATCGGGCTTTGCTCCTCGGTCGGGGGTCAGGCCCCTGGGTTTCGGTGGTTGCTGTGGTCGCCGGGGTCGGGGCCACGCCGTCTGTGCCAGGCTGCCAGCCCACGAACTGCGGGTAGTAGCGCGCCACGCCGGGGCCATTGAAGTCCCAGCCCAGGCATTGGCCCAGGTGGCGTGGCGGCTGGTTGGGGTCGGCATCGCCAAAGACGCCGGGCACGGACTGGAAGGCGGCCGTGGCCATGTTGAACAGCAGCTCGCGCAGATGCGTGCAGCTGGCCACGCCGCCCAGGTTCTCGTTGATGGCTTTGCGCCATCCGCGCGCCATGCTGCAGCCGACCATTTTCTGCAGGGCCCGCGTGGCCTCGGGGCAGTGGCCCAGCGGATGGGAGTCCATGACGACCTCGATGGCCTGCACCGCCAGGCGGGCATCGACCGTGGTGCGTATCCACATGTGGTGTATGGCCGTGCCGGCCGGCATGTGGCGGCCGCCGCTCAGTTCGATGTCATGGGTCTTGCTGTCGCGCAGCTCGCCTTCGATGTCCCAGAGGCCATCGGCGCGGGCGTAGCTGCGGTAGCGCACGTCGCGTTCATGCTGGGGCGTGCGGTCGGGAACGGGAGACAAGGGCATGGGGAATTCTTCTTTCTGTCGCGTGCGGTCGGCTGGCGCCGGGCACCTTGCGATTTTCCGTCATGCGCAAAGATCAGCCATGCCGTATGGCGACGGTCTTCAGCGTGGTGAAGCCATAGAGCGCCTCGAAGCCCTTTTCGCGGCCATGGCCGCTGGACTTGACGCCGCCGAAGGGCAGCTCCACGCCGCCACCCGCCCCGTAGTTGTTGACGAAGACCTGGCCGCAGCGCAGGCGCCGCGCCAGGCGCAGCTGACGCGCGCCGTCACGGGTCCACAGGCCGGCCACCAGGCCGTAGGCCGTGCCGTTGGCCAGTTGCACGGCATGGTCCTCGTCATGGAAGGGCATGGCGCAGAGCACGGGGCCGAAGATCTCTTCCTGCGCCAGCCGGTGCTCGGGTGGCACGTCGCGCAGCAGGGTGGGCGCCTGGTAGAAGCCGCTGTCGGGCGCATGCTCCACGATCTGGCCCTGCGCCACCACGGCAATGCCTGCCACCTGGGCGTCGGACAGGAAATCCCAGACACGCTGCTGCTGGCTGGCGCGGATCAGCGGACCCAGGTCCAGGTCCATGGCGGCCGGACCCACGCGCAGCGCCTCGAAGGCCTGGCCCAGGCGTTCGAGCAGCGGCTCGTAGATCAGCGAGTCGATCAGCACGCGCGAGCCTGCCGAGCAGGTCTGGCCGGCGTTCTGCACGATGGCGTTGACGATGGCGGGCACGGCGGCGTCCAGGTCCGCATCCGCGAACACGATCTGCGGACTCTTGCCGCCCAGCTCCAGCGTGACGGGGCAGTGCCGTTCGGCCGCAGCCTGCTGGATCAGCGTGCCCACGCCGGGGCTGCCCGTGAAGCTCAGGTGGTCCACTCCTGGATGGCGCGCCAGGGCCTCGCCCACCTCGTGCCCCAGGCCGGTGACCACATTGAAGGCGCCTGCCGGAAAGCCGACCTCGGTGGCCAGCCGCGCCACGCGCAGCACGGACAGGCAGGCGTCTTCCGAGGGCTTGACCACGCAGGTATTGCCCGCGGCCAGCGCCGCGCCCACGCTGCGGCCCAGGATTTGCATGGGGTAGTTCCAGGGGACGATATGGCCGGTCACTCCGTGGGGCTCGCGCCAGGTCAGGGCGCTGTAGCCTTGCTGATAGGGCAGGGTCTCGCCGTGCAGCTTGTCGCAGGCGCCTGCATAGAACTCGAAGTAGCGCGCCAGCGCCAGCGCATCGGCGCGGGCCTGGCGCGTGGGCTTGCCGCAGTCGCGCTGCTCGATGGCCGTGAGTTCATCGGCATGCTGCAGCACGCTGCCCGACAGGCGCATCAGCAGGCGCCCGCGTTCGGCGGCCGAGAGCTTGCTCCAGACGCTGTCCTGGCATTCGCGCGCAGAGCGCACGGCCAGGTCGATGTCCTGGGGCGAGCCGCGTTGGAGCTCGTCGAAAGCCTGCCCGTCCGACGGGTCCAGCACGGGGATCGTGCGTCCCGATTCCGTGGGCACGGACGCATTGCCGATGTGGTGGTATTGCATGGAGCCCGATTGTGGGGCGCCCGGGACGCTTGTCCAGTCCCGGGCGTTGCAGCGCGCCTGCTTACTGCGCAGGCCAGCCCGCGTCGCGCAGGCCTTGGCGGTCCAGCACCTCCATCTTGCCGCGCCGCAACTGCAGGCAGCCGGCCAGTTGCAGCTCCTGCAGGATCTGGTTGGTGGTCTGGCGTGACAGGCCCAGCATGCGCGCCAGCTGCTCCTGGGACACATCCAGCTCGCGCCGCCAGCGCTGGCGGCCCTGGCCGTCGGGCTGCCACTGGTCAAAGCCTTCGGCCATGCGCACCAGGCGCCGCGCCAGGCGCTGGGGGGCCGGCAGCAGCGTGTGCTCTTCCAGCGCCACCAGGCACACGCGCAGCTTGTCCGTCAGCAGCAACGCCAGCGCTTGCCAGTGTCCGGGGTGGGCGGCCAGCCACTCCATCAGCGGTGCCTGGGGCACGTGAAGCACGATGCAGGCCGTGGCGGCCTGGGCATCGTGCGTGCGTTGTGCGCCATCGAACAGGGCAATCTCTCCCAGCCACATCGGCGGCTCCACCAGGGCCAGCAGCGCCGTGCGGGCCTGCTCGCCGCAGGCGGCCGTGCCCGAGATGCTGAGGGCGCCACGCGCCACCGCGTACAGGCCGCAGGGCGGGTCGCCCCGGCGAAACAGCCAGTCGCCTGCGGCCAGCGTGCGGGGCTGGGCCAGTGCCTTGAGCTGCGCGGCCAGCTCTGGCGGCAGGGCGTGGAACCAGCGGCCTGCCTCGACGGTGGCCCAGAGATCGGCCATGCCCGGCGGACCGGCCACTGCGCGGCGCCGTACGCCGCGCGTGGCGGCGGCAGTTGCCGTGGCTGCCGGAGCTGCCGGTGCGGGTAAGCCCGAGGTGTGCGATGAGGCTTGTGTCGGATTCATGACAGACGCCAATCCTTGATGACACCACCATGGTTGCGCAACATCCACTGCCGGTGCAGCCTATGAAAACCCTCATCGACCAACTGTCCCAGTACGCGGACTATCACCGTGATCCACGCAACATCCTCACGCACTTCTTTGGCGTGCCGCTGATCATGTGGGCCGTGGTGATCCTGCTGGCACGTCTGCAATGGGCGATGCCATTGGGCGACGGCCTGCCTGCCCTGCCGCTGAGCCTGGCCTTGCTGGCGGCGCTGGCGGCAGGCATCTACTACTGTTTGCTGGACCTGCGCTACGGCATTGCCATGGCTGTGGTGCTTGCCCTGATGCTGGCCTTGGCACAGCCCATCGCCATGCTGCCGTTGGGGGCTTGGCTGGGATGGGGGCTGGGCATCTTTGCCGTGGGCTGGGTGATCCAGTTCGTGGGCCACTACTACGAGGGCCGCAAGCCAGCCTTCCTGGACGACATCCTGGGCCTGGTCATCGGACCCCTGTTCGTGCTGGCCGAGCTGGGCTTTGCACTGGGCCTGCGCCGCGAAGTGCAGCATGCGGTGGAGCAGCGCAGCGGCCCCGTGCGCCGGCGCGCGGGCGGGGCACACGCCTGAGACCGGGCGCTGCAAGCTTGGCGCAGGCTTGCGCCCTTAGCATGGCGGGCGTTCCTGCGGAGCCATCCGTGGGGGCGTGTGCCTGCGCCTAAAATCACGCTGCTATCCCCCTGCGGGGGCTTTTTTGTTTCAACTCTCCTCATCCATCATGTCTTTCGACAAAGTCACACCGGGCAAGAACGCTCCTGAATCCTTCAACGTCGTGATCGAGATCTCGGCCAACTCCGATCCCATCAAGTACGAAGTGGACAAGGAAAGCGGCGCCGTCTTCGTGGACCGCTTCATGGGCACGGCCATGCACTACCCGGCCAACTACGGCTATGTGCCCCAGACGCTGTCCGGCGACGGCGATCCGGTGGACGTGCTGGTGATGACGCCCTTCCCGCTGCCCCCGGGCGTGGTCGTGGCCTGCCGCCCCATCGGCATCCTGCTCATGGAAGACGAGTCCGGCGTGGATGGCAAGGTCCTGGCCGTGCCCACGCAAAAGCTGCTGCCCGCCTACGACAAGATCAACACGCTGGAAGACATCCACGAGATCACCCTCAAGCAGATCCAGCATTTCTTCGAGCACTACAAGGACCTGGAAAAGGGCAAGTGGGTCAAGGTTCTGGGCTGGAAGGGCGTGGACGAGGCCAAGAAGGAAGTCGTGGACGGCATCGCCAACTACAAGGGCTGATCCCTTTCACTCCCGTCGAGGGAGTCTCAACTGCGCTGAGGTAAATGCCCGCTTCGCAGTTGATACAATTTGAAACGCACCCAGTGCCTAGGCGCCGGGTGCGTTTTTTGTTTTGTCATGGATCAGGGTTTGGACAGATCAATCAGGCGCTGATGGGGACATCGGCCCGGGAGCGAGCAAATGAAGGTGGCAGATTGGCGCATGGGCACGAAGCTGGGCATGGGATTCCTCATCATGGTCCTGTTCTCGGCGGTTCTGGGGGCGGTAGCCTGGTTGCAACTGGCGCAGATGCACCGCAACGCATTGCATTTGTCGGATGTGGCCCTGCCCAGCATGTTCCATGCGGGCGCCATGCGATCCGAATACAACCGCCTGCGCCGCCACGAGGCCGGCATTGCCTCCGCGCGCAGCCTGGCCGAGGTCGATGGCTTTGCCAAGCAGGTGCAGGACCGGCTGCAGACCATTGGCGAGCATGAGACGGCCCTGCGTTCGCTGATCGACCAGCAGGCCTTGCGCGCGGCCTTCGACGACTACCTCGGCTTCAAGCAACAGTTCCTGGCCATGCATGCGCGATTGCTGGAGCGTGCGCGCGCCGGCAACTATTCCACCACCGAGGAGCAGGCCTTCATGGCCGACGAGATGGGGTTGATGTTCGCCGGCGAGTCCGAGGCGCAGTTCGGCAAGCTGGCCGAAAGCGCCGGCCGCCTGCTGACCCTGCAGCGCGAGGCGGGCGAGCAGGCGCGGCAGCAGGCGCAGGCAGGCTTTGACCTGGCCCGCATCTGGGTGCTGGGCACGCTGGCCGCGGTGGTGGCGATTGCGGCCCTGGTGGGCTGGGCCATCACGCGTGCGGTCACCGGCCCGGTGGCCCAGGCCGTGGCCGTGGCGCGCAATGTGGCGGCCGGCCATCTGGAAAAGCCGGTCACCAGCCGGCGCCGGGATGAAATGGGCCAGCTCATCAACGCACAGGAGGACATGCGCCGCAAGCTCGCCGAGCTGGTGGGCGATGTGCGCGGCAATGCGCACGGCGTGGCGCTGGCCGCTGGCGAGATCGCCCAGGGCAATGCGGACCTGTCGGCGCGCACCGAAAGCCAGGCCAGTGCTCTGGAAGAAACCGCAGCCTCCATGGAGCAGCTGGGCGCCACCGTGCGCCAGAACGCGGACAACGCGCGCCAGGCCAACCAGATGGCTGCCTCCGCCTCGGGCATTGCCGCGCGTGGCGGCGAGGTTGTGGCCCAGGTGGTGGACACCATGAAGGGCATCAACGACAGCAGCCGCCAGATCGCCGACATCATCGGCGTGATCGACGGCATTGCCTTCCAGACCAATATCCTGGCGCTGAACGCCGCCGTGGAGGCGGCCCGCGCTGGCGAGCAGGGCCGGGGCTTTGCCGTGGTGGCCGGCGAGGTGCGCACGCTGGCCCAGCGCAGTGCCGAGGCGGCCAAGGAGATCAAGGCCTTGATCCAGGCCAGCGAGCAGCGTGTGGAGCAGGGCACGCAGCTGGTGGACAAGGCCGGCGAGACCATGTCCGAAATCGTCGCCGCCATCCGGCGCGTGACCGACATCATGGGCGAGATCAGCGCCGCCAGCAGCGAGCAGAGCGCGGGCGTGGCCCAGGTGGGCGATGCCATCACGCAAATGGACCAGGCCACCCAGCAGAACGCCGCCCTGGTCGAGCAAAGTGCGGCCGCTGCCCAGTCGCTGCAGCAGCAGGCGCGGGCCATGGTGGCATCGGTATCGGTGTTTCGCACGGCGCCGGGAGACTCGACAGCGGTCCCCGAGGTGGCTGAGACCGCCAAGGCGGCCGTGGCGGTGCCGCGCGCAACGGCGGCCGCCCCTTTGGCATCACCGCCGGTCCTGGCGCCCATCGCAGCCCGGCCAGCGAAAACTGCCACGCCAGCCCAGGTCAGCAGGACCGCGACCGCCGACGACGAGGAGTGGGCCGCGTTCTGAGGCCTTGCCCGCAGCTGTGCCCCATCCTCTGGCGGCCCCATGCCCTGCATGGGGCCGCTTTCTTTTTGCGTGCTGCGTTGAGCTTGCGCACGCCGGGTGGCAGGAGGCTGTGGCGCAAATCCTCCAGTGAAGGTTTCTGCCTACTGCAAGTACCTGAACTTGTCCTGAACAATGCTTGGATACTGGCAGAATGTAAATAGATGTAGTCCTATTCTTACAGATTGAGGAACGGCCGCTCCTGGCCTCGTTCGCTCGGAACGAAGGGATATCCCATGATTACCTTGTTCTCATGGCCGCCTGGCCTGGCGGCCATCGGCCATCCAGCAGACCGCGCTCCCGCGGGGTCCCGTCCTCCCCCTCCCCAAGCCTTGCCTGCCAGCTGCCATCGGCCGGTGCGGCTGGGCTGTTTCTGCAAGGTTCGCGCCGGGCCTGGCTGATAGCCTGCCCATGGCGCGAGACAGAGCAAGACGCAACAAGATGACGGGACCTCTACAAGAGAGATGAATGTGAAAAACCTCAAGATTTCAACGCGCATGCTGGGCACCTTCGGCCTGCTGGTGCTGCTGCTGCTGGCCGTGGTGGCCGCGGCCCTGGTGCAACTGCGCTCCATGCGCACCAGCATGGAAGTCATCACCGGCAATGCCATGCCCAGCGTGGAAGTGATCAACCAGATAGGCACCGATGTCGTGCGTACCCGCTTGCTGGAGGTGCGCCACGTCAACAATGATGATGTCGCCTACAAGAACGATTCGGAAAAGCAGCTGGAGCAACTGCAGCGCCGCCTGGCCGAGCGCAAGAAGGCCTACGAGCCGCTGCTGTCTTCCGACGAAGAGCGAAGGCTCTACGCCCAACTGCTCCAGGAACGCGAGCGCTACCAGCAACTGAGCCAGCAGGTGCTGGCGCTGTCACGCCAGGGCGAAAAGGAAAAGGCCCAGGCCGTGCTGGGCGGCGAGTCGCTGAAGCTCTACAACGATTCGTCGAACACGCTGGATCTGCTGGTCAAGCTCAACAGCGATGCGGCCGTGCAGGAAAGCCGCAATGCCGAGGCTGTCTATGGGCGCTCGGTCGTCGTCCTCAGCGTGGCGGCGCTGGCCGCCGTGCTGCTGGCCGTGCTGGCCGGGCTGTGGCTGACGCGCTCCATCCGCACGCCGCTGGCCCATGCGGTCGATGCCGCAGACCGCGTGGCCAATGGCGATCTGGGCGGGACCATTCACATCGACCGCCATGACGAAACCGGCCTGCTGCTGGGCGCGCTGCAGCGCATGCAATCGAGCCTGGTGCAGACCGTGCGCAGCGTGCGCCAGAACGCCGAAGGCGTGGCCTCGGCCAGTGCGCAGATTGCCTCCGGCAATGCCGACCTGTCCAGCCGCACGGAAGAGCAGGCCAGCGCGCTGGAGCAGACGGCGGCATCCATGGAAGAGCTGGGCTCCACCGTGCGCCAGAACGCCGACAACGCACGCCAGGCCAATCAGCTGGCGCTCAATGCATCGAGCGTTGCGCGCCGCGGCGGCGACGTGGTGGCCGAGGCCGTGGAAACCATGAAGGGCATCAATGACAGCAGCCGGCGCATCGGCGACATCATCGGCGTGATCGACGGCATTGCCTTTCAGACCAACATCCTCGCGCTCAATGCCGCGGTGGAGGCTGCGCGTGCCGGTGAGCAGGGCCGGGGCTTTGCCGTGGTCGCGGGCGAGGTGCGCTCGCTGGCGCAGCGCAGCGCCGAGGCGGCCAAGGAAATCAAGGCGCTGATCACGGCCAGCGTGGAGCGTGTGGAGCAGGGCTCGCAACTGGTGGACCGCGCAGGCACGACCATGACCGAAGTGGTGGCTGCCATCGGCCAGGTCACCGACATCATGGGCGAGATCAGCGCGGCCAGTACCGAGCAGAGCTCCGGCGTCGCCCAGGTCAGCGAAGCCGTCACGCAAATGGACCAGACCACGCAGCAAAACGCTGCCCTGGTCGAGGAAAGCGCGGCCGCCGCTGCCTCGCTGCGCAAGCAGGCGCAGGACCTGGTCGAGGCCGTGGCCGTGTTCCAGCTGCCGCGCGGTGCCATGGACAGCCATGCGCATGCGCCCAACAGGATGGTGGCGCAGGCCGGCGCCGCGCCACGCGCCGCAGCGCAGCCTGTCCGGCCGAACCCGCCGGCCAGCCCCGCACGGCCTGCGGCCTTGGGGGGCGGCGGTGCTGCAGCGGGTGGCGAGACACTGGCCCGCCGGCTTGAACGCGATGCCACGCCTCCCATCCAGCCACGCCCTGGGCCCGCAGCAACAGGCAAGCCGGCTCCGCGCCAGCTCGGTCAGGGCGATGACGACTGGGAAACCTTCTGAGCCTCAGTCCTGGCGCAGCGGGCTGTGCGCCTGCAGCTCCTGCAGGTAGCCGGCCATGCCTTCGCCCTCGCGGTCCAGAAAGCGCGAGATGGCGTCGGCGAAGGACGGGTGGGCAATCCAGTGGGCGCTGGGCGTCACCACGGGCAGCAGCGCCCGCGCCATCTTGTGTTCGCCCTGGGCGCCTCCCTCGAAGTGCGCAATCCCGCGTTCTATGCACCAGGCGATAGGCTGGTAGTAGCAGGCCTCGAAATGCAGGCAGTCCACGCGCTCCAGCGCGCCCCAGTAGCGGCCGTAGGCCGTGCCCTGCGGGATCTGCGGCGTGTCGCGGTCGCAGCTGCCGGCCGAAAGCCGTGCGGCTGCCGCATCGAGTGCGATCAGGCTGCAGGCCATGGGTTGGCCGTCGCGCTCGGCGACGAACATCAGCCAGTTCTCGGGCATCTGGTGCGCCATGGCCTCGAAGAAGGCCGGCTGGAGGTACGGGGCGTTGCCGTGTTCCAGATAGGTGCGTTCGTGGCAGCGGTAGAAGAAGGCCCAGTCCTGGGCGCTCATGTCGGGGCCGTGCACTGCTCGAAAGCGCACGCCGGCCTCGTGCACCTTGCGCCGTTCCTGGCGAATCTTCTTGCGCTTTTCCTGGTTCAGCGTGGACAGAAAGTGGTCGAAGTCCCGGTGGCCCGCACCCCCGGCGTTCTGGTTGCTCCAGTGGAACTGCACGGTGCTGCGCTGCATCCAGCCGTCGGCATCGCAGGCGGCCAGATCCTCGGCATCGCTGAACAGCAAATGCAGGGAAGACAGCTGCTGCGCCTGGGCCCATTCGCGCACGGCGCGCACCAGGGCCGCACGCAGCAGCGGCGTGCGTGCCAGCAGCCGGCTGCCCGGCACAGGCGTGAAAGGCACGGCGAGCACGCCCTTGGGGTAGTAATCCAGCCCATGCTGGGCGTAGGCGCGCGCCCAGGCAAAGTCGAACACGTACTCGCCATAGGAATGCGCCTTGGCGTAGACCGGACAGGCGGCGACCAGCTCGCCGCCCTGCCAGAGCGTGACCACGCGGGCGGCCCAGCCGGTTTGCGGTACGGCGCTGCCGCTGGATTCCAGCGCGCTCAGGTACTCGTGGCGCATGAAGGGGGTGGGCGCAGCCTGCGATGCCAGCAGCGCATTCCAGGCCTGGGCATCGAGCTGCTGCACGCTGTCCAGCACGCGGGTGATAATTGCGGTTTCAGCCATGCCATTCCTTGCAGGCCCGTGTGACGCGCGCTGCCGCCTTGCGCTGTGGGGTGGCCTTGTCGGCCCTGTTGGCTCCATTGCATTCCATGACGCTCTCCATCTGCACTGCCCAGCTCAACTTTGTCGTGGGCGATCTGCCCGGCAATGTCCAGAAAATCATTGCCGCAGCCCGTGAAGCTTATGCCACGGGAGCGCGCTTGCTGCTGACTCCCGAGCTTGCCCTGTGCGGCTATGCGGCCGAAGACCTCTATCTGCGTCCCGCCTTTCTGGACGCCTGCGATCAGGCCGTGCAGCAGCTGGCGCTGGAGACCGCGCAATGGCCGGGCCTGGCGCTGGTGCTGGGCCATCCCTGGCGCGACCCCGGCGCTGGTGGCGCGTTGCGCAATGCGGCCAGCGTGCTGCGCGACGGGCGCGTGGAATGCAGCTATGCCAAGCAATGCCTGCCCAACTACGGCGTGTTCGACGAGCAGCGCTACTTTGTGGCCGGCCAGTCGCCTTGCGTGGTCGAGGTCCAGGCAGTTCGCGTGGGCTTGCTGATCTGCGAGGACGCCTGGCATCCCGGGCCGGCAAGCGCGGCTGCCGCGGCGGGTGCGCAATTGCTGGCCGTGATCAATGCTTCGCCCTTTCATGAGGGCAAGCAGGCCGAACGTGAAGCCACGCTGGCTGCACGTGCGCGTGAGACCGGCCTGCCCCTGGTCTACGCACATCTGGTCGGTGGCCAGGATGAAATTGTCTTCGATGGCAGCTCTTTTGCCGTGCACGCCGACGGCAGCATTGCCGCACGCGCGGCGGCCTTTGCCGAGGCGCTGCCGTTGGTGGAAGTGCGTGCCGGCGCGCAGGAATTGACGCTGGCCGCCGATGTGCAGCCACCGGTGGAGCACCTGCCGGCGCTGTGGTCCGCCCTGGTGCTGGCCGTGCGCGACTACGTGGGCAAGAACCGTTTCCCCGGCGCGCTGCTGGGCCTGTCGGGCGGGATCGACTCGGCCCTGGTGCTGGCGATTGCGGTCGATGCGCTGGGCGCGGACAAGGTGCACACGGTGATGATGCCTTCGCCCTATACGGCGGACATCAGCTGGATCGATGCGCGCGATATGGCCGAGCGTGTGGGCGTGCGCTATGACGAAATCTCCATCGCGCCCCAGTTCGAGGCCTTCAAGGCCGCCCTGGCCCCGGCCTTCGCGGGCCGCGCCGAGGACACGACCGAAGAGAACCTGCAGGCCCGCATCCGCGGCACCTTGCTGATGGGCCTGTCCAACAAGTTCGGCTCCGTGGTGCTGACCACCGGCAACAAGAGCGAGATGTCCACCGGCTACTGCACGCTCTATGGCGACATGGCCGGCGGCTTTGCCGTGATCAAGGACGTGCTCAAGACCGAGGTTTTTGCGCTGGCGCGCTGGCGCAATGCCAACGATCCGTTCGGCACGGGGCTGGACCCCATTCCGGATCGCATCATCACGCGCCCGCCCAGCGCCGAACTGCGCCCGGACCAGAAAGACCAGGACAGCCTGCCCGCTTATGAGGTGCTCGACGCCATCGTGCGCCGATACATGGAAAATAACGAAAGCATCGCCTCCATCGTGGCCGACGGATATGCCGGCGCCGATGTGGAGCGAGTGACGCGCCTCATCCAGATCAACGAATACAAACGCCGCCAGGCGCCCGTGGGGCCGCGGCTGACGCGCCGCAGCTTCGGCAAGGACTGGCGCTACCCGATCACCAACCGCTTTCGCGCTTGAAGCACCTGAGGCGGCGGGGTTTCCTGGCCGGCCGTCTTGCCCCGTATTGCATGCACTGAGGAGTTCACCCCATGAAAATGATCACCGCCATCATCAAGCCGTTCAAGCTGGAAGAGGTCCGCGAGGCACTGGCCGACTGCGGCGTCAACGGCCTGACCGTCACCGAGGTCAAGGGCTTTGGTCGCCAGAAGGGCCATACCGAGCTCTACCGTGGCGCCGAGTACGTGGTGGACTTCCTGCCCAAGGTGAAGATCGAGGTGGTGGTCCGCACGGAAGACGTGGACCGCTGCGTGGATGCCATCGTCAACGTGGCCCGCACGGGCAAGATCGGTGACGGGAAGATCTTCGTCACCGCCGTGGAGCGCGTGGTGCGCATCCGTACTGGCGAACTCGACGACGGAGCCATCTGAACCCGGCAGCAGTGCAGGGCGCGCGCGGCGCCCTGGGCTCGACATCCGGATTCCAGCGGCCACCCCTGAACGGGTGGCCGTTTCCGTTTCAGATCACGGCGCGCAAGGGGGCCGTTTCCAGGCCCGTGCCGGCGTTCTGCACCAGGGATTGCAGCAGTGCGGGGATGTCGCTGCCGCTTTCTATCAGTCCCATCTGCCACTCGCCCATGAAGCCATGGCCCACGCAGGTCTGCAGGAACTGCAGCATGCTGTCGTAGTAGCCGTCCACATTGAGCAGGCCGATGGGCTTGTCGTGGTAGCGCAGCTGGCGCCAGGTCCAGACCTCGAACAATTCCTCGAAGGTGCCTATGCCGCCGGGCAGGGCGACGAAGGCATCGCTGCGCTCGGCCATCATGGCCTTGCGCTCGTGCATGGTCTGGACGATGTGCAGTTCGTCGCAGGCATGGTTGGCCAGCTCCTTGTCCACCAGCGCCTGCGGGATCACTCCCACGACGCGGCCACCGGCCTGCCGCGTGGCCTCGGCCACCTCGCCCATCAGGCCGCTGCGCCCGCCGCCGTAGACCAACTGGCCGCCGTGCTCGCCAATCCAGCGGCCGGTGGCGCGGGCGGCCTCGATGAATCCGGGCTGGTCGCCGGGGCGCGAGCCGCAATACACACAAATGGAAAACGTGGGATTTGTCATGCAATGAACCGTTGATAGAGAGCCGCCAGCCAGACACCCGTGCACAGCAGCAGCGCCAGTAGCACGGCGGCGCTGCCCATGTCCTTGGCTTGCTTGGACAGGGCGTGCCATTCGGGGCCTATGCGATCGACCACGGCCTCGATGCCGCTGTTGAGCAATTCCACGATCAGCACCAGCAAGACCGTGCCCGCCAGCAGCGAGACCTCGATCCAGCTGCGTCCCAGCCAGAAGGCGGCAGGGATCAGCACGATGGCGGCCAGCGCTTCCTGGCGGAAGGCTTTCTCATTCCATCCGGCACGAAGGCCGGACAGCGAATAACCCGCAGCGTGCCAGACACGGTTCAGGCCCGTGCGGCTTTTCTGGGGATTGACAGGCGTGCTGTCGTTGGACTTGGGTGAAGCGGCGGGCATGCTGGGGAGTGTAGGAGATGCGATGCTGCCTTTGCCGCTCAGCGTTTTTTCCTGGGCGGCGGGGCCTGGTGGATCAGCTGTGTGCCGGCCCAGGCGTCATGCCAGAACTGGCGGCGCGGATGAAGGCGGCTGAGCAGGGCCCAGAGTGCCACCCACAGCACCAGCAGCACCAAGGTGGTCAAGGCCGGCACGCCGGTGGAGTAGGCCGCCAGCGGTGGCAGCAGCCAGATCCAGCTCAGCACATAGCGCCGCAGTGCGCGCGGCTGGCTGACGGGCTGGCCTGCAGCATCCACCAGGCGGATGTGCCAGGTCTTCATGGCCAATGTCTGCCCCTTGGACCAGAACCAGACGAAATAGATGCCCAGCACCACGAACATGAAGGCCTGCAGCGCATGGCGGTTGTCCATGGCGTTGCGCGTCTGAGACAAGGTGCCAAACAGATATCCGGCGATGAAGACCACGCCGAACAGCAGCATGCCCTCATATAGCCAGCAGGCCATGCGCCGGGCCAGGCGCGGGGCCATCCGTGGATCGGCGGCGGAGCCGGCTGCCGTGGAGGCGGGGGAGGTGGCGTTCGTCATGCGGGCGTGTCGGGGCGCTGCATCAATGCGAAGGGGCTGCTTCGCCGTGCGAGGGCTGTGGGGTGGCCTCGGCGCCGTCATGCAGTTCCATGGGCGGCAAGGGCATGGGTGTGGCCGAAGGCACTTCCACCGGGGCTGTCTCCACCAGCGCAGGCGGGCGCACGGGATGGGTTTCCACGGCCGAAGGCGGCGCGACCGGTGGAACCGGAGGCGGCGGATTGTAGATGGTGGCTGGTGGAATCTTGGGGGGATTCGGAATGGTGGCCGGTGCCACCGAGGCCGCAGGAATCCGCGCCAGACGCTTGGGCGCCACGGGCTGTATGGCGTTGGCGGCGCCCTTGACCTTGGGCGCGGCGCGTGCAGCCAGAAGGCGTTTTTCTTCGTCGCTGAGCGCCTGGTAGGCCTCCCACTGGGCTCGCTTGTCCGTGGCAAGGCGGTTGGTCAGGGCGAAATTCAGGCGGGCCTGGCTGCGCTGCTGGGCGCTGAGGCTGGACCAGGTCTGCATGCGGTCGCGCAGCTTTTCCTGCTCCTTTTCGCTGAGCTTGTCCCAGCCTTCGGCCAATGCCATCCAGCGGCGCTTTTGCAGCGCGTCCATCATGGACCAGCGCTCGGAAAGGGGCTCGAGCACCCTGCTTTGCGCAGGCGTCAGCTCGGCCCAGCGTGGGCCTGAGGCCAGGGCCGTGGCGCGCTGGCGCGTGGCTGCGTCGCCATGCAGGGTCTTGGAGGCCGCAATGGTGGCCGGCGACACCGTGCTGGGCGCCAGCCGCACCTGTTGCACGACGCGCCAGCCGGTCCAGGCCAGCGCCATCAACAGCACCGCCGCCAGGATGGCGGCGGGTGATCGGTGGAACGCGGCGCGTGAATCAGTGGGCATGCAGGCAGGCAAGGCGGGTATCAGCGTTCCGTGTTGGTGGCCGAAGTCTTCAGGTACTGGATGAAACCGGGGTCGGCATAGGCGGCAGGGGGCAGGTCATCGGTCAGCAGGGCCGTATCGACCTCGGCAACCTCGGTCAGGCCAATCTGATCGGTCTGCACGTTGACGACCACCAGGCCAATGATGAGGGCCAGCACCGGCACGGCCGAGATCAGCGCGCGCCACCAGGTGCCGCCTTCGTCGCCAGAGCCCAGCGTCATGGTGCCACCCTGAGCCTGGGTTGCGCTGGCAGCCTGCACGGGCGCAGCGCGCAGTTCGCGCCGGCGAACGGACAGGGCGCGCTCGCGCCCAGCGCGCAGCCGCTCGGTGATGTCGTATGGCAGCAACGCCTCGCCGTCACCCAGGCGCGCGGTGATCCGGCGTGCGATGCGGTCGGCCGCCATTTCGCTGTGGAGAGTGAGAGTGGGCGCAGTCTTCATAGCTCGATTCCTTTGGCCTTCAGTGCCTTGCTCAATGTCTGGATGGCGCGGAAACAATGTGTTTTTACACTTCCTTCGGAACACCCCATCGCGGCAGCGGTCTCCGCAACGTCCATCTCTTCCCAATAACGCATCAGGAATGCTTCGCGTTGACGCGCCGGCAGCTCCTGTATCTCTTTTTCAATGCTTTGCAAAATCTGCGCCCGCTCGGTCAGATCCTCGGCGCTGCGGGCGGTTTCGCCGTTCTGTGCGGAGTCGGCGTAGGTCTCGAGCCAGTCGAAGTCCGCATCGTCGCCGGCCGAGGCCTCCAGATCGCTCATGCGGGTGAAGAGGGCGTTCTGCGTCTTTTGCCTGC
Source organism: Delftia sp. WSY_22 (assembly GCF_043104185.1). Taxonomy (NCBI): domain Bacteria; kingdom Pseudomonadati; phylum Pseudomonadota; class Betaproteobacteria; order Burkholderiales; family Comamonadaceae; genus Delftia; species Delftia sp. WSY_22. The sequence goes on from NZ_JBICKN010000035.1 coordinate 94,951, forward strand.
GAAACCAGTCCAGGGTGCTGTTGGACAGGATGCGCTGGAAGAGCATGGGCAGCTCGGTGATGGGCTTGTCGCCATAGTGCTGCGCCAGCTTGAGCATGCTGTCCTGCACGATGTCCAGCGCCGCCTCCTCGTCCCGGACGTGGAAAAAGCTGCGCTTGAAGGCACGCTTTTCTACGCTTTTGAGGAAGTCGGATAGTTCTTGCTCGGTTGCCAAAAGGAACGCAGGCCCGGATGAGGGGCTCGTTGAGGGGGGCTGAACGGACGCGGGACCCGATTATCGCACCGCAGTGTCAATTTTTTTCGCACGATGGCGCACAGGCTTGTTGCAGTGCGATAATGTCTGCTGCAATTCAAAAAGGCAAACGGGTCACGGTCCGGCGTTTACTCACTCGCCCATGTCTGTTGGTCCTAAGTCCCGCACCGGCCTCACAAGGGCTTCAGGCAAGGGGCACCCAAGGTTTTTCGTTAGAGAAATTCACAAAGGTTGATCATGGAAATTTCCAAAGCCGAGTACTCCAGCGCGGCAGCAGCGGCGTCGCAGTCCCATGCATCCCAGGAGCTGATGGGCTCCGAGATCCTCGTCAAGTCCCTGCAGGCCGAAGGCGTCAAGCAGCTTTGGGGCTATCCGGGCGGTGCGGTCCTGTACATCTACGACGCCCTCTACAAGCAAGACACCATTCAGCATGTGCTGGTGCGCCACGAGCAGGCGGCTGTGCATGCGGCAGACGGTTTTGCCCGTGCCACGGGTGAAGTCGGCGTGGCCCTGGTGACCTCGGGTCCCGGCCTGACCAACGCCGTCACCGGCATTGCCACCGCCTACACTGATTCCATTCCCCTGGTCGTGATCAGCGGCCAGACCTCGACGGCCTACATCGGCACCGATGCATTCCAGGAGTGCGACACCGTCGGCATCACCCGCCCCATCGTCAAGCACAACTTCCTAGTCAAGGATGTGCGCGAGCTGGCGGACACCATGAAGAAGGCCTTCCACATCGCGCGCACCGGCCGCCCCGGCCCCGTGGTGGTGGACATCCCTAAGGATGTGTCCTTCAAGAAGGCTCTCTACACCGGTTACCCCGAAAAGGTGGAGATGCGCTCCTACAACCCGGTGCGCAAGGGCCATGCCGGCCAGATCCGCAAGGCGCTGCAGTTGCTGCTGGCTGCCAAGCGTCCCTATATCTACACGGGTGGCGGCGTGCTGCTGGGCAATGCCTGCAACGAGCTGCGCACCCTGGTGGACATGCTGGGCTACCCGGTCACGCATACGCTGCTGGGCCTGGGTGCCTATCCGGCCAGCGACCGCAAGTTCCTGGGCATGCTGGGCATGCACGGCACCATCGAAGCCAACAACGCCATGCAGAACTGCGATGTGCTGCTGGCCGTGGGTGCGCGCTTCGACGACCGGGTGATCGGCAACCCCAAGCATTTCATGTCGGTGGAGCGCAAGATCATCCATATCGACATCGATCCCTCCTCCATCTCCAAGCGCGTGAAGGTGGACGTGCCCATCGTCGGCGACGTCAAGGAAGTGCTGACCGAGCTGATCTCCATGATCCGCGAGGCCAGCGCCCGTCCCGACGCGGCGGCCCTGGGCCAGTGGTGGGAGACCATCGAAGGCTGGCGCAGCCGCGACTGCCTGCAGTACAGCCGTGGCGACGGCTCGGTCATCAAGCCGCAGTACGTGGTGGAGACGCTGTGGAACATGACCCGCGACGCCGATGCCTACATCACGTCCGACGTGGGCCAGCACCAGATGTGGGCTGCGCAGTACTACCGCTTCGACGAGCCGCGCCGCTGGATCAACTCCGGCGGCCTGGGCACCATGGGCGTGGGCCTGCCCTACGCCATGGGCATCAAGCTGGCCAAGCCTGAATCCGAGGTGTTCTGCATCACGGGCGAAGGCTCCATCCAGATGAACATCCAGGAGCTGGCCACCTGCCTGCAGTACAACACGCCGGTCAAGGTGGTGTCGCTGAACAACCGCTACCTGGGCATGGTGCGCCAGTGGCAGGAGATCGAGTACTCGGGCCGCTATAGCAGCAGCTACATGGACTCGCTGCCCAACTTCGTGAAGCTGGCCGAGGCCTATGGCCACGTGGGCATGCTGATCGAGCGCCCCGAGGACGTGGAGCCCGCCCTGCGCGAGGCCCGCAAGCTCAAGGATCGGACGGTGTTCATGGACTTCCGCACCGATCCCACCGAGAATGTATTCCCCATGGTGCAGGCCGGCCGTGGGATCACCGAGATGCTGCTGGGAGCTGACGACCTCTGAGCGAGCCCTTGGCTGGGTTCGCCAGGGCCTGTTCCTGCCGCATCTTCTTCAGTAGCCGCCCTCAAGGCGGCAACCCCTTGACGAATCTATTGCCTGCCAAGCCCGACGTTTACCGGCGCCGGGGGAGGGCGGCGAAAAGAGGAATCTTTCTTTCATGAAACACATCATTGCCGTGCTGCTCGAAAACGAGCCGGGAGCCTTGTCGCGCGTGGTGGGCCTGTTCTCGGCCCGCGGCTACAACATCGAATCGCTGACCGTGGCTCCCACGGAAGACGCATCGCTGTCGCGCATGACCATTCAGACGAATGGCTCCGAAGACGTGATCGAGCAGATCACCAAGCACCTGAACCGCCTGATCGAGGTCGTCAAGGTCGTGGACCTGACGGAAGGCTCCTATACCGAGCGCGAGCTCATGATGGTCAAGGTCCGCGCCGTGGGCAAGGAACGCGAGGAGATGAAGCGCATGGCCGACATCTTCCGCGGTCGCATCATCGACGTGACCGAAAAGAGCTACACGGTCGAGCTGACCGGCGACCAATCCAAGAACGACGCCTTCCTGCAGGCGCTGGACCGCACGGCCATTCTGGAAACCGTGCGTACCGGCTCCTGCGGCATCGGCCGCGGCGAACGCATTCTGCGCGTTTGATGCGCTGCAACGCACCTGAAACCTGTCCCCTTCCCCTTTCAACCCCTACACACACACGAAGCCTGGAGCCAACATGAAAGTTTTCTACGACAAGGACTGTGACCTGAGCCTGATCAAGGGCAAGACCGTTGCCATCATCGGCTACGGCAGCCAGGGCCACGCACACGCTCAAAACCTGAACGAAAGCGGCGTGAAGGTCGTGGTCGGCCTGCGCAAGGGCGGCGCTTCCTGGGACAAGGTCGCCAAGGCTGGCCTGACCGTCGCTGAAGTCGACGACGCCGTGAAGGCCGCCGATCTGGTCATGATCCTGCTGCCGGATGAGAACATCCCCGAGGTTTACACCAACAACGTGGCCCCCAACATCAAGCAAGGCGCCACGCTGGCCTTTGCCCACGGCTTCAACATCCACTACAACCAGGTTGTGCCGCGCGCCGATCTGGACGTGATCATGGTCGCCCCCAAGGGCCCTGGCCACACCGTGCGCTCCGAATACCTCAAGGGCGGCGGCGTGCCTTCGCTGATCGCCGTGTACCAGGACAAGTCCGGCAAGGCCCGTGACCTGGCCCTGTCCTATGCCATGGCCAACGGTGGCGGCAAGGGCGGCATCATCGAAACCAACTTCAAGGAAGAAACCGAGACCGACCTGTTCGGCGAGCAGGCCGTTCTGTGCGGCGGCGCGGTGGAACTGGTGAAGATGGGCTTCGAGACCCTGACCGAAGCCGGCTACGCTCCCGAAATGGCCTACTTCGAGTGCCTGCATGAGCTCAAGCTCATCGTGGACCTGATGTACGAAGGCGGCATCGCCAACATGAACTACTCGATCTCGAACAACGCCGAATACGGCGAGTACGTGACGGGTACAGAAGTCATCAACGACAAGTCGCGCGAAGCCATGCGTGCTGCCCTCAAGCGCATCCAGACCGGCGAATACGCCAAGATGTTCATCCAGGAAGGCCGCACCAACTACCCGAGCATGACGGCCCGCCGCCGCATGAACGCCGAACACGCCATCGAAAAGGTGGGCGGTCAGCTGCGCGCCATGATGCCCTGGATCTCCAAGAACAAGCTGGTTGACCAGAGCCGCAACTGAGATTGCTGCATTCCATCTTGCATGGGTCGCGCATGCGGCCTACGCAAGGTGCAGGACAAGGCCACCCCGACGGGTGGCCTTTTTCGTGCACAGAAGGGGGGCAGCGCGCAGGTACACTGACCCTTTCGGGGCGGCACTGTCCGCTCCCTTAGAATACTATCGTTTTAATAGCTGCTCACGCTTGCGTGCGCTGTGCTGGAGGCCGGATTGATGCAAAACCACAATGAGTCCAACGAAATCGAAGGCGTGGTGGTGCGCAAGCGCCGCAAGGGTATCTACATCCTGCCCAACCTGTTCACGCTGGCTGCGCTGTTCGGTGGCTTCTACGCCATCGTGATGGCCATGAATGGCCGCTTTGAACTGGCTGCCGCAGGCGTGTTCTGCGCCATGGTGCTCGACAGCCTTGACGGCCGCGTGGCACGCATGACCAATACGCAAAGCGCCTTTGGCGAACAGATGGACTCGCTGTCGGACATGGTGTCCTTCGGGGCCGCTCCCGCCTTGATCGCCTATGAGTGGGCGCTCAAGGGCATTGGCCGCTGGGGCTGGATTGCAGCCTTCGTCTATTGCGCCTGCGCTGCGCTGCGGCTGGCGCGCTTCAACGTCAACACCGGCACCGTGGACAAGCGCTGGTTCCAGGGCCTGCCTTCGCCCGCCGCTGCAGCGCTGGTCACCGGCTTCATCTGGCTGCTGGACGAGGCGGGCCTGCTGCGCGGCCAGGATGCCTGGCTGAGCTGGACGCAGATCACCTGGATCATGTTCTTCCTGACGCTGTACGCGGGCCTGACCATGGTCACCAACGTGCCTTTCTACAGCTTCAAGGACGTGCATTTCAAGAAGAGCGTGCCCTTTGCGGCCATCGTGCTGATCGCCCTGGGCATTGCCATCATCAATATCCATCCGCCCATCGTGCTGTTCGGCGTGTTCCTGCTCTACGGTTTCTCGGGCTACGGCGTCTATGCATGGCGCAAGGCCAAGGGCCAGCGCACCAGCGTCATCAGCACCTCGACCGATGAGCCTGAAGAGCGCGGCCTGCACAAATGATGCGCCGCAGCATCTTCACAGCGCCTGAGAACCTGTGCTAAAGTGACCCGCATGCAATACCTGTCGCTAGCTCTACTACTGATGTCCCACGGGCAGAGACAGTAGCGCGCGCGTACATTCCTACTTTCACGGCCCGTTTGCACCAGCGACGGGCCGTTTTGCGTTTGTGGGGTCGCTGGAGCAGGTGGGTCTTGTTTTTACCTAGACGATAGAAAGCACTTCAGCCATGTTGCAAAACCCTTCGACCAAGTACCGTCCGTTCGCTCCGGTCCGCCTGCAAGACCGCCGCTGGCCCGATGCGGTGATCACCCAGGCCCCGGTCTGGTGCAGCGTGGACCTGCGCGATGGCAACCAGGCGCTGATCGAGCCCATGGACATCGATCGCAAGATGCGCATGTTCGAGCAGCTGGTGAAGATCGGCTTCAAGGAAATCGAGGTCGGCTTTCCTTCCGCGTCCCAGGTCGAGTTCGACTTCATGCGCAAGCTCATCGAGGAAAACCGCATTCCCGATGACGTGACCGTCCAGGTGCTGACCCAGGCGCGCGAGCACCTCATCCGCCGTACCTTCGAGGCGCTCGAAGGCGTGCCCCGGGCCATCGTCCACCTCTACAACGCCACCGCGCCCGTGATGCGCCGCGTGGTATTGAACATGAGCGAGGACGAGATCGTCGAGTTGGCCACCACCAATGCCCGCATGTTCAACGAGATCGCTGCCGGCTATCCCCAGACGCAGTGGACCTTCCAGTACTCGCCCGAGATGTATTCGGACACCGAGCTGGAGTTTTCCAAGCGCGTCATCGATGCCGTCACCGATGTATGGCAGCCCACGCCCGAGCGCAAGTGCATCATCAACCTGCCCACCACCGTGGAGCACTCCACGCCCAACATCTTCGCCGACATGGTGGAGTGGACGCATCGCCACATCCAGCGCCGCGACTCCATCGTGCTGTCCGTGCATCCGCACAATGACCGCGGCACGGGCACGGCCACGGCCGAGCTGGCGTTGATGGCCGGTGCGGACCGCCTTGAAGGCTGCCTGTTCGGCAATGGCGAGCGCACGGGCAACCTCGATGTGGTCAACGTGGCGTTGAACATGTACATCCAGGGCGTGTCTCCTGGCCTGGATTTCTCCGATATCGACGGCATCCGCAGCACGGTCGAGCATTGCAACCAGCTGCCCGTGCATCCGCGCCATCCCTATGTGGGCGATCTGGTCTACACCTCGTTCTCGGGCTCGCACCAGGATGCCATCAAGAAGGCCTTCGCCGATCGCAAGGACGGCGACATCTGGGACATGCCCTATCTGCCCATCGACCCCAAGGACCTGGGCCGCAGCTACGAGGCCGTGATCCGCGTCAACAGCCAGTCCGGCAAGGGCGGCATCGCCTATCTGCTTGAAAGCGAGTATGGCCTCCAGTTGCCGCGCCGCCTGCAGATCGAGTTCAGCCAGGTGGTGCAGCGCGAGATGGACGCCAGCGGCAAGGAGCTGGCCGCGGCCGACCTGTGGGCGCTGTTCCAGCGCGAGTACGGCCTGCAATCCGTACAGGCCCCGCATTACCGCCTGAGCGAGAACGACGGCGTGGTCAGCCTGTCGGCCGATCTGTCCGTTGACGGCGGCAAGCGCACGGTCGAGGCGCAAGGCACGGGGCCCATCGATGCCTTCGTGCAGGCGCTGAGCGAGCACAGCGGCCGGACCGTGCGCGTGCTGGACTACAACGAGCATGCCATCGGCGAGGGTGCCAATGCCAAGGCCATTGCCTACGTGGAACTGCGTGTGGACGAGTTGCACGTGTGCTACGGCGTCGGGGTTGATGCGAATATCGTCTCCGCTTCGTTCCGGGCCATCATGTCGGGCTTGCAGCGCGTGCCCTCTGCCGAGAAGGTGACGGTGCAGGAGGCGGTTGCCGCTTAAATTCCATTGCCTAGCCGGTGCAGCCACAAGCGCACCGGCTTTTTTCATCACCTGCCCGTGGGCAGGAGATTCGCATCCACAAGAAAGACGAGACTCCCATGACCGACCAATTGATCATTTTCGACACCACCTTGCGTGACGGCGAGCAGTCGCCCGGTGCCTCCATGACCCGCGACGAAAAGCTGCGCATCGCGCGCCAGCTCGAGCGGCTGAAGGTCGATGTGATCGAGGCCGGTTTTGCGGCGAGTTCCAATGGCGACTTCGAGTCGGTGCAGGCCATTGCGCGCGCCATCAAGGACTCCACCATCTGCTCGCTGGCCCGTGCCAATGACCGCGACATCGCCCGTGCGGCCGAGGCTCTGAAGGACGCCAGCCGCGCGCGCATCCACACCTTCATCGCCACCAGTGCGCTGCACATGGAGAAAAAGCTGCGCATGACGCCCGAGCAGGTGCTGGAGCAGGCGCGCCAGTCGGTGCGATTTGCGCGCAACCTGATCGCCGACATCGAGTTCAGCCCCGAAGACGGCTACCGCAGCGACCCGGACTTTCTGTGCCGCGTCATCGAGACGGTGATTGCCGAAGGCGCGACCACCATCAACGTGCCCGACACCGTGGGCTACGCCATTCCGGAGCTGTACGGCGCCTTCATCAAGAACCTGCGCGAGCGCGTGCCCAACAGCGACAAGGCCGTCTGGAGCGTGCATTGCCACAACGACCTGGGCATGGCCGTGGCCAACTCGCTGGCCGGCGTCAAGCTTGGCGGGGCGCGCCAGATCGAGTGCACCATCAACGGCCTGGGCGAACGCGCGGGCAACTGCTCGCTCGAGGAGGTGGTGATGGCCATCAAGACGCGCAAGGACTACTTCGGCCTTGACGTCAACATCGACGCCCAGCACATCGTGGCTGCCAGCCGCATGGTCAGCCAGACCACAGGCTTCGTGGTGCAGCCCAACAAGGCCGTCGTGGGCGCCAACGCCTTCGCCCACGCCTCGGGCATCCATCAGGATGGCGTGCTCAAGGCGCGCGACACCTACGAAATCATGCGTGCCGAGGATGTGGGCTGGAGCGCCAACAAGATCGTGCTGGGCAAGCTCAGCGGCCGCAATGCCTTCAAGCAGCGCCTGCAGGAGCTGGGCGTGGAACTCGACAGCGAGGCCGCGATCAACACTGCCTTTGCGGCCTTCAAGGAACTGGCCGACCGCAAGAGTGAAATCTTCGACGAGGACATCCTGGCCCTGGTGACCGAGCAGGATGCGCATCAGCAGGCCGATCCCTTCCAGTTCATCTCGCTGGCCCAGCAAAGCGAAACGGGTGAGCGCCCACACGCGTCGGTGGTGTTCAGCCGCGATGGCCGTGAGATCAAGGCCCAGTCCGACGGCAATGGCCCGGTCGATGCCTCGTTCAAGGCCATCGAGTCCGAGGTGAAGAGCGGTGCCGAGATGCTGCTGTACTCGGTCAACGCCATCAGCGGCTCCACCGAGAGCCAGGGCGAAGTGACCGTTCGCCTGCAGCGCAGCGGGCGCGTGGTCAACGGCGTGGGCGCGGACCCGGACATCGTCGTGGCCTCGGCCAAGGCCTATCTGAGCGCGTTGAACAAATTACACAGCAATGCAGAGGTCGTGGCTGCGCAGGGGTAAGCACTCGCCTTATAATTTCATTTAAATTATCGAAAAGTCGCACAAGTTATTGTCACAGTGCGACTTTTTCGATTAATGTAAGGTCTAGTCACAAATTCTTGCTGCTTGGAGCATTTCTCATGCCCACCCTACGCCGTGCCCGCCTCGGTCGATTTGCTCAGGTTCTCTCGTTGCTGGCCCTGAGTTGTGCTCTCACTGCCCCGGGCGCGCATGCCGCACCGGCCAAGAAAGTTGCCAAGAAACAGGTGGCCGTGGCCCCTGTCAAGAAGAAGGCCGTGAAGGAGCGCGCCACGGCGGCTCCCCAGGGCAAGCGCGTTGCCAAGAGCGCGCGCCAGCCCAGCCGCGTGGCCGCCCGCAGCGCTGCCAGCCCCATTCGTGCCGTTGCCTACGAGCCACGCCTGTCGTTCGGGCAGATGGCCGGGCTGCATGCAGTGGCCGATCCTCTTGATCTCAAGAGCAGCGTGGCCCTGGTCATGGACCAGGACACCCACGAAGTGCTGCTCAGCAAGAACGACCATGCCGTGCTGCCCATCGCCTCGCTGACCAAGCTGATGACGGGTCTGCTGATTTCCCAGGCCCATCTGCCCATGGATGAATCCATCACCATCACGCAGGATGATGTGGATACCGAAAAGGGCAGCAGTTCGCGCCTGGCCGTGGGTACCACGCTCACCCGTGCCGAAATGCTGCACCTGGCCCTGATGTCCAGCGAAAACCGTGCTGCCCATGCGCTGGGTCGCACCTTCCCAGGTGGCCTGGATGCCTTCGTCCAGCAGATGAATGCCAAGGCGCGCCTGCTGGGCATGACGGATACCCGTTACGTGGAGCCCACCGGGCTGTCCAGCCGCAACCAGTCCAGCGCCCGTGATCTGGCCGTGCTCGTGAATGTGGCGCACAGTGATCCGCTGGTGCGCGAGTACACCACTTCGCCCGGCTATGAAGTGGCCGTGGGCCGCCGCACGCTGCAGTACAACAACACCAACCGCCTGGTGCTGAGCCCGACCTGGGATATCGGCCTGCAAAAGACCGGCTACATCTCCGAAGCGGGTCGCTGCCTGGTCATGCAGGCGCAGGTGGCTGGCCGCAAGATCATCATGGTCTTCCTGGACTCCGCCGGAAAGTTCAGCCGCCTGGGCGATGCCGAGCGCGTACGCCACTGGGTGGAATCCATGGGGCAGGTGGCCGGCGATTCCATGATCCACAAGGTCAAGGGCTGAGTTTCCTCCCCCTCAACAACAAAGGCGCCCTGGGCGCCTTTGTTGTTTTTGATGACCGGTCTTGCTGCTTGCGGATGGCTGCTTGCAGATCAGTGGCTGCTGCGCGCGTAGGGATTGGGGGGCGGGGCTGCAGGGCGGACCGCATTGAAGCCCAGGGCGCCCGAGATCTCCTGCGCGGTGGCCTGGAGCTTGGACAACCAGCTTTCGTCCAGCCGGTCGGCGGGAGCGGAGATGGACAGGCCGGCCACCAGCTTGCCCTGGTCGTCATAGATGCCGGCGGCCATGCAGCGCACGCCCAGCTCCAGCTCCTCGTTGTCGCGGGCGACGCCATGGTGGCGTACCTTGTCCAGCTCGTTTTCCATGTCGGCAAGCCGCGTGATGCTGAAGTGCGTCTTGCCGGGAAGGCCGGTGCGTGTGGCGTAGGCGCGCACCTGCTGCGCATCATCGGCCGCGAGAAACAGCTTGCCATTGGATGTGAGGTGCAGCGGCGCATGGCCGCCGATGGCGCGCACCACCTGCATGCCCGAGCGCTCGCTGTAGGCGCGTTCCACATAGACGATTTCATCGCCCTGGCGCACGCTGAGGCTGACCGGCTGCTGGATCTGCTTGTGCAGCTGGCGCATGGGAATCAGGGCCGCTTCGCGTACGCTCAGGCGGGCCTTGACCAGGTTGCCCAGCTCCAGGAAGCGCATGCCCAGCCGGTAGCTGCCCGATTCGGGGCGGTCGACGAAGCGGCCAATGGCCAGGTCGTTGAGAATGCGGTGCGTGGTGGAGGGGTGCAGGCCGGTGCGCTCGCTGATCTCCTTGAGCGATACCGCTTCCTCACGCGAGGCCAACACGTCGATCAACGTGAACATGCGTTCCAGGACCTGGACGCTGGGCTTGGGCGAGGCCGCGTTATCGTCTTTTTTCATGAGGCGCAAGGGGATTTCGGGATTCGGTCATTCTAGCGGCGGGCATGGCTTGGCGGCATATGTGCCGCCTGCAAACAGCGGCCATGTGCATAAGAAATGTCGCTGAAAAGGGCGCGGTGGCGCCATATCAGCGTGGGAGCTGATCCACGCGCTGCCAGCGCTCGTCCACGCGCACTTCATGGGGAAGAAAGCGCGCCTTGTAATTCATCTTCTGGCTGTCGGCGATCCAGTAGCCCAGATAGACATAGGGCAGGCTCATGGAGCGTGCCTGATCGATCTGCCACAGCACGTTGAACGTGCCGTAGCTGGCCTGGTCATCGGGCTCGTAGAAGGTGTAGACGGCGGACAGCCCGTCTTCCAGCACATCGAGGATGGAGACCATCTTCAGCCTGCCGACTGCGCCGTCGGCCGCCGGTGCGCGGAACTCCACAAGCCGTGAGTTGACGCGGCTTTGCAGCAGGAACTGCGTGTACTGGTCCACGCTGTCGTGGTCCATGCCGCCGCCGCTGTGACGGCTTTGCTGGTAGCGCAGGTACAGCTGGTAATGCTCGTTCGAGTAATGCAGGCGCTGGATCGATGCCGTGAGATCGGCGTGGCGCACGGCGGCGCGGCGCTGGCTGCGGTCCGGGCGGAAATCGTGGACCAGGATGCGCATGGGCACGCAGGCCCGGCAACCATCGCAATACGGCCGGTAGGTGAACATTCCGCTGCGGCGAAACCCCAGGGAGACCAGCTCCGAATAGGCGCTGTTCTGGATCAGGTGGCTGGGCGTGGCCACTTGCGAACGCGCCAGCCGGCCATCCAGGTAGCTGCAGGGATAGGCGGCTGTGGCGTAGAACTGCAGGGCCTGCAGCGGAAGATCGTTCGGGTGCGTCATGGTGTGCTGGCGGCAGCCGGTGATGTGCTGCCGGCATCACCGGACGGCGGCAGCAACTCGTTCCAGTATACGTTTTCGAATTGCCAGTGCATGGGCGGCAGCTGGCTTTGCTCTGCCACGGTGCGCAGGAACTGGGAGCGGGGCATCTCGCGCGCGCCCAGCGAAGCCAGGTGCTGCGTGGCCTGCTGGCAATCGATTTGCGCGGCGCCTTGGTGCCGGCACAGCGCCACCAGTGCCGACAGTGCGATCTTGGATGCGTCTGTGGCATGCGCGAACATGGACTCGCCGAATACGGCGCGGCCCAGCGCCACGCAGTACAGGCCGCCCACCAGGCGCCCGTCGATCCAGGTTTCCACGCTGTGGGCTGCACCCTGGCGGTGCAGTTCGGTATAGGCGTCGAGAATTTCCTGCACGATCCAGGTGCCATCCTGATCACGGCGCACCGTTTGGGCGCAGTGCTGCATCACGGCCTCGAAAGCGCTGTCGATGCGGATCTCGCAGCCGGCGGTGGAGCGAAAGCGCTGCAATGTCTTGCGCAGGCTGCGGTGCAGCCGGAACTGCGATGTCTGCAGCACCATGCGTGGATCGGGCGACCACCATAGCGTGGGCTGGCCTTCGCTGAACCAGGGAAAAATGCCCTGGCTGTAGGCGATGCGCAGGTGCGCCGCATCCAGCGTGCCGCCTGCGGCCAGCAGGCCCGGAATCGGGTCGTTGGGGCCCCATGCCGTTTCCACAGGAGGGAAGGCCTGGTGGGGAATGAGCCATGGGAGGGGGTGGGACATGATCGGGTACGGACTGAAAAATAATGGATTCGTGCTTCTCTGCAGCCGCAGTCTTGCACAAACCATGGTGAAGAGGGTTGCGTGGATGCGAGAGCATCGCCTGGCCGGGGTAAGTGAACCTCCTACGCGGCCTTGTCCCGCCAGGGGACAGCGCCGCCAGGCCGGGTTGGCTATCCTGGGCTTGTCTTCTTGCGGATGCATGGCTTTCGCTGCGAAGACATCGAAGGAGGATGAGCGATGTTTTTCAGCAAAATCTTTGGCGCAAGCCTTGCCGAGCCGCGCTATATCCGTCGCACCCGGGCCTACCTGCAGGAGGCACGCATGGCGATGCTGGAGCACACCATTGCTGCCGAATACTACAAGTCCTCTGCGGACATGTATGCGGAGCGGGCTGCGCGGCTGGAGGAAGAGCTGCGTGCATGGGAAGAGGGCGTGGAGCAAGCGCGCGCTGCGCACGGTGCGCGTCGCGCACATGCCAAGCACGGCAAGCCTGTCACCGTAGAGTCGGCCGCCCCTGCCGCAGCGCCGAGCACGCCGACTGTCGGCATGGTGCGCGCCGCCTGAGCAAACAAAAAAGCCCGCATGCGCTGGCATGCGGGCTTTTCATCTGGCTCCTCAACCTGGGCTCGAACCAGGGACCTACGGATTAACAGTCCGGCGCTCTACCAACTGAGCTATTGAGGAATATGTTGGTGCTGGGCCCTGTGCGATTGCAAGGCCGCTGAAATTTGGCTCCTCAACCTGGGCTCGAACCAGGGACCTACGGATTAACAGTCCGGCGCTCTACCAACTGAGCTATTGAGGAATACGTGTCTGTCGACAAAGATCCTGTGCGATTGCAGGGTCTTGAAATTCTTTGGCTCCTCAACCTGGGCTCGAACCAGGGACCTACGGATTAACAGTCCGGCGCTCTACCAACTGAGCTATTGAGGAACAAGACCTAGATTATATGACGTAAAAAACACGTCACAGAAAACTCGGGGAATTTTTTTCAGCAGGCCTGCCGCAGGCCTTCATTCTCAGGGCTCTGGCCTGAACCACAGCCACACCAGCACGCAGCCCATGGACGTCAGCGCCACGGCCTGTACCCAGGCGGGCGGGCGTGTCCACAGCAGGATGACGGCGCACAGGCTCATCATGGCGCTGGCGCTCCATTTGGCGCGCCGGCTCACGCAGCCACCCCGCGCCCAATTGCGCAGCATGGGCCCGAACAGGCGATGGCGCCACAGCCAGGTGTGCATGCGCTGCGAGCTGCGCGCCGCGGCCCATCCGGCCATGAGCACGAACACCGTGGTGGGCAATCCTGGAATGAAGATGCCGGCAATGCCCGTCGCCAGGCTCAGGCAGGCAAACAGCTGCAGCGCCCAGCGCAACGGCGCGGCCGGCATGCGGTGCAGGGGAGGGGGATCATCATCATTGAAGGCCTGCGCCTGCGCCTGCGCCTGCGCCATGCCTGCCTGCGCAGTGGCATCCGGCTGCCGGGCCTGTGCCGCGGGTGTTTGCTGCGCGCCTGTGTCACGGTCCTCTGGGGACGCGGCGGCTGACTCTCTGGCGGTGCTGGGCATGCTGCGATTGTGCCAGCGCGGTGTGGCCATGGCGGCCAAGGGGGCCGAGAGGGGGGGATCGGGGGGGCGAAGCAGGTGGGTGTGGTCAAGGTGCGCGGTGCGCCCGCTATGCTTGGCGACCCGCATTTCCTGCATCACCGTGCACTGCCATGACTGTACGCACCATATTGAAAATGGGTGATCCGCGCCTGCTGCGCGTCGCCCAGCCCGTGACCGAATTCGACACCGACGAACTGCACCTGCTGCTCAGCGACCTGCTGGACACCATGCATGCCGCCAATGGCGCGGGGCTGGCCGCGCCGCAGATTGGCGTGGACCTGCAGATGGTGGTGTTCGGCTCCGGCCTGCCCAATCCGCGCTACCCCGATGCACCGGTGGTGCCGCGCACCGTGCTCATCAACCCGGTCATCACGCCCATCGGCGAAGACGAACAGATGGACTGGGAAGGCTGCCTGTCCGTACCCGGCATGCGTGGCATGGTGCCGCGCTGGAGCCGTATCCGCTACACGGGCTTCGATGTCTTTGGCGATGCGATCGATCGCACGGTGGATGGCTTTCATGCGCGGGTGGTCCAGCATGAGTGCGACCACCTCTGGGGAAAGCTCTATCCCATGCGCATGCGCGACTTCCGCCAGTTCGGCTTCACCGATGTGCTGTTCCCCGGCATCAGCGCTGCCGAGGATGACTGAGCGGACTTGCTTGCCGCTGTAATTCCAGGATCTGCGGTCAGGTCTTTGTATACAAATCGGTAGACAATTTTTCCATGCTGGCGCCGTACAGTGGCACTTCCCGCGAAGGCGGGGATTGTGTGCGTGCGCCCGCCAAGAGCTGCCAAGCAGCCACCGGGCTTCGCGATGCAGGATGCAGGAGAGCGCGGCCTATCGGGTCGGCGGCAAAGGGTGCGCGGGGGCGCGCCTGCCGCCATCCGGCTGCCGCGTACTTGTCCGGCGTTCTGTGAACAAGAGGACAAGGAGACAGCGATGGAAAAAAGTTCTGGCAATGCGCCGGCCCTGGGCGCAGACATCCGCCCGGAGGACGAGCAACTCGGCCTCACGGCCAACACCCTCTATGGTTTGCAGCATGTGCTGACCATGTACGGCGGCATCGTGGCCGTGCCCCTGGTCATGGCCAATGCGGCGGGCATGTCGGCGGCCGACACGGGCCTGCTGATCACGGCCTGCCTTTTCATGGGCGGGCTGGCCACGCTGCTGCAGACGCTGGGCATTCCGTTCTTCGGCTCGCGCCTGCCGCTGGTGCAGGGCGTGTCCTTCTCGGGCGTGGCCACCATGGTCAGCATCCTGCATACGGGCGGCGGCATGCAGGGGGTGCTGGGCGCCGTGCTCTTTGCCTCGGTGTTCGGCCTGATCATCGCGCCCATCTTCTCCAAGCTCACGCGCTTTTTTCCTCCGCTGGTCAATGGCTGCGTGATCACCATCATCGGCCTGTCGCTGATGCCGGTGGCCGCCCACTGGGCCATGGGTGGCAATCCCCAGGCGGCCGACTACGGAAGCATGGGCAACATCGGCCTGGCCGGGCTGTCCCTGGTCATCGTGCTGGCGCTGAGCAAGCTGGGCAACGCCATGATCTCGCGCCTGTCCATCCTGCTGGCCATCGTCATCGGCACGGCGGTGGCGGCCATGATCGGCAAGTCCGACTTTTCCGAGGTGGGCAGCGGTGCGTGGTTCGCCGTGCCCATGCCGCTGCACTTCGGCTGGCCGACCTTCAGCCTGGCGGCGACGCTTTCCATGTCCATCGTGATCCTGGTGACCTTGGTGGAGACCTCGGCCGACATCCTGGCCGTGGGCGACATCGTGGGCACCCGCGTGGATTCGCGCCGCCTGGCCGACGGCCTGCGTGCCGACATGCTGTCCAGCGTGGTGGCCCCGTTCTTCGGTTCGTTCACGCAGAGCGCCTTTGCCCAGAACGTGGGCCTGGTCGCGGTCACGGGCATCAAGAGCCGCTATGTGGTGGCCTTCAGCGGGCTGATCCTGATCGCCTTCGGACTGCTGCCCATCATGGGGCGCATCGTGGCCTGCGTGCCGCCCTCGGTGCTGGGCGGCGCGGGCCTGGTGCTCTTTGGCACGGTGGCAGCCAGCGGCATCCGCACGCTGGCCAAGGTGGACTATCACAACAACATGAACCTGATCATCGTGGCGGCGTCCATCGGCATGGGCGTGCTGCCCATGGTCAAGCCGGACTTCTATCACCACTTCCCGGACTGGTTCGCCACCATGTTCCATTCGGGCATCAGCTCCACTGCGGTGACCGTGCTGCTGCTGAACCTGGTCTTCAACCACTTCAAGCAGGGCAACCCCGAAGAGCCATCGGTGTTCGGCGCCGGATCGGAGCGCGTGCTCAGCGAGGCTGTGCTGTCTGCCCTGGCCGATGGCGACCGGGTGGTCGACGGCAAGCTCTATGACCGCGAGGGCAAGCAAGTGGCCACGGTGTCGGCGCCTGCGTCCGCCATGCACTGATGGCTGCATCCCCGCCTGCCAGCGCATGAACCCGACGAGCCCGCCCTGCACAACAGGGCGGGCTTTTTTTGCGCAATCGGCTCAGACTGCCAGGGCCTGCAAAAGCTCGGTCTCTATGAGCAGCTGGCGCTGGTTGTTCTGCAGCTCCGCACCCTCGATGAGGAAGCTGTCCTCCACGCGCTCGCCCAGCGTGCTGACCTTGGCCAACTGCACGCTCAGGTGGTGCTGGGCCAGGATGCGCGCCACGGTGTAGAGCAGGCCGGCGCGGTCCGTGGCCGAGATGGACAGCAGCCAGTGCTGGGCCTTGTCGTCGGGTCGCAGCGTGACGCGCGGCGCGAAGGGGAAGCTCTTGACGCGGCGCGACAGGCGCCGGGGCGAGGGCTCGCGCAGCGGTCCGCCCTCCATCAGGGCGGCGACCAGGTCGTTCTCGACCATGTGCATGAGTTCGCGGTACTGCTCCTGCATGGCGGGCGCCACCACCTGGAAGGTGTCCAGCGCATAGCTGTTGTGGGCCGTGTGCACGCGCGCATCCAGGATGGAAAACGCTGCGCGGTCGAAGTAGCCGCAGATGCGCGCGAACAGATCGGGCTGGTCGGGTGCGTAGACCAGCACCTGCAGTCCCTCGCCCGCCAGTGAGCGGCGCGCACGCACCACGGGGCGGGTGGTGCCCACGTGGCGCGACAGGTGGCGTGTGTGCCAGGCGATGTCGGCGGCCTCGTGGCGCATGAAGTAGTCCACGCCCAGCGTGTCCCAGAGCTTCTTGTGGGACTCGAAGGGCTGGGCCGTCAGCGCCAGCTGCACCAGCGCCTCGCGCCGGCGCGCCTCGATCTCGGCGGCCGCGTCGGGCGCGCGGCCGCCCATCACGCGCAGGGTCAGGCGATAGGTGTCCTCCAGCAGCTTGCCCTTCCAGGCGCTCCACACCTTGGGGCTGGTGCCACGGATGTCGGCCACGGTGAGCAGGTACAGCGCCGTGAGGTTGCGCTCGTTGCCCACGCGCTCGGCAAAGGCCTGGATCACCTCGGGGTCCGACAGGTCCTGCTTTTGCGCGACCTGGCTCATGGTCAGGTGCTCGCGCACGAGGAACTCGATCAGCTCGGCGTCGGCGCGCGCAATGCCGTGGGCGCGGCAAAAGCGCTTGGCCTCCACGGCGCCGATGATGGAGTGGTCGCCGCCGCGGCCCTTGCCGATGTCGTGGAACAGCGCGGCCACGTACAGCAGCCAGGGCTTGTCCCAGCCGCTGGCCAGCTGGGAGCAGAACGGGTACTCATGCGCATGCTCGGCCATGAAAAAGCGCCGCACATTGCGCAGCACCATGAGAATGTGCTGGTCCACCGTGTAGACGTGGAACAGGTCGTGCTGCATCTGGCCCACGATGCGCCGGAAGGGCCACAGGTAGCGCCCCAGCACCGAGGTCTGGTTCATCAGCCGCATGGCATGCGTGATGCCGCTGGGCTGCTGCAGGATCTTCATGAACGTGGCGCGGTTGACGGGGTCGCGCCGGAAGGCCGCATCCATCAGGTCCCGCGCGCCGTACAGCGCGCGCAGCGTGCGTGCCGACAGGTCGGTGAGGCCCACATGGGTCTCGTACATCAGGAAGGTTTCGAGGATGGCATGCGGCTCGCGCTCGTACAGATCGTCGCTGGCCACTTCGATGGTGCCGGCCTTCTCGTAGAAGCGCGAGTTCAGCCGGATCCGCGGCGTGGGGCGCGGGTTCAGGCGCTCCTCGATGTTCAGCCGCAGGATCTGGCACAGCTGGGTCACGGCCTTGGCTGCCCAGTAGTAGTGGCGCATCAGCGTCTCGCTGGCGCGCATGGCCAGCTTGCGGCCCTCGGCCGAGGTGGAGCGGTAGCCAAAGGCCTCGGCCACGGCGGTCTGCTGGTCGAAGACCAGGCGGTCCTCGTGCCGGCCCGCCACGGCGTGCAGGCGCGCGCGTATCAGGCTGAGCATGGCCTCGTTGTCTTCGAGCTGCTGGCGCTCGAAATCGGTGATCAGTCCCTTTTCCGCCAGGGCCTGCCAGCTGTGGCCCAGGCCTGCGGCGCGGGCCAGCCAGATCATGGTGTGCAGATCGCGCAGGCCGCCGGGCGATTCCTTGCAGTTGGGCTCCAGCGAGTAGGGCGTGCTCTCGTACTTGTTGTGGCGCTGGCGCATTTCCAGCAGCTTGCCGGACAGAAAGGCGCGCGCATTCATCTGTGCCTGGTAGCGCTGCTGGAACTCGCCGAACAGCGGCTCGTTTCCGCAGATGCGGCGCGACTCCAGCAAGGCGGTCTGCACGGTGAGGTCGCGCCCGGACTCTTGCAGGCATTCGGCCAGCGTGCGCACGCTGGAGCCGATCTCCAGGCCCGCGTCCCAGCAGCTGCCGATGAACTTTTCTATGCGCGAGGTCAGCTCCGGGTCTGCCGTGCCGGTGGCCGGCAGCAGCACCAGCACGTCGATGTCGGAGTAGGGAAACAGCTGGGCGCGGCCATAGCCTCCCACGGCGGCCAGGCAGGCCTCGGCAGGCATGCCGGCGCGGTGCCACAGCGCGCGCAGCAGCGTGTCGGCCAGATCGCTCAGGTGCTGCAGCACCAGGCGCACGCCGCGCCGGCCCATGGTGGGCGCCAGCAGCGAGCCTATCCAGCGTCCGCGATCGAGGGCGTACTGCGCGCGCAACTGCTCCAGCGAATCCGGGGCTGCGGGCGCAGAGTTGGAAGGAGTGTGGTCAGTGATCTGTTTCATGCGCGGCCAGGGCAGGGGAGGCGCCTGGAGCGGGTGCCCCGGGCGCAGTGCCATTTTGCCTGCGCATCACGCAAGAAACATGCCGAGCCTCAGCAGCTCGTGGCGGTCACGAAGGGCGGGAGCGCGGGCGAGCCGGCCGACAGGGTCATGACTTCGTAGCCCGTCTTGGTGACCACCAGGGTGTGTTCCCACTGGGCCGAGAGGCTGTGGTCCTTGGTCACGATGGTCCAGCCGTCCTTGCCCAGTTCCTTGATCTCGCGCCTGCCCAGGTTGAGCATGGGCTCGACGGTGAAGACCATGCCCTCTTCGAGAACGGTGCCCGTGCCGGGGCGGCCATAGTGCAGGATCTGCGGCTCTTCGTGGAACTTCTGGCCGATGCCGTGGCCGCAGAACTCGCGCACCACCGACAGGCCGTGGCCTTCGGCAAAGGTCTGGATGGCGTTGCCGATGTCGCCCAGCGTGGCGCCGGGCCTGACCTGCTGGATGCCCAGCCACATGGCGTCGAAGGTCAGCGCCGACAGGCGCTTGGCCGCGATGGAGCACTCGCCGATCAGGAACATGCGGCTGTTGTCGCCGTACCAGCCGTCCTTGGTGATGACCGTGACATCCACATTGACGATGTCGCCCTTCTTGAGCGGCTTGTCGTTGGGGATGCCGTGGCAGACCACATGGTTGACCGAGGTGCACAGGTGCCCGGGATAGGGCGGGTAGCCAGGCGGCTGGTAGCCGATGGTGGCGGAGACCGTGCCCTGCTGCGCCATGCATTCGGCGCCCAGCCGGTCGATCTCGGCCGTGGTGATGCCGGGCTTGATGTGGGGGGTGATGTAGTCCAGCACTTCCGAAGCCAGGCGGCATGCCACGCGCATGGCTGCGATGTCTTCGGCGCTCTTGATGGTGATGCTCATGCCCGCAATTATCCCATTGCGCCTTTGGACGTGCAGGGGTAAGGGGCGGCTGTCGCCACCGGGACGGCGCAGCCCGGTAAAATGGCGGCCTCACCGATTCAGCGCCTTGCGGCCTGCCCCCAGCCGGGCGGGGCCGCAGGGCGCTTTTCACAAGCCTCCTCACCCAACAGGCCGCCACGTGACCTTGCATCTGACACAGTTCGAGGGTGGAAACGCTCTCAGCTCGTTCCGCGCCCAGCAGCTTCTGACCGACCTGGTCGCCATCCATCCCAAAATCACCGGCATTGCCGCGCGCTTCGTGCACCTGGTGGCCACGGACGCCGCACCCACGCCCGCATTGCAAGAGCGCCTCCAGGCGCTCTTGACCTATGGAGATCCCTACGAAGGCCCGGCCGACGGTGCCGCCCTGGTGGTCACGCCGCGCCTGGGAACGATCTCCCCGTGGGCCTCCAAGGCCACGGACATTGCCCGCAACTGCGGCCTGGGCGTGTTCCGCGTGGAGCGCATCACCGAATACCGCATCGCCTTCAAGACGGGCCTGCTGAGCAATGTGCTGGGCAGCGCGCCTGAACTTTCGGCCGAGCAGACTGCACGGATCGCCGCCTTGCTGCACGACCGCATGACCGAATCGGTCTTCGCCACGCGCGCCGAGGCCGAGCAGCTGTTCTCCGCCCTGGAAGCCGCTCCCATGGAGTTCGTCGATGTGCTGGGCGGCGGCCGCGCGGCGCTGGAGACTGCCAACCGCCAATGGGGCCTGGCCCTGGCCGACGACGAGATCGACTACCTGGTCGACGCCTTCAAGGGCCTCAAGCGCAATCCCACGGACGTGGAGCTGATGATGTTCGCGCAGGCCAACAGCGAGCACTGCCGCCACAAGATCTTCAACGCCCAGTTCACCATTGACGGCGTGGCCCAGGACAAGAGCCTGTTCGGCATGATCCGCCACACGCACCAGGTCTCGCCCCAGCACACGGTGGTCGCGTACTCGGACAACGCCTCCATCATGGAAGGCCATGAGGTCGAGCGCTTCGTCGCCACCTTCGAGGCAGCCCTGGACAAGATCAAGGCGCCCAGCTACCAGAAGAAGAAGGCCGTCAACCACGTCCTCATGAAGGTGGAGACGCACAACCACCCCACGGCCATCTCTCCCTTCCCCGGCGCATCGACCGGCGCGGGCGGCGAGATCCGCGACGAGGGCGCCACGGGCCGCGGCTCCAAGCCCAAGGCCGGCCTGTCGGGCTTCACGGTCTCCAAGCTGTGGGGCAGCGAAGTGGGCAAGCCCGAGCACATCGCCAGCCCGCTGCAGATCATGATCGAGGGCCCGCTCGGTGGCGCGGCCTTCAACAACGAGTTCGGCCGTCCCAACCTGACCGGCTATTTCCGCGAGTACGAGCAGCAGGTCGGCGTGGGTGCCGATGCCGTGATGCGCGGCTACCACAAGCCCATCATGATCGCGGGCGGCCTGGGCGTGATCGACTCCGAGCTGACGCGCAAGATCGAGTTCCCCGCCGGCACCCTGCTGATCCAGCTGGGCGGCCCCGGCATGCGCATCGGCATGGGCGGCGGCGCTGCCAGCTCCATGGCCAGCGGCACGAACGCGGCCGAGCTGGACTTCGACTCCGTGCAGCGCGGCAACCCCGAGATCGAGCGCCGCGCCCAGGAAGTCATCAACCACTGCTGGGCCCAGGGCGACAAGAACCCCATCCTGGCCATCCACGACGTGGGTGCCGGCGGCCTGTCCAATGCCTTCCCCGAGCTGACCAACGATGCGGGCCGTGGCGCGCGCTTCGACCTGCGCGCCGTCAACCTGGAGGAATCCGGCCTGGCGCCCAAGGAAATCTGGTCCAACGAAAGCCAGGAACGCTATGTACTGGCCATCGCGCCCGAATCGCTGGCCGAATTCACGGCCTTCTGCGAGCGCGAGCGCTGCCCGTTTGCCGTGATCGGCACGGCCACCGAGGAGCGCCAGCTGGTGCTGGAGGACACGGCCGTGGCCTCGGGCGACCAGAAGTTCCCCGTGGACATGCCCATGAACGTGCTGCTGGGCAAGCCGCCCAAGATGCACCGCGACGTGGCCACCGTGCAGCGGGAGCTGCCCCCCATGGACCTGACCGGCGTGCCCCTGGAAAAGGCCGTGATCGACGTGCTGGCCCACCCCACCGTGGCCTCCAAGCGCTTCCTGATCACCATCGGCGACCGCGCCGTGGGCGGCCTGACCCACCGCGACCAGATGGTCGGCCCCTGGCAGGTGCCCGTGGCCGACGTGGCCGTCACGCTGGCCGATTTCCAGGGCTTCAAGGGCGAGGCCATGGCCATGGGCGAGCGCACGCCGCTGGCGGCCATCAACGCGCCGGCGTCGGGCCGCATGGCCGTGGCCGAGGCCATCACCAACATGCTGGCCGCGCCCATCGAACTGTCCAGGGTCAAGATGTCGGCCAACTGGATGGCGGCCTGCGGCGAGCCCGGCGAAGACGCGGCGCTCTACGCCACCGTCAAGGCCGTGGGCATGGAGCTGTGCCCGCAGCTGGACATCTCGATCCCCGTGGGCAAGGACAGCCTGTCCATGCGCACCCAGTGGAACGAGGGCGGCCAGGTCAAGAAGGTGACCTCGCCGGTCAGCCTGATCATCACGGGCTTTGCCTCCATCGACGATGTGCGCGGCACGCTCACGCCCCAGCTGGACGCCTCGGAAGACGACAGCACCCTGGTGCTGGTGGACCTGGGCCGCGGCAAGATGCGCATGGGCGGCTCCATCCTGGGCCAGGTGCTGGGCCAGACCGGCAACGAGACGCCCGACCTCGATGACGCCAAGGACCTGATTGCCCTGGTCGATGCCGTCAACGACCTGCGCGCCAAGGGCCAGATCCTGGCCTACCACGACAAGGGCGACGGCGGCCTGCTGGCCACCGTGGCCGAGATGGCCTTTGCCGGCCATGTGGGCGTGGCCATCAACGTGGACATGCTGGTCACCGAAGGCGACGGCATCAGCGACAGCCGCATGGACTCGGGCGAAGGCAAGAACTGGGCCTCCCAGATCAGCGGCCGCCGCGACGACATGACGCTGCGCGCGCTGTTCAACGAAGAGCTGGGCGCCGTGCTGCAGATCCGCACGGCCGACCGCGCCGCCGTGCTGCAGACCCTGCGCGAGCATGGCCTGTCCACCTGCAGCCACATCATCGGCAAGACGCGCCCCGTCTCGTCCAAGGTCGATGCGGGCAAGGGCGAGCTGCAGGTCTGGCGCGATGCCAAGTCCGTCTTCGGCGCCTCGCTCAGCGACCTGCACCAGGTCTGGGATGCCGTCAGCTGGAAGATTGCCCAGCAGCGCGACAACCCGGCCTGCGCCGACAGCGAGCATGCCGCAGCCGGCGAGCCTGCCGACCCGGGCATGCACCTGCACCTGACGTTCGACCCGGCCGAGAACCCGGCCGCACCCTTCCTGAACCTGGGCGCGCGGCCCCGCGTGGCCGTGCTGCGCGAGCAGGGCGTGAACTCCCATGTGGAAATGGCCTACGCCTTCACCGAGGCCGGCTTCGACGCCGTGGACGTGCACATGACCGACCTGCAAAGCGGCCGCGCGCAGCTGCAGGACTTCGCCGGCGTGGTGGCCTGCGGCGGCTTCAGCTACGGCGACACGCTGGGCGCCGGCATCGGCTGGGCGCGCTCCATCACCTTCAACGACAGCCTGTCCGCGCAGTTCCAGCAGTTCTTCGGCCGCAGCGACACCTTCGGCCTGGGCGTGTGCAATGGCTGCCAGATGTTTGCCGAACTGGCCGATATCATTCCCGGCGCCCAGGACTGGCCGCGTTTCACGCAGAACCAGAGCAACCGCTTCGAGGCGCGCCTGTCCATGGTGGAAGTGCTGGAGTCGCCCAGCCTGTTCCTGCAGGACATGGCCGGCAGCCGCCTGCCCATCGCCGTGGCCCACGGCGAAGGCTTTGCCAACTTCCGCTTCCGCGGCAATGCGGACAAGGCCATCGCCTCCATGCGCTACGTGGACAACCACGGCAAGGCCACTGAGCAGTACCCGTTCAATCCCAACGGATCGGCCGGCGGCCTGACGGCAGTGACCACGGCCGATGGCCGCTTCACGGCCATGATGCCCCACCCCGAGCGCGTGTTCCGCAACGTGCAGATGAGCTGGACCAACGGCGACAAGTCGGAATTCAGCCCCTGGATGCGCGTGTGGCGCAACGCCCGCAAGTGGCTGGGCTGATGCACTGAGCGACGCTGCAAAGCAGACAAAGGCCCTTCGGGGCCTTTTCTTTTTTCTGTTTCTTTTTGGCGGCTGCCGTTACGGCGCCAGCATCTGCGCCGTGCGCGCGCGGGCCTGCTGGACCAGGGTGGAGATCAGCACCGTCTCGGGCAGGTTGTGCCAGTAGCGGCGCGGCATCTCGCGCAGCATGGCCTGCTCCTTCAGGCGCGCGGGGTTGAAGGTGCTGGCGTAGTAGGTCAGCCACAGGGCCTCGCCCGCGTCGGCTGGCGGGGCATCGCTGCGGCGCGCGCCGGGCGCCAGGCGCAGCGCATGGCCGTCCCAGTGCACGCTGCACTGCGGCGTGAGGATGGCCCAGTGCATGTTGGCAAAGCGCTTGCAGAAAAAGGGTGCCGCCGCGCGCACGATGTGGTGCTCGGGCTCGAACCAGGCGATGTGCAGCTCGGGCAGGTCCGGTCGCTGTGTCGTCCGAAAGCGCACGAAGGCGTGCATCTTGTGGATCTCGCGCGAGACGGGGCGGGCCAGGGCCTCGATGGCGCGCCATTCCGCATCCAGCGCATCCAGCCGCAGTTCGGGCCGGGCCTGCATGCGCGCCAGCCAGCGGTGGCACAGCTCGAAGCGGCCTGCCGCGCGGTGCATGCAGGCATGGCGCAGGGCGGACATCTGGGTGTCCGACAGGGACAGCCCTGCCTCGCCGGGGCCGGCCAGCCCGGCGAGTGCCGAGGCGGGCATGGCCTGCTGCGGCGCGCTGGAAAACAGATCCACCCCCGCGCCGAGTGGCTGCGCACCCCGCGTGTCGGGCCACCGCCAGCGCACCAGGGCGGGGTCGGCGCCGTGGGCCAGCAGCGCCCGGCAGGCTGCGCGAAAGCCGGGCCAGTCGTCAGGGCTGTCGAGTTCGATGGTGAGGGCCTGTCCGTGCATGGCGTGCTCCAGGTTCTAGAACAGGCTGGCCTGCAGTGCGCTTTGCACGCGCATGCCGCTGTGCCGCGCCTGGGCCTGGCTGGCCTGTGACTGCGCGATCAGCCGCGTGCGCAGCGCGGCCGAGTCGGTCTCGCCCAGCAGGGGCCGGTGGCCGTCGATCAGCACGAAGGGCAGGGCCTTTTGCACGGGGGCGCGCAGCCGCAGCAGGTCGTCCAGCCGCAGCCGGCGCACGCGGCGCGCCGCCAGCAGGCGCTCCACCGTCTGCGTGCCCAGGCCCGGCACGCGCAGCAGCAGGCTGCGCGGAGCACGGTTGAGGTCCACGGGGAACTGCTGGCGGTTGGCCAGTGCCCAGGCCAGCTTGGGGTCGATCTCCAGGTCCAGCATGCCGTGGCGGCTGGCCGCCGCGATCTCGCCCGCCCCGTAGCCGTAAAAGCGCATGAGCCAGTCGGCCTGGTAGAGCCGGTGCTCGCGCATGAGGGGCGGCGCCTGCGGCGGCAGGTCGCGCGAGGCATCGGGAATGGGGCTGAAGGCCGAGTAGTACACGCGGCGCAGGCCGTAGCCCGCATACAGCGTATGGCTGGACTCGAGGATGTCGGCATCGGTTGCGCGGTCGGCGCCCACGATCATCTGCGTGCTCTGCCCGCCCGGCGCGAAGCGCGGCACGGCGGCGCGCTGCGCGGGCGCGCCGGGCAGGGACTGCGCCTGGCGCTGCTCGCGCGTGGCCGCGCGCCAGGCCTGCACATGCCGGTCCACGCCCTGCATGGCCTGGCGTATGCGCCGGCCGTCCTTTTCGGGCGCGAACTGCGCCAGGCCGCTGGCCGTGGGCAGTTCCACATTGATGCTCAGGCGGTCGGCATGGCGGCCTGCCTGGGCCAGCAATTCGGGGGCGGCATCCGGGATGGTCTTGAGGTGGATGTAGCCGCGAAAGTCATGCTCCTCGCGCAGGCGGCGGGCCACTTCCACCAGCTGCTCCATGGTGTAGTCGCTGGAGCGGATGATGCCGCTGGACAGGAACAGCCCCTCGATGCAGTTGCGCCGGTAGAAGTCCAGCGTCAGCTGCACCACCTCGGCCACCGTGAAGCGGGCGCGCTGCACGTTGGAGCTCTTGCGGTTGATGCAGTAGCGGCAGTCGAAGATGCAGACATTGGTCAGCAGGATCTTGAGCAGCGAGATGCAGCGCCCGTCGGGCGCATAGCTGTGGCAGATGCCCATGCCGGTGACCGAGCCCATGCCCTTGCCGTCCAGCGAGTCGCGCCCCTGCGATCCGCTGGAGGCGCAGCTGGCGTCGTACTTGGCGGCGTCGGCGAGGATGAAAAGTTTGCGTTGCAGCTCCATTGCTGTATGAATATACAGTATATTTGCCTGGCACATCCGGTTTTTCGAGAGCCCATCCCCCAGCCAGGGTCTGGTCCGGCCTTGCCTGGCTCCGGTTTGAACGCACTGTCGGGCTATCGCAATGGCCAGCGGATTGCAATGGTTGCCAGTGCAATGGAATGAAACCGTTTTCAGTGCGGAATGAGTGCTTGCTTTCAATGGGTGGCGATGTGCATCGCAGGAAATGGTGAATGCGTGTTTCCTGCGTCTTTTTGCAATGTCTGAAGGCTGGTACGGCTTGGTGCCATCAATGCATGCGCTGATATAGCGCAGCTGGCTGCGCGCCATGGGGTTCCCGGTTCATGGGAGAGAGGTTTGACGTTGTTGTGATTTGTTTCAAATTGCCGATAACTATTGCTGATAGGCTTTCGGGCTTGCCGGGCGCGGTCGTTTCTTCATTCAATGCGCCTGGCGATGACAAACACTTGGAGAGGGAGCTTCGGTGTCGCGTGTATTAGGAACAGAGAGCGAAGTGCTGGCGCTATCGCCGGACGCTTCCTCCAGCAAGGCCGCCAAGGGGCTGCAATCGCCCGCCAAATGGCCCACCATGGGTGCCAACGATGTGGCGGTGTGGGGCGAGTGCCAGGGCAGCGGCAGCAAGCCCTACCAGACCCAGGTGGACCTGTCGGGACCCTCCTTCAAATGCTCTTGCCCCAGCCGCAAGTTCCCCTGCAAGCATGGGCTGGCGCTGATGCTGATGCGTGCGGGCGGCCAGGTCACCGAGGGCGGCGATCCACCGGCCTGGGTGCAGACCTGGCTGGACAGCCGCCAGGAAAAGGCCGAGAAGAAGGAGGCCAAGGCAGCCGCCGCGGCGGCCGAGCCGCCACCCGATCCCGA
Organism: Delftia sp. WSY_22; assembly: GCF_043104185.1. NCBI lineage: Bacteria > Pseudomonadati > Pseudomonadota > Betaproteobacteria > Burkholderiales > Comamonadaceae > Delftia > Delftia sp. WSY_22. The sequence goes on from NZ_JBICKN010000035.1 coordinate 122,343, forward strand.
GGTTGCGGCCAGGCAGCAGGCCAGGCGCGAAGACAAGCGCTGGGACAAGGTCGAGGCGGGCCTGCAGGAACTGTCGCTGTGGATGCAGGACATGGTGCGCGCGGGCCTGGCCAACCAGGCCGGCGACTCCCAGATGCGCCAGCGCTGGAACACCATGGCCGCGCGCATGGTCGATGCGCAGGCCACGGGCATGGCGGCACGCATCAAGGACTGCCGGGATCTGGTGGGCAGCCACCGCGACTGGCCGCGCGACATGCTGGTGCAGCTGGGCCACTGGCAGCTGATCATCGACGCCGTGCGCCGCCGTGAATCGCTCAGCCCCGAGGTCAAGGCCGACGTGATGGCCGCGCTGGGCTGGCCCATGGACAAGGCCGAGGTGCAGGCCCGCGGCCAGCTGGTCGAGGACGAATGGCTGGTGGCCGGCCTGCGCATGATCGAGCGCGAAGGCCGGCTCATGGAGCGCCGCGTCTGGCTGCACGGGCAGCGCACGGGCCGCATGGCCCTGGTGCTGGACTATGCGCAGGGCGGGCGCGGCTTCGAATCGGCCTGGGTGCCTGGCCATCGCTACGGTTGCGCGCTGAATTTCTACCCGGGCCATGCGCCGCTGCGCGCCATTGCCGCCAACGGCAACGGGCCTGCGCTGCCTGCCGAGGGCGCCAGCCCGCTGGACACCTCGGCCGTGGGCGACGTCCTGCAGCAGATGGGCCGGCGCATTGCCGCCAACCCGCTGCAGGCCACGCAGCCGTTGTGCCAGGACGGGTTGCGCCTGGTGCCTGCCCAGGGCCAATGGTTTGCGGCCTGGCCCGATGCGCCGGGCGCATCGGCGGCTGCGCCCGGCGTGTCTGCCGACGGCACTGCCGCGCCTGTGCAACCCGTTCCCGTGGCCATTGACGATGCCGAAGCCTGGCGCCTGCTGGCGCTCAGCGGCGGCGCGCCCATGCAGCTGTTTGGCGAATGGGAGCCCGGCCCGGCCGTGGGCCGCTGGCGCCTGCTGAGCGCCTGGCAGGCCCGCGAGGGCGAAAGCGCCCGGCAATGTATCTGGCAGAACCAGGGTGAACCGGTATGAGCAACACACAACTTTGGACTGCGCTGCAGCAATCGGCCATGGTCGGCTCGGACCGGCTGGCCGTGCCGCCTGCGCTGGCTTCGGGCGTTGATCCGTCTGCCCCGTGGTCGCAGCAGGCCGTGCAGGCCGCGCTGCTGCCCCGGGCGGACCTGCCCGGCGACTCGCCCGCCCAGCAACTGCTGCGCGCCAGCGCCGTGGCGGCCGTGTTCGAGCGCGCAGGCTGGCAGCCCGGCGCGCAGGTGCGCCTGCCGGCGCCGCTGGCCGTGCCGGCCGCGGCGCCTGCAGAATCGCGCCCCGCGCCTGCCGATGCTCGCTTGCAGACCCTGATGGGCGACGTGCTCAAGGACGGGCCGTTCGAGCTGCAGGCCTCGATGCTGCGCACCCTGGACCAGGCGGGCCAGCGCCTGCCCCATGACCTGCTGGTGCCTGCGCTGGAGCAGGGCCGCCAGTCCGTGGAGCTGCGCCAGTGGCTGGCCCCGGTGCTGGGCGAGCGCGGGCGCTGGCTGGGCGCGCTCAATCCGCAATGGAGCTATGCCAGCGGCGTGGAGGAAACCGCCGACCCCGAACTGGTCTGGCAGGAGGGCTCGGTCGAGCAGCGCGTGGCCCTGCTGCGCAGCGAGCGCGCGGCCGATGCCGCCCAGGCCCGTGCGCGGCTGGAAGGCAGCCTGAAGGAACTGGGCGCCAAGGAGCGCCTGCCCATGGTCCAGGCACTGACCGTGGGGCTGGGCATGGACGACGAGCCGCTGCTCGAAAAACTGCTGTCCGACCGCAGCAAGGAAATCCGCGAGAACGCCGCACAAATGCTCTCGTGCCTGCCGGACAGCGCGCACAGCCAGCGCGTCATGGGCTGGATGCAGTCCATGCTTCAGCAGGACGACAAGGGCCAGTGGATCGTGGAGCCTCCCGAGGAAGGCCTCAAGGAATGGGAGCGCGACGGCATCACGCTCAAGCCTGATGCCTACTTCCGTGGCGGCAAGAAGGCCTGGCTGCTGGAGCAGATGGTGCAGCTCACCCCGGTGTCCTTCTGGACCCGGGCCCTGGGCCTGACGCCCCTGGAAGTGATGGAGTGGAGCCGTCGCAGCGACTGGAAATCCTCGCTGCGCCAGGGCTGGGTGCGGGCCCTGCAGTACCAGCTGGACGTGGAATGGATCGATGCCGCCCAGGCCCTGGGCCGCGACATGCGCCACGATGCGCTGCTGCCCGCCCTCATGGCCCGGCTGTCCCCCGAAGAACGCGAGTCCCGCTGGATTGCCCAGTTCGAGCGCGACAGGCACAAGCTCATCGACGCCATCGAGGGCATGTCCCAGTCGCTGGGCGGTGCCGAACTGCTCTCGCCCGCGCTGTCGGCGCGGCTGACCGAGGCACTGCATGTGGCCGTGGGCGGCAAGCAGATCACGGGCAACTGGCACAGCTACCGCGCCGACCAGGCCCTGCTGTCCTGCGCGCGCATGCTGGACGTGACCGCGCTGGAGCGCTTTGCCGAGCTGTGGCGCAAGCCCTCGGTGCTGGATGCACAGGTCGAGCCCGCGCCGGAGCCCCCGGCCGAGCCTGTTGCAGAGACCGCAGCCGCTTCGGCATCTGCAGCAACAGCCGCCCCGGCCATTCCCCTCACGCCCCAGCAGCAGGCGCGCCTCGAACGCAGCCGCGCGCGGCCCTGGGACGAGGAGCGCATGCGCGGCCACCTGGAGCGCATCGTCGAGCTGCGTCTGGGCCTGCACCAGGCCTTCATCGCACTGCGCGGCCAGGCCTGAGGCCGGGCCCGCTTTGCCACCCACCCCCTACCGAATCCCATTCCCATCCCTTTCCGGAAGCACACCATGAGCCAAGTCCTGCGCCAGCATGCCGAACAGCAATTCGCCGAAGAACTCGAAGCCCTGCGCAAGGTGGACGACCGTCCGCGTCCGCCCAACTGGAAGCTGTCGCCCTGGGCCGTGCTCCAGTACCTGATGGGCGGCAAGCTCGGCAACGGCTTCGAGGTCAGCCCCAAGTACATCGGCAATCCGCGCCTGATGGAAATCGCCGTCTCCACCCTGGCCACCGACCGCGCCCTGCTGCTGTACGGCGTGCCGGGCACGGCCAAGTCCTGGGTGTCCGAGCACCTGTCGGCCGCCGTCAGCGGCGACTCCACCATGCTGGTGCAGGGCACGGCCGGCACCAGCGAGGAGCAACTGCGCTACGGCTGGAACTACGCGCAGCTGCTGGCCCATGGCCCGTCCGAGAAGGCGCTGATTCCCAGCCCCCTGGTCAACGCCATGAAGCTGGGCAAGATCGCCCGCATCGAAGAGCTGACCCGCATCCCGGCCGACGTGCAGGACACGCTGATCACCGTGCTGTCCGAAAAGACACTGCCCGTGCCCGAGCTGGGCACCGAGGTGCAGGCCGTGCAGGGCTTCTCGGTCATCGCCACGGCCAACAACCGCGACAAGGGCGTGAACGAGCTGTCCAGCGCGCTCAAGCGCCGCTTCAACACCGTGGTCCTGCCCGTGCCGGCATCGCAGGACGAGGAAGTGCAGATCGTCACCAAGCGCGTGGCCGAGCAGGGCCGCGCCCTGGCCCTGCCCGCCGAGCCGCCGGCCCTGCAGGAAGTGCGCCGGGTGGTGCAGATCTTCCGCGAGCTGCGCAACGGCCAGACCGAGGACGGCAAGACCGTGCGCGTGAAGTCGCCCAGCAGCACGCTGTCCACGGCCGAGGCCATCTCGGTCATCAACAGCGGCATGGCGCTGGCCGGGCATTTCGGCGACGGCGTGCTGCGCGCGGGCGATGTGGCCTCGGGCCTGCTGGGCGCCGTGATCAAGGACCCGGTGCAGGACAGCGTGGTCTGGAAGGAATACCTGGAGACCGTGGTCAAGGAGCGCAGCGACTGGAAGGACCTGTACCGCGCCTGCCGCGAGCAGCTCTGAAGCCCGCACTCCCGCTCCGCTGACCGACCGCATCTTCTGCGCATCTCCTGCGCACTTCCCGTATGGCCACCTCTGCCAATCCGCTTCATTTCTTCGGCATCCGCCACCATGGCCCGGGCTGCGCGCGCAGCCTGCTGCAGGCCCTGGAGCAGCTGCAGCCCGACTGCCTGCTGGTCGAAGGCCCGCCCGAGGGCGAGTCCCTGCTGCCCATGCTCCAGCATGCCGACCTGCAGCCGCCCGTGGCCATGCTGGTCTATGTGCAGGACAGCCCGGCCCATGCCGCCTTCTATCCCTACGCCGAGTTCTCGCCCGAATGGCAGGCCCTGCAATGGGCGGCGCGCCAGGGCGTGGCCACGCGCTTCATCGACCTGCCCCAGACCCACCGCATGGCGCTGGACATGGCCGAGCAGGAGCGGCGCCGGGCCGAGGCGGCGGCAGCAGATGCAGGTGATGCAGGCGAGGATGCGGGCGATGAAGGCCAGGATGCAGACACCGGCTCCGATTCCGGCGCCGCTGCGGCAGACGGCGGCCAGCTCCAGAGCAATGCCGCCGAGGCCCTGGACCGCGACGACACCACGCAGTCCGTGCCGGCTGCCGACCTCGCCGTCGATCCCTCGGACCCCGGCAGGCGGGACTGGCGCGATCCGCTGGACCTGCTGGCCGAGGCCGCAGGCTACCCCGACGGCGAAAGCTGGTGGAACCGCATGGTCGAGGAGCGCGGCGACGGCGCCACCCTGTTCGAGGGCATTGCCGAAGCCATGGCCGTGGTGCGCGCCGAGCTGCCCAACGAAGTGCGCGGAGAACGCCACGCCCGGCGCGAGGCGCTGCGCGAAGCCTGGATGCGCCAGTGCATGCGCGAGGCCGTCAAGGCCGGCCATCAGCGCATTGCCGTGGTCTGCGGCGCATGGCATGTGCCGGCCCTGCAGGCCCAGGTCACCGCCAAGGCCGATGCCGCCACGCTCAAGGGCCTGCCCAAGGCCAAGGTCCAGGCCACCTGGGCGCCCTGGACCTACCGCAACCTGTGCTCGTCCAGCGGCTATGGAGCGGGCGTGGATTCGCCGGGCTGGTATGAACACCTGTGGCGCTGCTCCGAGCCTGCGCCCGAGTCCTTGCTCCAGTCCGCACCTGCTGCCGACCCGGCACGCGCCAGCACCCGGCGCACCGTCGGCTGGCTGGCGCGCGTGGCCCATCTGCTGCGTTCCAAGGACCTGGACTGCTCCAGCGCCCACATCATCGAGGCCACGCGCCTGGCCGAAAGCCTGGCCGCCCTGCGCGGCCACGCCAGCCCGGGCCTGCCCGAGCTGGACGAGGCCATCGTCACCGTCATCAGCATGGGCGAGCGCGCTCCGCTGCGCCTGATCGAGCGCGAACTCAGCGTGGGCGACCGCATCGGCGGCGTGCCCGCCGACGTGCCCCAGGTGCCGCTGCAGCGCGACATCGAGCAGCAGCAAAAAAGCCTGCGCCTCAAGCCCGAGGCGGCCGCCAAGGTCCTGGCCCTGGACCTGCGCAAGGACACGGACCGCGACCGCAGCCACTTCCTGCACCGGCTGCGCCTGCTGGGCATAGAGTGGGGCAGCGTCACCACCGACCAGCAGCGCAACCGGGGCACCTTCCGCGAAAGCTGGCAGCTGCAGTGGGAGCCCGAGCTGGCCGTGCGCGTCATCGAGGCCAGCCGCTACGGCGGCACCCTGGTGCAGGCTGCAGCCGCCAAGGTGCGCCAGGCGCTGACGCCCGAGACACCGCTGCCCGAGCTGGCCAAGACCATCGACGACGCCCTGCTGGCCGACCTGCCGCACCTGGTCGATGCCCTCATGCACGACCTGGCCGACCGCTCTGCCAGCACCGGCGACGTTTCCCAGCTCATGCAGGCGCTGCCGCCGCTGGCCAATGTGCTGCGCTACGGCAGCGTGCGCCAGACCGACACCCAGGCGCTGGCCACGGTGATCGACAGCATGGCGCTGCGTGCCGCCATCGGCCTGCCCCTGGCCTGCATGGCGCTGGATGAAGACGCCGCAAGGCACATGCAGGCCACGGTGCTGCAGGCCCATGAAGCCCTGCGCCTGCGCGATGCCGAGGAGCCGCGCGAGGTCTGGTTCGGCGCCCTGCGCAGCATTGCACTGGGCGACGCCGGCGCGGCCCTGCTGCGCGGCACGTCCTGCCGCCTGCTGCTGGATGCCCACCGCCTGGACAGCGAGGCCGTGGCCACGCAACTGGGCCGCAATCTCTCGCTGGGCGTGCCGCCGCTGGACGCTGCCGCCTGGCTGGACGGCTTTCTCAACCGCCAGGCCCTGGTGCTGCTGCACGACGACGCCATCTGGGGCGCCGTCGATGCCTGGCTGGCCCAGCTGGGCGAGACCCAGTTCACCCAGATCCTGCCGCTGGTGCGCCGCAGCTTCTCGGCCTTCTCCAACCATGACCGCCAGAGTCTGGGCGAAAAGGCCCGGCGAGGGCAGGGCAGTGCGGCCGTCGTGGCGGCTGCATCCGCAGGTGCCGCAGGCGCGGCAGGCGGCGGTGACGACGGCGCCTGGAACGAGGCGCGCGCCGTGCTTGCCCTTCCCGTACTCGATCAACTGCTGGGCCTGAACCTGCCCGCGCAACTGCTGTCCAGCCCGCAGGAGGCCCAGCCATGAACACCGCTGCCACCGTGAACGATGCATCCCTTGCCGACGCCGATCCGCAGGACCCCGCTGTCCAGCCCACCAACCGGCTGCAACGCTGGCGCCTGGTGCTGGGCCAGCCGGCCGAGGGCAGCTGCGGCGGGCTGGGCGCCAAGGGCGGCTCCCTCGAAGAGATGGACAAGGCCCTGGCCGCGCTCTACGAAGAAGACAACAAGGACGGCAGCCTCTCGCGCCGGGGCGGCCGGGGCAATTCCTCGCCCAGCGTGGCCCGCTGGCTGGGCGACATCCGCAAGTACTTTCCCAGCCAGGTCGTGCAGGTCATGCAGCGCGACGCCATGGAGCGCCTGAACCTGCGCGAACTCATGCTCCAGCCCGAAATGCTGGAGCATGTGCAGCCCGACGTGCACATGGTGGCCGACCTCATCTCCCTGGGCTCCGTCATCCCGCAGAACACCAAGGAGACCGCGCGCATCGTCGTGCGCAAGGTGGTGGACGACCTCATGCGCCGCCTGGAAGAGCCCATGCGCAGCGCCGTCTCGGGCGCGCTGGACCGCAGCCAGCGCAACCGCCGCCCGCGCCATTCCGAGATCGACTGGAACCGCACCATCCGCGCCAACCTGCGCCACTGGCAGCCCGACTACCGCACCATCGTGCCCGAGACCCTGGTCGGCTACGGCCGCAAGGTCCGCCGCCCGCAGCGCGAAGTCATCCTGTGCATAGACCAGAGCGGCTCCATGGCCAACTCCGTCGTCTACTCCAGCATCTTCGGTGCCGTCATGGCCAGCCTGCCGGCCGTCGCTACCCGTCTGGTGGTCTTCGACACGGCGGTGGTGGACCTGACCGACAAACTCTCCGACCCCGTGGACGTGCTGTTCGGCGTGCAACTGGGCGGCGGCACCGACATCAACCGCGCCGTGGGCTACTGCCAGGGCCTGATCAGCGAGCCGCGCAATGCCATCGTCGTGCTCATCTCCGACCTCTACGAAGGCGGCGTGGAAAGCGGCCTGCTGCGACGTGCCTCCGAGCTGGTGGAGTCGGGCGTGCAGTTCATCACGCTGCTGGCGCTCAGCGACGAAGGCGCGCCTGCCTACGATGCACAATTGGCCGCCAAGCTGGCCGCGCTGGGCGTGCCCTCGTTTGCCTGCACGCCGGACGCCTTCCCGCAGCTCATGGCCGCCGCCATCCGCCGCGACGACGTGGCGGCCTGGGCGGCAGGGCAGGGCTTCAAGACAAGCAAGTAGCGGATGGCCGCTCAGGCCGGTGGCCCGGCCGGCCGCCGGGCCTCTCCTACACGGGCAGGACATGCCCGTGCCCCATGATGGCGCCCAGGCCGCAAGGCCCCCCAACAATTCACTGGAGAAACGCGATGGCTGGTGCTGGTTTGCTGATGCTGCTTGACGATATTGCAGCGATCCTTGACGACGTGGCCCTCATGACCAAGGTCGCGGCCCGCAAGAGCGTGGCCATGGCCGACGATGTGTCCGTCATGACCAAGGTGGCTGCGCAGAAGACGGCCGGCGTGCTGGGCGATGACCTGGCCCTCAACGCCCAGCAGGTCACGGGCGTGCGCGCCGAGCGCGAGATTCCCGTGGTCTGGGCCGTGGCCAAGGGCTCGCTGGTCAACAAGGTCATCCTCGTGCCGACGGCGCTGCTCATCAGCGCCTTCATTCCCTGGGCTGTCACGCCGCTGCTCATGGTCGGCGGCGCCTTTCTTTGCTTTGAGGGTTGCGAGAAGCTGGCCCACAAATTCCTGCATTCGCCCGAGGAAGATGCCGTGGAGCGCGAGCGCCTCACCCAGGCCAATGCCGATGCGAGCGTCGATCTCGTCGCCATGGAAAAGGACAAGATCAAGGGCGCCGTGCGCACCGACTTCATCCTCTCGGCCGAGATCATCGCCATTACCCTGGGCACCGTGGCCTCGGCGCCGTTCGGGCAGCAGGTCGCCGTGCTGGCGGGCATTGCCCTCATCATGACCTTGGGCGTCTATGGCCTGGTGGCCGGCATCGTCAAGCTCGATGACCTGGGACTGTGGCTGGGCCAGCGTGCCAGCGCCGCGGCCCGCGCGCTGGGCCGGGGCATCGTCGCCGCCGCGCCCTGGCTCATGAAGGGGCTGTCCGTTGCGGGCACGGCCGCCATGTTCCTGGTGGGTGGCGGCATCCTCGTACACGGCGTGCCTGCGCTGCACCACGCCGTGGAGGGCCTGGGCGATGCCGTGGCCCAGGGCGCGCTGGGCGGCCTGTGGCGCGTGCTGGCGGTGAATGTGCTCAACGCGGTGGCCGGCATCGTGGCCGGCGCCATCGTGCTGGCGGCTGTCGAAGGCATCAAGCGCCTGCGCCGCCGCTGAGTCGCCGCAAGCAAGGCCTGCCGGGGCTGCAGCCGGCAGAGCACACCAGGGGGGCCGTCAGGCCCCCTTTTCGATGGAATCTGCATGGAATTTGCACCTCAGCGCATTGCATTTGACTGTGGGCGCAAGCACGTGCATTTCCCCTGGAACTCTGCAAGGCCTGGCGTCCTCCTGTCCCTTGGCGGCGGCGCAATGCACTTGCGCCTGCCGGCCTCCGAGGTTCCGTGAACGGCCCATCGCCGCGCCAGAGCCATTGTCGGGACCGGGCGGCTGAAGCTGATTCCGCGCGGGTCCCTGGATTTTCATCAGGGGGATTCCATGATTTCCAATCTCACCAAGGCCAATGTGCTGCGCTCCGTCATCGCCGGCTGCTCGGTCGCGCAAGCGGGCAAGGCCGAGAAACTCGGCACCGAACGCGCACGCACCGCCCTCAATCGCATCTGCGAACTGCTGAATCTGCCCAACGACCTGGACGCCATACATGCGGAGCCGGACCTGTACCTCGAATCCCTGGCCCATTTCGAGAGCCTGCCCCAGTTCGAGCTGCGCACTCCCCTGGTGGCCAAGCTCAGGCAGGTCCTGGGCCTGCGCTCCTGCAGGCAACTGACGCCGGCCATGCTGGCGCAAGTCACCGCGTCACAGCTCATCAACCAGGGCATCTCCATCGTCGCGCTGGCCGATCTGCAGCAATGGCTGCTCAAGCACGATCTGTCGCTGCGGCACAGTCCGCCCGTCACGGAAGTGGACTTCAGGGAGGCCAGGAAAGCCATTGCCCTGCTGGATGCCTTCGACTTCGATACCGAATCGCTGGAATGGCAAATGAATCACCTTGCCCGCCCGCGCGCCAGGGGCAGGGGAAGGCGTGCCGCCGCCACGGCCCCCTCAACTGGCAGGCCTGCAGGTGAATCCCCTTCTGCCGGCTCCGCTCCTGCGTCTGCGTCTGCGTCTGCGTCTGCGTCTGCGCCCTAATATCGGCTTTCCCGAACCAAGCTCAGCACACCATGAAGCTCCCCTTGCTTGCCGCCATGGCCCTGGCACTGCAGCTGATGGCGCCAGCGCCCGCCATGGCAGCCGACGACATCGTCTTCAAGGACAGCGCCGGCCGCGTGCTCAAGCGCAGCGACCTGGACAAGGCCGATGGCCGTTTCAGCTGGGAACTGCCCCGCGCCACACCCGTCAGCCAGGCGGCGCGCGATGCCCATGCCCTGGGCCGCGCCGCAGGGCAGCGCGGTGACAACCGGGCTGCGCTGGCGCATTTCGAGACCGCCTCGAAGCTGGCGCCGGACTGGCCTTATCCCGTCTACGACGCCGCATTCACCTACCTGCTGCAAAAGGACTTCGATGCGGCCTATCGCCACTACCGGCGCGTGGATGCAATGGCTCCCAGGGGTTTCTTCACGGCCAAGACGGCCGTGCACAGCCTGCGCATGGAGCGCGATGGCAAGCTCCCGCAAGGCACCTATCTGCGCTACCTCGCCCTGGAGTGGGAGACCGACAGGAGCAAGGTGCGCCAGGCCGCCCTGGCCATGACCCGCGAAACCCCTGGCTTCGCTCCCGCCTGGAAGACAGCCGCCCTGATGGAGGACGACCCCGACCAATGCCTTGCCCTGCTGCACAGCGGCCTGAAGGCCGGCCCCGATGCCCAGACCCGCGGCTTTCTGCTGCTGAACAAGGCCCTGCTGCTGCGCGAGCGCAACCAGATTCCCGAGGCCATGGTGATGCTGGGAGAGCTGGCGGTGGACCCCCGGTCTCCGCTGGATGTCGAGGCGCTGGCGCGGCACACGCTGGCGCAGTGGGCGCGGCCTTGAGACCGGCACCCGCGCCTTCGCTGGCCGGCCCACTCAGCGCATCGCCAGCTCCACGGCCTCCGCAGACAGCCCGTAGGCCTCGACAAAGACCTCGATGCGGTCCTGCGTCTGCGCGTTCACAAACGTCTCCATGCCCACGCTGTCCATCTCCCCTGACAGCATCTGGCCCGTATTCACGGGGCGGGTATCGAGCTGCTGCGCCAGCACGCAGCTGTCCTCTCCCTCCGGCTGCAGACCGATGAGCCCTGTCTGGTTGTTGATGGCAATCACCCTGGCTTGTCTTTGCATGCTCCACCCTGTCGTCTGAATCCGTCGTTTCTGGAATGGCGAAAAGGCGCCGCCTTGCGCAACGCCCCTGCCTGTCCTGGCGACTGTAGGCAAGGCTTGGGGGCGGCGGTAGAGGCCCGGGGCTTGGTGGACTGCCAAGGGAAATTTACGAATGGCTGTCTGGTTTTTTGTTTTTGCAAGTGAATGCGTGTGGAAGGTTGCAGCAACAGTTGATTTGAGATTGCCTAGAATATGTCGGCAAGTGACCTCAAAGGAGCAAAAAATGACCATCATCCGTACTACCGTAGATGACAAGATCTACGACAGCGCTGCCGACATACTTTCTACGCTGGGCATGGATGTGAACGCCGCCGTGCGCATGTTTCTGCAGGGCGTTGTGCTGCACAACGGGATTCCCTTTGACCTGCGGCTGACGGCGGAGCAGGTGCAGGCGATGCGGCTGCGTAGAGAGACAAACCGGCAGGCCACTTTGGAGGCGAGAGAAATCGCCAGAGGCGGTGAACCTGGACATGCCTCTGTTGAAGCCATGCTGCAGGCCATGGAAAGGGATGAAGCCTGATGGCCGGCAAGAAGGGCTACAGGCTGCGCACCATCGCGTACACCAAGACCTTCAAGAAGGACTACCAGCGCATGGCGGCATCAGGCCGCTACGACATGACACTGGTGAACCAGGTCGGCGGCCTGCTCATTGCCCACACGGCGCAGCAGGTGCTGGCGGCGCAGTGGAGCGATCACGCCTTGATCGCCGACGATGAATGGGACGCGGGCGATCGGGATATCCATCTGGGAGGGGACTTCCTGCTGATCTATCGCATTGATCCGCATCCCGAAGCCAAGGACATGGAGATCGTCATCTTCAAGCGCCTTGGAACCCACAGCGATCTGTTTGGCTGAGCGCGGCCATCGCAGGCCGCGGGCAGCCTCTCCCTCTCAGCTCCCCAGCGCCCCGCGCACGGCAGCGCGCTCGCCCATGCGCTTGAAGTGCGCCTGCACCTTGGGGAAGCCGGCGATGTCCACGCCGTCGCCCTCCAGCCAGCCGGCAATGGTGAACAGATAGGCGTCGGCCACGGAATAGTCGGAGCCCAGCACCCAGGGCGCGTCGCCCAGGTAATGGCGCTCTATCACGCCAAAGCATTCGGCCATGTTGGCTGCCACCTTGCGCTGCATGGAGGCAATGGCCGCCTCGTCATCGGCCCAGCGGCCTGCGCGCCGGCCGTGGGCGTGGGCCACGTGCACGGTGGAGGACAGGTAGCCGTGGAACTCCTGCATGTGGGCGAAGGCATAGGCATCGTCCAGCGGGGCAAGCCGGGCTTCGGGAAAGCGCCGGGCAATATAGGCGAGCAGGGCCGGCGTTTCGGTGAGCACGCCGCGCTCGGTCACCAGGGCGGGCACGCGGCCCTTGGGATTGATGGCCAGGTATTCGGGGCTGCGCTGCTCGCCCTTGGAGAAATCGAGCTTGACGACTTCATGGGGCGCATTGGCCTCGATCAGGGCGATGCGGGCGGCCAGGGCGCAGGTGCCGGGAGCGTAGTAGAGCTTGAGGGTGGTCATGAAAGAGACGGGTAGGAGTGGGATACGGGCAGATTCTGCCGTCGGCGCCGATGGCCGGACCGGCCCTCCAACTTAGTGCGGATTGCACGGTCGTGCAAGCGGCATCGTTGTCTTGTCCTATGCCTGCTCGGCATTCCAGCGCACGGTGCGTGCGGGCAGGTCAATGTGGATGGTGTGGCGGCCGCCGTCATGCAGTAGCAGGTCCAGCTTCCCGTCCTGGCCATCCACGAACGTGATGCCTTCAATCATGGGGGCGTCGATCAGGTCGTTGCAGTCGAGCGCGATCCAGGCATCGGTCTGCAGATCCAGCAGGCGCAGATGGGGGAAGTCGGGGTCCTCGCCATATTCGATGCAGGCCACCATGGCCCAGGGCTTGGAGACGGCCACGGCCGTGAGGGTGCTATTCGGGCTCTGCGCGCAGGCGCGCGCCTGCAGGGCATCGAGCAGCGTGGGCATGTCGTCCAGCATGTGTGCATAGGGAGACTCGGGCGGCACGGTGCGTACCGGCCCGGTGGCTGCCTTGGCGCTTTTGGCGCTTTCGGCGCGTTTGGCAGGCTCTGCCGTTGGGGTGCTGCGCCTGCGGCCCGCTGGCGGAAGGTGCTGGATTTTGCCGCCCGCAATGCCTAGAAAGACACCGCATTCGCTCACGCTCAGATGCCTGTAGTTGCGGCTGCTGCACGGGGTTTCCCAAAGCGGGGCGCCGGTGTCCGGGTCCACGGCGACAAGATAGGCCCGCTCCATGCCGTCCTCGTGCCTGTCCTGTATTCCATAGAGGACGCCGGCATGGCATTGCGGCGCGCTGACATGGGTAGGCGACAGGCACGGTCCGAAACGGTTGCTGCGAATGTCATAGCCATACATGCCCTGGCGTGCAAAGCAGAAATAGACCACGCCGTCACGATGCGCTGCCCGCTGGGCATGCACATGCCGGCGCTCATCGTCAGGTTGAACGGGAGGTGTGATGGCCAGGACTTCGCCGCTGCAAGGATGGATGCGAAGCCAGGGTGCATCGATGTCCACGTGGTCTCTGCTGCCGGGGCCGAACACGGCCCACGCGCCTGCAATGGCGGGCGAGTACAGGTCGCGGGCACTGTCCACCCACAGCACATGCTCGGTGTGCCCGTCTGTTTCATGCCAGCGCCGCAGCTCCGAGCGCTCAGGGTGGACGATCCAGCCGTAGACCGCCCCCTCCAGCACAAACGCACCCTGCAGGCCCAGCGCCAGCGTGCTGCCCTGCCAGGTGCGACGGTCCAGCAGCAGATAGCGGCCCTCGGGACTGCTCTCCTCCATCGCGACGAGCCAGCGATGCGCGTCCAGCTCCACGGGAACGGGCCAATGCCTGGCCTGCATGCCCGGCACGGCATGGAAGTCGAACAGGCATTCGCCGGTGCGGGCATCAAGCACCTGGTCGCAGAGCATCAGATGCCGCTCGTCCACGAACCACGACATGCCCTCGCTCTCGCGCATGCGGTGGTCCCAGAGCACGTTGCCGGTGGCCACATCAACGGCGCGCAGAAAGGACGTTGTGCTGTCCCCCTTGTTGCAGTACTCGTAGTAGAGCCGGCCATCGACCACGCTCATGGCGGTGTCGATGATGAAGATGCTCTTGTCTCCAATGGCCTGGGATTTGCCGTAGTGCATGCGCGCCTTTCAAAGACCTGATTGTCGCCAGCAGAGCGCGGTGTGGACTGGGCGAAATGTCAAGTCGATGGCGTGGTGCGCGGCTGAACCAATGCAGCTGCGGCGGTGCAACGCCATCCGATCCAGACGAGCAGGTCCGCGATGCGCTGTGCCGGATGGAAGCTGCACCGAGCGTGCTGCAGATGCATGCCGAGTGGGCGGTCTGTTGCTGTCCGCCAGGCGTTGTTCCAAGAGCGGGGCCTGCATTGCTCCCGCCCTGGCGGGCAGCAATGGCGGCACTCAGAACCGATAGGCCGCAGCCACACGCACCTCACGCCCGAAGCCCAGCGCGCAGAATTGCGCGCCGCCACGGAAGGTGTTGCATTGCGTGCGGTACTGCCTGTCGGTGAGGTTGCTGAGGTTGACCGAGAAGCGCCACGGGCCGGTGGTGTAGGCGGCCATGGCGTCCCACAGCGTGTAGGCGTCGTTCATGGGGGTCTTCACGCCGTCCATGGGCAGCTCGCCAGGCGTGGCGCTGATGTGGCGCAGGCCCAGGCCCAGCTCCAGGGCGCCGCGCTGGTACTTGCCCCACAGCGATGCGGCATGGCGCGGCGTGGCGCCGGGGCGCGCGCCGATCTCGATGGCGTTGTTGCTGCGCGTGACCCTGGAGTCGAGGTAGGTATAGGCCGCAATGGCCGAGAAGCCGCCGCCGATCTCGCCCTGGGCCTGCAGCTCCAGCCCCCGGTTGCGCACTTCGCCGGTCTGCACGTCGAAGCGCGGGTTGAGTGTGGATGGCGTGCGCACATTGCGCTTGCGCAGGTCGAACACGGCGGCGCTGAGCGTGTAGCCGGTCGACGGCGGCGCGTAGCGCAGGCCGGCCTCGAACTGGCGCGCAGTCTCGGGCTCGTAGGGCCTGCCGTTGGCGTCGGTGGCCGTGACCGTGGTCAGCGGCGGCTGGAAGGAGTTGTTGAAGGACACATAGGGAGCCAGGCCGCTGGGCGCCAGGTAGATCAGGCCCAGTCGTCCGGTGACGGCGCTGTCGGTGCGGCGCACGGTGGTGATGGCGAAGGGCGCGTTGGCTGCGGCGCGCGCGTCGTAGTCGGTGTCTATGCGTGCGCTGTCGCGGCGCAGGCCGGCGCTGAGCACCCAGCGCTCGCCGAACTTGATCTGGTCCTGCACGTACAGGCCCGCCTGGTGCGTGCGGGCCAGCGCGCGGTCGCTGAGGTAGTTGTCATTCCAGTTCGGCGCGATGTGGATGGGGTTGACCAGGTCCAGCGGCGCCACGGCGCCGTTGAGCGAGTAGATGCGCCAGTCGAGCCTGGAGCGGTAGTAGTCGAAGCCCACGGCCCACTGGTGCGAGACGGCACCCGTCCGGTGGCGGCCTTCGATCTGCGTGTCCATGACCCAGGTCTGTTCGGCGTCGGGCCGCACCATGGCCAGGCGTGCCATGCCGCGCTGGTCGGCCGTCAGGCCCCGGTTGCGCATCTCGCGCCGGTCGTTGCGGCCGTCCAGGTAGCGCAGGTTGTTGCGCAGCGTGAGCTGGTCGTTCAGCCGGTGCTCCAGCAGCCAGCCCACGCTGGCGTTGCGCTTGTGGTGGCCAGATCCCGGTCCGCTGACGTTGATGTCCGTGGCCGACCAGCCCGCAGGCGTCTGGCGGTAGTAGGGGATGACGAAGCCGGTTTCGTCCTCCTGGTACTGCGCCAGCACGGTGAGGCTGGTGCGCTCGCCCAGCAGTGTGAAGGAGGGGGCGATGTAGCTGCGGTCGGCGCGCAGGCCGTTCCACTGCGTGCCCGATTCGCGCTTGAGCACGGTCAGCCGTGCCAGCGCCGTGCCCTGTTCATTGATGGCGCCACCGATGTCGGCCGTGAGCTGGCGCCGGTCGTGGCTGCCGAATTCCACGCCCACTTCGCGCTGCATGCCGGCGCGCGGGCGCTTGGTGACGGCATTGATCAGGCCGCCGGGCGCGGACTGGCCGTACAGCACCGAGGCCGGGCCGTGCACGACTTCCAGCCGCTCCAGTCCATACGGCTCCAGGTTGGTCATGAAGCCGTTGTGGACCATGCGCATGCCGTCCCGGTACAGGCCCGTGCCGGTCAGATAGAAACCGCGCACGGCCACGTCGTCATCGGTGATGCCGTAGTCCATGGGACGCACGCCCGCGCTGTAGCGCACGGCTTCGGCCACGCTGGAGATGGCCTGGTCGCGGATCTGGGCCTCGCCGATGATGCTGACCTGCTGCGGCGTCTCCAGCAGCGGCACATCCATCTTCATGGCCGAGGCGCTGCGGCGCGGCCCGTAGCCGGGCACGGCGCCCCAGGCGCTTTCATGCTCGGCATCGGCCAGCACGTTCACGGTGGGCAGCGCATGCTCGGCCGCGGCCCCGGGCCGCGCACGGTGCACGGCCCAGCCGCCTTCGGCCGTGCGCGTGGCCTGCAGCTGGTGCGGGGCGAGCAGGGCGGCAAGCCCTTCGTGCACGCCGCGCGTACCGCTCAGCGCCGCCGACTGTCGGCCCTGGACCAGGGCTGGATCGAACGAGAGGGTGATGCCTGCCTGGCGCGCGAGGCTGTGCAGGCTGGTCTCCAGTTCACCGGCCGGCAGGTCGAACCGGATGGATCTGGCATCCGGGGCGGAGCTCGGGCTCTGGGCCAGGGCGGTCATGGGCAGGCCCAGCGTGATCAACAGGCCCAGCATCAAGGCCTGTGCAGCCAGCGCCGTGGGGCGTGTGCACGAGGGTGGATGGGCGGCGCGGCGGGTGCTGGGCAGGCTGGGCATGGAGGCAGTCCTTGAGAAGCGGCAAAGGAAAAAGCGATGTCTTTGCTCCTATGCCGAACGGGCGGTGTGAAACCCGTAATGACTGCCTGAAAAAATTCCGGCTCAGGCTTTGACCAGGCGCATGGCGCTGCGGGCACCGCTGGCTGCACCTTGTCCGCGCTCCACACGCACAGGCAGCGTGCGGGCAATGGCGGCCAGCGCACGACCCGCCGGATCCGGCCCGTCCAGCTGGAATACGCCTGAAACACGCAGGGCAGCCACGTCGTCGGCGCATTCCATGGGCATGCCGGTCTGGCGTGACAGCTCGGTCACGAAGGCGTCCAGGCGCATGCGGCGGGCGACCAGTACGCCGTCGGTCCATGCGTCGGGCACCAGGCCTTCGTCGGGCAGGCGCACAGGGCGGTGCTGGCCGGCGTGCAGCACATGGGTTTCGCCGGAGGTGGCGACGATGGCGTCGAGGAGGTCTGGCGCAGTGCCGTCCAGCGCCCTGACATGGATGGCCACGCGGCCCTCGGTGACGTACAGGCGCGTGGCCGTGTCCGGGTGTTTTTCGTGGCGCACGCCGAAGCTGGTGCCCAGGGCCTCGAAGCGGGCCAGCGGCGTTTCCACCCAGAAGGAGCGTCGGCCCGCGAGGGAGCGCGGGTCGCTGCCGGTGTCGATGAAGATCTCTCCGCGTGCCAGGCGGACCACGCGGCGCAGCAAGGTGAAATCCACCTGCACCAGCGTGTCCGGTGCCAGGTGCAGGCGGCTGCCGTCGGCCAGCAGGGTACTGCGGCGCTCACCAATGGCCGTTTCCAGCGCGATCTGCTCGCGCGGTGCAGCCCAGCGCCAAGCCATGGATCCCAGCAGCAGGGCAGCGGGGCCCAGGAACAGCAGCCGCTGCAGGCTTGCGCGCCGGCCTCGCGCCGGCCCTGGGCCGGCGGACCGCAGCACGCCGTGGGCCAGTCCCGCCTGGCCGGCGGGCAGGGCGAACTGGGCCTCGACAGCCTGGACCTGTTGCCAGGCCTGTTCGTGCGCGGCGTGGCTGCTGCGCCATGCCTGGCAGGCGGCGCGGTCGGCATCGGTGGCCGTGCCGGAGGCCAGCCGCACGGCCCAGGCAATGGCCTGTTCCAGCGCCTGGGGGGCCTGGTCTGTGCTCACGCCGTCAGTTCCCTGCGCAGGGCAAGGCAGTGGCGTATGGCGGTGGCCATGTATTTCTCGACGGAGCTCAGGCACACGCCCAGCTGCAGGGCGATTTCCGGGTAGCTCAGGCCTTCCAGGCGGGAGAGCAGAAAGGCGCTGCGGGCCTTGGGCGGCAGGCCGGCCAGCAGGTTGTCCATGCGCACCAGGGATTCGATCAGCAGATGGCGCTCCTCGGCCGAGGGCGCCAGCGGCTCGGGCAGGCTGGCGATGGCGTCCAGGCAGGCGCGCTCCAGCGCGGCGCGGCGTGTGTGGTCCACGACCAGGCCGTGGGCGATGGTGGTGAGCCAGGCGCGCGGCTCGCGCACGCCATGCAGGGACTGGGGCTTGCCCAGCACGCGAATGAAGGTGTCCTGGGCCAGGTCGGCCGCATCGCAGGGATTGCCCAGCCTGCGCCTGAGCCAGCCCACCAGCCAGCCGTGGTGGTCGCTGTAGAGCAGGGCGATATCGGGGTGCGAAGGCGCGGCGGCCATGGAGCGGGTTCCTGGGAAAGCGGATTTGATAATGATTCGCATTCTATTTGAGCAATGGCTGCAGCCTGGCCGCAACTGGCCTGCCGCGCATGGCGTTGCATGCATCCAACGCGATCCGGCCATGCGACGGCGCCCACCTTCGGATTTGAGCTAGGACAAGACCGGCCTTGCCTGCCCCTGCTGCAATACAGCTACGGGATTTGCCCCGGGCTACTCCAAGACTCTCCATCATGAAAAGAACTCTGCTCGCCGTTGCTGCCGTTTGCGCCCTGTCGTCGGGTGCCGCCTTTGCGCAGCAGGCCGAAGGCCCCTGGATGGTGCGCGTGCGCGCCGTCCACCTGGACAGCGTCAACAAGGACAGCACGGGCCTGGGCCTGTCGATCAATGACAAGTGGATGCCCGAGCTGGACGTGTCCTACTTCTTCACGCCCAACATCGCGGCCGAGCTGGTGCTGACCTACCCGCAAAAGCATGACCTGCGTGCCAACGGCCTGGGTCAGATCGGCAGCCTCAAGCACCTGCCGCCCACGCTGCTGGCGCAATACCACTTCACCAATTTCGGCGCGTTCAAGCCCTACGTGGGCGCCGGTGTCAACTTCACGCGCTTTTCCAGCGTGAACTTCGATCCCGCCGTGCAGGCCGCGCTGAACCCCTCCATCAAGAAGAACAGTTTTGGCGGCGCGCTGCAGATCGGCTTCGACTATGCGCTGGACAAGAACTGGTCGCTGAATTTCGACGTGAAGAAGGTCTTCATCGAGACGGACGTGCGCGCTGGCGGCACCAAGGTGGGCACCTTCAAGGTGAACCCCGTGCTGGTTGGCGTGGGACTGGGCTATCGCTTCTGATCTTCGGATCATGAGCGAGGCACGCGCTGCTTCATCCGGCAGCGCGTAGTGAGGCAAGGATGGGTACTTGGTCCGGTATGCCGTTCGCGGCATACCGGATTTTTTTCGTCCGGCATGCTGCAGCGCACCAGATCTGCAGGTCATGAAAAAGACACGCTCGCTGGAAACTGTCCTACCCGCGTGCCCGGGGCGGGCGCCTAGGCTGGTGCCTCGGCCTGTCGGCGCGCGCCTTGCGAGGCGGGACGCCAGTTTGCAGGCTTCATTCTGGCTGCCCGCCCCCTTGGCGACCGCTCCCCGCTGCAAGGCGGGGGCGCGGCATTCACCATGCTGAGGCGGTCGGCGCACAACGCGAGGCCCCCACCATGCTGTATGCCCACGATCATTCCGTGTCTTCCCCTCCATTGGCGTCGCGCGCCCAGCGCGTGCCCCTGCCCCTGCCTTCGGCCCCGCGCACACCGGCCGAAGGTGGCAGGAGAGAGGCTGCGCCGGAGCTGGCAGACAGCGCCCTGCGAGCAACCCTGGCCGAATTGCAGCACGGGCTGATGCAGCCGCAGGCCCGGGTCTCGCCCAAGTTTCTCTATGACTCACGCGGCTGCGACCTGTTCGAGCAGATCACGCGGCTGCCCGAGTACTACCCCACGCGCACCGAGGCTGCCATCCTGGCCGACTCCGGTCCGGCCATGGCCGAGGCCCTGCGCGGCAGCGAGGTGCTGATCGAGCTGGGTGCCGGCAACTGCGAAAAGGTGCGCGGCCTGTGCCGCAGCCTGCGTCCACGGCACTTCGTGGGCGTGGACATTGCGGGCGCCTTCCTGCGCCAGTCCGTGCGGCGCCTGGCCGAGGAGTTTCCGCAGCTGCAGGCCCATGCCGTCACGGCCGACATCACCGAGCCGCTGGCCCTGCCGCCCTATATCCCGCAGGCCGGCCGGCTGCTGTTCTACCCGGGCTCGTCCATAGGCAACTTCGACCCTGAACAGGCCCAGCGCATGCTGGGCCAGATGCGGGCCCTGCTCAGCGACGACGGTGGGCTGCTGATCGGCATAGACCTGCCCAAACCCATACAGTGGCTGGAGCCTGCCTATGACGATGCCCAGGGCGTGACGGCGCGCTTCAACCTCAACCTGCTCAGCCATGTGAACCACCTTCTGGGCAGTGACTTCAACGAGAGCGACTGGGAACATGTGGCCTTCTTCAACACCGAGCACTCGCGCATCGAAATGCACCTGCGCGCGCGGCGCCCGCTGATCGTGGGCTGGCCCCAGGGGCTGCGGCACTTCGCGGCCGGCGAGACCATACACACCGAGAACAGCTACAAATACCCGCTGCCCGACTTCCTGGACATGCTGGCCTGTGCGGGTTTCGGGGCCTGCCAGGTCTGGACCGATGAGCGCCAGTGGTTTGCCGTGATCCATGCCCATGCGTGAAATGCCCGCCGTCTTCCGCTGGGTGCAGCGCTACGAGGCCGTGCGCCAGACCACCGTGCTGCTGGCCGCCCCCTTGTCTGCCGAGGATGCCTGCGTACAGTCCATGCCCGATGCCAGCCCTGCCAAATGGCATCTGGCGCATACCACCTGGTTCTTCGAGACCTTTGTCCTGGCCGAGCACGCGCCCGGCGTGCCGCCCTTCGATCCCGACTTCCGCGTGCTGTTCAACTCCTACTACCAGCAGGTGGGTGCGCGGCATCCGCGTGCCCAGCGCGGGCTGCTGACCCGGCCCTCGCTGGCGCGGGTGCTGGCCTACCGCGAGGCGGTGGACCAGCGCATGCTGCAGATGTTCGAGGACTGGGGCACGCAGCCGCCTGCGCGTCTGGCCGCGTTGCTGGAGCTGGGCCTGCAGCATGAGCAGCAGCACCAGGAACTGCTGCTGACCGACATCAAGCACCTGCTGTCGTGCCACCCGCTGTGGCCTGCCTATCGAGAGCAGGAAGAGGGCATGCCTGCGCCTGGGCCGGCAGATGGAACGCCTGCCCCGCTGCAGTGGCAGACCGTGCCGCGTGGCATGCATGCCGTGGGCCATGGCGGCGAGGGCTTTGCGTTCGACAACGAGCGCCCGCGCCACGAGGTGTTTGTGCAAGGCTGCGAGATCGCGCAGCGGCCCGTGAGCAATGCCGAGTTCCTGCGCTTCGTCGAGGACGGCGGCTATGCCCAGCCGCAGTGGTGGCTGGCCGAAGGCTGGGACTGGCGCTGCGCGCAGCAACTGGAGCATCCCTGGTACTGGCGGCGCAATGCAGGCGGCGCGTTGGATGGCGCATCGGACGGCACGTGGCAGGAGTTCAGCCTGCATGGCGCGCTGGCGCTGGACGGGCGCCGCCCCGTCTGCCACATCTCGTTTTTCGAGGCCGACGCCTATGCGCGCTGGGCCGGCGCGCGCTTGCCTACCGAGGCGGAATGGGAGGCGGCCTTTGCCGCGCCCATGGCGCAGCGCCCCGAGCACGACGAGCCTCCCGGCCCCGTGCACCCGCGCGCCATGCAGCCCGGCAGCCTTGCGCTGGGCGAGGTCTGGGAATGGACCCAGTCCGCCTACGGCGCCTACCCGGGCTTCCAGATCGCGGAGGGCGCCGTGGGTGAATACAACGGCAAGTTCATGGTCAACCAGTATGTGCTGCGGGGCGGCTCCTGCCTCACGCCGCCAGGCCATGTGCGCGCCAGCTACCGCAATTTCTTTCCCACGCAGGCGCGCTGGCAGATGACCGGCCTGCGGCTGGCGCGGGATCCGGCTTGAGCCTGCCCCTGCCGCATCCCCATGCATTGCGCCGCCCGCCGGTGCATGCAGTAGCATCGTCGGCCTCAATGATCCGAGGGAGTTCCATGTTGTTGCGTTCGCTTGTTCTTGCCATGCCGCTGTCCCTGGTCCTTGCCGGCTGCGCCACTGCGCCGCCCCAGGCTCCGGCGCCCAGCCAGCCACAGGAGCAGCCCCGGCCCCAGGTGCCTGCCCAGGCCCCGGCCGACACGCCGCGCGCCGAGCCCGAGGTGGCCAACCTCACGCCCCTGCCCAGCCTGCTGCTGATCGGCGAAGACGCAGCCGGCCGCTACTACTCCATGGTGGCCAAGGCCACCTTCACCATCGAGTCCGATGGCCGCCTGACCCTGGCCGACCAGGGCGGCGGCCAGGGCGGCGAGCCCGTGGCCCCGCATGCCGACATGCAGGACCAGAGCATGTCCACCGAATGCAAGCCCTATGGCGCCGTGGCCAACCAGCGCACCACCTGGTTCCCGTATACGGGCGTGTTCGTGCGCGGCGGCACGCTGGTCGGCGCCCAGGCGGATGGCGCCGATGCGGCCATCAAGACGCTGACCGAGCATGAAGGCGCCCAGATGCTGTACACGGGCAAGGATGCCGACCCCACCGAGTACTACTACGCGCCCTGTGTGGGCGCGCAGCGCGTGGCCACCGGCTGGCGGCTGGACCGCTATCTGCCCGATGGCGGACAGCTGCGTGTGCGTGCCGATGCGCGTAACGGCAATGGAAACGGCAAGGGCCAGACGCTGGCGCTGAAGCTGCCCAAGCCCTTTGCGCCCTTCGTGCTGGTGCGCTACCAGTCGGGAGCGATGATTCCCGTGCCCATGCGTGCCGTGCTGGCCACGGTGGACCTGCCCGAGCGCCGCGTGGTGCTGCAGTTCCAGGGCACCTACGCCGTGGAGCCGGCCATCCGCAAGATGGAGCTGCGCCTGATCGTGCCCGGCAGCCGCCCCTCCGAAGGAGAGACCGCCGCGCGCCATGCCGAACGAACCCAGGCCCAGCTGCGTGACCTGGCCCGCTGCGCCCCGCCGCGCGGCCATGCCATCGAGCCCTGCGCCAATCCGCAGCGCACGCCGGACCCGCTGATCTTCTATTCCTCGCAGGAACTGCGCGAGCGCTCGCGCAGGCGCTGAGGGCGTCTCAGACCTTGTCCAGCGCCTGCTCCAGGTCGGCCAGCAGGTCGCTGATGTGCTCGATGCCCACGGACAGGCGCACCATGCCTTCGGTGACGCCGGCCTTGGCCAGTTCCTCGGCGTCGAGCTGGCGGTGCGTGGTCGATGCGGGGTGCGTGGCCAGGGACTTGGCGTCGCCGATGTTGACCAGGCGCGTGAACAGCTGCAGCGCATCCAGGAAGCGCGCACCGGCGGCGCGGGTGTCGCTGTCGCCGCTGCCGTTCCTGAGGCTGAACGACAGGATGCCCGAGGCGCGGCCGCCCAGCTGCTTCTTCACCAGGGCGTGGTCGGGATGGTCCTGCAGGCCGGCGTAGCGCACCCATTCGATCTTGGGATGCCTTTGCAGCGTCTCGGCGATCTTCTGGGTGTTCTCGCAGATGCGGTCCATGCGCAGGGCCAGCGTCTCTATGCCCTGCAGGATGAGGAAGGCATTGTGCGGCGACAGTGCGGCGCCGGTATTGCGCAGCGGCACCACGCGCACGCGGCCGATGTAGGCTGCCTCGCCCAGGGCTTCGGTGTAGACCACGCCGTGGTAGCTGACATCGGGCTCGTTCAGGCGCTTGAAGCGGGCCTTGTGCTCGGCCCAGGGGAACTTGCCGCTGTCCACGACGGCGCCGCCCACGCTGTTGCCGTGGCCGCCCAGGTACTTGGTCAGCGAGTGCACCACGATGTCGGCGCCATGCTCGATGGGGCGCAGCAGGTAGGGGCTGGGCACGGTGTTGTCCACGATCAGCGGCACGCCATGGGCGTGGGCCACGTCGGCCAGGGCGCGGATGTCGGTGACATTGCCCAGCGGGTTGCCGATGGACTCGATGAAGATGGCCTTGGTCTTCTCGTCGATGTGCTGGGCGAAGCTGGCCGGGTCGCGCGGATCGGCAAAGCGCACCGTGATGCCCTGCTGCGGGAAGGTGTGGGCGAACAGGTTGTAGGTGCCGCCGTAGAGCGTGCTGGCCGAGACGATGTTGTCGCCTGCCTCCGCGATGGCCTGGATGGCATAGGTGATGGCGG
The DNA here is from genome assembly GCF_043104185.1 of Delftia sp. WSY_22. Lineage (NCBI taxonomy): Bacteria > Pseudomonadati > Pseudomonadota > Betaproteobacteria > Burkholderiales > Comamonadaceae > Delftia > Delftia sp. WSY_22. Next base: position 146,723 of record NZ_JBICKN010000035.1, read on the forward strand.
CCATGCCCGAGGCCACGGCCACGGCGGCAATGCCGCCTTCCAGCGCCGCGACGCGCTTTTCCAGCACGTCGGTGGTGGGGTTCATGATGCGCGTGTAGATGTTGCCGGCCACCTTGAGGTCGAACAGGTCGGCGCCATGCTGGGCACTGTCGAAGGCATAGGCCACGGTCTGGTAGATGGGCACGGCGGCCGACTTGGTGGTGGGGTCGGGCGAGTAGCCGGCGTGGACGGCCAGGGTTTCGATGCGCATGGAAGATTGCCTTTCTGGTGACGGCTTACGCAAGAAGGGCAGGGCGGGCCATTTGCCATGGGCAGCGGCGCGTTCCCGCATCCTGTTTGCGTAAGTCCTGAGGTTTTACAAGCGGAGGACGGTTGGCATTGTGGCGTGCCGGCCTCCGGTGCCCAACGATGCGTTGGTTACGAACATATACGCCGCAGACCGGTTGCTCCTCTGCCGTGCGCAGATATGTCCGGCCTGGCTTTGCCAGGATCGTGAGTGAATGTGTATTTTTGTTAACAACGTGTTGTAACGTGACCTGATCGCTAGACTCCATTCGGGAGTTGATGGTGACGTTGACAGCAAGACATTTTCTGGCGCTGGCGGTGCCCTTGTGCACCTCGCTGCTGGCCGGCTGTTTCTATGTCTGCTGGCGGCATCTGCGTGCCCGGCGCGAATTGCGCAGCATGTCCCTCGCCTTCACCGGATTCAGCCTGGCGCTGCTGCTGCAGGTCCTGGAGCGGCCTGCGGCCGTGCCCGTCAATGCGCTGGCCACGGCCGCGCTGCAGCTGTGTGCGGCCTGGTTCATCACCGAGGCCATGGCCATGCGCCAGGGCGTGCGACCGGATGCGCCGCTGGCGGCTGTCTTTGGCAGCGCAGTGCTGGCGGTGCTGGGCTACTACGCCTGGGTCGTTCCCGATGCGCAGGCGCGCCAGCATGTGCTCAATTTCGGCCTGGGACTGCAACTGGCCCTGCCGCTGTGGCGTTTGCCGCGCAGGCATCCCGGTACGGACTGGGACCGGCTGCTGCTGGGGGTGTTCGTGGTCTTTGCGCTGAGCTTTTTCGTTCGTGCGCTGTGGCTGACACCGCCTGGCGCCTCGCCACCGGCCGACGCGGCCAGTGAATGGCTGGGCGTTTCTTCCGCGTGCCTGGCGAAGCAGCTGAGCCTGCTGGTGTTCGGCCTGCTGTTCGCCATTGTGTTCCTGGCGGCGGCGGTGCGCGACACCGTGCAGGAGCTGCATGAGGAACGCGACCGCGATCCGCTGACAGGGCTGCTGAACCGGCGCGCCTTCAAGGAGGAGGTGCAGCGCCGGCGGGCCGAGCACCCTCAGCTTTCAGCCGCCGTGCTGGTCTGTGATCTGGACCATTTCAAGCGGGTCAACGACGGCTGGGGCCACGCGGCCGGTGACGAAGTGCTGCAGCGCTTTGCGCGACTGCTGCTGCGCAGCACGCGCCAGCAGGACCTGGTGGCCCGCTTTGGCGGGGAAGAGTTCGTGGCCTTGCTGCCGCGTGCGGACCCTCTGGCCGTGCAGTCGATCACCCGGCGCATACAGACCCAGCTGCGCCTGATGGGCTTCAGCGGGCTGCCCGACGAGGTGCGCATCACCGCCAGCTTCGGCGTGGCCTGGATGGCGCCGGGCCAGACGCTGGAGCAGGCGCTCGCGCGTGCCGACGCCATGCTCTACGAGGCCAAGCGCGCAGGCCGGGACCGGGTGCGGCTGGTGAAGGAAGAAGAAACGCTCTAGGACTTGGCCGGCGCGACCGCAGCCTGCAGCAGGCGAGCGGTGCGGGGCGGACGCGGTGTCTGCGGGGCGCTGGACTCGCGCGGCCCGCGCGGTTCAAGCGCAGGCCTGGAAGGCCGCTGGGCCGCTGCCGGCTGGCGCAGCTCCCAGCCCGGCAGCGCGGCATGCACCATGGCGGCGCCGTGGGCGTCGTTGGCCGCATAGTGGCGCTGGGCCAGGCTCAGTTGCGGTGCAGCCCAGTTGGAGGTGGAGATCTTCTTGGACTTTTGGAAGTTCTGCCCCAGCACCAGGGCCACGGCCGCGCGCACGCCTACCGAGCTGGCGTAGCCATGGCGCTTGAACACGCGGTCCAGGTCGATCACGTTGTTCAGCGCCACGCCCAGGCGCGCGGGCAGCGCGCTGCGGTCATGGTCCAGCCCGAAGCCGGCCTTGCAGATGGCCTCGCTGGCCATCACGTCGGCCGCAAGCGCGCGTGCCTGCGTATGGTGCAGCTGCAGCAGCCAGGCCTGGTCGCAGGTGGCCAACTGCACCACATGGGGGCCGGTGTCGGTCTGGCTGGCGTGGAAAAGAGGCTTGCTCTCGGTATCGAAGCCGAGCACGGGCGCGGCCATCAGCGCGGCGCGGGCGGCCGCGAATTCGGCGTCGGTGGCGGGCACGTGGATGCAGCGTTCCGGCAGGGCGGAAAAAGGCGGCAGCAGGCGGCTGTCTTCCTTGCTGGGGGCGTGCAGGCGGGGCATGGGAAAGGGGGGGGGGAGGCCGAGGCGAGCCGTCAAGTATGCCTGCTCCTGCATGTCCCTTCGGCCCCGGGTTTTTATCCCCGATGCATGTGGACGGAGTTGTGGAAAACTCCGGGTGTAACTTGCCGAATCCGCGCCCCGCAAGGCTTTCCACGGAATGCCTAAAAAATCAGCGCAGTGGCGAAAGGGCGTCGATTAAGGGTAATTACGGATGGCCGCGCCGGACCCGTGGGCAGGGTCCGGTGGTTGTTTCAAGAGGTGTCTAAAGGCCTTGGTCGCTGAACACCGGGGCCCGTTTTTCCAGGCCTGCGCGCACGGCTTCGGCCTGGTTGGCGCTGCCCAGCAGGGCCTGCTGCTCGCGCGCCTCGGCCAGCAGGATGTCCTGGGGCGATGCCGTTTCGCTGAGCTGCATCAGGCGCTTGGACGCACGCATGGCGTGCGGGCTGCTGGCCGCGATCTGACGGGCCAGATGGCGCGCTTCCTCCAGCGGCGCGGAACTCACGCGCGTGGCCAGGCCCAGGGCCACGGCCTCGGGGCCGGGCACGATGCGGCCCGTGTAGACCAGCTCGCGCAGCACGTCGCCGCGCACCAGCGGCGCGGCCAGCGCGCAGCCGGCCATGTCGGGCACCAATCCCCACTTGATTTCCATGATGGACAGCCGCGCATCCTCGGCCACCAGGCGGATGTCCGCACCCAGCGCCAGCTGCAGGCCGCCGCCGTAGGCCACGCCGTGCACGGCGGCGATCACGGGCACGGGCAGTTCGCGCCAGCCCCAGCAGATCTGCTGGAAGCGGTTGGCAATGCCGTGCGTGCGCGCGGCCAGGTCCGTCATGTCTGCCGTCTGCTGGCCGTCGGCAATGCCGGCCATGCTGCCCATGTCCAGGCCCGCGCAGAAGGCGCGCCCCTCGCCATGCAGCACCACGGCGCGCAACCCGGACGTGTCCCGCAGACGCGCCAATGCGTCGATCAGGGCGTCGAACATGGCGGGGTCCAGCGCATTCATCTTGTCGGGCCGGGCCAGGGTCACCTCGGCCACGCCGTGGTCCACCGATATGCGCACGCGTTCTTGGCTCATGGCTTGTCTCCTTGTGTCTATGCGGTTCTTTGCTGGCGGTCGGCCGCGTTGCGCGATTCGATGGCGCTGCGCGCATTCGCCCAGTCCTGGTCGCTCCAGCTGGCCAGCCCGGCGAAGTTGCCGCCCGTCGCCTGGTATTGTCCGCCGTCTATGGCGATGGTCTGTCCCGTCAGGTACTCGGCCTGGCGGCTCATGAGGAAGACGGCCAGGTTGGCCAGCTCGGGCATGCGGCCGTTGCGGCCCATGGGGTTGTCGGCGCGCACATGCTCGCCGCCCTGCGGGTTCAGCCGCGCGCTCATGCCTTCGGTGGGAAACAGGCCCGGCGCGATGGCGTTGAAGCGTATGCCCCGGTTGCCCCATTCCACGGCCAGCGACTGCGTCATGGCATGCACGCCCGACTTGGCCATGGCCGAGGGCACGGTGAAGGCCGAGCCGTTCCAGACCCAGGTGGTGAGGATGGACAGCACGCTGGCCTTGCGGCCCTCGGCCAGCCAGCGGCGGCCGCACTCCAGCGTGAGGTTGAAGCTGCCGCGCATGACGATGTTGGCCACGGCGTCGAAGGCGCGCATGGACAGGTCCTCGGTGCGGCTCACGAAGTTGCCGGCCGCGTTGTTGACCAGGCCCGTGAGCGCGCCGCCGTCGGCCCAGATGGCCTCGATCATCTGCTCCACGGCCTCGGGCTGGCGCACGTCGCAGGCATGGCCCACGGCCCGGCCGCCGTGCTGCTGCATCAGCTCCTGGGCGGTCTGCTCGACCACGGCGCCGCGCCGGCCGCACAGGTGGATGTCGGCGCCCATCATGAGAAAGGCCTCGGCCATGACCCGGCCCAGGCCGGTGCCGCCGCCGGTGACGAGGATGCGTTCGCCCTGGAGCAGGCCGGGCTTGTAGATGAGGTCGTCGAGGGTCATGGCTGCTGTCTCCTGTGCTGCCGGGGAAGGTATAGGGGGACTGCGGCAGCGCTTGGCGCCGCCAGGGGATCGGAGCGTCAGAGCGCGCGCGAGATCACTTCCTTCATGATTTCGCTGGTGCCGCCGTAGATGCGCTGCACGCGCGCATCGGCGTACATGCGGGTGACCATGTATTCGTTCATGTAGCCGTAGCCGCCATGCAGTTGCACGAGTTCGTCGAGCACGCGGCCCTGCGCTTCCGAGCCCCACAGCTTGGCCATGGAGGCCGTGGCCGTGTCCAGCGTGCCGGCCACCAGCTGCTCCACGCAGCGGTCGATGAAGGCGCGGCCCACGGTGAGGGTGGTGGCCACCTCGGCGAGCTTGAACCGGGTGTTCTGCATGTCGGCAATGGCCTGGCCGAAGGCGCGGCGCTCGCGCACGTAGGCCAGCGTGGCCTCGTAGGCGCCTTCCATGCAGGCCAGGGCGGCCAGGCCGATGATCAGGCGTTCGTAGGGCAGGTCGCCCATGAGCTGGTAGAAGCCCTGGCCTTCGCGCCCGCCCAGCAGCGCGTCCTGCGGCACGGTCACGTCGTCGAAGAACAGCTCCGAGGTGTCCTGGGCCTTCATGCCCATCTTGTCGAGCACGCGGCCCACGCGAAAGCCCGCGCAGTCCCGGGTCTCCACGATGAGGATGGAGGTGCCGCGCGCGCCCTGGGCCGGGTCGGTCTTGCAGACCACGAGGATCAGGCCGGCCAGCAGGCCGTTGGTGATGAAGGTCTTGCTGCCGTTGATGCGGTAGCGGCCGTCCCTGAGTTCTGCGCGCGTGCGCACGCCCTGCAGGTCCGAGCCCGCGCCGGGCTCGGTCATGGCGATGGCGCCCACCAGCTCGCCGCGCGCCATGGCGGGCAGGTACTTGCGCTTTTGCGCCTCGGTGCCGTGGTTGAGCAGGTAGTGGGCCACGATGGAATGCACGGAGTTGCTCATGCCCGAGAGGGCGCGGCGCGCCATCTCCTCGTGGATCACGGCCTCGTGGCGGAAGTCGCCGCCGCCGCCGCCGTAGTCCTCGGGGATGTCGGTGCACAGCAGGCCCAGCTCGCCGGCGCGGCGCCAGATGGCATGGCCCACGTTGCCGCGCTGGCGTGCGGCCTCGTCCTGCGGCTGCATTTCGGTTTCCAGAAAGCGCACGGCGGTGGCGCGCAGGCTTTCCAGTTCGGGGGTGCTCCAGGAGCGTGTCAGTTGCAGTGGCATGGCTTGGACCGGTGGATTGAGGGGTTCAGTTGATGCGGCGTTCACGGCCCTGCCAGTAGGGCTCGCGCAGCTGGAATTTCTGCAGCTTGCCGGCGGCCGACAGCGGCAGCTCGCTGCGGAACTCCACCGAGCGCGGGCACTTGTAGCCCGCGATGCGTTCGCGGCAGTGGGCGATGACCTCGGCCTCGGTCAGCGGCTGGCCCTCGCGCGCGACGATCACGGCGTGCACGCGCTCGCCCCAGCGTTCGTCGGGCACGCCGATGACGGCGCACATGGCGACCTGGGGCAGCTGGGCGATGGCGTTCTCGACCTCGGCCGAATACACGTTCTCGCCGCCGCTGACGATCATGTCCTTGAGCCGGTCCACGACGAAGAGGTAGCCGTCGGCATCCAGCCGGCCCATGTCGCCCGTGTGCATCCAGCCGTCCTTGAGCGCGGCGGCCGTCTCGGCGGGCCTGTTCCAGTAGCCCTGCATGACCATGGGGCCGCGTGCCGTGATCTCGCCCACCTCGCCGGCAGGCAGCTCGCGGCCCTCGCCATCGACGATGCGCACCTCGGCAATGGTCACGGGCCGGCCGGCCGCGCGCAGCAGGCGCTCGCGCTGCGGGCCGGGGCGGTGCTCGGCCGGGCCCATGGACACGATGGTGGGCGACAGCTCGGTCATGCCGTAGGCCTGGGCGAAGTCGGCGCCGGGCAGCGCCTGCATGGCGCGCTCCAGCAGGCTGGCGTCTATGGGGGCTGCGCCATAGAGCATGAGGCGCAGGCTGGACAGGTCGAATTCGGCCATGCGCGGATGCTCGATCAGCCGGCGGATCATGGTGGGCACCAGGAACAGCTCGTTCACGCCGTGCTGCTGCACTCCGTTCAGGATGGCCAGCTCGTCGAAGGCCGGCACGATGACCTGGGGCACCAGGCGCTGGGCCATGAGCAGGGCCAGGCCGCAGCCGGCCACATGGAACATGGGAGTGACCACCATGCCCACCTTCACATGCTGGCGCGGCACGTTGCTGGCATTGGACAGGGCGTTGATGAACAGGTTGTCGTGGCTGAGCATCACCCCCTTGGGCCGGCCCGTGGTGCCGCCCGTATACATCACGGCGGCCAGGTCGGTGCCGCTGCGCAGCGCGTCGGCGCAGGGCGTGGCGGCGGCCAGCAATTGCTCGTAGTGCAGCGCGCCTTCGGGCGCGGCGCCCGTGCCGCAGAACACCACGGTGCGCAGGCTGGAGGACAGCTCGCGCAGCCGGGGCACCAGGGGCGCGAAGGCATCGTCCACGAAGAGCACGCGCGTGTCGCAATCGTCCAGCGAGTAGGCCACCTCGTGCGCGCTCCAGCGGATGTTGACGGGGTTGACCGCGGCGCCTGCCCACCAGCAGCCATAGAAGTATTCAAGGTAGCGGATGGAGTTCAGGCCCATCATGCCGACGCGGTCGCCGGGCGCCACGTCCAGCGCCCGCAGCAGGCCGGCGCAGCGTTCGATGCGCTGCGCAAGCTGCGACCAGCTGGCCTGCTCTGCGCCGCAGATGGCTGCCGTGGCGCCGGCCCTTTCGCGGCGGCCCTTGTGGATGGCCTGGGTGAGATACATGGGCATGGGGTTTCCTCAGGAGCGGGCATTCCAGGCGGCCAGCGTGTCCTGCAGGCTGGCGGCGCGCGGGGGGCGGGGCTGCTCGGGCACGCTGCGCGAAAAGCGCGGCGCCGGCGCGGGCTGGAGCACGCCGCCGGCCTCGGTGAACGTGGCGCGCGCGCGGTTGTGGGCGTGCTGGGGCGCCTCGTCCCAGTCGAGCACGGGGGCGAAGCAGGCATCGCTGCCTTCCAGCAGCTCGCACCACTGCTGGCGCGTGCGCGTGCGGAACACGTCGGCCAGGCGCAGCTTGAGCAGGGGCCAGCGCGCGGCGTCCAGCTGCGCGTCGAACAGCGGGTCCTGTATGCCGCAGCGCTGGCGCAGCTCGGCGTAGAACTGCGGCTCGATGGCGCCTATGGCGATGTATTTGCCGTCGGCGCAGGCATAGGTGTCATAGAAGTGCGCGCCGCCGTCCAGCAGGTTCTCTCCGCGCTGGTTGCTCCACTGGCCCTTGGCCTTGAAGCCGTACATGAAGGCCGACAGCAGGGCCGTGCCATCGGTCATGGCCGCGTCGATGACCTGGCCCCGGCCGCTGCGCCCGGCCTCGTGCAGGGCGGCCAGCAGGCCCACGGCCAGCAGCATGCCGCCGCCGCCGAAGTCGCCCACGTAGTTGAGCGGCGGCACGGGCGCCTCGCCCGCGCGGCCGATGGCGTGCAGGGCGCCGGAGATGGCGATGTAGTTGATGTCATGCCCCGCCGCATGCGCCAGCGGCCCGTGCTGGCCCCAGCCCGTCATGCGGCCGTAGACCAGGCGCGGGTTGCGCGCCAGGCAGGGCTCGGGGCCCAGGCCCAGGCGCTCCATCACGCCGGGCCGAAAGCCCTCGATCAGCAGATCGGCGCGTGCGATCAGCGCCAGGGCCGAGGTCTGGCCTTCCTCGCCGCGCAGGTCGATCTCGACCTGGCTGCGGCTGCGCGTGGTGATGTCCTGCGCATCGACCGGCGTGCCGGGCCGCGCGATGCGCAGCACCTCGGCACCCATGTCGGCCAGCAGCATGGCGCAGAACGGCCCCGGGCCCAGGCCCGCGAACTCGACCACGCGCACGCCTTCAAGCGGTCCTGGCATGGAGGTCTCCTTTCAGGCCGTGGGCAGTGGATGGTTCTTGTACTGCTCGCGCAGCTTGGTCTTCAGCAGTTTTCCCGTGGCCGTGTGCGGCAGCTCGGCCACCTGCAGCACATCGTCGGGCAGCCACCATTTGGCGATGCGCGTGGACAGGAAGTCGAGCATGGACTCGCGGCTGACGCTGTGGCCTGCGCGCGGCACCACCAGCAGCAGCGGCCGCTCCTGCCACTTGGGATGGGCCACGCCGATGATGGCGGCCTCGGCCACGCCGGGATGGCCCATGGCGGCGTTCTCAACGTCGATGGAGGAAATCCACTCGCCGCCCGACTTGATCACGTCCTTGGCGCGGTCCACCAGCTGCAGGAAGCCGTCGGCATCGATGGTGGCCACGTCGCCCGTGGTGAAGAAGCCTTCCTCATCGACGGGCGAGCCGCCTTCGCCCTTGAAGTAGCCGCTGGCGATCCAGGGGCCGCGCACGCGCAGGTGTCCCCGGGCCTGGCCGTCCCAGGGCTGGGGCCGGCCGTCGTCGTCCACGATCTTGAGGTCCACGCCCCAGACGCCGCGTCCCTGCTTGAGCTTGACCTTGACCAGTTCCTCGCCCGATAGCGCGTCGTGCCGGGGCAGCAGCTTGCTGACCACGCCGATGGGGCTGGTCTCGGTCATGCCCCAGCCCTGCACGACCTGGGCGCCGAACTGGTTCTCGAAGCGCTCCAGCATGGCGCGCGGCACGGCCGCGCCGCCGATGCCTATGCTCTTGACGCCCAGCGCGCGCGGGTCGATGTCAGGATGCGCATCCAGGTACTGGAACAGCATCAGCCACACGGTGGGCACGCCCTGGGAGAAGGTGACCTTCTCGTCGCGCATGAGCTCGTAGACGCTCTGGCCGTCCAGGTGGGGGCCGGGCAGCACCAGCCGTGCGCCGGCCATGGCCGCCGCATAGGGCGTGCCCCAGGCATTGGCATGGAACATGGGCACGATGAGCATCACGGTCTCGCTCGCGTTCAGGCCGAAGGTGTCGGGCGCCAGCTCCATCAGCGTGTGCAGCACGGTGGAGCGGTGCGAGTACAGCACGCCCTTGGGGTGGCCCGTGGTGCCCGAGGTGTAGCACAGCGAGGAGGCCGTGCGCTCGTCGAACTCGGGCCAGTCGAAGTCCTCGCTCTGGTTGCCCACCAGCTCGTCCCAGCAGTGCAGGCCGGGAAGGTCCAGCGCGGGCATGTGCTCGCGCGAACTCATGCAGACATACGTGGTGACGGTCTTCAGATGCGGTGCGAGCTTTTCCACCAGCGGCGCGAAGGTCACGTCGAAGAACAGCACCCGGTCCTCGGCATGGTTGGCGATGTATTCGATCTGCTCGGGAAACAGGCGCGGGTTGATGGTGTGCAGCACCGCGCCGCTGCCCGAGACGCCGAAGTACAGCGCCAGGTGGCGCCAGCTGTTCCAGGCCAGCGTGCCCACGCGTTCGCCAGGCTGCACGCCCAGCGACTGCAGGGCGTTGGCCACCTGGCAGGAGGCGCGGCGCATGCCGGCCCAGTCGGTGCGGTGCAGGCCACCGTCCCGGGTTTCCGGCAGGCGCGAGACGATCTCGGTGTGCGGATGAAAGCGCGCCGCATGCTCGATCAGCGACGAGATCATGAGCGGGCGGTCCTGCATCAGTCCTTGCAAGGCGGGCATGGGGTGTCTCCTGTCGTTGTCCTGAAGGCCGGGGTCATTGCACGGGCGCGTAGCGGCTGCCGTCGAAGCGCACGAGCTGCATCTTCTTGATGGGGAAGAAATCGTCCGCACCGGTCTGCAGGCTGATGCCCGGGTAGAGCATGGGCAGGTCCATCTTCAGGCTGGCGGCCTGCTTCATGATGTTGGCGCGCGTGAGCTCGTCGCCTGCCTGCCTGAGCACCTGCACCAGGGTCTGGGCCTGGGAGTAGCCGATGACGTTGAGCGAATCGTTGGGGTCGCCGGCCGGGTAGAACTGCTTCATGAAGGCCAGGTAGCCGGCCAGCTCGGGCGTGCCCTGGTTGGTGGGGTCCGAGGGCTCGCGCAGGTAGCTGGCTGTCATCACGCCGCGCGCGTTGTCCAGGCCCGCGGGCTTGAGCACCGAGCTGATGGACAGCGAGACGCTGACCAGGTAGTGCGCAGGCTTCCAGCCGATGTCGGCGGCCTTGCGTATGGACTGGGCCGCGAACTTGGGCGTGCTGATGTTGATGAAGGTGTCCGCCCCCGAGCCCTTGAGCGCCACCATCTGGCTGTCCACCGTGGGGTCGCCGACCTCGTAGGTCTGCTGCACGACGATGCGCTGCTTGGCCTGCTCGCCGAATCCGTCGAGCACGCCCTTGAGGTAGTCCTTGCCGAAGTCGTCGTTCTGCATCAGGACGGCCACCTTGGCCTGGGGCCGCGTGGCCAGGATGTGCTGGGCGAAGGTGCGGCCTTCGAGCTGGTAGGTGGGCTGCCAGCCCATGGTCCAGGGGAAGTTCTTCGGATCGCCCCAGCGCGTGGCGCCCGTGGAGACGAACAGCTGGGGCACCTTGCGCTGGTTCATGTAGCGATGCACGGCCTGGTTGTGCGAGGTGCCCAGCGCGCCGAACATCAGCAGCACGCCGTCGCGCTCGACCAACTTGCGCGTCTGCTCCACGCTCTGGGCGGGGTTGTAGGCGTCGTCGGCCGAGAGGTAGGTGATCTTGCGGCCGTTGATGCCGCCCTCGGCGTTGATCTTGGCGAAGTAGGCCGCATGGGTCTTGCCTATGGTTCCATAGGCCGACACGGGACCTGAGTAGGGCACGAAGTTGCCGATGCGGATCTCGGTGTCGCTGGCGCCGGTGTCGTACTTCTTCTGGGTCTGGGTCTGGGTCTGGGCCTGGGCTGGCACCGGGGTGACGGCCGGCAGGACCAGCGCCAGGCAGGCGATCAGGGCCCGGGGGCCGCGGGCGAAGGGGTTGCGCATGGTGGTCTCCTGGCTTGCGGGCGCCGTGCCCGCTTTTCTTGTGTTGGCCGGTCCATGGTAGGAACCGGCCCGGAGCGCGCCCATCGTCGATTCCGACGAATGCATGTGCGGGCGCAGCAAGGTGCGTCGGGAAGGCGCGGTGGTCAGCCCGGCTGGCGTGGCGCGAACACGGGCTCGCGCTTTTGCATGAAGGCCTGCACGCCTTCCATGAAGGCCGGCGCGCCCACCAGCTCGCGCTGGCGTTCGGCCTCGTAGTGAAGCTGCTGCTCCAGCGTGGAAGCGGCTGCATGGTCCAGTGCGCGGCGGGCTTCCAGCACGGCACCGGCCGGCAGCCGCGCCAGGCGGGCGGCCGTGGCCAGGGCCTGCTCGCGCAGGGCCTCGTCGTCCACGCAGGCCCAGACCAGGCCCCAGTCGGCGGCCTGCTGCGCGCCCAGCCTGTCGCCCAGCAGGGACAGGCCCAGGGCGCGCGCACGGCCCAGCCGGCGCTCGATGAACCAGGTGGTGCCCAGGTCCGGCACGATGCCCAGGCGCGGCAGGAAAGGCAGGTAGAAGTAGGCCGAGCGCGCCGCCAGCGCCACGTCGCCGGCCAGGGCCAGGCCCACGCCGGCCCCGGCTGCCGCGCCGTTGATGGCGCAGACCACGGGCACGGGCAGCTGCTGCAGGTCCAGGATGAGGCGGTTGGACAGCTGCTGCATGTTGTCGGCCGTCTGCGCGCCCAGCGTGCGGCCATCGGCCTGGGCCCCGCCTTGTGCCCCACCTTGTGCCCCGCCTTGTGCGCCGCCCATGGACGACAGGTCCGCGCCCACGCAAAACCCCCGGCCCTCGGCGGTGAGCACCAGGGCGCGGAGGGAGGTGTCCTCGCGCACCTCGGCCAGCAGTTCGCGCAGCCGCAGCTGCAAGGGCCTGCCCAGCGGATTCATGCGGGCGCTGTCCTGGAGGACGATGAGTGCGATCTCGCCGTTGTTGCCGCTGTCGCCGTTGTGGCCGTGGCGTTCCATGCGGACGGCCGGACTGGAATTCATGGGGGACTCCTGTGGGTGGGGATGGAAAGTCAGGCACGCGGCCGCTGCCGGGGCAGGTGCAGGCCCGGTCGGCCCAGTCGGTGCAGCAGGCCCATCACGCCGCCGGGCATGGCGAACATGAAGACGATGAGCACGGTGCCGTAGACGGCCCAGGGCGCGGCCTTGGACACCTGCTCGGCCAGCCCCGGGATGAACATGATGAACAGGGCGCCGAACAGCGCGCCCCACAGCGTTCCCACGCCGCCCACCACCACGCCCACCAGCAGCGAGATCGACAGGAACATGGTGAAGGAGTCGGGCGCCACGAACTGCACGGCAATGGCCGACAGCGCGCCGCCCACGCCCGTGTAGCCGGCCGAAATCGCAAAGGCCATGGACTTGCAGTGCGCGTTGTCCACGCCCATGGCCTCGGCCGCCATGGCGTGGTCGCGGATGGCGCGCAGCGCCAGGCCGCTGCCGCTGTCTATGAGGTTGCGCGCCATCCAGAACAGCAGCGCCGCCACGGCCAATGCATAGAGGTAGAACCACTGGTCGGCATCCAGCGGCAGGCCCCAGGGCGCCTCGGGCTTGGTCAGCACGATGCCGCCCACGCCGCCGGTCCAGGCCTCCAGGTGGCGGTACTTGAGCAGCTGGGGCATGGCCACGCCCAGCGCAAAGGTGGCCAGCGCCAGGTACAGCCCTTCCAGCCTGAGCGCGGGCCGCCCGAACAGGTAGCCCGCCGCCAGGCTCACCAGGCCTGCTGAAGGTACGGCCAGCCAGTAGGCCAGGCCTGCGCGGTCCATCAGGATGCCGGCCGCATAGGCGCCTATGGCGAAGAAGGCGCCATGGCCCAGCGAGATCTGGCCGCTGTAGCCCGTGAGGATGTTCAGCCCCACCAGGGCCACGGCATAGGCCAGCACCATGGTGGCCTGGAACAGCTGGTAGCCCTTGGCCACGAAGACCAGCGAGCAGGCCGCCAGCGCCAGCGCCGCGATCAGTACCGTGCCCAGGGGCAGGGGGCGGCGCGCGCTGGTGGAGGCGACCAGCGCGTCAGACGAGGAGGCGGATCGTGTGGACATCATTGTTCTCCAGGGCGTTTGGCACAAAACTGGCGTGGCCCAAAAGCGAGGGTGTCGTCCCCCTCCCGCGTAGCGAGAGAGGGGGCGCCGTGCAACGGGAAGCGGCGTAGCCGCTCAGGGGGGACATTGTTCAAACCCTCCTGACGACCTTGCGGCCCATCAGCCCGGCCGGCCGCACGATGAGCACGCCCACGATCAGCACCAGGGCCACCGAGAGCTTGAGTTCGGTGCCGACCACGTAGCTGCCCACGAGGTTTTCAAGCACGCCCACGATGAAGCCGCCCAGCACGGCGCCCGCGGGGCTGTCGATGCCGCCCAGCAGCGCGCCCGCAAAGGCATACAGCAGCACGCCGCTCATCATGTGCGGATCAAGGAAAACCACGGGCGCCACCATCATCCCGGCCACCGCGCCGATGGCGCCGGCCAGGCCCCAGCCCAGCATCAGCATGCGCCCCGCGGAGATGCCCACCAGGCGCGAGGAGGCTGGGTTCTGCGCGGCCGCGCGCATGGCCAGCCCCAGCGGCGTGAGCCGGAAGAAGGCAAACAGCAGGGCCACGATGGACAGCGCCACGAAGATGGTGCCCACCTCATGGGCCGACATCAGGGCGCTGCCGTACCAGGCGTCGGCCGGGAACGGGCTGGGGAACTCCTTGATGGTGTAGCCGAAGATCCAGCCGGCCAGGCTGTGGAAGACGATCAGCAGGCCGATGAAGACCACCACCTGGGCCAGGTCCGCCGCCTTGTGCATGGGGCGGATGATGGCGAACTCCACGGCCGCGCCCAGCACGAAGGACAGCGCCACCGTGGCCAGGAAGGCCCACCAGTACGGCAGCCCCGCCTGCAGCAGCGCCCAGGCGATGAAGGTGGAGAACATGGCCATCTCGCCCTGCGCGAAATTGATGTGGTGCGTGGCCTGGTAGATCATGACCAGGGCCAGGGCCACGGTGGCGTAGATGCCGCCCGTGGCCAGGCCGGCCAGCAACTGGTGGATGAAGGCGTCCATGGCCGCTACTCCCCGAGATAGGCCTGGCGCACCGCATCGTTGCGGCGCATGGCTTCGCTGGGGCCGTGCAGCACGATGCGGCCGGTCTCCAGCAGGTAGGCGCTGTGCGCCAGCTCCAGCGCCAGGCGCGCGTTCTGCTCCACCAGCAGGATGGTCATGCCCTGCTCGGCGTTGATGCGCCGCAGGATGCCGAAGATGTCGCGCACCACCAGCGGCGCCAGGCCGAAGGAGGGCTCGTCCAGCAGCAGCAGGCGCGGGCGGCCCATGAGGGCGCGGGCAATGGCCAGCATCTGCTGCTCGCCGCCAGACAGCGTCCCGGCCTGCTGGGTGCGGCGCTCGCGCAGGCGGGGGAAGTAGCCGAACATGCGCTCCATATCGCCGCCCACGTCGGCACGGGCAGCGCGCGTGGGCCGGGCCTGCGCGCCCAGGCGCAGGTTCTCCTCGGCGCTGAGCTGGGCGAAGGTGCCGCGCCCGTCGGGCACATGGCCCACGCCCTGGCGCGCGATGCGCTCGGTGCTGTGCCGGTCTATGCGTTCGCCGGCCAGGCGCACCTCGCCGCGTGTGTCCACCAGGTGGCGGCAGATGGCGCGCAGCGTGGTGGTCTTGCCCGCGCCATTGGCGCCCAGCAGGGCCGTGACGCGGCCTTCGGCCAGGTCCATGTCGATGCCGTCCAGCACGCGCACCGACCCGTAGGCCGCATGCAGTCCGCGGATTTCAAGCAGTGCCGGCATGCGCCACCTCCCTGTCCTGATCCTGCGGCTGCATGTCCGAACCCAGGTAGGCGCGGATGACTTCGGCATCGGAGCGGACCTCGCCCGGCGTGCCTTCGGCGATCTTGCGGCCGAGGTTCAGCGCCACGACCTTGTCGCTCACGCGCATGACCAGGCCCATGTGGTGCTCCACCAGCAGCACGGTCAGGCCCAGCCGGTCGCGCAGCGACAGGATCAGGTCGCCCAGGCCGGCCAGCTCCTCATGGTTGAGGCCGCAGGCCGGCTCGTCCAGCAGCAGCAACTGCGGGCGGCAGGCCAGGGCGCGTGCCAGCTCCACGCGCTTTTGCGTGCCGAAGGGCAGGTCGGCCACGCGGCGCTCTGCCACGCCCGTCAGCTCCAGCAGGGCCATCAGCGATTGCGCCTGGGCGCGGGCTTCTTCCTCGCACCTGCGCACGCCGGGCAGGCGCAGGGCGTCGCGCACAAAGCCGGCGTGCTGGTGGCTGTGCGTGCCCAGGCGCACGTTGTCGGCCACCGTCATGCTGGAAAACAGGGCCAGGTTCTGGAAGGTGCGGCCCATGCCCAGCGCGGCCATGCGGTGGCGCGCTAGCGTGGCCAGCGGCTGGCCGCGAAAGCGGATGTGGCCGGCCTGCCAGGCATACAGCCGCGACAGGCAGTTGAACAGGCTGCTCTTGCCCGCACCGTTGGGGCCGATGAGGCCGCAGATCTGGCCTGCCGCAACATCGAAACTCACGCCGTCCAGCGCGACGATGCCGCCGAAGCGCAGCGAAACGCCTTCGATGCGCAGCAGGGGCTGCGAGTCCTGGCTCATGGCTTTCCCTCCCCCCGATGGTGGGTGACCGGCGCGGGCCGCGCCGGTCGCACGGTGGCATGGCGGCGCCTACAGGCGCTCGATGATGGTGACGTTGGCCATGCCGCCGCCCTCGCACATGGTCTGCAGGCCGTAGCGCCCGCCGCGCGCATGCAGGGCGTGGATCAGCGTGGCCATGAGCTTGGTGCCCGAGGCGCCCAGCGGATGGCCCAGCGCAATGGCGCCGCCGTTGACGTTGAGCCGCGCCGGATCCGCGCCCGTGGCCTGCAGCCAGGCCAGGGGCACGGGGGCAAAGGCCTCGTTGACTTCGTACAGGTCGATGTCGGAGATGCGCATGCCGGCCTTCTTCAGCGCGGCCTGGGTGGCGGGGATGGGGGCCTCCAGCATGATCACCGGGTCATGCCCCAGCAGGCTCATGTGGTGGATGCGCGCCAGCGGCTGCACGCCCAGGGCCTTGAGGCCGCGCTCGCTGACCACCATGACGCCGCTGGCACCATCGCAGATCTGGCTGGCCGTGGCGGCGGTCACGCAGCCGCCTTCGCGGATGGTCTTGACGCCGGCAATGCCTTCCAGCGTGGCGTTGAAGCGTATGCCTTCATCCACCGTGTGCGGCTGGCCTTCGCCCTCGGCACCGCCTTCGGCGCTGCGCGCCTGCACGGCCAGGATCTCGCGGTCGAAGCGGCCCTCGCGCGCGGCCTGCACGGCGCGCTCATGGCTTTGCAGCGCATAGGCGTCCAGCTGGTCCTTGGCCAGGCCGTACTTGCCGGCCATCATCTCGGCGCCCATGAACTGGCTGAACTCCACGCCCGGATAGCGCTGCTGCATGGCCGGGCTCATGTACACGCCCAGGCCGGCCTTGGCGGGCAGGGCGTTGGGCGTGCCCATGGGCACGCGCGACATGCTCTCCACGCCTGCGGCGATCACCATGTCCATGCTGCCCGACATCACGGCCTGGGCCGCGAAATGCAGGGCCTGCTGGGACGACCCGCACTGCCGGTCCACCGTGGTGCCCGGCACGGACTCGGGCAGGGACGAGGCCAGCACGGCGTTGCGCGCCACGTTCGTCGCCTGCTGGCCGACCTGGCTGACGCAGCCCATGATCACGTCCTCGACCTGGGCCGGGTCGGCCTGGCTGCGGCGCACCAGCTCGTCCAGCACCTGGGCCGCGAGATCGGCCGGATGCCAGCCCGAGAGCTTTCCGCCGCGCTTGCCGCCTGCCGTGCGCGTGGCGGCGACGATGTATGCCTGTGCCATGGATATGTCTCCTGTTCCTGTATTCCTGGGGGGGATGGTGGCCCGGCCGGCGCGGGCCGGGCATCGTCGCAAGCGACGATTCCGGCCAGGGAAAACGCGGGGACGGTGCCTGCCGTGGTGCCTGGGCGGTACGCCTAACGCGGCGCCATGCGGATGGCGCCGTCCAGGCGCACGCACTCGCCGTTGAAGTAGCCGTTGGTGATCATGGTCTCGGCCAGGTGGGCGTATTCGTCGGGCTGGCCCAGCCGCTTGGGGAAGGGGACGGAGGCGGCCAGCGCCGCCTTCACGTTGTCGGGCGCGCCCTGCAGCAGCGGCGTGTCGAAGATGCCGGGCAGGATGGTGTTCACGCGGATGCCCTCGCCCATGAGGTCGCGCGCAATGGGCAGGGTCATGCCCGTGATGCCGGCCTTGCTGGCCGAGTAGCTGGCCTGGCCCATCTGCCCGTCCTGCGCCGCCACCGAGGCCGTGTTGACGATGGCGCCGCGCTCGCCGTCGGCCAGCGGCTCCAGCGTGAGCATGCCCGCCGCCGACTTGGCGATGCAGCGGAAGGTGCCCACCAGGTTGATCTGGATGATGCGGTCGAAATTGGCCACGGGCAGGTGCCGGATCTCGCCCGTGGCCTTGTCGCGGCTGGCCGTCTTGACGGCATTGCCCGTGCCCGCGCAGTTGACCAGGATGCGCTCCTGCCCGTGGGCCGCGCGGGCCTGGGCAAAGCCCGCGTCCACGCTGGCCTCGTCGGTCACGTCCACGCGGCAGAACAGGCCGCCTGTCTCGCGCGCCAGCGCCTGCCCGGCCGTCTCGTTGAGGTCGAACAGGGCGACGCGCACGCCCCTGGCGGCCAGGCGGCGCGCGGTGGCCGCGCCCAGGCCCGATGCCCCGCCCGTGACGACGGCGCTGATGCTTGCGTCAAGCTTCATGTGTGGGTCTCCTTTGTGAGAGTCTTTGCCGCGCGCTCTGTCGCCTTGGCTCGCGACAGGGCGCGCTGCGCTGCCTATGATCTGCAGGCCAGTCTAGGAATCACCCCGCATTGCCGCCATCGTCGAAACCGACGAAAGTGCCCGCTCCTTCACTCCTGCCATGTGCTCCTCGCCCGCATGCCGTCCCCAGTGCCCATTCCTGCTCCCGGTTCCGGCTATGTGCCCCAGGCCAAGCTGAGCCCGCCGCGCGCGGCCGCAGCCCAGGTGGCGCGCCTGGCGGTGGCCGCGCGCTGGCCCGAGGCGCTGCGCGCCCGCGTGGTGCTGGTGCGTGCGCCGGCCGGCTTCGGCAAGACCACGGCCATGCGCCAGATGCGCGAGCGCCTGCAGGCCGAAGGGCAGGCCACGGCCTGGCTCACGCTGGATGCCGCCGACAACGATGTCTCGCGCTTTCTGCAATGCCTGGGTGCGGCCGTGCGCGGCCTGGGCGGCATGGCCGAGCGCGAGGCGGACGGGCCGGGCGAGCTGTCCCGGGCGCTGCAGTCGCTGGCCGGCGAAGGCCGGTCGTTTGCGCTGTTCATCGACGATTTCGAGGTGCTGCACAACGATGCCGTGCTGGGCCTGGTGCGCCAGCTGATGGAGCAGTTGCCCGTGCACGGCCGGCTGGTCATAGGCTCGCGCGCGCTGCCGGCCCTGGGGCTGGGGCGGTTGCGCACCAGCGGCCAGCTGCTGGAGATCGATGCGGCGCTGCTGCGCTTTTCAGCGGCCGAGGCCGAGGAGTTCTTTCGCCTGCGCGGCTGCGCGCTGCCGCGCGAGGCCGTGGCGCGCCTGGTGGACAAGACCGAAGGCTGGATAGGCGCGCTGTGGCTGGCCTCGCTGGCGCTGGAGCGGTATGGGGCGCACAGCGACTTCATCGAGCGCTTCTCGGGCTCGGAGCGTGCCGTGGCCGACTACCTGGCCGAGGACGTGCTGGCACAGCAGGCCGCGCCCGTGCGCGATTTTTTGCTGCGCACCAGCATCCTGCGCACGCTGGATGCCCAGGTCTGCCAGGCCCTGGTGCCGCGCGCCGATGGCGCCGCCATGCTGCAGGCGCTGGAGCAGGCCCATCTGTTCTTGCTGCCGCTGGCCGACGAAGGGCAGGGCAGGCGCAGCTGGCGCTACCACAGCATGTTTGCCGACTTCCTTCGCGCCCAGCTGCAGCGCGAGCGCCCCGGCGAGGTGCAGCGCCTGCACCTGGCGGCCAGCGGCTGGTACGAATCCTGCGGCCGGCCGGTGCCGGCCATCGAGCATGCGCTGGAGGGCGGCGACCCGCCCCATGCGCTGGCGCTGCTGCGGCGCCATGCCGAGGCGCTGATGGAGCAGGGCCGCATGCGCCTGCTGTCGCGCTGGTTCACGGCCCTGCCGGCGCCGCTGCTGGCGCGCGAGCCGCTGCTGCAGGCCGTGGCCGCCTATGCCGACTGCTTCACCCGCGGTCCCGTGCAGGCACAGCTGTGGCTGGATGCGCTGGAGCCCGGCATGGCCGCCGACCCTGCCGCGCAGGCCCTGGTCATCGCCCTGCGGCCGCTGCTGCTGGCCATGATGGACCGCGTGGAAGAGGCTGCACCACTGGGCCGCGAGGCGCTGGCGCGCCTGCCCAGCTGCCGGCCTTTTGCGGACAGCTCGCTGACCAATGCCATGGCCTACGTGGCATCGGTGCTGGGCGATACCGACGAGGCCCGCCGCCTGCTGGATGCGGCACGCAGCACCCAGGCCGGCAGCCTGTTCAGCCGCATGTACACCGAGGCCATGGAAGGCGTGCTGGACCTGTCCGCCGGCCGGCTGCGCCAGGCGGCAGCGCGTTTCAGGGTGGCGCTGGCTGCCACGCCGCGCAGCGCGGCCTACAACCCCACCAACGGCAATGCCTGGGCAGGCGTCCTGTACGCGGGGGTGCTCTACGAGGGCAATGACATCGATGGCGCCGATCACCTGCTGCAGGTCTACCTGCCGCTGGCACGCGATGTGGGCCTGCCCGACCACGTGATCGCCAGCTACCGCATGCGCGCGCGCATCGCCTTCCTGCGCGGCGACGTGGATGCCGCCGTGGGCCTGCTCACCGAACTGGAATACCTGGGGCACGAGCGCCAGCTGCCGCGCGTGACGGCCAGCGCGCGGCTGGAACATGCGCGCATCTTCGTGCTGCAGGGCAACCGGGCGGCCGCGTCCGAGGCGCTGGAGCGTGCCGACGACCCTGGCGTATGGCCGCGCGTGGAACGCCTGCGCCTGCCGCCGCACGAGGTGGAGGACATCGCCATCGCCCGGCTGCGCTGGGGTCTGCACTTTGGCGACTGCCGTGCCGTGCGCGATGCCATCGCCCCCTTGCTGGCCGATGCGCAACTGCGCGGGCGCCGCCACCGCAGCCTCAAGCTGCAGGTGCTGTGCGCGCTGGCCGAGGCAGGCTGCGGCGACTTGGACGCCGCCGCCGCCATGCTGGCCCAGCCGCTGCGCCACGGTGCCAGCGAAGGCTTTGTGCGCCTGATGCTCGATGAGGGGCCGCTGCTCGCGCCCGTGCTGCAGCGCGTGCTGTCGCCCTCACTGTCTCCTTCACTGTCGCCCTCACTGTCGCGCCGCACGGAAGCGGCGGAGCCGGAGGCGGCCGCCCATGCGCAGCGGCTGCTGTCTGCCCTGGGCGAGCCTGCCGAGCCCGCCGATCCCCCCGAGCTGCAGGCAGCGGATGCGCCCCAGGGCCCGGCGCCGGCCACGGCGCTTGCCGAGCCCCTGACCCGCAAGGAGCTGCGCGTGCTGGAACTGCTGGCCTCGGGCTACTCCAATGCGGCCATGGCCGAGAAGCTCTTCGTCTCCGACAGCACGGTGCGCACCCACCTGCGCAGCATCAACCTCAAGCTGGGCGCGCGCAGCCGCACCCAGGCCGTGGCGCTGGCGCGGGAGCTGCGGGTTTTGCGCTAGGCCGCTGGCGTCTCAAGCCTGCAGATGGCGCGCATAGGTCAGGAACACTTCGTCACGCACCCAGCCCAGCGACTCGTACAGCGCCTGGGCGCGCAGGTTGTTGCGTGCCGTGGTCAGGTCCATGCGTGCATGGCCCGTGGCGCGGGCATGGGCTTCGGCCGCCAGCAGCAGGGCGCGGCCCACGCCCAGGCGGCGCGCATCGGGCACCACGAAGAGGTCGTAGAGCACGTAGATGGGCGCGGCCAGCACCGAGCAGAACGAGGGATAGAGCTGGCAAAAGCCCAGGGCGCTGCCGTCCGGTCGGCGGGCCAGCAGGATCACGGATTCGCCGCGCTCCAGCCGCGCCGTGATGAAGGCCAGCGCCGCGTCGGCATCCGCAGGTTGCTCGTAGAACTGGCGGTAGGCATCGAACAGCGGCGCGATCAGCGCGGCGTCTTCGGGGATGGCGGTGTGTATGGCTGTGGAGTTCATCGGTGGTCCGGGGCGGAGGTTGCCAGCATGGCGCAGGGCAAGGATGCCGTGCTCATATCTTTGCTGAATCTCTCCATTTGGAGATGTGATTTGACCTGGATCATGGACAGGCGGAACACTCCCGGCCCATGTCCGAACAAAAGATCGAGTTCTACAAGGGCGCCGCTGGCGGCTGGGGCGCATTGCGCAGCGTGAGCCAGGCCCTGATGCGCCAGGATATCGCCGTCAAGGGCGCCAAGACGCTGCTGTCGGCCAACCAGCCCGACGGCTTCGACTGCCCGGGCTGCGCCTGGCCCGACCGCAACCACCATTCCACCTTCGAGTTCTGCGAGAACGGCGCCAAGGCCGTGGCGGCCGAGGCCACGGCGCGCCGCGTGACGCCCGAATTCTTTGCCCGGCACACGGTGGCCGAGCTCATGGCGCAAAGCGATTTCTGGCTGGAAGACCAGGGCCGGCTCACCGAGCCCATGGTGTACGACGCGGCCAGCGACCGCTACCGGCCCATCGGCTGGGACGATGCCTTTGCGCTGATTGCCCGCCACCTGAACGCGCTGCCCGACCCGAACCAGGCCATCTTCTACACCTCGGGCCGCGCCAGCAACGAGGCGGCCTTCCTGTACCAGCTGTTCGTGCGCGCCTACGGCACGAACAATTTCCCCGACTGCTCCAACATGTGCCACGAGCCCAGCGGCAGCGGCATGAAGCCGCAGATCGGCGTGGGCAAGGGCACGGTGCAGCTGGCCGATTTCGAGCAGGCCGATGCCATCTTCATCTTCGGCCAGAACCCCGGCACCAACCACCCGCGCATGCTGGGCGAGCTGCGCGCAGCCCACAAGCGCGGCGCGCGCATCCTGAGCTTCAACCCGCTGCGCGAGCGCGGGCTGGAGCGCTTCCAGGACCCGCAAAGCAAGCTGGAGATGGCCACCCTGGGCGCCACGCCCATCAGCACGCACTACTTCCAGCTGCGCGTGGGCGGCGACATCGCGGCGGTCAAGGGGATCATGAAGCATGTGATCGCGCAGGACGATGCACTGGGGCACGGGTGCGGCGGCGTGCTGGACCATGCCTTCATCGCCGAACACACGACCGGCTTCGAGGCCCTGGCCGAGGACCTGCGGGCCGAGGACTGGGGCCTGCTCGAGGCCGAGTCCGGCCTGAGCCGCGCGCAGATGCAGACGGCGGCCGAGGTCTACATCGCCGCCCGCAGCACCATCGTCTGCTGGGGCATGGGCATCACGCAGCACATGCATTCGGTGGCCGCCGTGCAGATGCTGGTCAACCTGCTGCTGCTGCGCGGCAACATCGGCCGCCCGGGTGCGGGCGCCTGCCCGGTGCGCGGCCACAGCAATGTGCAGGGCGACCGCAGCATGGGCATCTGGGAGAAGCCGCCGGCCGCGCTGCTGGACCGGCTGCAGCAGGTCTTCGGCTTCGAGCCGCCGCGCGCCAACGGCGTGGACGTGGTCGAGTCCATCCGCCTCATGCTCGAGGGCCGGGGCAAGGTCTTCTTCGCGCTGGGCGGCAACTTCGCGGCGGCCACGCCCGACACGCATGCCACCTGGCAGGCGCTGCGCCGCTGCGACCTGACCGTGCATGTGACCACCAAACTCAACCGCAGCCACCTGGTGCACGGCCGCGAGGCGCTGATCCTGCCCTGCCTGGGCCGCACCGAGATCGACATGCAGGCCACCGGGCCGCAGGGCGTGACGGTGGAGGACTCCATGGGCATGGTCCATATCTCCAGCGGCATCAACCCGCCTGCGTCCGAGCACCTGCTCAGCGAGATCGCCATCGTCGCGCGCCTGGCTGCCGCCACGCTGGGCGCGCAGCGGCCCGTGCCCTGGCTGGAGCTGGCTGGCGACTATGCACGCATACGCGAGCTGATCGAGCAGGTCTTCGACGACTTCCACGACTTCAACGCGCGCGTGGCCGTGCCGGGCGGCTTCAAGCTGCGCAATGCGGCAAGCGAGCGCATCTGGGAGACGCCCCGGGGCAAGGCCGGCTTCTTCGTGCACGCCGTGCCGCGCGACACGCCCGTGCACCGCGCACGCGCCGCGCGCAGCCCCGGCGCATCGCCGGTGTTCACGCTGTTCACCACGCGCTCGCACGACCAGTACAACACCACCATCTACGGCATGGACGACCGCTACCGCGGCGTCTTCGGACAGCGCCGCGTGGTCTTCATCCATGCCGAGGACATCCGCGCCCTGGGCATGAGGGATGGCGACTGGGTGGACCTGCAGACGGTGTGGGATGACGGCCAGCAGCGCAGCGCCGAGCGCTTCAGGCTCGTGGCCTACGACATTCCGCGCGGCTGCATCGCTGCCTACTATCCGGAGACCAATCCGCTGGTGCCGCTGTCGGCCACGGCCATCGTGGCCGGCACGCCCAGCTCCAAGTCCATTCCCGTGCAGCTGGTGGCGCACCGGCTGCCTGCCGTGCCGTCTCCCGCGCTGGAAGAAATGGCGGCCTGAAGTGCAAGGCATGGAAGAACTGGCCGCCGCCATCCTGCGCGAATTGGCCACCGAGCCCGCACCCATGTCCCTGCCCAGGCTGGGCAAGCGACTGGGGCAGGGCGCCAGCGTGCTCATGCGCTGCCTGGCGCTGATGGGCGATGCGCCCATTGCCGGCACACCGGGGCCGGGCTGGGTCAGGCTGGAGCAGGAAGAGGGGCGGTGGCTGGCGGCCCTGACGGAGCGCGGGCGCTTGTGGGTGGAGGCCGAGGCCTGTCAGGCGCTGGCCGAGGGCACGGGACGCGTGCGGTAGAACTGCATCGGAAACTCCTGCATTTCCTTGGCGTGCTGGTTGATCACCGCGCGCTTCATCTTGCCGACCACGTGCATCTCGCAGGGCTTGCAGTCGAAGCGCAGCGTGAGTTTTTCCTTGCCGTTGATCAGCTGCAGCGGCTCGGCCTTGATCGTGCCCTTGACGCCGATGACGCCCTTGGCCTGCTTGGGGCACAGGCTCATGGAAAAGCGCACGCAATGCTTGGTGATCATCAGGCTGACTTCGCCTTCTTCTTCCTTGCTCTCGTAGGCCGCGTCGATGACCTTGACGCCGTGCTTGATGTAGAAGTCGTGCGCCTTCTGGTTGTAGACGTTGGCCAGGTAGGTCAGCGTGTCCTCGGGGAAGGGCACGGGCGGCTCCACGGGCAGGGCGCGCGGCAGGCGCACGAAGCCGGCCTGGCGCGCGGCCTCCAGCGCGGCGACGGCGTCGCGGCGCAGCTGGTTCAGGGCCGAGGCCGGCACGAACCAGGGCTGGCTCAGTTGCAGGCCGATGTCATGCACGGAAAAAATGGTGGCGCCGAAGCGGCCCAGCTGCTCGCGCAGCGTGGCCTCGGCACGGGCTGCGTCGGTGGCGGCCTGGTGTTCCTGCACGATGGCGGCGGTGGCGGTGAAGCCGTCCTCGTCGGTCAGCGTGAGCGCAAAGCCGTCGGGCGTTTCCTTGAGTTCGGCCCACAGGCCGATGCGGCGGTCGCTGGACTTCTTGTCCAGCGTGCGCACCCAGGCCATGTCGCGGTTTCGGTTGACTTCCAGGCCCTTGCGCAGATCCTTGAAGCCGGCGATGGGGTCCTTGGGGAACAGGCGCCACAGCGACTTCTTCGCATCCACCGACTCGGCGCGGTTGATCTGCAGGCCCACCAGTTCCTTTTGCAGGTCGTAGTAGCACAGGCCGTCGCCGTTGTGCAGTTCGGTGTCGCGGCTCGATGTCTCGATCTCCACGAAGTTCTCGCCCACCTTGGTGACCCAGCCGATGGCGCGGCCCGGTGTCTTGGGCGTGTCGAAGGCGCCGATGTCGTCCTTGCGGCCGTTGACGAAGTAGTCGGTGAACTCGCGGTTGAAGTTCTGGTCGGGGTCGGGCGTGAAGCTGAACGTGGTGCTGCCCGAAGACGAGCGCGCCAGCGGCGTGTCGGAGAACTCGCGCTCCTCGATGATTTCGTCCAGCAGCTTGCGGTAGTGGGCCGTGATGTTCTTCACATAGCCCATGTCCTTGTAGCGGCCCTCGATCTTGAAGCTGCGCACGCCGGCGTCGATCAGTGCGCGCAGGTTGTCGCTCTGGTTGTTGTCCTTCATGGACAGCACGTGCTTTTCGTGGGCAATGATGCGGCCGCTCGCGTCCAGCACCTCGTAGGGCAGGCGGCAGGCCTGGTTGCAGTCGCCGCGGTTGGCGCTGCGGCCCGTGTGGGCGTGGGTGATGTAGCACTGGCCCGAGTAGGCCACGCACAGCGCGCCGTGCACGAAGAATTCGATGGTGGTGCGCGCCGGGTCGGTGGCCGCACGCACGGCGGCGATCTGCTGCAGGTCCAGCTCGCGCGCAACGACGATCTGCGACAGGCCGGCATCCTGCAGGAAGCGCGCCTTCTCGGGCGTGCGGATGTCGGTCTGGGTGCTGGCGTGCAGCTGGATGGGCGGCAGGTCCAGCTCCAGCAGGCCCATGTCCTGGATGATCAGCGCGTCGGCACCGGCCTCGTAGATCTGCCAGGCCATCTTGCGCGCGGCCTCCAGTTCATCGTCGCGCAGGATGGTGTTGAGCGTGATGAAGATGCGGCTGCCGAAGCGGTGCGCGTGGTTGATCAGGCGCTGCAGGTCGCGGATGTCGTTGCCCGCCGTGGCGCGCGCGCCGAAGGCCGGGCCGCCGATGTAGACGGCGTCGGCGCCATGGTTCACGGCCTCGATGCCGATGTCGGCATCGCGCGCGGGAGACAGGAGTTCGAGCTGGTGGGGCAGGAGGGACATGGGGCTTTGTGGTGTTCTGTGTTCGTACCCGCACCGGCGTGGGGGCCGGGCGTCGGGCGCAATGCGGGGGAAACTGGCCCCCACGCTACCCTTGCTGCGCAAGGTCCGCTGCCCCCCAAGGGGGCCGCTTTTTGTCTTGGGGCGGCCCGGCGACGAAAACCTCGCAGCCCGCTTGCGGTGAGGCGCAGCATTATCGCCGCAGCCCCGAAAAAACGCGCGCCAGGGGGTATGCGCCCGATGCCCGGACGCGCAGCGCCGGTTTTTGCCTATCCTTTAGGATGCGCACTGCACGGGCCGGGCCGCCATGCCGGACACCCTGGCCCGTGCCTGCTCCGCCCTCTGCCTGGTGCGCTTTCGCTGCGCCAGTCCTTGACCGGCCGGGCAGCGCCAGACTGGCCACGCCGCAGCGGATTTCGCTGGCCAAGGCGCCGTTTCACTGATTGACCGTTTTTTCCAGGAGTTGCCATGCACGCCTCGATTCGCCATTTCCCGTGGGCCGGCCCGGCCCTGCTGTGCGCCATGCTGGGCAGCGGCGGCCTGGCCTGGGCGCTGCCGGGAAGCGGCCCGGCCAACGGGCAGGCGGCAGGGGCTTCCGCTGCGGCGGCTGCACCCGGTACGGCCGCTGCACCCGCTGCGCCCGCTGCACCGGGTTCAGCCGATGCGCCCCTGGTGGTGCGCATTGCCCATGCTGGGCCGGTGTCCGGCCCCATTGCCAGCCTGGGCAAGGATGAGGAAAACGGCGTGCGCATGGCCCTGGACGATCTCAATGCCAAGGGCCTGGAGATCGGCGGGCGCAAGCTGCACTGGAAGCTGGAGGCCGGCGACGACGGCGGCGACCCCGGCCAGGCCGTGGCCCTGGCCCGGCGCCTGTGCGACAAGAAGGTGGCGGCCGTGGTCGGCCACCTGCAGTCGGGCACCACGCTGCCGGCCACGTCCATTTATCAGGACTGCGGCATCGTCATGGTCACGCCTGCGGCCAGCAACCCGGCCATCACCCAGTCGGGCTATGACACCACGTACCGCGTGATCGCCGACGACCGCGCCATGGTCGATGCGCTGGTGTCCCACGCCGTGGGCAAGCTGGGCGTCAAGCGCGTGGCCATCATCGATGACCGCTCGGCCTACGGCCAGGGCATCGTGGCGCTGTTCGAGGCCCAGGCGCGCGAGCAGGGCATCGAGATCGTGGACAAGCAGTACACCGGCGACAAGTCCACGGACTTCGTCCCCATCCTCACGGCCATCAAGGGCAAGAAGCCCGACGCCATCTTCTTCGGCGGCCTGGATGCCCAGGCCGGCCCCATGCTCAGGCAGATGGCCCAGCTGGCCATGGACAAGGTGCGCTTTCTGGGCGGCGACGGCCAGTGCACGCTGCGCCTGCCCGAGCTGGCCGGCAACGCGGCGCCGCTGCGCAACGTGACCTGCGCCGTCGGCGGCAGCCCGCTGGAGCGCATGCCGGGCGGCACCGCCTGGAAGCAGCGCTATGACCAGCGCTTTGCCGACCAGTACCAGGTCTTCAGCCCCTACGCCTACGATGCCACCATGGTGCTGGCCCAGGCCATGGTGCGGGCCGACTCCATCCGGCCCGATGCCTATATCCCCTATCTGCGCCAGACCCGGTATGAGGGCGTGACGGCGCCGATTGCCTTCACGCCCCAGGGCGAGCTGCAGGCGCCGGTGGTCACGCTGTACCACTACGCGCAGGGCGTGCGCAAGGCGCTGCCCTGACGCGCTGACAACGTGGCTGCCGAACCCCCTTTCTTGCCGCAGGCCGACGACGAGGCCTGGATGCGCGCCGCCCTGGAGCTGGCACGCGCCGCTGCCGGGGCGGGCGAGGTGCCCGTGGGCGCCGTCATCGTCAAGGACGGCGCCATCATCGGCCGGGGCCGCAACGCGCCCGTGGCCCACGGCGATCCCACGGCCCATGCCGAGGTGCTGGCGCTGCGCGATGCGGCCGCGCACCTGGGCAACTACCGGCTGGACGACTGCACGCTCTACGTGACCCTGGAGCCGTGCACCATGTGCAGCGGCGCCATGCTGCATGCGCGCCTGGGCCGCGTGGTCTATGGCGCGGCCGAGCCGCGCACGGGCGCGGCCGGATCGGTGCTGGACGTGTTTGCGCTGCCGCAGATCAACCACCACACGCAGGTGACGCGCGGCGTGCTGGCCGGCGAATGCGCGGCCCTGATGTCGGACTTCTTTCGCACGCGCCGCGCCGAGCAGCGCGCGGCCCAGCCGCATCCGCTCAAGGACACGGCACTGCGCCATGCGGATTCCACCTTCGGCGGCTTTGCCCAGCCGCAGTGGCGCAGCGATCTGCCGGCGCTGGCAGGCCTGCGCCTGGCCGTGGTCGATGAAGGACCGCACGATGCACCGCTGACCTGGCTGTGCCTGCACGGCAGCCCGGCATGGGGCCAGCTGTTCCAGCCCATGCTGCCCGGCTGGCTCCAGGCCGGCCATCGCGTGGTGGTCCCCGACCTGCCGGGCTTTGGCCGCAGCGACCAGCCCAAGAAGGACAAGGCGCACAGCGCGGCCTGGCATGTGCAAGTGCTGCGCGAGCTGGTGCTGGCGCTGGACCTGCGGAACATCGTGCTGGTCGGCCATGACGATGGCGTGCACCTGGGCCTGGCCGTGGCGCAGGCCGAGCCCGCCCGTTTTTGCGGCGCCTGGCTCATGAATGCCTGGCCCGCAGGCCCGGCGCCCCATGCCTGCATGCAATGGTTTGCGCAGGCGGCGCGCAAGCCGTCATGGCCCGTGGGCCGCGCCATGCGCGAGGCGGGCGAGGAGGCCGGCGCACAGCCGCAGGCCTGGAACCTGCCGTTTTCCCAACCCGGCCACCGCGCCGCGCTGCAGGCCTGGCCCCGCGTGCAGGCCGAAATGCCGCCGCTGCCGATGGCGTTGCTGGTGCCGTGGAGCCAGCAGCAGCGCCTGTGGGTGCAAGGCGGCGAGCACGATGTGCTGCTGCCCGCGCCCGCATGGCGACAGGCCTGGCTGCAGGCGCTGCCACAGCTGCCGCCGGCGCAGCTGCGCCTATCCCCGTGCGGCCATTGGGTTCCCCTGTGCGCAGCCGGCATGGTGGCCGACGCTGTGGAATACTTCCGCCCATAGGCCAGCGCCGCCGGCCCCTTGCCGGGGCTGCGCGGCGCCAGGTCCCCGTCTTCACTCCCCTTGCAATATGGAGCATGCCGGCCAGGGCCGGCATGGAACCACCTTGGCCACTTCGCGCAGTTCCCGCACCCCCCGCAAAACGGCAGCCGCTACCGCTACCGTTTCAGCCCCCGTTTCTGCTCCCGCAGATCACTCGCACGAGCATGTGCATTCAGCCGACGGCCAGTGCTGCGCGCATGGCCACGGGCGTGCCGATGACCATGGGGATGCCCACGACCACGAGCATGTGCACGCCGCCGACGGCAGCTGCTGCGGCCACGCGCATGACCAGGGTCCGCGCCACATCTACATCTACTCGCCCGCCGGCGCCGTGCGCGACAAGGCCGGTTTCAAGCGGGCCGTGCGCCGCCTGGAGGCCATGGGCCACCAGGTGGAGATCGATGCCGATGCGCTGAGCAGCCACCAGCGCTTTGCCGGCGACGACGCCACGCGCCTGGCGGCCATCGACCGTGCGGCGGCCAGCGGTGCCGACCTGGCGCTGCCCACGCGCGGCGGCTACGGCCTCACGCGCATCCTGCCGGGCATCAAGTACAAGGCCGTGGCCAAGGCCATCGCAGGCGGCACGCGTTTCGTGGGCCTGAGCGACTTCACGGCGCTGTCGCTGGCCCTGCTGGCCAGGACCGGCGCCACCACCTGGGCCGGCCCGCTGCTGGTGCACGACTTCGGCCGCCCCGACGACGAGGGCGGCGTGGACGACATCATGCTGGACTGCTTCAACGACCTGCTCAGCGGCCAGGGCGAGGGCGCAGGCTGGCAGATGCCGAAGATCGGCCTGCGCGAAGACGGCAAGCCTGCCGTCAAGGACTTCTACATCAGCGGCGGCGCCACGCTGTGGGGCGGCAACCTGGCCGTGCTGGTGTCCCTGCTGGGCACGCCGTACTTCCCGCAGATCAAGGGCGGCATCCTGTTCCTGGAAGACGTGGGCGAGCATCCCTACCGCGTGGAGCGCATGCTGACCCAGCTGCTGCATGCGGGCGTGCTGGCCCAGCAAAAGGCCATCGTGTTCGGCCAGTTCAGCGAGTTCAAGCTCAGCTCGCATGACAAGGGCTTCAAGCTGCAGACCGTGATCGACTGGCTGCGCAGCCAGGTCAAGTGCCCCGTGCTGCAGGGCCTGCCCTACGGCCATGTGCCGACCAAGGTGATGCTGCCCGTGGGCGCGCCCGTGTCGCTGTCGGTCGAAGGGCGCGATGCGCTGATCTACTGGGGCCACGTGCACTGAGCGGCAAGGAGCAGACGGCATGCTGCAGATGTGGGAGTTCGCGGCCTACCCGCTGCTGGCGCTGATGTTCGTCGGCATCTTCACGCGCGAGGTGATCGCGCCGGCCTCGCGCAACCATTGCGACCGGCGCTGGCTGATCCTGTCCACGCTGCTGGGCCTGGGCACGCTGGCCACCACCTTGGCGGTAGGCCATCTGTTCTCGGACGGCATCCGCCGCCATGCGCTGCTGGACGTGGGCCGGCAATGGCCGGCCTGGGCCGTGGGCGCACTGAGCTTTGTGCTCACCAGCTTTGTCTTTTACTGGTGGCACCGCGCCACGCACCGGTCGGACACGCTGTGGCGCCTGTTCCACCAGCTGCACCACAGCGCGCCGCGCGTGGAGGCGCTCACGGCGTTTTTCGCCCATCCCATGGACACGGCCGCCGCCGTGCTGCTGAGCGCGCTGTCCAGCTACTGGGTGCTGGGGGCCAGCCCGCTGGCTGCCGCCTTCGCCATCGGCCTCACGGGGGCGTTCGACCTGTTCCTGCATGCCGACATCCGCACGCCGCGCTGGCTGGGATACATCGTGCAGCGGCCCGAGATGCACACCGTGCACCACCAGTACGGCCACCATGCGCAGAACTACGGCCTGCCCGTCTGGGACCTGCTGTTCGGCACCTGGGCCAATCCGGCCGAGCGGGTGGAGCGCCTGGGCTTTGATGCCGACAAGGCCGAGCGCGTGACCGACATGCTGCGCTGGCAAGACGTGCACAAGCAGAACTCCCCCTGAGGCGCTGCGCGCCTTTCCCCTCTCGCTTCGCGGGGGGGGGGCGACAGCCTCGCTGCGGGGTGGCGCGGCCGGCGTAGACCCTTGCTCGCTGTCCCTTGTTCTTGGCCGCGCCAGTTTTTGAGGCTCTGTACGGTGGCGGTGGGGGCTGACTGCTATTCGAGATACCGGCCGTTTTCCTTGCGGCGGGCGCGCATGCCGGTGCGCAGGAAGAGCACGGTGCCGCCTTGCTCGGCCAGCGGCGCGCGCGTGTCGCCGGACAGGTGGGCGTCCAGGCGCTGGGGCAGGTTCTCCAGCAGGGAGCGGATGGCGGACAGGTCGGTGTCGGCCGCTTCGGGGTGGTCGCGCACGAAGCCTTCAAGGTAGGCGCGGGCATCGGCCTGCAGCTGCTCGCGCGTGGTGGCCAGCGAGACGTAGCTGACGCCGGCCTGGCCCGGCGCCTCGGTTCCCAGCAGGTAGCAGCCTATGTAGTCACCACGGGGCTGGCCCACGGGCGGGTCCTGGCTGAGCTTCTTCAAGAGGCTGAAAGGCCACATTCCTGGTACTTCCTGTTTCTGTCTGGCGCCCTGCATCCATTTGCGCAGGGCGGGCGCTGATTGTCGCCTGAAGGCGGGACCAGACTTGCTGACGATTCGTCGTGAGCAATGTGAGCAATGGACCAGTTCATATGCTACAAACTGCAACACTACGATATGAAAAAAGGCAGGGGGAGGGGAGAAGAATGGGAATCATGCGAATCCTGAACTCGCGATGGTGGAGCGTGGGCGCCGTGGCGTTGGTCGGCTCGGCCTTGCTGGCCGGCAGCGCGGTGGCCATCTATGCCGTGCGCGTGCAGCCGGTGCTCGACGGACAGCTCACGCTGGCCGGCCTGGAGCAGCCCGTGCGCGTGCGGCGCGACGAGGCCGACATCACCCACATCAGCGCCTTCACGCCGCAGGACCTGTGGCGCGCGCTGGGCCATGTGCATGCGCAGGAGCGCGGCTGGCAGCTGGAGTTCAACCGCCGCCTGATGCACGGCACGCTGTCCGAGATCCTCGGGCCGGCCACGCTGGACACCGACAAGCTCATGCGTGCGCTGGACATACGCGGCGCGGCGCGGCGCCAGTACGCATCCCTGCCCGCCAACGCGCGGGAGGCGCTGCAGGCCTACAGCGAGGGCATCGCGGCCTTCTATGCGGCCCTGCCCATGCGCCAGCATCCGCAGGTGCCCGAATTCATGCTGCTGGGCACCACGCCGGGCGGAGGCGACAGCTCGGCCTGGGCGCCCGAGGACAGCGTGGGCTGGGCGCTGATGATGGCGCTGGACCTGGGCGGCAACTGGGGCAACGAGTTCGCGCGGCTGGCCGCGCTCTCGCAACTGGACACACAGCAGCTGTGGCAGCTGATGCCGCCTTATCCGGGCGAGGCGCCGGCCACCGCCACCGATCTGGCCGCGCTTTACCGGGGGCTGGGCGTGTACCGCCAGGAGGCACAGGCGGCGTCTGCGCCCAAGGTGGCTGCTGCCGGCGAGGCGAGCGATGCCTGGGCCCGCTGGTCCCGCGACATGGTGCGCGATGCGGGCACCAACGACGGCAAGGGCAGCAACAACTGGGTGCTGTCGGGCAGCCGCACGGTCAGCGGCAAGCCCCTGTTGGCCAACGATCCCCATCTGGGCCTGAGCGCGCCCGCCATCTGGTACTACGCGCGCCTGCAGTCGCCCGCCGGCCATGCGCAGGACGGCACGCCGCTGGCGCCCATCGATGTGGTGGGGGCCACCCTGCCGGGCCTGCCCTTCGTGGTGCTGGGGCGCACGCGCGAGGTGGCCTGGGGCTTTACCAACACCAATCCCGATGTGCAGGATCTGTACCTGGAGCAGATCGATCCAGGCAACCCGGGCCGCTACCGCACGCCGGACGGCTGGGCGCCTTTCACCGAGCGCAGCGAGCGCATCAGGGTCAAGGGCCGGGCCGATGTGCAGCTCACGCTGCGCAGCACGCGCCACGGCCCCGTGATCAGCGATGTGCAGCCCCAGTACGAGGCCGTGCTCGACAAGCGCCGCTACGCCGTGGCCCTGCGCTGGGCCGCGCTGGACACCGACAACCTCACCGTGCAGGCCGGCCTGCGCGCCAACGAGGCGCGCAGCGTGGCCCAGCTGTTCGAGGCCTTTGCCGACTACCACTCGCCCATGCAGAGCATCGTCGCGGCCGATGTCCATGGCGACATCGGCTTCAAGGCCGCAGGCCGGGTGCCGCTGCGCGCGGCCGACAACGACCTGCGCGGCGTGGCGCCCGCGCCGGGCTGGGAGGCACGCTACGACTGGCAGGGCTGGCTGCCCTACGACCAGGCCCCGCAGGACGATGGAACGGCGCAGGGCTATCTGGCCACCGCCAACCAGCGCATCACGCGCGAGGGCTATGCCCACTTCCTCACCCAGGACTGGAGCCTGCCGTACCGGCACCAGCGCATCACCGAACTCATCGATGCGAAGGACAGGCACGACGTGGTCAGCATGGCCTCCATCCAGAACGACCAGACCTCGCTGGCCGCCCGCGCCCTGCTGCCGCAAATGCTCAAGGCCCTGGACGAAGCGCCGGCCACACATCCGCTGGCCGGGCAGGCGCGCCGGGTGATGGCGCAGTTCGACGGCCGCATGGATGCCGCGCAGGCCGCGCCCCTGATCTTTGCCGCCTGGGTGGACGAACTCACGCGCGGCCTGGTGATCCCGCGCATTGGTGCGCAGACCTTTGCGGCCACCTATGGCAAGCGCGATTACCGCGCGGGCATCGAAGGCATGCTGGAGCGCCGCGATGGCTGGTGGTGCGCAGCGGCGGGCTGCAGCGCCCAGGTCAGCCAGGCGCTGGACCGGGCGCTGGCGCGCCTGCAGGCCACGCAGGGCAGCGACCTGGGCCGCTGGCGCTGGGGCGCGGTGCATGCGGCCCTGAGCAGCCACCGGCCGCTGGGCAGCGTGGGGCTGCTGGCAGGCATCTTCAATGTCAGCGTGCCATCGGGCGGCGACAGCTACACCGTCAACGTGGGCCAGTACCTGCCCGGCGATGCCAGGGCGCCGTTCGCCAACCGCCATGCGGCATCGCTGCGCGCCATCTACGACCTGGCCGAGCCCGAGCGCTCGCTGTTCATCTACCAGACCGGCCAAAGCGGCGTGGCCCTGTCCAGCCGCTATGCGGACATGTCTGCCGAATGGGCCGACGGCCGCTACCGGCCGCTGCAGATGGCGCCCGCGCGCTGGCGCCATTCCATGATGCTGCGGCCCCAGTAGGTTGC
Source organism: Delftia sp. WSY_22 (assembly GCF_043104185.1). Lineage (NCBI taxonomy): Bacteria > Pseudomonadati > Pseudomonadota > Betaproteobacteria > Burkholderiales > Comamonadaceae > Delftia > Delftia sp. WSY_22. Next base: position 181,366 of record NZ_JBICKN010000035.1, read on the forward strand.
AGTAGGTTGCAGCAGCGGCGCGCGCAGGCCTCAGGTGCCGAGGAATTGCTCGATCAGCCCGGCCACGGCCGCCGGCTGGTCGTGGTGCAGCATGTGGCCGGCGTCCTGGACCACGGCCGTGCGGCAGTCGGCAATCTGCCCGATGCGCTCGTGGTACTCGGCCAGCGTGTAGCGGTCCTTCCACCACATGCCCAGGCTGTCGTCGCTGGCTTCGATGGCCAGAACGGGCGCGGTGATGGCACGGTACAGGGCCAGGATTTCTTCCACGCGGAACAGCTGCGCGCTGATGAGCTTGTGCGCCGTGTCGCCCAGGATTTCCCAGCGGCCCTGCGCATTGGGCGCCGCCCAGTGGTGGGCCAGCCACAGCGCCTTGTCCTCGGGCAGGCGGCGGTTGGTCTTCATCAGCCGGCGCGCCACGTCCTGCACGCTGTCATAGCTCTTGAGTTCCATGCCGCCGCTGCGCAGCTGGCGCAGCTCGTCCATCCACTGCGCATAGCGCGCAGGCGCCTGGTCGGGCCGGGTGGCCGGCATGCCGAAGCCTTCGAGGTTGACCAGCCGGCGTATGCGCGCAGGCCGCGCGCCCGCATACATCATGGACACGTTGCCGCCCATGCTGTGGCCCACCAGGTCCACGGGCGTATCGCCCGCCAGGGTGTCCAGCAGATGGTCCAGGTCGCCCAGGTAGTCGGCAAAGTCATGCCGGTCGGCAGGCCAGGCCGGCCGGCTCAGGCCGAAGCCGCGCCAGTCCGGCGCGATGATGCGGCGCCCCGCCATGAAGGCCTCGCCAAAGGCATCGACCACGAACTGGTAGGAGGCCGCCACATCCATCCAGCCGTGCACCAGCACCAGCGGCGCCAGCGCGGGATCGCCATCCACAGGTCCCCACTCGCGCACGTGGTACTCCATGGTGCGCACCGGCACCATGCGCGAGCGCCAGGGGCGTGTGGGAGCGTAGATGGGCGCTTCTTCAGCGGCCGTGGCGGGGAGGGAAGAGGGGGCTTGCAGCATCCCGCCGATTATTCCGGTTTGCTGCTGTGCAGCAGTCAGGGGCGGGACAGCGGTGGCGCGGGATTTCCCTGTGGCGGCAGACCCGCAGGTAGTAACCCGAGCGCCGCCGCCGCTGATGCACGGCATCAGAAACAATGATTGGCCGGCCGGGCCGGCGCTGCCTACAGTGGGTTGCAGATCGACCGCACAACAACCCGAAGGAGACAGCAATGCAGCAACGCAGATGGCTGACGGCCGCCATGGCCGCAGGATTGTGGGGCGCCGCCATGGCGGCGCAGGCCGGCACGGTGACGGTGCTGACCTCGTTTCCCAAGGAGCTGACCACGGCCTACCAGAAGGCCTTCGAGGCGGCCAATCCGGGGATCAAGATCGAGATCCTGAACAAGAACACCACGGCCGCCGTGGCCTATGTGCGCGAGCTGCCCGAGGGCCAGCGGCCCGACATCATGTGGGCCAGCGCCCCTGATGCCTTCGAGGTGCTGGCGCGCAACAAGCTGCTGACCGCCGCGCCCGAGACGCGCAATCCGGCCGCGCCCGCCAAGATCGGCAACTACCCGCTCAACGACCCGCAGGGCCTGTACTACGGCCAGGCGCTGGCCGGCTACGGAATCATGTGGAACACGCGCTACCTGAAGGCGCACAAGCTGGCGGCGCCCAAGGAGTGGAGCGACCTGACGCGGCCCGAGTACTTCGGCCACATCGCCATCTCCTCGCCCTCGCGCTCGGGCACCACGCAGCTGACGGTGGAGACCATCCTGCAGGGCGAGGGCTGGGACAAGGGCTGGCGCCAGCTGCTGTCCATGATGGGCAACGCCGCCGCCGTGACCGACCGCAGCTTTGCCGTGCCCGATGGCGTGAACAACGGCCAGTACGGCATAGGCATCGTGATCGATTTCTTCGGGCTGGCGGGCAAGTATTCGGGCTTTCCGGTGGACTTCGCCTACCCGGCGATGACGGCCGTGGTGCCGGCCAACATCGCGCTGATCGCGGGCGCCAAGAATGCCGACGAGGCGCGCAAGTTCATGGCCTTCACCATGTCGGTGCCGGGCCAGCAGCTGCTGTTCGACCCCAAGATCAGCCGCCTGCCCATCCTGCCCTACAGCCAGCTGAAGGCGCCGGCCGGCTACCCCGTGCCGCAGGAGGTGGCGCAGCGCGCCAAGGTGCAGTTCGATGCCAATCTGTCCGAGTCGCGCTATGCCGTGGTGATCAGCCTCTTCGACCAGATGGTGACCTTCCGCCTCAAGGAGCTGCAGGCGGCCACGCGCGCCATCCAGGAGGCGCACAAGGCCCTGCAGGCCAAGCCCAATGCCAAGGGACAGGAGCTGCTGGCGCAGGCGCGCGACATCGCCTACTCGCCGCTGGTGGGCGAAGCCAATGTGAAGGACGAGCAGTTCCTGGAGCTGTTCCGCAAGAGCCGGCGCGATGTGGCCGTGTCCAAGGAGCTGACGGGCCTGGAGCAGATGTGGGCCGACAAGGCGCGTGCCAACTACGAGCGCGCGGCCAAGCTGGCGGCCGAGGCGCGCGGCCTGGCCCGGTAGGTGGCGCAGTAGGTGGCGTGGTAGGTGGCGCAGGGGCCCGGCACCGGGCGCCTGCATGCACTCCCCTTGACAGTCTCTTTCGCTGCGGAGCATTCGCATGAGCATCGATTCCATGGCGGCGCCCGGCGCCGCCCCCCTTGCTGCGCGCGCACGGCGCATTCCGTCGGGCTGGGGGCCGTGGCTGGCCTTCGCGCTGATCCTGGCCTTTTTGCTGGCCTTTCTCATCGTGCCCGTGGGCATGGTGGTCTACACCGCCTTCATCAATGAAGGCGGCGGGCTCACGCTGGGGCACTTCGGCAATTTCTTCGGCCAGACCGTCTTCCGCGAGTCGTTCTTCAACAGCCTGGGCGTGTCCCTGGCCAGCGTGTTCTTCGCCAGCCTGATCGCCGTGCCGCTGGCCTACCTGACCGTGCGCTTCGAGTTCCGGGGCGCGCTGCTGATACAGACGCTGGGCGTGCTGCCGCTGATCATGCCGCCCTTCGTGGGGGCGGTGGCGCTGCAGCTGATCTTCGGGCGCAGCGGCTCGGTCAACCTGCTGCTGGACGACTGGTTCGGCTTCACCGTGCCCATCATGGAGGGGCTGACGGGCGTGATCTTCGTGGAGAGCATCCACTACTTCCCGTTCATCCTGCTCAACCTCGTGGCGGCCATGCGCAATATCGACGGGGCCATGGAGGAGTCGGCGCTGAACCTGGGCTCGCGTGGCTTCCGGCTGTTCCGGCGCGTGATCTTTCCGCTGGCCATGCCCGGCTACCTGGCGGGCGCGGCCCTGGTGTTCGTGAAAGTGTTCGACGACCTGGGCACGCCGCTGGTGATGGGCGTGACCAATATGCTGGCGCCCCAGGCCTATCTGCGCATCACCTCGGTGGGGCTCGATGATCCGCTGGGCTATGTGATCAGCGTGATCATGATCGCGTTCTCCATCGTCGCCCTGTGGCTGGCTGCGCGGGTGATGAAGGGCAAGGACTACGCCACGCTGCAAAAGGGCGGCAGCGCGCTGCAAAAGCGCCGGCTGTCGGCCTGGGAGGCGCTGCTGGCCTATGGCTGGATCGCCCTTGTGCTGCTGGTGGTGCTGGCGCCGCACATCGGCATCTTGCTGATGTCGTTCTCCAAGGTCTGGAGCTTCTCGGTGCTGCCCGACAGCTACACGCTGGAGCACTACGCCACGGTGTTCACCGACTCGGGCTACATGATCGGCAACACGCTGCTGTACTGCCTGATGGCGGCGGGCATCGACGTGGTGATCGGCACCGCCATCGCCTACCTGATCCTGCGCACCCGGCTGCCTGCCCGGCAGTGGCTGGACTACCTGGCCTCGGTGGCGCTGGCGATTCCGGGGCTGGTGCTGGCCATCGGCTACCTGCGGCTGTTCAAGGGCGTGAACCTGCCCTTCACCGATACGCCCATCGTCACCACCTGGGTGCTGATCATGCTGGCCTATGCGGTGCGGCGGCTGCCGTATGCGCTGCGCTCGTGCATGGCGGCGCTGCAGCAGGTGCACATCTCGCTGGAGGAGGCCGCGCAAAGCCTGGGCGCGGGCCGTACCAGCGTGATACGGCGCGTGATGGTGCCGCTGATGGCCGGCGGCATCCTGGCCGGCTTCGTCACCAGCTTCATCACGGCGGCGGTGGAGCTGTCGGCCACCATCATGCTGGCCTCGGCCCAGAGCCAGGCGCCCATGAGCTACGGCATCTACCTGTACATGCAAAGCATCTCGGGGCGAGGACCCGGTGCGGCATTGGGCGTGCTGGCCGTGGTCGTGGTCGGCCTGGGCACGTATTTCTCGCACCGCTTCGTGGAGCGCTCGCGCGCCACCGTGCAATCGACTTCGGAGTGAAACGCCATGCACCTGGACCCTGTCTCCCTCGAATGCAGGCACATCAGCCTGAGCTACGGCAGCAACGAAGTGCTGCGCGACGTCAACCTCAAGATCGAGCCCGGCGAGTTCTTCGCGCTGCTGGGGCCTTCGGGCTCGGGCAAGTCCACGCTGCTGCGGCTGATCGCGGGCTTCAACCGGCACCAGCGCGGCGAGCTGCTGGTGGGCGGGCAGGACATCACGGGCGTGCCGCCGCATGCGCGCAACATCGGCATGGTGTTCCAGAACTACGCGCTGTGGCCGCACATGACGGTGTACGACAACGTGGCCTTCGGCCTGGTCGAGCGCCGCGAAAGCCGCGACACCATCCGCCGCAAGGTGGGCGAGGTGCTGGAGCTGGTGGGCCTGTCGCAGTACGCGCAGCGCCGCCCGGGCCAGCTGTCGGGCGGGCAGCAGCAGCGCGTGGCGCTGGCGCGCACCGTGGTCATCGCGCCCAAGCTGCTGCTGCTGGACGAGCCGCTGTCCAACCTCGACAAGCAGCTGCGCGTGCAGATGCGCGAGGAACTGCGCAGCCTGCAGCGCAAGCTGGGCTTGACCACCATCTTCGTCACCCACGACCAGGAAGAGGCCATGACCACGGCCGACCGCATGGCCGTGCTCGACAAGGGCGTGCTGCAGCAGGTGGGCTCGGCGGCTGGGCTGTACGACTATCCGGCCAACCGCTTCGTGGCGGGCTTTGTCGGCACGGCCAATGTGCTGGAGGGCGAGGTGCTGCCGACGACAGGCGAGTCGCTGGTCTTCAAGGTGCCGGGCCTGGGCACGCTGACCCTGCCGCGCCCGGCCCAGCCGCCCGTGCCGGGGCGCGCAGCGCTGGCCTTCCGGCCGCACCAGGTGCAGATTGCGGTGCGCGACGATGCGGGCGATGCCTCGCGCGTGTGGGTGGAAGGGCAGATCGAGAGCGCCGAATTCCTGGGCGAGTTCTCGCGCTACCGCGTGCGCGTGGGCGAGGTGGCGGTGGTCGCCGACCAGGCGCACTACGCGGGCATTGCCATGTTCCCCATGGGCATGCCGGTGCGCCTGGGCATCGAGCCCACGCAGCTGCGCTACCTCGATGAGTGAACGATGAGACGGCTAGGGATGTTCCCTGACACCCGGGCCTGCCCGGGCCGCAGGCCCTGGCGCCTGCGCTAGGCTGGCCGCCCATGGAGATGTATCAGCTGCGCGCCTACGTCACGGCGGCCACGCTGGGCAGCGTCACGCGCACGGCCGAGGCCCTGCACCTGACGCAGCCCGCCATCACGGCCCAGATCAAGGCGCTGGAGGAAGAGCTGGGCGTGGCGCTGTTCGACCGGCGCCCGGGCCGCATCAGCCTCACGCGGGCCGGCGAGGCCCTGATGGAGCCCGCCCGGCAGGTGCTGGATGCGGCAGGACGGCTGCAGGGCCAGGCCCGCGAGCTGCAGGGCGAGGTCACCGGCCAGCTGCTGCTGGGCACGGTGGCCGACCCCGAGGCGCTGCGCCTGGGCTCGCTGCTGCATGGCCTGGTGGAGGCGCTGCCGCTGCTGGACATCAAGACACGCCATGGCTGGGCCGAGGAGCTGCGCGCGCAGGTCGCGGCCGGCGGCCTGCAGGGCGCGTTCTACATCGGCGCCCACATGCCGCGCGACTTGGGCGCGCTGGTGCTGCAGACACTGCACTACCGCGTGGCGGCGCCGCCCGCGCTGCGCGAGCGCGTCCTGCAATCGGGCTGGAAGGACCTGGCGCAACTGCCCTGGATCGGCGCGCCAGCGCAGCACCATGAGCAGGCCCTGCTGCTGGCGCTGTTCGCCCGCCAGGGGCTGAGCCCCAATCAGATCGTGGAAAGCGATGCCGCCGCCGCGCCCGAGAGCCTGGTGCGCGCCGGCCTGGGCTTGGCGCTGCTGCGCGAGGACCGCGCCCTGGCCGCGGCCGAGCATGGCTGCGTGGCCATCTGGCCGCATGCGCGCGTGTCGGCGCAGCTGGGCTTCATCCACCCGCGCGAGGCCGAGCACGACCCGGCCCTGGTGGCCACGCTGTCGCAGCTGCGCAGGGTCTGGGGGTTGACCGAGGTTCAGGCGGCGGCGCCGCCGCCGGCCTGAGGGGTGCCTGCCTGGACGATGGCCTCGACCAGCGCATCGAGGCTGCCCTGGCGTTCCTGCTCGCCCACCTCGAACAGCTCCAGTACGCCGGTGCCGCGCAGGATGGCGAAGGCCATGGCCGCAAAGCCCTGGGGGCGGGGATGGTGGGCCGCGATCTCGGGGAAGACGTCCAGGAAGCGGGTGTAGAACACGCTGTCCACATGTACCCGGCGCGCGTCCACGCGGTCGAACAGCGAGGGGGAGGCCTTGCAGCCGAAGAACATGCTCCAGGCCGCCTGGTAGTTGGCCGCGCCGAAGATGTTGTCCCAGGCCAGGGTGACGAAGGCCTCGGCACGCTCGCGCAGGGGCAGGGCCTTGTCGGGCCAGACCGTGCCCTGGTCGCTCAGCGGCTCCATGACCTCGATGACCAGCCGCTCCATCAGCGCATCGCGGCTCTCGAAGTGGTGCTGCAGCGCGCCCAGCGACACATCGGCGCCGCGCGCGATGGCCTGCAGCGTGGCGCTCTTGAAGCCGCCCTCGCGCAGCAGCGCCAGGGCGGAGTCGATGATCTTGCGTTGCGTTGTCTCCACACGCTCGGTCTGCGGCGTGCGTGCGCGCCGCTGCGTGGCGGACGTCGTCATGTTCTGGGCTCCAGAGGGCAAAAAAATAATAGTAGATTGTTTTTGTTTGTTGCGGGCGTTCAACCGTTGCCGCAGTGCGGCATGGCGGGCGGCAATGCGTCGATGGCCTTCGCTACTCCTTCTTCTTGGGCTTGTCCATAGGGATAAATTACAAGAAATAATAATTTATTGTTTTTTATAGTTGATACCCATCAACAAGGGGCGCACAAGGCCCCGCATTCCAACAGGCACCCCACGAGGAGACATTGCCGTGAAGACCACCGAAGTGTTCCAACCCCTGCGCCGCCGCGCGCCTTGCTGAGAGCCGGAGCACCCCCTTGATGCACAGTTCTTCTTCGCAGGGCCATCTGGAGCGCAGGCTCAAGAACCGCCACATCCAGCTCATCGCGCTGGGCGGCACCATCGGCACGGGCCTGTTCCTGGGCTCGGCCGGCATCATCGAGCTGGCCGGCCCGTCCGTGCTGCTCGGCTACGCCATTGGCGGGCTGATCATCTTTTTCATCATGCGTTTCCTGGGCGAGATGCTGGTCGAAGAGCCCAACGCGGGCTCGTTCAGCTATTTCGCCAACCGCTACCTGGGCCGCTTCGCGGGCTTTCTGGCGGGCTGGAACTGTGTGGCGCTGTATGTGCTCGTGGGCATGCTGGAGCTGACGGCCGCAGGCAAGTTCATCCAGTTCTGGTGGCCCGGCATACCCACCTGGGTGACGGCGGCGGTGTTCTTCGTGCTGATCAACGGCGTGAACTTCATCAACGTCAAGGCCTATGGCGAGTTCGAGTTCTGGTTCGCGCTGATCAAGATCGTGGCCGTGATGGCCATGATCGGCGCAGGCCTGTATTTGCTGTTCAGCGCCGACCGGCCCGAGCAGACCGTGCGCAACCTGTGGACGCACGGCGGCTTCTTCCCCAACGGCTTCTCAGGCCTGGTGATGGCCTTCGCCTTCATCATGTTCGCCTTCGGTGGCGTGGAGATGCTGGGCTTCGCGGCGGCCGAGACCGACCAGCCGCGCACCGTCATCCCCAAGGCCGTGAACCAGCTGATCTACCGCGTGCTGGTGTTCTACATCGGCTCCATGGCCGTGCTGATGTCGCTGATGCCCTGGACCGACCTGCTGGGCCAGCTCAAGGCCGGCGGCGACACCTACAGCAGCAGCCCCTTCGTGCTGGTGTTCTCGGGCCTGGGCGAGAACGTGGCCGCCCATCTGCTGAACTTCGTGATTCTCACGGCCACGCTGTCGGTCTACAACAGCATGGTCTACAGCAACAGCCGCCTGCTGTACGGCATGGCCAGCGAAGGCAATGCGCCGCGCTCGCTGATGCAGGTCAACCGCCGCGGCGTGCCGGTGCGGGCCATCGTCTATCCGGCCATCTTCACGGCGCTGGCCATCGTGCTGAACTATGTGGCGCCGGCCGGCGTGCTGGAGCTGCTGATGTCGCTGATCGTGGCGGCCCTGGTGATCACCTGGACCATCATCATCGTGGCGCACTGGCGCTTTCGCCGGGCCCATGCGGCACGCGGGACCGTGCTGGGCTTTCCCGCACCGGCCGCGCCGCTGACCAATGCCATCTGCCTGGCCGCCATGGCCCTGGTGGTGGGCGTGATGCTGCTGACACCGTCGGTGCGGTCCTCCGCGCTGGCCATTCCGATCTGGGTCCTGGTGGTGTACGGGGCCTATCGCCTCGTGTTCCGCCAACGTCCCACGCCTGTGCTGGAATCCGTACTGGAACCCGCGCACATCCCCCGTTGAAACCTTCAAGGAGAACCAACCATGGCAGACCTGTTCGACAACCCGATGGGCCTGATGGGCTTCGAATTCGTGGAATTCGCATCGCCCACGCCCGGCGTGCTGGAGCCGCTGTTCGAGAAGCTGGGCTTCACGCTGGTGGCCAGGCACCGTTCCAAGAACGTGCTGCTGTACCGCCAGGGAGGCATCAACTTCATCATCAACAATGAGCCGGGGCAGGCCGCCTATTTCGCTGCCGAGCACGGCGCCTCGGCCTGCGGCCTGGCCTTCCGCGTCAAGGATGCGCACCAGGCCTACAAGCGCGCGCTGGAGCTGGGCGCGCAGCCCGTGGAAATTCCCACCGGCCCGATGGAATTGCGCCTGCCGGCCATCAAGGGCATCGGCGGCGCGCCGCTGTACCTGATCGACCGCTTCGACGAAGGCAAGTCCATCTACGACATCGACTTCGAGTTCCTGCCCGGCGTGGACCGCAACCCCAAGGGCCACGGCTTCCAGGTGGTGGACCACCTGACGCACAACGTCTACCGCGGCCGCATGACCTACTGGGCGGACTTCTACAGCAAGCTGTTCAATTTCCGCGAGATCCGCTACTTCGACATCTCGGGCGAGTACACCGGCCTGGCTTCCAAGGCCATGACGGCGCCCGACGGCCTGATCCGCATCCCGCTGAACGAGGAATCGCGCCAGGGCGGCGGCCAGATCGAGGAATTCCTCATGCAGTTCAACGGAGAGGGCATCCAGCACATCGCGCTGCTGACGGACAACCTGCTGGACTCCATCGACCAGCTGCAGATGGCCGGCATTCCGCTGCTGACCGCGCCCAACGACATCTACTACCAGAACCTGGAAGGCCGCCTGCCCGGCCACGGCCAGCCCGTGGGCGAGCTGCAGGCACGCGGCATCCTGCTGGACGGCACGACCGAGGGCGGCCAGCCGCGCCTGCTGCTGCAGATCTTCTCCCAGCCCATGCTGGGCCCCGTGTTCTTCGAGTTCATCGAGCGCAAGGGCAACTACCGCGAGGGCTTCGGCGAAGGCAATTTCAAGGCCCTGTTCGAGTCCATGGAGCGCGACCAGATCAACCGCGGCGTGCTGCAGGCCGAGGCACCGCAGGGCGCCTGATCCCGACGGACGCAGCGCGCCCACCCGGCCCTGGCCGGGTGGGCGCGCTGTCGTCAGGGTAAACACGGGCGGCCCTACACTCGGTGCCCATGAATTCCCCCTCGATGCAACCGGTGGCGCTCGGTCAAAGCGCATTGCAAGTCAGCCCCATCTGCCTGGGCACCATGACGTTCGGCGAGCAGGTCGGCGAGGCCGAGGCCTTTGCCATCATGGACCGCGCGCTGGAGCGCGGCGTGGACTTCTTCGACACGGCCGAGATGTATGCCGTGCCCGCACGCGCCGAAACCTGCGGCGCCACCGAAACCATCATCGGCCGCTGGTTCGCCCAGCGCCCCGGCGCGCGCGCCAGGGTCGTGCTGGCCACCAAGGTGGCCGGTCCTTCGCGGGGCATGCCCTGGGTGCGCGAGGGCAAGGGCATGACGGCGGCCGACATCGCCGCCTCCTGCGAAGGCAGCCTGCGCCGCCTGGGCACGGACGTGATCGACCTCTACCAGATCCACTGGCCCGAGCGCAACGTGCCGGCCTTCGGCCAGCTGTACTACGACCCGGCCAAGGAAAGCTCGCAGACCGGCATCCACGAGCAGCTCGAGGCGCTGGGCCGCCTGGTCCGGGAAGGCAAGGTGCGCCACATCGGCCTGTCCAATGAAACGCCCTGGGGCGTGCACGAATTCGTGCGCCTGGCCGAGCAGCACGGCCTGCCGCGCGTGGCCTCGGTGCAGAACGCCTACTGCCTGCTCAACCGCAGCTGGGAAAACGGCATGGATGAAAGCTGCCACCGCCTGGGTGTCTCGCTGCTGGCCTATTCGCCGCTGGCCTTCGGCCTGCTCACGGGCAAGTTCGACGTGCATGCGCCCACCGATCCCGCTGCGCCGCAGGCCGCACGCATTGCGCGCTACGAGTCCGTGCGCAAGCAGCGCTGGGGCCGGCCCGAAGCCCTGGCCGCCGCGCGCCGCTACAACGCGCTGGCGCGCGAGCATGGCATGACGCCCACGCAGCTGGCGCTGGCGTTTTGCTACACCAAGTGGCAGGTGGCCAGCACCATCATCGGCGTGACCTCGGTGGCCCAGCTCGATGAGGACCTGAACGCCTGGGGCACGCAACTGTCGCCCGAACTGCTGTCGGCCATCGACGCCATCCGCTGGGAAGTGCGCGACCCTGCGCAATAGGCCTCGGCCCTGCGCAATAGGCCTAGGCTCTGCGCCTTCAGCGGCTGCACTCGCCCTTGAGCGCGGCGGCCGCCAGCATGGGCAGGCTCAGCAGGCCCATGCCGCCGCCCTTGAACTCGCCCTTCATGCAGTCGCCCTGGGCGGCCTCGCGCATGCCGCTGGCCAGCGGGTCCTCGCGCTGCGCAGGGATCTGGGGCCTGACCAGGCCCTGCCGGGCCGCCGACTGCACGGCCTCGCGGCCTGCGGCCGAGTCCAGCAGGCGGCCCATGGCCCTGGCGCTGCGCGCGGCGTCCGGAGCGGCCTCGGTGTCGGCGAGCACAGGCGCTTGCGCGGCGGCTGTCGCGGCCTGCTCCGTGGCCTTTGCAGCCCCTGCGCCTTGCCTTGATGGCGGTGCGACGGCGGCGGTGTCCGGCCGTCGCGCAGGCGCGGGCGCGGGCGCCGGTCCGGGCCGGGCAGCCGCTGGAGCAGGAGAGGGGGCCGGCGTCGGCGTCGGCATCGGCATCGGCGTCTCGACCCAGACCACCTGAAGGCGGTGGGCCTCGGCCTGCCCGGTGCCGGGCCGCGCATTGTCCGGGGCCAGACCCTGCCACAGCAGCGCCCCATGAAGCAGCAGCGACAGCAGCAGGCCCGCGATCAGCCGCAGCCGTCCGCTGCTCAAGCCTCGGGCCCTGCCACCCATTCCAGCAGGTCGCCGGGCTGGCACTGGAGCGCCTCGCAGATGCGCTCCAGCGTGTCGAAGCGCACGCCGCGCACCTTGCCGCTCTTGAGCAGGGAAATATTCTGTTCGGTGATGCCGACCATCTCGGCCAGTTCGCGCGAACGCATCTTGCGGCGCGCCAGCATCACATCGAGGTGGACGATGATGGGCATGCTCAGACGAAGCCCGCGTTCTCGTCGGCGATGCGCCGCGCCTGCAGCATCACATGGGCGATGGAGACCAGCACCACGCCGAGCAGGACCAGCAGGCCATCGTGCCAGTACAGGCCCAGCGTGACGAAGCGCTGCCCTGGCGGATTGCCCATGCTGGCGGCCACCGACATCAGCGCGCGCGTGAAGGGCAGGGCCAGCGCGCCCGCCAGCACCGTCCAGGCAAAGCGCATCAGGGCGTGCTGCGCCTGCTGGCCGAAGACACGGCCCTGCAGGTATTCGCCGAACAGTGTCCACAACTGGCGCAGCGCATACAGCCCGCAGCCCACGGGCAGCAGGCTGACCAGTGCGGTGCGCCAGCGCGCAGCCATGTCCAGCGGCTGGCCGGGCGGCATGCCCAGCAGGCCTTGCGCCTGGCCCGAAAGATCTTGCGGCGACAGCAGGGCGGCTGCCGGCAGGGCCAGCAGCGCGACGGCACCGAGCGCAATCAGGATGCGCGCCGCCTGGGAGTGGCGCCTCAGGGCGTTGCCTGCGGCGTGGGGCGTATAGTTCATGGCGCAGCCTTGTATTGATGAATCGATAAATATTTATTGTAAAACGATAAAAAATTCATGTCCAAGAAAAACTCTCATGTCAGCGAGACACCGGCCACCCAACTGCTGCGCGCGCACAAGGTGGAGTTCACCGAGCACCCCTATGAGTACCTGGAACACGGCGGCACCGAGCACAGCGCGGCCAGCCTGGGGCTGGACGAGCACATGGTGGTCAAGACCCTGGTGATGCAGGACCAGGACGCCAGGCCGCTGATCGTGCTCATGCACGGCGACTGCAAGGTCTCCACCAAGAACCTGGCGCGGCAGATCGGCGCCAAGAGCGTGGAGCCCTGCAAGCCCGAGGTGGCCAACCGCCACAGCGGCTACCTGGTCGGCGGCACCTCGCCCTTCGGCACGCGCCGCGACATGCCGGTCTATATCGAAGAGAGCATCCTGGCGCTGCCGCGCATCGCCATCAACGGCGGGCGCCGGGGCTTTCTGGTGCAGCTGGACCCGCAGGTCTGCGTGCAGCTGCTGGATGCACGGCCCGTGCACTGCGCGCTGGCAGAATAGATGCCCTGAAGAAATGAACACGACTTGCGCCCACGGGAAGGCGGCCGCCGCCTCCACCGGGTTCGCGCAGGTCCTGATGAAAAACATGTGTCGGCGATCAGGGAGGGCGGGCCATCAGGGCCGGCCGGATCGCGCGCCGGCGCTCCACAGACCGGCCAAGGACTTCAATTGAACGCGCTCTACCCCCTTCTCGCCACCGTGGCGGCCTACCTGATCGGCTCGCTGTCGTTCGCCGTCATCGTCAGCCGGGCCATGGGCCTGAATGATCCGCGCACCTATGGCAGCGGCAACCCCGGTGCCACCAATGTGCTGCGCTCCGGCAGCAAGGCGGCAGCGGCCGTCACCCTGCTGCTGGACGCCGCCAAGGGCTGGCTGCCCGTGGCCCTGGTGCAATGGTTCGGCAGCCGCTTCGGCATGGGCGATGGCACGGTGGCCATGGTGGCGCTGGCTGCCTTCCTGGGCCACCTGTACCCGGTGTTCTTCCGCTTCAAGGGCGGCAAGGGCGTGGCCACGGCCCTGGGCGTGCTGCTGGGCATCAGCGTCTGGCTGGGCCTGGCGGTGGCGCTGACCTGGCTGATCATTGCCGTGTTCTTCCGCTATTCCTCGCTGGCGGCCCTGGTGGCCTCCGTGTTCGCTCCCGTCTACTACCTGCTGTGCAGCGGCGTGGTCTGGTATGCCGAGACACCGATTGCCGCCGCCATCGTCGCCATGGCGGCCCTGCTGATCTGGCGCCACCGCGAGAACATCCAGCGCCTGATGGCCGGCAAGGAATCCAGGCTGGGCAGCAAAAAGGCCGACCCGGCAGCCGCCGCGGCCAAGCCCGGCACGGCCAAAGGCAAGCCGCATTGACCGTCGCCGCCGCGCTGCGCACCACGGGCGCAGCTTGCGTGCGGGGCGTGGCCGGCCGGTCACGCTCCAGGCCCTCTCTTCACTGACGACCTTCACACATGGCATCCAGTCCATCGCAGCGCGTATACCGCGCACCATGCCCCGGCTGCGGCGCGCCCGTGGAATTTGCCAGCGCCCAGGCCAGCTATGCCGTCTGCGAGTTCTGCCGCAGCACCGTGGTGCGCCAGGGCGATGTGCTGCAGCGCCGTGGCTCCATGGCCGAGGTCTTCGAGGACTACAGCCCCCTGCGCATCGGCGCCACGGGCCAGATGCTGCGCAACGGCAAGCCCGAGCACTTCACCCTGGTCGGGCGGCTGCAGCTCAAGAGCGAGGCGGGCGCCTGGAGCGAATGGGTGGCCGCGTTCAGCGATGGCGCGCTGGGCTTCCTGAGCGAGGACAACGGCCAGTTCGTCTGGTCCTGGCCCTGGGAGGCCGAGGCCCTGCGCAACGGGTCGTTCAAGGCCTCCGACTGGCTGCTGGGTTCGCAGCGTGTGCTGGGCGGCAAGAGCTTCACGGTCAGCAGCGTGCAGAACGCGCGGCTGGTATCGGCCCAGGGCGAGCTGGCGCAGCTGCCCGAGCCCGGCACACCGTACCGGCTGGTGGAGCTGCGCAGCGAGCAGGGCCAGGTGCTGTCCGTGGACTTCTCCGTCCAGCCGCCCGCGCTGAGCCTGGGCGAGCGCGTGGTGCTGGACGACCTCAGGATGCAGGGGCTGCGCGACGGCGCCTCGCTCAAGGGTGAGCAGGGCCGGCACTTCAACTGCCCCAAGTGCGGCGCCGTGGTGCCCGTGCGCTTTTCCACCACCAAGAGCCTGAGCTGCCCCAGCTGCGGATCGCTGGTGGACCTGAGCCAGGGCATTGGCAAGGAATTGGCCTATGCGGAACAGAACGAGCCCGTGCGCCCGGCCATCCCGCTGGGCAGCAAGGGTGTGCTGGAAGGCCAGCAATGGCAGGTGGTGGGCTTTCAGCACCGCATGGGCCAGGAGCCTGGCGACGACGAGAGCTTTGGCTGGGAGGAGTACCTGCTGTTCAACCAGAAGGCCGGCTTCGCATTCCTGGTCGATTCCTCCGATGGCTGGAGCATGGCCCGCGTGACCACGGGCGTGCCCAAGCTCTCCAAGAACCGCAGCACGGCCAAGTACATGGGCCGGCAGTACCAGCTTGAATCGCGCTACACGGCCGAGACCACCTACGCCCTGGGCGAGTTCTACTGGCCCGTGCAGCGCGGCCAGACCACGCGCAATGTGGACTATGTGAGCGCAGGCGCGCAGAACAAGGCCTTCCTGGCCAGCGAGACCGAGAGCGGCGAGACCACCTGGTCGCATGGCAGCGCCGTCTCGGCAACCACGCTGGCAATGGCCTTCGGCCTCAAGCAGTTGCGTGACCGCTCGCAGGTCGGCGTGATGTCGGGCAGCCGCTTCGGGCTGTGGACCATCATCATCGGGCTGCTCATCCTCTGGCTGGTGTTCGTCACCTTGCGCGGCTGCGCATCGCGCCCCAACTGCGACCCCAATACCGACGCCAACTGCAACAGCTACACCCGCAGCAGCGGCGGCTCCTGGGGTGGCTACACCTCGGGCGGCAGCCACAAGTAAACAACGGAGAAACTGATCATGAACTTCGACTGGCTCAACCCCGCCGCCTTCTTCGGCTCGATCCTCTATGCGCTGGTGGGCGTGGTGGTGTTCTGGCTGTGCTTCTTCATCATCGACAAGATCACACCCGTGGACATGTGGGCCGAGATCGTCGAGAAGCACAACAAGGCGCTGGCCATGGTGGTGGCCGCCATGTGCCTGGGCATCAGCATCATCGTCGCTGCCGCCATCCACTGAACGGGGCCGCCTGGCCCCTGCATTCCCCATCTCCTGCCGACACGCAGCCCGCCTGAAAAGGTGCGGCTGCGCTGCGCATGGCGGCGTTGCTGCGTTGCAACAAATTCCTTGTTGATAGTGAGTTTGCAAATGATATTCGTTTGCATTCTAAATAAAATCGCCCCCTTCATTCGAAGAGAGGGTTTCCATGACAGACCATCAAGCTGCCCGCAGGGCAAGGCTTTCAGTGGGTGTGACCGCTGGCATCATCACCACCGCGCTGGCGGGTGCGGTCCATGCCCAGGAGGCCGCCCCAGCCGATCCGGCCAAGGCACAGACGCAGACGCAGCCTCAACAGGCCCACACCCTGCCCACGCTGCAGGTCAACGCCTCCCAGTACGACCCTGACGACGTGCGGCCCGAAGGCGTGACCACGGCGACCAAGACCTACCTGGCGCCCAAGGACATCCCGCAGACCATCGACACGCTGGAGGTCAACAAGTACAAGAGCTACGGCATCAACGACCTGGCCACCATGCTGGACGGCGTTCCCGGCGTGAACACCAGCTATGACATGCGCGGCGAAGGCGTGTACATCCGAGGCTTCAAGGCCGACGAGAGCGACATCTACCGCGACGGCGTGCGCGAGAGCGGCCAGGTACGCCGCAGCACCGCCAATGTGGAGCGCATCGAGATCCTCAAGGGCCCGGCCTCGGTGCTCTATGGCCGCAGCGCAGGCGGCGGCGTGGTCAACATGGTGAGCAAGCAGGCGCGTTTCGATGCCAAGAGCAGCATCACGCTGCGCGGCGGCTCCTGGGACAACGTGGGCGGCACCATCGACATCAACCGCGTGCTCAACGAGAACGTGGCCGTGCGACTGACGGCCGACCGCGAGCAGGCCCACAGCTTCCGCGAAGGCATACGCAACCGCAACGAGATGGTCTCGCCCAGCATCCTGGTGGACTCGCGCACGGGCTGGCGCTGGACCGGCCAGTACACCTATGACAACGTCTGGCGCGTGCCCGATCGCGGTCCGGTCTATGACCAGCTGCCGGCCGGTGTCTCCATCCGCAAGGGCTTTGCGGCGCCGGGCGACTATGTGGAAGACCGCCTGCGCGTGCTGCGCTCCGACCTGTCCTACGACTTCAACAACCGCTGGAGTCTGCGCTGGGTGGCCAGCAAGCGCGAGGCCAGCCAGGATTTCGACCACTACTTCGCCGGCACCTACCGTGCCGCGACCGGCAAGATCACGCCCAACTACGCCTGGCAGCAGACCCGCAACACCACGCTGTCCAACACGCTGGACCTGACGGGCAAGTTCAGCACGGGCAGCATCCGGCACGATCTGCTGGTGGGCCTGGAGGCCAGCGAGGAAGAGCGCGCGCCGCGCGTCGGCCAGCCCGGCAGCACCTTCGCCTATGAACCGTTGCAGCCCATCGTCTGGCCCAGCCGTCCGGCGCAGGGCAAGCCGACCCAGGACAACTATCACAAGGGCAAGGGCCAGGCGCTGTACATGCAGGACCTGGTCAGCCTGACCGAACAGTGGAAGCTGCTGTTGGGCCTGCGCTACGACAGCTATGACTTCCAGAGCACCAACAAGATCGCCAACCTCACGCGCAAGACCGACGGCAACGGCTTCAGCCCGCGCGTGGGCGTGGTGTGGCAGCCGGTGCGCGAGCACAGCTTCTATGCGTCCTGGAACAAGAGCTACTCGCCCTATGGCGGGCGCGGCATCCTGACCGTGGAAACCGCCGTGGGCGCGGTGCCGGACGACGAGCCCCAGTACTCGCGCCAGTCCGAGGTCGGCGTCAAGAGCGACTGGCTGGGCGGTGCGCTGTCCACCCAGGTCTCCGTCTACCAGCTGGAGAAGTACAACATCCGCTACCGCCCCGATCCCGAGAATGATCCCTACATCTGGGCCATCCGGGGCAAGGACCGTTCGCGCGGCATCGAGTTCAGCGCGGCCGGCCGCGTGGCCAATTCCTGGTATGTGCGCGGCGGCGTGGCCTTCATGGAGGCCAAGGTGGCTGAAGACGCGCAAAACCCCGCCAACGTCGGCCTGTACCTGCGTGACACGGCCAAGCGCAACGGCAACCTGTTCCTGCGCTATGCGCCCAAGGGACCCTGGTACGGCGAAGTCGGCGTGACCTACACGGGCAGCCGCTTCACCAACGCCGCCAACACGGCCATCCTGCCCGGCTACTCGCGCTGGGATGCGCTGGTGGGCTGGCGCCAGGACGCCTGGACCGTGACCGTGGCCCTGTCCAACCTGTTCGACAAGCAGTACTGGCGCTCCAGCTCC
The DNA here is from genome assembly GCF_043104185.1 of Delftia sp. WSY_22. Lineage (NCBI taxonomy): Bacteria > Pseudomonadati > Pseudomonadota > Betaproteobacteria > Burkholderiales > Comamonadaceae > Delftia > Delftia sp. WSY_22. The sequence goes on from NZ_JBICKN010000035.1 coordinate 199,460, forward strand.
ATGCCGGGCGCACCGCGCAGCGTGCTGGTCAGCGCCAACTACCAGTTCTGACGGAACCCCCAGGAGGCGCGCGGCGCCTTCTCCCGTTGCACGGCGCCTCTCGCGCACACGGGGGGCGCATCGCGCACAATACCGGCCGTGCAAACCTCAGCCTCTCTTGCCGGCGCGCAGCCGGCGCGCCCCATCGACATCGCCCTGCTGGTCAGCGTCTTCGTGATCGCGGCCTGCGGCCTGCTCTATGAGTTGGCTGCGGGCGCGCTGGCTTCCTATCTGCTGGGCGATTCCGTCCTGCAGTTCTCCACCATCATCGGCAGCTACCTGTTCGCCATGGGCATAGGCTCCTGGCTGTCGCGCTATTTCGAGGACCACCTGCCTGCGCACTTTCTGCGCATCGAGCTGATGGTGGCCCTGATCGGCGGTGCGTTGCCGGCCACGCTGTTCATTGCCAATGCCTACGCGCCCGGCGCGTTCCGGTTCCTGCTGTACGGCATGGTGCTGGTGGTGGGCACGCTGGTGGGGCTGGAGATTCCGCTGGTGATGCGCATCCTCAAGCGCAATGTGACGCTCAAGGACCTGGTGTCCCAGGTGCTGACCTTCGACTACCTGGGGGCGCTGGCCGTGTCGCTGGCATTTCCGCTGCTGCTGGTGCCCAAGCTGGGCCTGGTGCGCACGGGGCTGCTGTTCGGCTTCATGAACGCGGCGGTGGCGGTCTGGGCGCTGCTGCTGTTTCGGCATGAACTGCGGCGCCCGCGCGCCCATGCCCTGGCCTGCGCGGCCGTGCTGGCCCTGCTGGGCACGGGCATCTGGGGAGCCGACCATCTGACGCGCCTGGCCGACGACCATTTCTACCAGGACCGCATCGTGCTCTCCAGCAGCTCGCCCTACCAGCGCATCGTGGTGACGCAGGGACGCCAGGGCGCGCGGCTGTACCTCAATGGCAACCTGCAGTTCGCGCAAGGCGACGAGTACCGCTACCACGAGGCCCTGGTCCATCCCGTGATGGCCGCGCATGGCGCGCCCAAGCGCGTGGCCGTGCTGGGCGGCGGCGACGGCATGGCCGTGCGCGAGGTGCTCAAGTACCCCTCGGTGGAGTCGGTCACCCTGGTGGAACTGGACCCGGCCATGACCGACCTGTTCAAGGACAACGCCATGCTGCGCCGGCTCAACGGCGATGCGCTCAGCGATGCGCGCGTGCGCATCGTCAACACCGATGCCTTCCACTGGCTGCAGCAGGGCGGGGACACCTTCGACGTGGTCATCGTCGATTTCCCCGACCCGACCAATTTCGCCATCGGCAAGCTGTTCACCAACAGCTTCTATGCCTTGCTGGACAAGCGCCTGGCCGCCAGCGGCTACGCCGTGGTGCAGACCACGTCGCCCCTGATAGCGCGCAAGAGCTACTGGACCGTGGTGCAGACCATCGAATCCATCGGCCTGCAGGCCACGCCCTACCACGCCCATGTGCCCAGCTTTGGCGAGTGGGGCTTCGTCATCGCCAGCCACCGGCCCTGGCGCGAGCCCGATGCGCTGCCTGCGGGCCTGCGCTTTCTGAGCGCGCAGACCATGGCGCTGATGTTCGACTTTCCGCTGGACATGGCGCGTGTGCCGGCCGAGGTCAACCGCCTGTCCAACCAGGTGCTGGTCAATACCTACGAACGCGAATGGGGCAGGGTGGAGCGTTGAGCCCCGACCGCCCGTCTTTGTGGAGCCGGCGCCAATGGCTGCAGGGCCTGGCCGGCGGTGCGGCCGCAGGCCTGGTCGGCTGCACGCCAACGCCGCCTCGTCTGGAAGACCTGCCTGGTGGCTTCAGCGGCGTGGCGCTGGAGCGCGGCCATGCCTTGCGCGCGTTCTGGCAGCGATTGGGCCAGGGCCTGGCGCTGCCGGCGCCGGCCGTGGTGCACCGCGCCAACGTGGTGATCGCCGGTGGCGGCATGGCGGGCCTGGCGGCTGCGCGGGCGCTGGAGCTGTCGGGGGTGCAGGGTGTGGCACTGCTGGACACGCAGCCGGCCATGGGCGGAAACAGCCAGGGCGGCAGCATGTCCGGGCTGGCCTGTCCTTTGGGCGCCCACTATCTGCCCTTGCCTGGCGACGATGCATCCGAGGTCCAGGACTGGCTCGAAGCCCTGGGCCTGCGCCAGCGCCGCGCAGGCCGCTGGCAGTACGACGAGCGCCATCTGTGCCACAGCCCGCAGGAGCGCCTGTTCTGGCAGGGCGCCTGGCATGAGGGCCTGCTGCCCGTCGATGGCGTGGCGCCGCGCACGCTGGCGCAGTACGAACTCTTTGCGCGCAGCGTGGCCCAGGAGATGGACAGGGCGCCCTTTGCCATGCCGTCCATCCGCGTCTGGCAGCGCCAGGGCCGGCTGCCCGCCGCCCATGCCGCGCTGGACGGCCAGACCATGCAGGCCTGGCTGGTCCAGCAGGGCATCGATGATGCGCAGCTGATCTGGTATCTGGAGTACTGCTGCCGCGACGATTTCGGCGCGGGCCTGGCGCGGGTGTCGGCCTGGGCGGGCCTGCACTATTTCGCCAGCCGCCACGGCTTCTCGGCCCCGCGCCGCCAGGATGAGCGCACGCCCGAAGACACGGGTGATGCCGTGCTGACCTGGCCCCAGGGCAATGGCTGGCTGTCGCAGCAACTGGTGGCCGGGCTGGGCTCCACCGACCTGCAGACCGATTGCAGCGTGCTATCCATTGCCGAGAGTGCCGATGGCGTGGAGATCGACGTCTACCACCACGGTCGCCAGCAGCACGAGCGCTGGCTGGCCGCGCGCTGCATCGTGGCCCTGCCCAGCTTCATCGCGGCACGCGTGGTGCGCGATGCGCCGGACTTCCTGCGCGCGGTGGCCGGCCGGCTGGACTGGGCGCCCTGGCTGGTGGCCAACATCCATCTGCAGCGGCCGTTGGCCGACCGGCCCGGCGCCGATCCGGCCTGGGACAACGTGCTGTTTGCCGATCCGAATGCGGGCGGCCTGGGCTATGTGGACGCGGGCCACCAGGGCCTGGACCGGCTCACGCCCCGGCCCACGGTGCTCAGCTACTACCAGGCGCTGGGCGACTGGCCTGACGGGCGCGCCCAACTGCTGGGCCAGCCCTTCGGCTTCTGGCGGGACCGCATCGTCGGCAGCCTGCTCGTCCCCCATCCCGACCTGCTGCACAAGGCCACGCGCATGGAGATCACGCGCTACGGCCACGCCATGGCCATACCCCGGCCCGGTGACCAGCAGCTGCTCAGCCAGGTGGCGCTGCAGTCGCTGCACCGGGGGCGCAGCGCGCTGTGCGCCGGCGAGCGCGTGGCCCTGCTGCCCACGCCGGGCACGCGCCGCCTGTGGTTCGCACATTCCGACTGGGCCGGCTACTCGGTACTGGAGGAGGCCTTCACGCGTGGCCACCATGCGGGCCTGTGGGCTGGCGCGCGGACCTGAGGCTGTTCGCGGTGGCCACATGCGCGTGGCAGGCGCTTCAGATGTTGCCCGGCATCTGCACCATGCGGTACAGCGACTGGCTGCCGCGTGCGGCCAGCACGCCCAGCTGGGCCAGCGTGCGCGGGTCCAGCTCCAGCGTGATGGCGGCGCGCGCCAGCGCTGAGCGGATGCGGGGGCCGTCCTCGCCTTCATGGATGACGGGCGGATACAGGCTCGCGCCGTCGGCGCCGATCACGCTGGCCACCAGCGGCGGCTGCGGCGGCTCGCCACGGCGCAGCACCACGGCGATGTCACCGTTGTCCAGCCGCACATAGGTGCCCGGCGGGCACAGGCCCACGGCGCGCACCAGCGCGAAGCCCACCTCGTCGGAGTAGCGCTGCTGCTGGGTGAGCGCGCGCAGCGACTCGGCGGCGCTGCGGCCTTCGCGTGACTTGCGCGGGCTGATCAGGGCGGCGTAGCGGTCCACCGTGCCCAGGATGCGGACCAGCCGCTGCACGGGCGCCAGCGTGGACAGCGGCTGCTGCGGCACGGCCTCGTGGTGGTGGCCCACCAGCTCCAGCCACAGCGCATCGTTGACGAACAGCCGCGCCAGCAGGGCCTGGCTGTGCAGCGGGTGGCGCTGCACGGCCTGCTGCTGGGCGGGGGTCAGCGGCTCGCGCTGCAGCGCCAGTTCGTCCTGGAGCGCGTTCATGCCGATGTTCATGGTCAGTGCGCCATACACCAGGGTGCGGTGTTCGGACTCGTCCAGGCGCAGCTCGCGCGCCAGCACATGGCACAGGCAGGCGCAGACCAGGGCATGGGAGGCGCTGTAGCCCACGGTGGACGAGCAGGCGCGCTGGAACATCAGGTACAGCGCGGCATCGCTGTCGTGGGCGATCAGCTCCTGCAGCCACAGGTCGATCTGCTGCAGCTTGACCAGGAAGCCCTGCACCTGCAGCGGCGCGGACAGCAGCACGGACAGTGCGGCCTCCAGGTCGGACCACAGGCCCAGCAGGTCTTCGTAGGAATCGTCGGGGCGTCGGCTCATCGTTGGCGGGGGGCGGGAAGCGGGGCGCATGCAGGCCGTATCAGCGCCGCTCCAGCACCATCTCGCTGCCCTGGCGGGTCATCTGGACGTGGGCAAGAAAGCTGTTGCCCAGCAGCACATAGGGCATGGGAAGAGGGGCGACCACGGCGTCCACACCGAAGACCTCGACATCGCCCACGCGCACCGAATCCAGCCGCAGGCGCCAGCCCTGGGCATCGCCGTTGGCGGTGCGCATCATCACCGGCTGGCCCTTGAGAAAGGGCAGGCCCATGCGTTCGGCGTCGGACCGGCCGATGGCGACCGAGCTGGCGCCCGTGTCCACCATGTAGACCATGGTCTTGCCATTGATCTGGCCGCGTTCGATGAAGTGCCCCCGGTTGTCGGCCTTGAGCACCACGCGCCGGCCGAGCGCGGGATCGCCCGCCGCCGCGCCCCGGCCGCCCAGGCTGATGGGCGCCTCGCCCAGGCGCAATGTCTGGCGGCGGCCCTTGATTTCCACCTCGGCCGTGTCACCCGATACCTGCAGCACGCGCACGTCCTGCAGGCTTTCGCCCGCCGCCAGCGCGCGCGGCGTGCCGCCGTCTATGACCAGCAAGGCCTTGCTGCCCAGCACGCCGCTGAGCGCCACGGACTGCGCCGTCGCCGACGGTGGAGCCAGCGCGGCCGCTGCGGCCAGGCTCAGAAGTACGGCACGTAGGTGGCGCATGGGGTGGCTTGTGGCGCAGAGGCGGGTGCCAGGCGATCAGTCGCGGAAGTTGTTGAAGGACAGGGGATGGTCGGCCAGGTCCTTGCGGATCAGGGCCATGGCGGCCTGCAGGTCGTCGCGCTTGGCGCCGGTGACGCGCACGGCGTCGCCCTGGATGGCGGCCTGCACCTTGAGCTTGCTGTCCTTGATCAGCTTTTGCAGCTTCTTGCCCAGCTCGGCCTCGATGCCGTTCTTGACCTTGATGGTCTGCTTGAGCTTGTCGCCGCCGATCTTCTGGGCCTTCTGGATGTCCAGGAAGCGCACGTCCACGCTGCGCTTGGTCAGCTTGTTGCGCAGGATGTCCTCGACCTGCTGCAACTGGAAGTCGGCATCGCCGAACAGCGTGATTTCCTTGTCCTTGAGCTCGATGGCGGCCGAGGTGCCCTTGAAGTCGAAGCGTGTGCCGATTTCCTTGGCGGTGTTCTCCACGGCGTTCTTCACTTCGACGAAGTCGGCTTCGCACACGGTGTCAAAAGAAGGCATGGCAAATATTTCCTGTAAATGTTCTGAAAAAGTACCGCAGCGCGCGGCCGGGCGATGCGGGCGCGGGGCCGGCGGCGCAGGGAGGCGGTGCGACAATCCGGCTGATGTTAGTCGAGAAAAATGTTCCGCTGCAGCATTGCAACAGCTTCGGCATCGCCGCCCGTGCCCACACCCTGGTGCGCGTGCGCAGCGACGAGGACGTGCGCCATTTCCTGGCCGATCCGCTGTGGGGCCGCCAGCCCGTGTTCGTGCTGGGCGGCGGCAGCAATGTGGTGATCACGGGCGACGTCGATCCCGTGGTCCTCAAGATGGAGATAGCGGGCATGCGCCTGCTGCGCGAGACCGATCGCCACTGGATCGTCGAGGCCGGTGCCGGCGAGCGCTGGCACGACCTGGTGGCCTGGACCCTGTCGCAGGGCTACGGCGGCCTGGAGAACATGGCGCTGATTCCCGGCACCGTGGGCGCGTCGCCGGTGCAGAACATCGGCGCCTACGGATTGGAGCTGCAGGACCGCTTCGAGTCGCTGGATGCCATCGACCTGGCCACGGGGGAGTCCTTCACGCTGGATGCCGCGCAATGCGCCTTCGGCTACCGCGACTCGGTGTTCAAGCATGCGCCGGCCGAGCCCACGCCCGTGGCGCGTGCGCGCATGAGCGGCGTGCCGCCGCGCGGCATGGGCCTCAAGGGCCGCGCCGTGATCACGCGCGTGCGCCTGGCCCTGCCCAAGGACTGGAAGCCCGGCCTGGGCTACCTGGACCTGCAGCGCCGCCAGGCCGAGGCGGGCGTGGCCGAGCCCACGGCCCGCCAGATCTTCGACTGGGTGTGCGAGATCCGCCGCGCCAAGCTGCCCGATCCGGAGCACATCGGCAACGCGGGCAGCTTCTTCAAGAACCCGACGGTGACGCCCGAGCAGTGTGCCGACATCATTGCGCGCGAGCCCCGCATCGTGCACTACCCCATGGACGACGGTTCCATCAAGCTGGCCGCCGGCTGGCTGATCGATGCCTGCGGCTGGAAGGGCAAGTCCATGGGCCGCGCCGGGGTGTATGACAAGCAGGCCCTGGTGCTGGTCAACCGGGGCGACCGGCACAGCGTGGACAGCAGCGTCACGGGCGGCGAGGTCATGACGCTGGCCGGAGCGATACAGACCAGCGTCTACGAGCGATTCGGCATCCGCCTGGAGCCCGAGCCCGTCGTGGTCTGAGCGGCCTTGGGCGGTCCTTGGGCGGTTCTTGAGGGGCACGGCGGCAAAAAAACAGCGGCCCGCAGGGCATTGCCGCCTGCGGGCCGCTGCGCATCAGCGCCTCAGTGGGCGGAGTGACTGCGCCAGTCCATATAGTCCTTGTCGGTCATCAGCACCCACAGCGCGAGCACCAGCACCACGATGCCCGACACCACGGCATTGCGCATGGCGTCCATCTGGCCGGCAAAGCCCAGCACCCAGGGCGAGATCACCATCCACAGACCCAGCAGGCCTTCGGTCCATTCCTCCCACGCGCGGGGCATGAAGATGGCTCCCAGCGCAGCGGCAATCAGCGCCAGTCCGATGACCACGCCGTTGGCTGTGGGCGCCATCTGGTCCTGGAACCCCAGCACCCAGGGCGAGACTGCCAACCAGACTCCCAGCAGGACGTTGAGCGGGTCCTGCCAATGCTTCATGTATTTCATGGCTGCACCTCCTGCCGCCACGACGAATGAGGGCGGCAGCTGGTTGGATCAAGGGCGCAGCATGCAGGTTCCATGAGGATTTTTGCGAAAGTGCATGCTTACCATGGCATCTCGCCCTTGTTCACCTTGGCGCCGATGTCCAGCGACAGCGCCATGCCGGCCTGCGGGTAGGCCTGCTTCATGGCACCGATCAGCTCGGCGCTGTTGCCCGCCTTGGCGGCGGCGGCCTCGAAACGCTGGAGATAGTCGCGTGTATAGGCGATGGCGCTGGCGTCCATGGCCGTGCCGGCCTGCATGTGGCCGGGCACGACCACGGCGGGCTTGAGGGCCTGCATCTCGTCCAGCTGCGCCAGCCAGGCCTTGCGCTCGGCGCTCTTTTGCGTGTCCGCCGTCCAGACATGCAGGTTGCCGAACACGCCCACGTTGCCGACGATGGCCTGCAGCGCAGGCACCCAGACATAGGGGCGGTGGGCCAGCGGGCCGGTGGTGCCGCGCAGCTCCAGCGCCTGGCCGTCCACCATCACCGTATTGCCTTGCAGGGCCTCGGGCAGCACGGGATGGCTGGGGGCGTTGGCGCCCATCTTGGGGCCCCAGAAGGCCAGCTTGCCCTGCAGCTTGGACTCGATCTTCTCGCGCACGGCCGGCGTGGCCACCACCTTGGCCTGCGGGAACAGGCTCTTGAGCACTTCGGCGCCGAAGTAGTAGTCGGGGTCGGCATTGCTGATGAGGATGGTGGTCAGCTGCTTGCCGCTGTCCAGCACATTGGCGGCAATGCGCAGGCCGTCGGCGCGGGTGAAGCCGCTGTCCACGACCACGGCCTCCTTGGCGCCGGTGATCAGGGTGGAGGTCACGGCAAAGCTGTGTTCGTCGGCCTGGTAGACCTTCATTTGCAGCGGGGCGGGCGCCTGGGCATGGGACAGGCCGGCCGACAGGGCCAGGGTGAGCGAAAGCAAGGTGGTGCGAAGCATGTCGATTTCCTTTGAAAAAAGCACAAGACAGAAACGGGTGGCAGCGCCGTGCTGCCATGGGTAGTACTTTAGTTTTTGAAATCGAGCAGATAAACGGCAGAATATGCGCTTGTTTGTTGCAGAAATCGAGCATATCCATGGACCGATTGCTGGCGATGCAGGTGTTTGCCACGGTGGCCGAATGCGGCAGCTTCACGGCGGCGGCCGAGCGGCTGGACCTGTCGCGCGCCATGGCCACGCGCCATGTGGAGTCGCTGGAGCAGTGGCTGGGCGCGCGCCTGCTGCACCGCACCACGCGCCGTGTCTCGCTCACCGATGCCGGTGCGCAGTGCCTGCGCTACAGCCAGCAGATGCTGGCCCTGGCCGATGAGGTGCAAGGCGAGATGCGCGCCGGCGACAGCCAGTTGCGCGGCCTGCTGCGCGTGACCTGCAGCATGTCCTTCGGCCATGCGCAGATGGCGCCGGCCATTGCGCAGTTCATGCGGCTGCACCCGCACCTCAAGATCGACCTGCTGGTGGACGACGGCGCGCTGGACCTGGTGCAGCAGCGCATCGACCTGGCCATACGCATCAGCGCCGATCCGGGCGCCGCACTCATCGGCCGGCCGCTGGCCGTCTGCGAATCGGTGCTGGTGGCCTCGACCGCCTATCTGGATGCGGCTGGCCGGCCGCAGGCACCGGCCCAGCTGCAGGCGCACCGCTGCCTGGGACACATGCGCGTGGGGCGCAATGTCTGGCAATTGACTCGCCGTGACGATGGAGGCGATGAGCAGCAGATCGCCGTCACCACCTGGTTCAACGCCAACGAAGCCACCGTGCTGGCCGCCGCTGCCGTCGAAGGCGCCGGCATTGCCTTGCAGCCAACCTACCTGGTCCAGCCCATGCTGCAAAACGGCCAGCTGGAGCTGGTGCTGCCCGACTGGCGCCCGCAGCCGCTGACCGTGCATGCGCTGTACAGCTCGCGCCGCCATCTGCCGGTGGCCGTGCGGGCGCTGCTGGATTTTCTCGTGCAGCGTTTCGAGGGCGCGCACTGGTAGCCGGGGCGTAAAAAAAGCCGCCTTGCGGCGGCTTGTGGGATGCAAGTGTGCGATTTTCTGGCCCATGGCGTCGCGTGCTTGGCGGGCGCGTCCCATGCCAGGGACGCCGAGCAAGGGCCGCCCCGCAGCGAGGGCGTCGTCCCCTCCCTCGCGAAGCGAGTAGAGAGGGGGAAGCGGCGTCAGCCGCTCAGGGGGTGTAGGTCATTCCTTGCCGCCCAATTGGGGCAGGGCGGTGCTGGTGCCCAGGGACAGCAGGCCGGCCTTGGCGTAGATGGCCAGCTTGTCGCGGGTGTCCATCAGGTCCAGGTTGCGCATGGTCAGCTGGCCGATGCGGTCGGCGGGGCTGAAGGGCGCGTCCTCGACCTTTTCCATCGACAGGCGCTCGGGCGCGTAGGTCAGGTTGGGCGATTCGGTGTTCAGGATGGAGTAGTCATTGCCGCGGCGCAGCTCCAGCGTCACGGTGCCGGTCACGGCGCGGGCCACCCAGCGCTGGGCGGTTTCGCGCAGCATGATGGCCTGCGGGTCGAACCAGCGGCCCTGGTACAGCAGGCGGCCCAGGCGCAGGCCGTTGATGCGGTACTGCTCGATGGTGTCCTCGTTGTGGATGCCGGTCACCAGGCGCTCGTAGGCGATGTGCAGCAGGGCCATGCCGGGGGCTTCGTAGATGCCGCGGCTCTTGGCTTCGATGATGCGGTTCTCGATCTGGTCGCTCATGCCCAGGCCGTGGCGGCCACCGATGCGGTTGGCTTCCAGGAACAGCTCCACGGGATCGGCGATTTCCTTGCCATTGAGGGCCACGGGGCGGCCTTCTTCGAAGGTCACCGACACTTCCTCGGCCTTGACCTCGACCTCGGGCTTCCAGAACGCCACGCCCATGATGGGGTTGACGATGCGGATGCCGCTGTTCAGGAACTCCAGGTCCTTGGCCTCGTGCGTGGCGCCCAGCATGTTGCTGTCGGTCGAGTAGGCCTTCTCGGCGCTCATCTTGTAGCCGAAGCCCTCCTTGGTCATGAAGGCCGACATCTCGGCGCGGCCGCCCAGCTCGTCGATGAAGGTCTGGTCCAGCCAGGGCTTGTAGATCTTCAGAGCGGGGTTGGTCAGCAGGCCGTAGCGGTAGAAGCGCTCGATGTCGTTGCCCTTGAAGGTCGAGCCGTCACCCCAGATGTTGACGTCGTCTTCCTTCATGGCGGCCACCAGCATGGTGCCGGTCACGGCACGGCCCAGGGGCGTGGTGTTGAAATAGGTGATGCCGCCCGTGGAGATGTGGAAGGCGCCGGCCTGGATGGCGGCAATGCCTTCGCCGGCCAGCTGCGCGCGGCAGTCGATCAGGCGGGCCTGCTCGGCGCCGTACTCCATGGCCTTGCGGGGGATTTCGTCGTAGTCGGCCTCGTCGGGCTGGCCCAGGTTGGCCGTGTAGGCGTAGGGCAGGGCGCCCTTGTTCTTCATCCAGCGCAGGGCGGCGCTGGTGTCCAGGCCGCCCGAGAAGGCGATGCCGACCTTTTGGCCGACGGGGACGTTTTGCAGGATGGTTTCCATACGATGCTTCTCTCAATAACGATGGCGGCTGGCGTGCGGGACGCGGCTGCCGGAAAACACGGAAGGCGCCTGGGCGCCGTCAGGGCGAATGCGTCGGTCTGCCCAGGCGCTCAGGCGCTCTTAGGCGTAGTGGCAGATGTAGTGGTAGGCCTCGGTCACGCGGATGTCGAACTTGGAGTTCGCAGGCACCTGGAAGGACTCGCCGGCCTTGGAGGTCAGCCACTGGTCCGTGCCGTCGAGCTTGTACTCGCAGGAACCGGCCACGCATTCCATGATCTCGGCGGCGGCCGTGCCGAAGGTCAGCTGGCTGGGCAGCACCACGCCGGCAGACTTCTTCGTGCCATCGGCCAGCGTGAAGCCGTGGCTGATGCATTTGCCGTCGAAATAGACATTGGCCTTGGTGGTCAGGGTGATGCCAGAGATGGTTTCGGTGGTCATGGAAGCTGGGCAGAGGGTGGACTAAACCGCCCATTTTAGGCCAGCACCCGGCCGCTGCCCGTACGTGCTGGCCGCCGCCATGCAAAAAGCCCCTTGTCGGGGCTTTGCATGCGCAGGTCCGTCTCAGCGGCGCCAGCCATGACGGTAGCCGCCGCGCCAGCCGTGATAGCTGGGGCGCGAGGCGTAGTACACGCCGGCAGCAAGGGCTGCTCCAATCACCACGGGAGCCACATAGTCACCGGCCGAATACACGGGCTGCACAGGCTGGGGGGCGTAGTAGCCACCGCCGTCGTAGTAGTTGTTCTGGTAGACCACGGGCGGCGGCACGGGTGCGGTGGAGTACGCGGCCTGGGGCGGCTGGTTGGTGCCGTAGTAGCCGTTGCTGCCATAGGCCGCGCTGTTGGCGGCGGGCTGCACGCTCAGCGCGATCCAGTCCCCGGGCGGCGTGGTGGTACGCGTCGTGTAGTTGCGGCCTGCGTACTCGTAGACCACGTCATAGGCCACGGCGCGGTTCTGGTAGTAGGTCTGGGTGGTGCAGTTGCGCACCGTCTGGTACTGGGGCTGGCCCGTGGCCTCGGCCTGGTTGCCCAGCATGGCGCCGCCGATCACGCCGGCCGCCGTGGCGGCCGCGCGTCCGCCGCCATGGCCGATGGCATTGCCGACCACGCCGCCCGCCAGGGCACCCAGAACGGCGCCCGCGCCCGAGGTACGCTGGCCGGTATAGACGTTTTCATCGCGGCAGACCTGCTGGGGCACGGCCACCTGCTGGGTCACCGGGGTCACCGACAGCACCCGGCCTTGCTCCTGGGCCAGGGCCACGGTGGCGGTCGTGGCCGCCAGCGTCAAAAGAACCAGGGATTTCATGATTGCACTCCTGTTGCGCTGGCGGTATTTCCTGCCAGGCTCCATGCAAGTGTATTCCTCGGGCCTGGAAAGCAGTTTGCGGTCGCGTAAATCCACGTAATAAGCTGTTCCAGGCCTGATGGCAGAGTCAGCGCTTGCCCCCGTGGGCCATCTCTGCCCAGGCGTCGGGCGCAAAACCCACGGTGATGCGTCCCTGCGGCCATTGGACGACCGGGCGCTTGATGACGCTGGGCTGCTGCTGCATGAGGGCTGCGGCACCGGCCGCATCCTGGGCGGCGGCCTGGGTGTCGGCATCGAGCTTGCGCCACGTCGTGCCTTGGCGGTTGAGCAGCTTTTCCCAGCCGACAGCCTGCATCCAGGCGGGCAACTGCTCGGCGGGAACACCCTGTTTCTTGAAGTCGTGGAATTCGTAGGCGATGCCCTGGTCGGTGAGCCAGGCGCGGGCCTTCTTGACGGTGTCGCAGTTGGGAATGCCGTAGAGCGTCACAGTGTTTGCAGTGGTCATGATTGGTTGCAGTTGCCGCAGTCAATGGATGGCGAGGACCCCATAAGGACACTGTCCCTGGGTAACAATAGCGCGCAGTATGCACACCTCATTTCCCACATTGGATGCATGGCTCGCCTATTGCGAGCGCCTGCACCCCAAGAATATTGCGCTGGGCCTGGATCGCGTGCGCGAAGTTGCCCAGCGCCTGGACCTGCGTTTCGACTGCCCCGTGATCACGGTGGCGGGCACCAACGGCAAAGGATCGACCTGCGCCATGCTGGAGGCCGTGGCGCTTCAATCGGGCTTTCGCCCCGGCGTCTACACATCGCCGCATCTGGTGCATTTCGAGGAACGCTGCCGCGTGGGCGGCGAGATCGTGAAGGCCGCCGAGCTGCTGCCGCAGTTCGAGGCCGTGGAGCAGGCGCGCGTGCAGGGCACGGAAGTGGCGCTCACCTATTTCGAGTTCACCACGCTGGCCATCCTGCGGCTGATGAGCCAGTCCAGGCTGGATGTGGCGATTCTCGAGGTGGGCCTGGGCGGGCGGCTGGATGCCACCAATGTGATCGACGCCGATTGCGCCGTCATCACCAGCATCGACATCGACCATGTGGAATTCCTGGGGCCGGACCGCGAGAGCATCGGCCGCGAGAAGGCCGGCATCATGCGCGCCGGCCGGCCTGTGGTGGTCAGCGATCCCATGCCGCCGCAAAGCGTGCTGGACCATGCACAGGCCATTGGCGCCGATCTCTGGCGCCTGGGCCAGGACTTCAATTTCTCGGGCGACAAGCAGCAGTGGGGCTGGGCCGGACGCGGGCGGCGCTATGCGGGCCTGGCCTATCCGGCGCTGCGCGGCGCCAACCAGCTGGTCAATGCATCGGGTGCGCTGGCCGCGCTCGAAGCCATCCGCAGCCGCCTCCCCGTCACGGCCCAGGCCGTTCGCACGGGGCTGGCCATGGTCGAGCTGCCGGGCCGTTTCCAGATCATTCCGGGCCAGCCCACGCTGGTGCTGGATGTTGCGCACAACCCGCATTCGGTGGCGGCGCTGACGGCCAACCTCGATGCCATGGGCTACTTTCCCTGCACGCATGCGGTCTTCGGCGCCATGCACGACAAGGACCTGGCTCCCATGCTGGCCAGGATTGCCCCGCTGATCGACCGCTGGTATCTGACCGACCTGCCCACGCCGCGCGCCGAGAGCGCCGAGGTGCTGCGCCAGAAGATCGAAGCCCTGCCGCCCGCGCCGGGCGTGCCACGCGAGATCTCGCTGGCCACCTTCGCAAACCCGCAGCTGGCGCTGGATGCCGCGGTTCTTGCCGCAGGTCCCACTGATAGAATCGTGGTCTTTGGCTCGTTCTTCACGGTGGGCGGCGTGCTGCAGGACGGCCCGCCCCGGCTGAACGCCAAGCATCTGGGCACCTGAATCCAGTGATCCGCACCGCAAACGGCCATCGTGGCTGCCTGTGGTGGCCGATCTGAACGAGTCCGCACTCCATGGCATTTTTCAATTTTCGTTGGCCCGGCAAAAAAGACGACGGTGATTCGTCGTCCGCATCGAGGCGGCCCACACGGCTGGGACAGGCGGAAAGCGTCGATGTCATGCGCCGCCGGGCGCGCCACCGCCTCATCGGCGCGGCCGTGCTGGTCCTGGCGGGCGTGGTGGGATTCCCCCTGCTGTTCGACACCCAGCCGCGTCCGATTCCCGTGGACATCCCCATCGAGATTCCCGACCGCGACAAGGTCGCTCCTCTGGTCGTGCCCGGCGCCAATGCCGTGGACGCCCATCCGCACCAGGGCGCCGCTTCCCCGGCAGGCCGCGTGCCGGCCCAGGCCTCGCTGGGCGCCGACGAGGAAGAGGTTCCCATGGGCAGGCCTTCCGTGCCCGTGGCGCCAGCCGTCTCGCAGGTGGCTCCGGTCAAGCCGGAAGCAAAGCCCGAAACCCGGCCCGAGGCAAAGCCTGAGCCCAAGCCCGCCGCCAAGCCTGAGACCAAACCCGAGCCCAAGCCGGAACCCAGGCCCAAGCCCGAGCCGGCCAAACCCGAACACAAGCCGGAGCCCAAGCCCGAACCCAAACCCGAGCCGAAGCCAAAGCCCGAACCCAAGCCCGAGCCGTCCAGGAGCGACGACGCCGCGCGTGCCCGGGCCCTGCTGGAAGGTCGCAGCGCACCGGCGGCACCGGCGGCTGCTGCGGCGACGGACGAGCGCTTCATCGTGCAGGTCGGCGCCTTCTCCGATGCCGGCAAGGCCCAGGAAATCCGCGCCAAGCTGGAGCTGGCGGGCCTGAAGACTTTCACGCAGGTGGTGGACACCAAGGACGGCAAGCGCACGCGTGTGCGTGTGGGTCCGTTCAACGGCCGTGCCGAGGCCGACAAGGCGGCGGCGCGCGTCAAGGGCCAGGGCCTGCCGGCGTCGGTGCTCAAGCTCTGAGGCGGTGACGTACATCTTGCAAAGCAGCACAGGCGCACAGAGATAGCGTATGTCCACGGTGGACTGGGTTTTGCTGGCCTGCGTGCTGGCATCGATGCTGCTAGGCGCCTGGCGCGGGCTGGTGTATGAGGTGCTGTCGCTGCTCGGCTGGCTGGTGGCCTTCGTCGTGGCCCGCATCTGGGCGGCCGACGTGGCGCTGTGGCTGCCCATGCAGGACTGGGACATGCAGCTGCGCTATGCCGCAGGCTTTGTGCTGTTGTTCGTGCTGGCGCTGTTCGGCTGGGGCCTGGTGTCCTGGCTGTCGCGCCGGCTGATCGAGGCGGTGGGCCTGAGGCCCGTGGACCGCACGCTGGGCGCGCTGTTCGGCGTGCTGCGCGGGGCGCTGCTGGCCCTGGTGGCAACGATGGTGATCAGCTACACGCCGCTGCACCAGGGACAGTGGTGGCAGGATTCAGCCCTGGCGCCGTGGCTGATGCAGGCGCTGGCTGCGGTTTTGCCGCAGCTGCCGCAGGAATGGGGACGCTATCTGCCGGCTGCATGACAAGGCGCTGCAGCGCAGGAGTCGGCTGGCAGAAACAGTTTGGATAGAGAAATCGGGCGCAGGCGTGGCCAATGGGTGGCTGCTACGGCCCAGACAGCGAAGGGCGACCTTCGCAAACGGATGGAACGCAACTATGTGTGGAATCGTTGGTGTAGTCAGCACCGCGCCCGTGAATCAACTGATCTATGACGCCCTGCTGCTGCTGCAGCACCGTGGCCAGGATGCCGCCGGCATCGTGACCCAGCAGGAACGCAAGTTCTTCATGCACAAGGCCAAGGGCATGGTGCGCGACGTGTTCCGCACCCGCAACATGCGCGCCCTGCCGGGCACGGTGGGCCTGGGCCAGGTGCGCTACCCGACGGCCGGCAACGCGACCAGCGAGGAAGAGGCCCAGCCCTTCTACGTGAACGCGCCCTTCGGCATCGTCATGGTGCACAACGGCAACCTCACCAACGCCAAGCAGCTGCGCGAGGAACTGTCGGACACCGACCACCGCCACACCAACACCGAGAGCGACTCCGAAGTCCTGCTCAACGTGCTGGCCCACGAGCTGGCCCGCGCCAGCAGCGGCGCACCGCTCAAGAGCGAAGACGTCTTCCAGGCCGTCAGCGCCGTGCACAAGCGCATCAAGGGCTCGTACGCCGTGATCGCGCTGATTGCGGGCTACGGCCTGCTGGCCTTCCGCGACCCCTTCGGCATCCGTCCCCTGTGCATGGGCCGCAGCGCCGACGGCACGGTGATGCTGGCCAGCGAATCCGTGGCCCTGGAAGGCACGCTGCACCAGCTCGAGCGCGATGTCGCTCCGGGTGAAGCCGTGTTCGTGCACAGCGACGGCCAGGTCGAAACCCGCCAGTGCGCCGAAAAGAGCGAGCTGCACCCCTGCGTGTTCGAGTACGTATACCTGGCCCGTCCGGACTCGGTGCTCGACGGCATCTCCGTCTACCAGGCGCGCCTGAACATGGGCGAGACGCTGGCCAAGCGCGTGGTCTCCACCGTGCCGCCCAACGAGATCGACGCCATCATCCCGATTCCCGAATCCAGCCGGCCCAGCGCCATGCAACTGGCCCAGCTGCTGGGCATTCCCTACCGCGAAGGCTTCGTCAAGAACCGCTACGTGGGCCGCACCTTCATCATGCCGGGCCAGGCCTCGCGCAAGAAATCCGTGCGCCAGAAGCTCAACGCCATCGGCAGCGAGTTCAAGGGCCGCAAGGTGCTGCTGGTGGACGACTCCATCGTGCGCGGCACCACCTCCAAGGAAATCGTGCAGATGGCGCGTGACGCCGGCGCCGTCAAGGTCTACCTGGCCTCGGCCGCTCCTCCGGTGCGCCATCCCAACGTCTACGGCATCGACATGCCCACGCGCGCCGAACTGGTGGCGCATGGCCGCACGGTCGAGGAAATCCGCCAGGTCATCGGCGCCGACGCGCTGATCTACCAGGACGTGGCCGCCATGAAGCAGACCGTGGGCAAGATCAATCCGCAGGTGCAGGGCTTCGAGGCCTCGTGCTTCGACGGCGTCTACATCACGGGCGACATCTCCGAGGACGAGGTCACGGCGCTCAACGAGGGTCGTAACCGGGGCGGGGAGGAAGAGGCCAGCGATGCGTCGCGCCTGTCCCTGCCCAATGCCCAGGAAGCCTGAGCGCCAGGGCATTCAGTGACAATGTCGGGCGGGCCTGTGGCCCGCCTTTTTTGACAAATGAGCTAAAAGCGCTGGTGCTGGAGCGTCCAGGGCCGCAAGGCCCTGGAAGCCGCCAGGTGACAAGTGCTTCTAGCTCCTTTTTTCCGGGCACCGCCACCGCTGGCGGGCTGCGCCCGATCCCCAAGGACCATCAACGTGACCAACAAGACACTTCCCGAAGGCCTGCATCCCGATACGCTGGCCCTGCGCGTGGGCGTGGAGCGAAGCCAGTGGGGTGAGCACAGCGAAGCCCTGTACATGACCAGCAGCTTCGTGCAGCCCGACTGTGCAACGGCCGCACGCCGCTTCGCCAATGAAGAGCCCGGCTACACCTACAGCCGCACCTCCAACCCCACGGTCACCAGCTTCGAGCAGCGCCTGGCCGCCATGGAGGGCACGGAATGCGCGGTGGCCACGTCCACGGGCATGTCGGCCATCTTGCTCGTGGCGCTGACCACGCTCAAGGCCGGCGACCATGTGATCTGCTCGCAGTCCATGTTCGGCTCCACCATCAAGCTGCTGGGCGGCGAGATGGCGCGCTTTGGCGTGGAGACCAGCTTTGTCTCGCAGACCGATGTGCAGGCCTGGAAGGCGGCCATCCGTCCCAACACGCGCCTTCTGTTCGCCGAGACGCCGACCAACCCGCTGACCGACCTGTGCGACATCGCCGCGCTGGCCGAGCTGGCGCACGCCCATGGCGCGCTGCTGGCCGTGGACAACAGCTTTGCATCGCCCGTGCTGCAGCAGCCTGCCAAGTTCGGCGCCGACCTGGTCGTGCACTCCGGCACCAAGCTGCTGGACGGCCAGGGCCGTGTCATGTCGGGCGCCGTCTGCGGCACGATGGCACTGGTGGACAAGGTCATGGGCACCTTTCTGCGCAGCGGCGGCCTGAACCTGGCGCCGTTCAACGCCTGGGTGGTGCTCAAGGGGCTGGAGACGCTGTCCCTGCGCGTGAAGGCGCAAAGCGCCTCCGCGCTGGAGCTGGCCACCTGGCTGGAGGCCCATCCCAAGGTCGCCCGCGTCTACTACCCGGGCCTGGCCAGCCACCCGCAGCACGAGCTGGCCATGCGCCAGCAAAACGGCATGGGCGGTGGCGTGCTGTCCTTCGACGTGGTGGGCGAGGGCGCCGAACAGCTGCGCGCCAACGCCTTCCATGTGGCCGACAGCACCCGGGTGTGCTCGATCACGGCCAACCTGGGCGACGTCAAGACCACCATCACCCATCCGGCCAGCACCTCGCATGGCCGCCTGAGCGAAGAGCAGCGCCGTGCCGCCGGCATCGGCCAGGGCCTGCTGCGCATCTCCGTCGGACTGGAATACCTGGGCGACCTCAAGAACGATCTCTCCCGCGGACTGGATACCCTGCAATGACACAAAAAGTACGTACCCGTTTTGCCCCGTCTCCCACGGGCTTCATCCACCTGGGCAACATCCGCTCGGCCCTGTATCCCTGGGCCTTTGCGCGCGCCACGGGCGGCGATTTCATCCTGCGCATCGAGGACACCGACGTGGAGCGCTCCACCCAGGCCTCGGTGGACGTGATCATCGAAGGCATGGCCTGGCTGCAGCTGGACCATGACGAAGGTCCGTTCTATCAAATGCAGCGCATGGACCGCTACAAGGAGGTGCTGGCCGGCCTGCAGGCTTCGGGCCATGTCTACCCCTGCTACATGAGCGTGGAAGAACTCGACGCCCTGCGCGAGCGCCAGATGGCCAACAAGGAAAAGCCGCGCTACGACGGCACCTGGCGCCCTGAGGAAGGCAAGGTGCTGCCGCCCGTGCCCGAAGGCGTGCGTCCCGTGCTGCGCTTCAAGACGCCGAAGGGCGGCGTCGTGGCCTGGGAAGACAAGTGCAAGGGCCGCATCGAGTTCCAGAACAGCGAGCTGGACGACCTGGTGATCGCGCGCCCCGATGGCACGCCCACCTACAACTTCTGCGTCTGCGTGGACGACATGGACATGGCCATCACCCATGTCATCCGTGGCGACGACCACGTCAACAACACGCCGCGCCAGATCCACATCTTCGAGGCCCTGGGCGCCAGCGTGCCAGTGTTCGCCCATCTGCCCACCGTGCTCAACGAGCAGGGCGAGAAGATGAGCAAGCGCAACGGCGCCAAGGCCGTCACCCAGTACCGCGACGAAGGCTACCTGCCCGACGCCATGGTCAACTACCTGGCCCGCCTGGGCTGGAGCCACGGCGACGACGAAATCTTCAGCCGCGCCCAGTTCCTGGAGTGGTTCAACCTCGACCATCTGGGCCGCAGCGCTGGCCAGTTCGACGAGGCCAAGCTGCGCTGGGTCAACGCCCAGCACCTGAAGGCGCTGGACGACGCGGCCCTGGCAGAGCTGGTGCGCCCCTTCGTGCTCAAGACCGGCCTGGACCAGGCCCTGCTCGACGCAGACGACCGCCTGCCGCGCATCTGCGCCCTGTTCAAGGACCGCTGCGAAACCCTGGTCGATCTGGCCGGCTGGGTGCGCCTGTTCTATGTGGACGCCTTCGACCGCAACGCCGAGGACCTGGCAAAGCACGTGACCGACGCCGTGGCGCCCACCCTGGACGCCTTCGCCGAAGGCATCGCCTCGGTGGAGTGGAGCAAGGAAGCCATTGCTGCCCTGATCAAGGAAGTGCTCAAGGCCCAGGGCCTGAAGATGCCGCAACTGGCCATGCCGGTGCGCGTGCTGACGCTGGGCACGGCGCACACGCCTTCGGTGGACGCGGTGCTGGAGCTGCTGGGTCGTGAAAAAATTCTGCCGCGTTTGAAAAACCGCTGAAAACCTGTCTATAATTCGAGTCTCTGATGCAAACGCAGCAACTAACAAGAAGCAGCGATTGCAGCATGAAGGGGGTATAGCTCAGCTGGGAGAGCGCTTGCATGGCATGCAAGAGGTCATCGGTTCGATCCCGTTTACCTCCACCAAAATTGAGACTTGAGTTTGTAACGCAAGTTCTAGGATTGACCCTATCGTCTAGAGGCCTAGGACATCACCCTTTCACGGTGAGTACCGGGGTTCGAATCCCCGTAGGGTCGCCAAGTTTGCAGCACTTGGCTCGCAAGAGCGCAAAAGCTGTCTGCCAGGAGTGGTAGTTCAGTTGGTTAGAATACCGGCCTGTCACGCCGGGGGTCGCGGGTTCGAGTCCCGTCCACTCCGCCAAAATTTGCCGCTTGGTATGTAAGCGCCTTTGAAACACGAAGGCGCTTTTTTATCGGCGGATCACAGGCTGTGACCCTATCGTCTAGAGGCCTAGGACATCACCCTTTCACGGTGAGTACCGGGGTTCGAATCCCCGTAGGGTCGCCAAGTTTGCAGCACTTGGCTCGAAAGAGCGCAAAAGCTGTCTGCCAGGAGTGGTAGTTCAGTTGGTTAGAATACCGGCCTGTCACGCCGGGGGTCGCGGGTTCGAGTCCCGTCCACTCCGCCAGTATCGAATTCTTGGGGGTATAGCTCAGCTGGGAGAGCGCTTGCATGGCATGCAAGAGGTCATCGGTTCGATCCCGTTTACCTCCACCAAAAATCGAGACTTGAGTTTGTAACGCAAGTTCTAGGATTGACCCTATCGTCTAGAGGCCTAGGACATCACCCTTTCACGGTGAGTACCGGGGTTCGAATCCCCGTAGGGTCGCCAAGTTTGCAACACTTGGCTCGCAAGAGCGCAAAAGTTGCCTGCCAGGAGTGGTAGTTCAGTTGGTTAGAATACCGGCCTGTCACGCCGGGGGTCGCGGGTTCGAGTCCCGTCCACTCCGCCAGATTCCTTGTGCAGACCCTCGTGTTTGCGCAGACAAGAAGCCACCGCAAGGTGGCTTTTTTGTTTCTGGTTGTTGCGGTTTTTGGTGTGACTTCTTCACATGGAAAGCCTTTGTGCACAAAACACGATCTATTGCCCAGATTTTTTAAGGGCAAACCCGGAACTTTCCCTCAACATTCGTAACAATAGACGGTGTCCTGTTTGCAGGGCGTCCATCTTTCACCGACTCGTCTGCCCCGCTCCATGCGCCTTGCGCCATCGTTTGTTTTTTCGTTGCTGATGCTGCTGTCCATCTTCTGCGGGCAGGTGGCAGCTTCGGCATCTTCCGATGGGTTGGAAGGCGATGGCCTGCTGGCGCACCATCCCGTCGTGACCATCGATGAGGAATTCCTCGAGGAACTCGCGGAAGTGGAGGAAGACGACGAGACCGAGTTTGCCGAGCTGACGGCACACAGCGGCAACAAGCGCCAGCTGCTGGCCCTGCTGGCCTGCGGCGAGGACCGTTCCGCCGAGATGTACTGGCCGCCCGAGCCCATCGCCGTGCAGGTGGTGTCGCTGTGGGCCCCGCCTTCGACCTATTCCCAGGCGCACCTGTCGCCCGCCCCGGGCCAGCTGCTGCGCCCTCCAAGACCTTCCCTGCTCGGCTGACCGCATATTGCGGCGCAGGCATGCCTTGTGCCCCTTGCGCCCCTAGTCGGCTGACGCATCCCACTGCCTGATCACTGCTCGTGCGCGCCTTGCTGGCGTGCACGCCATGCCGTCGTCCGCGCGCTGACTGCGCACGGCGCGGCCATGCCCGTTCCCGCGTGGTCCGCAGGGAAGGGCCCATCTCTTACTCAACCCCTCGACTGTCGCTTTGCGGCAGATGCATGCCATGGTGAATCCAACGGTATTGGCGGGAATGGCCCCCGCCCGTTTTCCATCCTGTTCGCGCAAGGTCCTGCAAGGCGCGATCTGCAGCCTGCTGGTGGGCTGGGGTGCTGGCGCTTCGGCGCAGGCCCATCCCCCTGGCAAGCCCCAGGCGTCCCAGGCGCCCCTGACGCAGGCGGCTCCGGCCGCCGCCGAGGCCGCCGAGGCCGCGGCGTCCCGTACGCCGATCGTGCCGAAGGCCGGTTCGGCCGCAGAGGCGCCTTCGGTGGCTTCGGCCGCCGCACAGCGCCTGCCCCAGCTGAGCCTGAACGAGGTCGTTCGCGCCGTGCTGGACCACAACCCCGATCTGCGCGCTGTCGAGCAGTCCCGGACCACGGCGCGCGCAGGCGTGGTCAGCGCCTCGGCGCTGCCCAATCCCAAGCTCGAATGGAACCAGGGCCGCAACAGCGCCCGCGTTCCGGGCGCGGCAGCCGGCACGGTGCAGGGCTGGGCCGTGGCCTTGCCCATCGAGAACCCCGCCGTGCGCGGTGCGCGCGTGGAGGCCGCGAGGGCAGGCGAGCAGGGCTCGGTGCACTTCGTGGCGACCACGCGCAATGCGCTGGTGGCCCAGGTGAGGCTGCGCGCCTACGAGATGGTGCTGCGCGAGGCGGAGGTCGAGGCCGCCAAGGAGGCGGTGCGCCTTCTGGAGCAGGCCCATGAGCGCGTCCGCGTCCGCGTGGACAGCGGCGAGGCGGCACGCTACGAAATCATCAAGGCCGATGCCGAAATCATCCAGGCGCGCCAGCAGGAGCAGACCGCAAGGCTGCGTGCCGAGCAGGCGCAGCTGGCGCTGGGCCGCCTGGCCGCAGGCCAGCTGCCCGTGCGCTTCCGCCTGGATGTGTCGCTGGAGGATCCGCTGCGCATCGAGGACATGGGCGAGATCGATCCCATGGAGCATCCCGAACTGCGCCAGCTCAAGGCGGAGGTCGAGCGTGCCCAGGCGCGGCTTGACGGTGCCAAGGCCTCGCGCTGGCCGGGCGTGGAGCTGCGCTACGGCCAGACGCGCGAGCCCGATGTGCGCCTGAACACGGTGGGCGTGAGCATCCAGATCCCCTTGCTCGACCAGCACCGCGGCCCCATCGACGAGGCGGCCTCCGAGCTGGAGCGCGCGCGTCTGCAGCTGGAAGGCCGGCAGATCGAGCTGCGCCAGCAGACGCTGCAGGCCTGGAAGGAGCTGGAGATGGCGCGACTGCGCACCCAGGCACTGAGCCAGGGTTCGGTGCGCGAGGCCGAGTCGGCCCTGCGCGTGGCCGAGGCCGCCTACCGCTTCGGCGAGCGCGGCATTCTCGATGTGCTCGATGCGCAGCGCGTGCTGCGCTCCATCCGTGCAGACCTGCTCGACGCGCGCTACCAGCTGCAGGCGGCGCGCATACAGCTCGAATACCTGGCGGGCCGCTACGACGATCCGTCCGCGCTGTGAAGCGCGCCGTCCCTGCCTCACACCCGAAATCAGAAACGAACATGTCCTTGAATATGCATCCGCAACCCATCGCCGCCCGCGCAGGCAGCAGCACCTTGGTGAACTCCCTGGCCCTGGCCGGCCTGCTGGCCGCAACGCTGGCGCTGAGCGCCTGCGGCAAGAACGAAGAGGCCGAAGCCAAGGCGGCGCCCGCAGCGGCCGCTGCGCAGGAGCAGGACCCGATGGAGGTCCGCGTCACCGCCGAGATGGCGCCCAACTTCGCCGTCAAGCCCGTGGCGCAGGCGCAGATCGCGCTGCTGCAGGAGGTGTCCGGCCGCATCGAGGCCAATGAGCGCCAGGTCACCCGCATTGGCGCGGCCGCCACGGGACGCGTGACCGAAGTGCTGGTCGAAGTGGGCGACCGCGTGCGCGCGGGCCAGGTGCTGGCCCGCGTGGCCAGCCCCGAGCTGACCACCGCCCAGCTGGCCTATCTGCGTGCACACTCCGCCGCCACGCTGGCCGAGCGCGGCGTGGAGCGCGCGCGCCAGCTGATAGCCGCCGACGTCATCGGCTCGGCCGAGCTGCAGCGCCGCGAGTCCGAGCTGTCGATTGCGCGCGCCGAGCAGCGCGCTGCCGGCGACCAGTTGCGCCTGATCGGCATTCCCGACAGCGCCATCGCCCAGCTGCGCGACAAGGGCACGCTGCAGTCGCATGCGGCCGTGCTGTCCACAGGGGCCGGCGTGGTGATCGAGCGCAAGGTCAGCTCCGGCCAGGTGACCCAGCCCGGCGATCCGCTGTTCACCGTGGCCGACCTGAGCAGCGTCTGGGTGGTGGGCGCGATCCCCGAGCAGATGGCCAGCGGCGTGCGTGCCGGCCAGGCCGTGGAGATCGCCGTGCCCGCCCTGGGCGAGCGCGTGCTGTCCGGCCAAATCGTGCATGTGGGCGACACCGTGACGCCCGAGACCCGCACCGTCACCATCCGCACCCAGGTGGACAACCCCGAGCGCGACCTCAAGCCCCAGATGCTGGCCACCATGCGCATCCAGGGCGAGGTGCGCCAGCTGCTGGCCGTGCCGGCCGAGGCCGTGGTGCGCGAGAACGACCGCGACCATGTCTTCGTCAAGAAGGGCGAGAACCACTACCGCCTCACGCCCGTCGAGCTGGGCACCGCCAGCGGCGGCATGCGCCCCGTGAACAAGGGCGTGGCCGATGGCACGGTCATCGTCACCACGGGTGCCTTCCACCTGAACAACGAGCGCAAGCGCGCAGAGCTGGAGTAAGCCCATGATCGCTTCCATGATCCGGGCCGCACTGAGCCAGCGGCTCATCGTGATCGTGCTCTCGCTGGTGCTGTGCGGCTTCGGCCTGCGCGCCGCCATGAATCTGTCGGTGGATGCCTTTCCTGACGTGACCAACGTCCAGGTTCAGGTGGCCACCGAGGCGCCAGGCCGTTCGCCCGAGGAAATCGAGCGCTTCGTGACCGTGCCGCTGGAAATCGCCATGACCGGCATGCCGGGCCTGGTGGAGATGCGCTCGCTCAACAAGAGCGGCCTGTCCATCATCACCCTGGTCTTCACCGATGCCACCGACGTGTACTTTGCACGCCAGCTCGTCACCGAGCGGCTGATGGAGGTCACGCCGCGCATGCCCGCAGGCATCATCCCCGTGCTGGGGCCGGTGTCCACGGGCCTGGGCGAGGTCTACCAGTACACGCTGGACCATCCCGACGACGGCAAGCGGGCCCTCACGCCCGAGGAGCTGACCGAGCGCCGCACCATCCAGGACTGGGTGGCGCGCCCGCTGCTGCGCTCCATTCCCGGCGTGGCCGAAATCAACTCGCAGGGCGGCTACGTCAAGCAGTACCAGGTGGAGGTCGATCCCGGCCGGCTGCGCCACTACGGCCTGTCCGTGCGCCATGTGGTCCAGGCCATCGCCGACAACAACGCCAATGCCAGCGGCGGCATCCTGCCCCAGGTCACCGAGCAGTACCTGATCCGCGCCGTGGGCCTGGTCCAGTCGCTGGATGACATCGGCAACATCGTTCTCAAGCAGGAAGGCGGCGTGCCGGTCTTCGTGCGCGATGTGGCCGAGGTCCAGCTGGGCCAGGAAGTGCGCCAGGGCGCCATCATCAAGGGCGGCTATACCGAAGGCGTCTCCGGCATCGTGCTGATGATGCGCGGCGGCAATGCCAAGGAGGTGGTCACCCGCGTGAAGGAGCGCGTGCAGGAGATCAACTCCAAGGGCATGCTCCCCGGCGGCCTGCAGATCGTTCCCTACTACGACCGTACCGACCTGGTCGACTCGGCGCTGTGGACCGTGGGCAAGGTGCTGATCGAGGGCATCCTGCTCGTGGTCGTGGTGCTCTTCATCTTCCTGGGTGACGTGCGCTCCAGCCTGATCGTGGTGGCCACGCTGATCATCACGCCGCTGACCACCTTCATCATGATGAACCGCTGGGGCATCTCGGCCAACCTCATGTCGCTGGGGGGGCTGGCGATCGCCATCGGCCTCATGGTCGATGCCACCGTGGTGGTGGTGGAGAACGTGTTCCACAAGCTCGGCCAGGCCGGCGACAGCATGGGCGCACGCGTGCGCACCGTGCTGTCGGCCACCACCGAGGTGGCCACGCCCACCATCTTCGGCATCGCCATCATCATCCTGGTGTTCCTGCCGCTGATGACGCTGCAAGGCATCGAAGGCAAGATGTTCGGCCCGCTGGCGCTGACCATCGCGATCTCGCTGGCCGTCTCGCTGGCCGTGTCGCTGTTCCTGTCGCCCGTGCTGTGCTCGTACTTCCTCAAGGGCGGCGCGGACCATGACACGCGCCTGATCGCCTTCCTCAAGCGCCACTACCTGCGCCTGCTGGACCTGGCCACTGCGCGCAACCGCGCCACGCTGGCCGTGGCCGTGGCGCTGCTGCTGGGCTCGCTGGGACTGTTCCCGCTGCTGGGCAAGTCCTTCATGCCCACCATGAAGGAGGGGGCGCTGACGCCGCAGATCAACCGCGTGCCCAGCATCTCGCTGGACGAGTCCATCCGCATGGAAATGGCGGCGATGAAGTCCGTGGCCGAAGTGCCCGGCGTGCTCAGCGTGGTCTCCAAGCTCGGACGCGGCGAATCGCCGGCCGATCCCGCAGGCCCCAACGAGTCCGACCCCATCGTGCTGCTGGACCCCGAGTCCGACCGCACCCAGGATGAGATCGACGAAGACATCCGCCAGCGCCTGTCCTCGATCCCGGGCGTGCAGATCGTGCTGTCCCAGCCGATCTCCGAGCGCGTGGACGAAATGGTCACGGGCGTGCGCTCGCAACTGGCCATCAAGGTCTTCGGCGACGAGCTGAGCGAGCTGCGCGACGTGTCCGAGCAGGTCGCACGCATCCTCAAGAGCGTGCCGGGCAGCACGGACATCCGCGTCGAGCGCCTTTCAGGCCAGCAGGCTCTGACCGTGGATATCGACCGCAAGGCGATCGCCCGCCACGGCCTGAACGTCACCGACGTGCAGGGCGTGATCGAGTCGGCCATCGGCGGCAAGGAAGTGACCACGGTCTACGAGGGCGAGCGCCGCTACAACGTGGTGGTTCGCTTCCCCGAGCCGTTCCGCGGCTCGCCCGCCGCCATCGGCGCCACCTTGCTGACCACGGCCACGGGCGCCCAGGTGCCGCTGAGCAGCGTGGCCCGCATCGAGCTGGTGGACGGCCCCGCGCAGATCAGCCGCGAAGGCGGCAAGCGCCGCGTGGTGGTGGGAGCCAACGTGGAAGGGCGCGACCTGGGCGGCTTCGTGACCGAAGTGCAGCAGCGCATCGACAGTGAAGTGCAGTTGCCCGATGGCTATTACTTCAAGTACGGTGGCCAGTTCGAGAACATGGAGCGCGCCATGGGCACGCTGCAGATCATCGTGCCGCTGACCATCGTGGCCATCTTCTTCCTGCTGTTCCTGCTGTTCAACTCGGTCAAGCTGGCCGGGCTGATCATCCTGGTGCTGCCCTTCGCCTCCATCGGGGGACTGATAGGCCTGTTCGTCACGGGCGAATACGTGAGCGTGCCGGCATCGGTGGGCTTCATCGCGCTGTGGGGCATTGCGGTGCTCAACGGCGTGGTGCTGGTCTCCTGCATCCGCAAGCTGCGCGAAGATGGCATGAACGTGGCCGAGGCCGTGCGCGAAGGCTGCGTGCAGCGCTTCCGCCCCGTGATGATGACGGCCACCGTCGCGCTGCTGGGCCTGGTGCCCTTCCTGTTCGCCACCGGCCCCGGCTCGGAGGTGCAACGCCCGCTGGCCATCGTGGTGATCGGTGGCCTGATCTCGTCCACCCTGCTCACGCTGGTGGTGTTGCCGACCCTGTACCGCTGGTTTGACGAAAAACCGCTGGAAGCCTGATGAAGGAGACACTGCAATGACCATGAAGGAAATCCGGGCCATCGTGCGCCCCAGCCGCCTGGAGCGCCTGCGCGACGCGCTGCGCGCCATTCCCAACTTCCCCGGCGTGACGCTGTTCCGTGCCGAGGGCTTCACGGCCCCGGCCGCCATCGACAAGCGCAGCGTGAAGGAGGAGTTGACCGACTTTTCCGACAAGATCATGGTCTGCGTGCTGGCCGAGGCATCCATGGTCGAGCCCATCCGCGCGGCCATCACCTCGGCCTGTCACTCGGGCCAGGTCGGCGACGGCCTGGTCTGGGTGGTGGACATCGCCGAGATCCACCGCATACGCGATGGGCAAAGCCTGGCCTGACCCGGGCTGCAGCAGGGCGCCGGAATGCAGGGCGACATAAAAAAGTCATGCATTCCGGAATTGCCCCAAAAACGCTGTGCTACAATTTTTGAATCGCAGCAACGAAGCAGTGCAACGTTGCAGCAAGGGGGTATAGCTCAGCTGGGAGAGCGCTTGCATGGCATGCAAGAGGTCATCGGTTCGATCCCGTTTACCTCCACCAAAAATTGAGACTTGAGTATTTACGCAAGTTCTAGGATTGACCCTATCGTCTAGAGGCCTAGGACATCACCCTTTCACGGTGAGTACCGGGGTTCGAATCCCCGTAGGGTCGCCAAGTTTGCAGCACTTGGCTCGAAAGAGCGCAAAAGCTGTCTGCCAGGAGTGGTAGTTCAGTTGGTTAGAATACCGGCCTGTCACGCCGGGGGTCGCGGGTTCGAGTCCCGTCCACTCCGCCAGATTCCTTGTGCAAACCGCAGCGTTTGCGCAGACAAGAAGCCACCGCAAGGTGGCTTTTTTTCGTCTGCAGTTTCGCTGCGGGCCGCGTCTCGATGGGGCCTGCCCAGTGCGATGGCAGGGGCCTGCGCTGCAGGCAGTTCCTGCTTCCATCCCGATGTATCGGGCATCACCAGTCCGTCATGATCCAGGCCCATCATCCACGGCGAGGGAAAGCCATGGTGATGCGATGCGCCATAGGCGATGCCTGCCGATTTTCCACAGCCGATAGCCGTGTCTCCGTTTGCACTGGCGGGACGTCTTCCAGGCAGGTGTGAGCAGCCATTCCAGGCCCGGTCCTGTCGCCGGAACTGGTAATGCTTCTCATTTCAATGTTGGAAAACGTCAAAGGAGCGCCACTGCATGCCATGGTCCCGGTTCAAGTTTCAGCACGTCTGCAAGGCTGCACAGCCCTTGCCGATCCTGTTGCAGGACGCATGGATCCGGCGAGGGCGGCCGCCGCCCTGAGGCCGTCATGAGGCCGATCTAGGCCTGCCTCCCAAGTCACGCCGATGCGCATCGGCGCGCACTGATGCCCTGCGGTCAGCGGTTGTGCCGCCGCTTGCCGCCTGTGCCGAGTCCCGCTCCGCCCTATTGCACGGGCGGCACGCCGGCCGTCCATCGACCTGCGGTCGACATTTCCCCTTGACGTTCTTGCCTAGCTTGCGAGAGGAACTGCATCGTGTCCTTGAATCACACACATTCTTCGCTGGAAGAGGTCTTCATTGCTTCGCGTGGACAGTTGGTGAGGGTCGCGCGAAGAATTCTCAGGAATCCCGAACTGGCCGACGAGGCCGTGCAGGACACCTATCTGCGCGTTGCCGAGATGCGCAGCGATGCCGAGATCGCCAGGCCCGCCGCCTACTGGACGCGCGCCGTCTGCAACATGGCGCTGGACTACCTGCGCCGCCAGGAGCGCGAGAACACCTACCGCACCCACGGCGTGGATGTGGAGACGCTGGAGATACCGGACGGCCGCTCGCCCGAGCGCAGCCTGTTCGAGTCCCAGGCCATACGCCTGATCGACCAGGCCCTGGACGAGGTGCCGCCCAAGACCCGCGAGACCTTCGAGCTGTACCGCATCAAGGGACTCACGCAGCGCCAGATCGCCGAGCACATGGAGTGCGCGCTGGGCCTGGTGAACGCCAGGATTGCCGATGCCTGCAAGGCCATCCATGTCCACCGCTCGCTGCTGGACCACCATTGAACGGTGCAGCCCGGCGCACGACCCGGAACCGGCGCGCACGCGGCGTGAACAGTTTCGGATCCGGAACGTCATGTTCAACAGAGGCGCAGTACCGGATCGCCGCGATCCGGAACTGGCTTCGCCGATGTTCAACTGCACAAGGACGCCTGCATGTCTACAAGCTGCTTCGACCGCGAAGACGAAACCTTCATCGTTCTGGTCAACCACGAGGAACAGTATTCCATCTGGCCGCACTGGAAGGCCGTGCCCGGCGGCTGGACCGCCGTGGAGGGCGTGAAGGGCGACAAGAAAACCGTGCTCGACTACGTGGATGCCACCTGGACCGACATGCGGCCCAAGTCGCTGCGCGTGTGGATGCAGCAGCAGGAGCAGGCGGGCTCCGGCGCCGCGCTGCACAAGGCCGATACCGATACCGAAACCGCAGCGGGCTGACGCGCATGCACGCGCCGCTGACCCTGCTGTGCCTGCCGTGCGCAGGCGCCAGCGCCACCATGTACCTGCGCTGGCGCAGGCTGCTGCCCCACTGGATCCGCATTGCGCCGGTGGAGCTGCCGGGGCGGGGCAGCCGGCTGGGCGAGCCTGCGGTCGAGGACTTCGGGCAACTGGTCTCGCTGCTGTGCGCCGAGCAGCGCCAGGCCATGCGCGGCCGCTTTGCGCTGCTGGGCCACAGCATGGGCGCGCTGCTGGCCTTCGGCATGGCGCGGCAATTGCGCGAGCAGGGCAGGGAGCTGCCGCTGGCCCTGGTTGCCTCGGGCAGCCCGGCACCGGCCTGCCGCGATCCCGAGCGCTTTGCGGGCAAGGGCGACGATGCGGCGCTGATTGCCGATCTGCGCAGGCAGGGCGGCACGCCCGAAGAGGTGTTTGGCAGCCCCGAGCTCATGCGCATCACGCTGGATGTGCTGGGCTCCGACTACCGAGTCTGCGAGAGCTTCGGCCATGTGCCCGCTGCGGGCCTGCCGCTGCCGCTGCCGGTGCATGTCTTTGCGGGGCGGCAGGACGACATCGAGGCGCCCCGCGTCCAGGCCTGGTCGCAGGAGGCCGCCGGGGCCTTCACGCTGGACTGGTTCGAGGGCGGGCATTTCTTCATCAGGCAGCGCGAAGGCGATGTGCTGGCCGTGCTGGCGCAGCGCCTGGCCGGGTCCCAGTCACTCCAGGGGGAAATCCATGCAGCTCGTGTCCGTGCGTGAGGCCATGAGCCAGGGCATCGAGGTCTTCAGGCTGGACCTGGACCTGTCGGCCGAGCTGAGCGATAGCCTGCCGCACCTGACCCCCGAGGAGCGCGGTCGCGCCGCGCGCTTCGTGCGGGCCGCCGACCGGCTGCGCTTCGCACAGACGCGCGCTGCCACGCGGCGGCTGCTGGGGCGCAGGCTGGGCTGCTGCCCGGCCGATGTGCCCCTGGCCATCGGCACGCACGGCAAGCCTTTCGTGGATGACGAGCCGCACAGGGCGCCTGTGTTCAACGTCTCGCATTCGGGCGGCCATGCGCTGATCGCGCTGGCCGACCCCGGTGGCGTGCTGCACCTGGGCGTGGACATAGAGCAGCACAAGCCCGACCTCGATGCCGAGGTCATGCTCGACGCCGTCTGCACCGACCAGGAACGCGCCAGCGTGCGCCGTGCGCCTGATCGGCTGGCGGCCTTCTACCAGCGCTGGGTGGGCAAGGAAGCCGTGCTCAAGGCCATCGGCATTGGCGTGGCCGAGCACCTGCGCTCCATTGGCATCAGCCCGGGAGGGGACGGACGGCTGGCCATCGCCTGCGCGGTCCCCGACTGGAATGGTTTTCAAGCGATGGCGCTTCCAGCGCCGCCAGGCTACGCGGCAGCTCTTGCGTGGCGCACCAAGGAATCGACATGAACGAAACCCTCCAGCGCTTCGAGCGCAAGGCCCCCGCGGGCTCGCTGCTTCCCCAGCTCATCACGCCCGCCCAGCCGGGCCAGGACCTGCTGGCCGCGCTGCCGCCGCTGCGCCGCGACATCGACGAAGCCCTGCTGACCACGGGCGGCGTGCTGCTGCGCGGCTTTGGCGTGCCCGATGTGGAGACCTTCCAGCGCTTTGCCTCGGCCTTCGGCCATCCGCTGCTCAAGTACGAATTCGCCTCCACGCCGCGCAGCGCGGTCGAGGCCTCCAGCGGCGCGGGCGTCTACACCTCCACCGAGTACCCGGCCCACCAGAGCATTCCGCTGCACAACGAGCAGGCCTACACGCGCGAGTGGCCCATGAAGATCTGGTTCCACTGCGTCACCGCATCGCCCGAGGGCGGCGAGACGCCGATTGCCGACAGCCGTGCGGTCTACCGCCGCATTCCGGCGCGCATCCGCGAGCTGTTCGAGCCCGGCATCCTCTACGTGCGCAACTTCGGCGAGATGGACGTGCCCTGGCAGAAGGTCTTCAACACCGAAAGCCGCGCCGAGGTCGAGGCCTTCTGCCGCCATGCGCGCATGGACTGGGAGTGGAAGGAAGACGACGGCCTGCGCACGCGCCAGCTGTGCCAGGCCATGGAAAGCCACCCCGTCACGGGCGAGATGGTCTGGTTCAACCAGGCCCACCTGTTCCACATCTCGGCGCGCGAGCCCGAGGAGCGCGAGGTGCTGGAGGAGGTCTACGGCATCGAGAACCTGCCGCGCAACACCTTCTTCGCCGACGGCTCCACCATCGGCGACGACATCTTCGCCGAGGTGCGCGCCGCGCTGGACGCCGAGACCGTCAGCTTCCCCTGGGAGCAGGGCGACGTGCTGATGCTGGACAACATGCTCGTGGCCCATGCCCGCTCGCCCTTCAAGGGGCCGCGCAAGGTCATCGTCGCCATGGCCGAGCCGCGCAGCAATCTGGACCGTTTCTGAGAACCCGGGAGGCAGCTGACATGCTGAGTGGACAAAGTGCAATCGCGGCAGCAGGCCAGGCGCCGGCCAGCCTGGTCGAGCACCTGAGGGGCCTGGCGCAGCAGCGGTCCGACGACATCTGGCTCACCGTGGCCGCCGTGCAGGACGGCCGCGTGGTCGAGCGCAGCCACAGCTATGGCGACTTCGACCGCCGCGTGCGCGCGCTGGCCGCCCGGCTGCAGCAGCTGTGCCCCGTGGGCGCGCGCGCCCTGGTGATGATGGACAACGACGAGCACTACGCCGCCAGCATGCTGGCCTGCTTCTACGCGGGCGTGATCGCCGTGCCGGTGCCGCCGCTGGAATCGCTGCGCGTGCAGCACCTGGAGCGGCTGCTGGGCATCGTGGGCGACGCGGACGCGGCCTGCGTGATCAGCACGGCCGAAGTGATGCAGGCCCTGCCCGGCGCCGATGCGCGCTTTGCCGGCATTGCCGCCGTGGCCGCCGACCAGGTGGACCTGGCCGATGCCGAGGCCTGGCGGCCCCATGCGCCGGCTGCCGACGACATCGCCTTTCTGCAATACACCTCGGGCTCCACCTCGGCGCCCAAGGGCGTGATGGTCAGCCACGGCAACCTCATCGCCAACGAGGCCGCCATCCAGCAGCGCATGGACATCGGCGCGGGCGACCGCTTCATGTCCTGGGCGCCGCTGTACCACGACATGGGCCTGATCGGCGGACTGCTGCAGCCGCTGTACAGCGGGCTGCCGCTGGTACTGACCTCGCCGCGCCTCTTCCTGGAAAGCCCCGTGCGCTGGCTGGAACTGATCTCGCGCCACCGCGCCACCATCAGCGGCGGCCCCGACTTCGCCTACCGCATGTGCCTGGAGCGCATCAAGCCGTCGCAGCTGGCGCAGCTGGACCTGTCGAGCTGGCGGCTGGCCTATACCGGTGCCGAGCCCGTGCGTGCCGACACCGTCACGGCCTTCGCCCAGCGCTTTGCCGCCTGCGGCCTGCGGCCCGACGCGGCCTATGCCTGCTACGGCCTGGCCGAAGCCACCCTGTTCATCACCGGCGGCAGTTGCGGCGCGGGCGCCACGATCACGTCCTTCGATACCGAGGCCCTGGGCCAGGGCCGGGCCGTGGAAAGCCCCGGCGCCTCGCAGACCACCGCGCTGGTGGGCTGCGGCCCCGCCGTTCCCGGCCATGCCGTGGCCATCGTCGATCCGCACAGCCTGCAGGTGCTGGAGCCCGGCCGCGTGGGCGAGATCTGGGCGCACGGCCCCAGCATCAGCCAGGGCTACTGGGGCAAGCCGCAGCAAACGCAGCAGGCCTTTGTCGAGCATGCAGGCCGGCGCTGGCTGCGCACGGGCGACCTGGGCTTCGTGCACGGCGGGCAGGTCCATGTGGCGGGCCGCATCAAGGACCTGATCATCGTGCGCGGGCACAACCTCTACCCGCAGGACATCGAGCGCGTGGTCGAGGCCGCGGTCGAAGCCGTGCGCAAGGGACGCGTGGCCGCGTTTGCGGTGGACATCGATGGCCGGGAAGGCATAGGCATTGCTGCCGAAGTCTCGTTCGGCATGCAAAAACTGGTGCCGGCCCAGGCCCTGGTCGATGCACTGAGCACCGCCGTGGGCGCGCAGTGCGGTGAGGCACCCACGGTGATCGTGCTGCTCAACCCCGGCGCCTTGCCCCGCACCTCCAGCGGCAAGCTGCAGCGCGCAGCCTGCCGCCAGGGCTGGTCCGCGCGCACGCTGGATGCCTGGGCCGTGTTCGAGTCGGGCCGCTTCGCGGGCGGCGGCAGCCAGGCACCGCAGGAGGCGGGCGCGGCAGATCCCACCACAGGCACGCTGGCCGGCCTGTGGCGCGAGGTGCTCGGTGGCGATGCCCTGCACAAGCCGGCCGGCGAGGCCAACTTCTTCGCGCAAGGCGGCAACTCCCTGGCCGCCGTGCGGCTGGCCGCGCGCATCTGCCGGCAATGGTCCCTGGAGTATCCGGCCGGGCGGGTCTTCGAGCACCCGCGGCTGCGCGACCAGGCGCAGGACATCGACCGGCTGTGCCAACAGCGCCAGCCGGGCACGGCACTGCAGCGCATTGCCCCGCTGGCCGAGGCCCGTCGCGCCATGCCCCTGCCGCTGACGCCGGCCCAGCAGCGCCAATGGTTTCTCTGGAAGATGGATACGCGCAGCACGGCCTACCACGTGCAGGGCGCCCTGCGCATCACCGGGCCGCTGGATGCAGGCGCCCTGCGTGCAGCCGTGCAGGGCCTGGCCGAACGGCACGGTTCGCTGCGCACGGTATTCAACGCCCGGCCCGATGGGGAGGTCGAGCAGCGCCTGGACCCCCAGGGCAGGCTGGAGCTGCAGTGGCTGGATGCCGCGCAGGCCGCGCAGGGCAAGCCCGCGCAGCGCGAGGAGCACGCCGCCCAATGGCTGCAGGCGCTGTGCGCCCAGCCCTTTGATCTGCAGCAGGGGCCGCTGGCCAGGGCTGCCCTGGTGCGGCTGCAGGCCCATGAGCACATCCTGGCGCTGGTGATGCACCACATCGTCTCCGACGGCGCCTCCATGCAAATCCTGCTGGACGATCTGGCGGCGCTGTATTCCGGCGCCCCGGACAGCGGCCCGGCGCTGCAGTACGTGGACTACGCCGTCTGGCAGCGGGAGCAGGCTCAACAGGCCCAGCAAGGCCACCAGGCCTCGCTGGCCTACTGGCTGGAACGGTTGCAGGTGCCCCCAGGCGAGGCCCAGCCTGTGCTGGCCCTGCCTACCGACCATCCGCGCCAGGCGCTGGCACGCTATCGTGCGGGGCGGCACGGCTTCGAGCTGCCCGGCGCGACCTTGCAGGCACTGTGCGCGCAGGCCCGCCAGCAGGGGGACACGCTCTTCACGCTGCTGCTGGCAGGATGGCAGGCGTTGCTGTACCGCTACACGGGCCAGGAGGACATCCGCGTCGGCGTGCCCGTGGCCAACCGTGCGCATGCCGACCTGCAGGGCGTGGTCGGCTTTTTCGTCAACACCCTGGTGCTGCGCAACCGCATCGACGGGCGCATGCGCTTGGCCGACGTGCTGCAGCAGGCCCGCGAGGCGGCGCAGGGCGCGCAGGCCCACCACGCGCTGCCGTTCGAGCAACTGGTGGAGGCGCTGCAGCCGCAGCGCAGCCTGGCGCACAGCCCCTTGTTCCAGGTGCTGTTCAATCATCTGGTGGAGGACTGGCACGCGCTGCAGCAGGTGCCGGGCTGGACGGTGGCCGGCCAGCCGCTGGCGGCCGCAGATGCACAGTTCGAGCTGACCGTGGAAGTGCGCGAGCGCTCCGATGGCAGCCTGGGCATCAGCCTGGTCTATGCCCGCGAGCTGTTCGAGCCGGGCAGCATGCAGCGCCTGGCCGCCCACTACGAGGCCATGCTGGAGGCCCTCGCCCGGCAGCCCCAATGTGCCGTGGACGAGGTGCCGCTGCTGGGTCCCGAAGAACGCCAGCAACTGGCGGCCTGGAGCTGCAATGACCAGGTCCTGCACGGCGGCGACATCGTGCACCGCCGCTTCGAGCAGCAGGTGGCGCGCAGCCCCGGTGCCCCGGCCCTGTGCCTGGGCGAGGCCACGCTGGGCTACGCCGAGCTCAATGCGCGCGCCAACCGGCTGGCGCATCACCTGATCGCATCGGGCGTGCGGCCCGGCGTGCCGGTGGGCATTGCCATGGAGCGCTCCATCGAGATGGTCGTGGGGCTGCTGGCCATCATGAAGGCCGGCGCCGCCTATGTGCCCATCGACCCCGAGCATCCGGCCGACCGCATCGCCTACATGCTGGAGGACAGCGGCGTGTCCCTGGTGCTGGTGCAGCCGCAGGTGCGGGACCGCCTGCCAGCCAGCTGCAGGGCCCGACTGGTCGATGTGCCGGGCCTGGCGTCCCGGCTGCAGGACATGCCGGCCCACAACCCGGCCGTTGCCCTGCATGGCGACAGCCTGGTCTATGTCATCTACACCTCGGGCTCCACGGGCCGGCCCAAGGGCACGGCCAACCGCCACCGTTCGCTGTGCAACCGCCTGGCTTGGGGGCAGATGCACCAGCCGCTGGGCCCGGGCGACACGGTGCTGCAGAAAACGCCCTTCGGCTTCGACATCTCCTTCTGGGAATTCTTCTGGCCGCTGACCACCGGCGCACGCCTGGCGCTGGCCGCCCCCGGCGACCACCGCGATCCCCGGCGCCTGGCCGAGCTGATAGCGCGCCACCAGGTCAGCACCATCCACTTCGTGCCGTCCATGCTGCAGGCCTTCATGGCGCACCCGGTGGCCGCCACCTGCCAGGGGCTGCAGCGCATCATCTGCAGCGGCGAGGCCCTGTCCGCCGAATTGCAGGCGGCCGTGCTGCAGGCCTTCCCCGGCACCCGCCTGCTCAATCTCTACGGTCCCACAGAGGCGGCCATCGAGGTCACCTGGTGGGACTGCCGGGACGAGGGCGCGTTGTCCGTGCCCATAGGCCGCCCCGTGGCCGGGCTGCGCACCCATGTGCTGGATGCCGCGCTCAACGAGGTGCCGCGCGGCGTGGCCGGCGAGCTGTATCTGGGCGGTGTGGGCCTGGCGCGCGGCTACTGGCGGCGGCCGGGCCTGAGCGCCGAGCGCTTTGTCGCCGATCCCGCCAGCCGCACGGGCGAGCGCCTGTACCGCACGGGCGACCTGGTGCGCTGGCGCGGCGACGGCCAGATCGACTACCTGGGCCGCGTGGACCACCAGGTGAAGATCCGCGGCTTTCGCATCGAGCTGGCCGAGGTGGAGGCGCAACTGCTGGCCCACCCCGCCGTGCGCGAGGCCGTGGTGGTCGCCCGCCAGGCGGCCGACGGCGCGCGGCTGGCCGCCTTTGTCTCGGTGCAGCAGGGGCAGCGCCTGGACATGGCTGCGCTGCGCAGCGCGCTGGCCGCGGCCCTGCCCGACTACATGCTGCCCTCGTCCATCACCGTGCTGGATGCCTTGCCGCTGAACGCCAACGGCAAGGTGGACCGCAAGGCGCTGCCCGAGGCGCCCGCCCTGCCGGCCCTGGAGCACCAGGCCTACGAGCCGCCCGAGGGCGGCGTGGCCGTGACCATTGCCGCCCTCTGGGCCCAGGTGCTGGGCGTGGAGCGCGTAGGCGCCAGCGACAACTTCTTCGACCTGGGCGGGCATTCGCTGCAGCTCATCCGCGTGCATGGCCTGCTGGAGTCGCGGCTGGGCCGGGAGCTGTCCCTGGTCGATCTCTTCAAGCACCCCACGGTGTCGGCCCTGGCGCGGCGCATCGAGCAGGGCGCAGATAGCGAGGGCGGGGGCGAGGGCGAGGGCGACGGCGCCGCGCAGGCGGCCGCCGCCCGGGACGGCATGGACGCGGCCCAGCGCCGCCGCGAGGCGCTGCTGCAGCGCAAGCGCCACATCGAAAGGACCCTCTGATGTCTTCTTCCTCCGAAACCACCGGCCTGGAGATCGCCGTCATCGGCATGGCCGGGCGCTTTCCGGGCGCCGACGACATCGACCGCTTCTGGGCCAACATCCGTGACGGCGTCGAGTCCGTGAAGCGCTACAGCGACGATGAGCTGCGCGCCATGGGCGTGCCCCAGGCCCTGCTGGACGATGCCGGCTACGTGAAGGCCGGCGTGCCGCTGGCCGGCATGGACCTCTTCGATGCCGACTTCTTCGGCTACACCCCGCGCGATGCCGAGCAGCTGGACCCGCAGCACCGCCTTTTCCTGGAATGCGCGTGGCAGGCGCTGGAGCATGCGGGCTACGAGGGCCGGCGCTACCCCGGCGCCATCGGCGTGTATGCGGGCACGGGCGCCAGCGTCTACCTGATGCGCCATCTGCTGCCCCGCCATGCGCCGGGCCCTGGCGCCCAGGTCGCCGACCTGCTGGGCCTGATGAGCGGCAACATGGCCGATGCCCTGGCCACGCGCGTGGCCTACAAGCTGGACCTGCGCGGCCCGGCCGTCACCGTGCAGACGGCCTGCTCGACCTCGCTGATGGCCGTGCACACCGCCTGCCAGGCGCTGCTGGGCCATGAATGCGCCATGGCGCTGGCCGGGGGCGTCTCGCTCAACCTGCTGCAAAACGGCGGCTACCGCTACCAGGCCGGCGCCATCTTCTCGCCGGACGGGCATTGCCGCGCCTTCGATGCCCAGGCCGCAGGCACGCTGCAGGGCAGCGGCGCGGGCATTGTGGTGCTCAAGCGCCTGGACGATGCGCTGCGCGACGGCGACACCATCCACGCCGTCATCCTGGCCAGCGCCGCCAACAACGATGGCGCAGACAAGGTGGGCTTCACGGCGCCCGGCGTCAACGGCCAGGCCGCCGTGGTCCGCGCGGCGCAGGCCCTGGCGGGCGTGCCGGCCGACACCATCGGCTATGTGGAAGCCCATGGCACGGGCACGGCGCTGGGCGACCCCATCGAGATCGCGGCGCTGACCCAGGCCTTTCGCGCCAGCACGCAGCGCAGGGGCTACTGCGCCATCGGCTCGGTGAAGACCAATATCGGCCATCTCGATGCGGCCGCCGGTGTCACGGGCCTGATCAAGGCGGTGCTCTCGCTCAGGCATGCCACCTTGCCGCCCAGCCTGCATTTCGAGCGGCCGCACCCGCAGATCGACTTCGAGCGCAGTCCCTTCCATGTCAACACCGCGGCCAGGCCCTGGCCCCAGGCGGCCACACCGCGCCGCGCGGGCGTGAGCGCCTTCGGCATTGGCGGCACCAATGTCCATGTGGTGCTGCAGGAGGCTGCTGCCGCCCCTGCCACCTCTGCCGCCCCTTCCGTTACACAGGCGGATGCAGCCCGGGGCTGGCAGGTGCTGCCGCTGTCCGCTCGCAGCCCCCGTGCGCTGGATGAAGCGGCGCGCCGCCTGGCTGCCCATCTGCAGCAGGCCGGCAGCGGCCTGTCGCTGGACGATGTGGCCCACACCCTGCAGCAGGGCCGCCGCGCCTTCGGCCATCGCCGTGCCGTGGTGGCAGACGGTATGGGCATGGCGGTGGAGGGCCTGCACCTCTCTGCTGCTACTGCTGCTGCTGCTGCTGCTGCTGCGCCGCCAGGCCAGGCCACCGAGGTGCCGCCACAGCCGCCCGGCGTGGTCTTTCTTTTCCCGGGCGGGGGCGTGCAGCACGCCAACATGGGCCTGGACCTGTACCGCGACGGCGGTGTGTTCCGGCAGGAGGTGGACCGCTGCTGCGAGCTGCTGCAGGCCGAAACAGGCTGGGACCTGCGCCAGTGGCTGTTCCCCGCCCCGGGTGAAGAGGTGGAGGCCGACGCGGCGCTGTCCGCCATGGACAAGGCCCAGCCGGCCCTATTCGTGATCGGCTATGCGCTGGCCCGGATGTGGATGGCGTGCGGCGTGCAGCCCGTGTCCATGCTGGGCCACAGCCTGGGCGAGTATGTGGCGGCCTGCCTGGCCGGCGTGTTCGAACTGCCGCATGCCCTGCGCATCGTGGCGGCGCGCGGCCGCCTGCTGCAGTCGCTGCCGCAGGGCGCCATGACCTCGGTGCCCCTGGCCGAGGCCGAGCTGCAATCGCTGCTGGATGCGGGCTGCGACCTGGGTGCCGTCAACGGCGAACGCCTGTGCGTGCTGTCCGGCCCGCTGGCCGCCATCGAGGCGGCCGAAGAGGCGCT
Source organism: Delftia sp. WSY_22 (assembly GCF_043104185.1). NCBI lineage: Bacteria > Pseudomonadati > Pseudomonadota > Betaproteobacteria > Burkholderiales > Comamonadaceae > Delftia > Delftia sp. WSY_22. The sequence continues at coordinate 239,671 of NZ_JBICKN010000035.1, forward strand.
GCGCGCGCGCGACATCACCGCGCGCCGGCTGCACATTGCCGTGGCCTCGCACTCGGCCATGACCGAGCCCCTGCTGGCGCAGCTGGAGCAGGTGGTGGCCAGCGTGCCCCGGCATGCGCCGCGCCTGGCCTTCATCTCCAGCGTGACCGGCAAGCCCATCACGGCCGAGCAGGCCATGAACCCCGCCTACTGGGCCGGCCACCTGCGCCATACCGTGCGCTTTGCGGACGGGCTGGACGAGCTGCTGAGCGTGCCGGGCCGCGTGCTGCTGGAGGTGGGCCCCGGCCAGGCCCTTGCCGCCCTGGCTCGCCAGCACCCGCGCGCCGCCACGGCGGCCGGCATCTGGCCCAGCCAGGCCCATCCCCAGCAGACCGCACGCAGCGCGCAGCTGCTGGCGCAGGCCGTTGCCGGACTGTGGTGCGCGGGCGTGGACATCGACTGGACTGCCTGCCGGGGCGGGCGGCCAGGCCGGCGCGTGCCGTTGCCGACCTATGCCTTCCAGCGCCGCTCCTTCTGGGTGCAGGCTGCGGGGCAGGGTGGCGATGCACCGAAAGCGGCAGGCGCGGCAGGCCCCTCGGCGACCGCGGGTCCGTTCTACGCCGCCGCCTGGCAGCGCAGTCCCTTGCGGTGGGAGGCAGGCACCGCCGCAGCCGCAGCCCAGGTGGCCCTGGTGTTTGGCGACGGCAGTGCCACGGCCGAGGCCCTGGTGCACGCATTGCGCGCGCAGGGCGCCGATGTGGTCTGCGTGGAAGCGGGCGCCGCCCCCGCCTGCCTGGCCCCGTGCCGGCATGCCGTGCGCCCCGGCGAGCGCCGCGATTGCGAGGACTTGCTCGATGCGGTGCAGGCGCAGTTCGGCCCCGTGGGCGCCGTCTACCACCTGTGGGCCATGGACGCGGCCGCCCCTGCGCCGCTGGAGCGCGGCTTTCACAGCGTGCTGGCCCTGGCGCAGGCGCTGGAGGCCCGTGCGCACGGAGCTGGAGGCCCGCGCACACGGCGGCTGCTGCTGGTGGCCGCAGGCGGTTCGGAAGATGTGACCGGAGCGGAAGCGCTGAACCCCGAGATGGCCGCCGTCTTTCCGCTGTGCAAGGCGATAGGGCAGGAATGCCCGTCCATCGACTGCCGTTTCGTCGATGTGGTGCAGGCGGGTTCGCCCGCAATGCAGGCCCGGCTGGCGCGCCAGCTGCTGGACGAAGCCCGCGCGCCGCATGGGCTTCGCACGGCCGACACGGCCATCGCCCTGCGCGGTGCCCACCGCTGGCGCAAGACCTACGAGCCCCTGCAATGGCAGGACGCCGCGGCGCCGCGCCTGCGCAGGCAGGGCGTGTACCTGATCACGGGCGGCCTGGGCGGCGTGGGCCTGGCGCTGGCCCGGCATCTGGCCGCGCACTGGCAGGCCCGCCTGGTGCTGCTGGGCCGCACGGCGCTGCCAGCACGCAGCCAATGGGAGGCACTGGCCGCCGATGACGGGCAGCCGAGCACCCTGCGCCAGCAACTGCTGCAGCTGCTGGCCCTGGAGGCCGAGGGCGCCCAGGTGCTGACCCTGGCCGCCGATGTGGCCGACGCCGCGCAGGTGCAGGCGGCGCTGGCGCAGGCGCACCAGCGCTTTGGCGCCCTGCATGGCGTGGTCCATGCCGCAGGCCATGCCGACAGCGGCATGCTGGCCACCCGCACGCGGGACAGCGTGGAGCGCGTATTCGCCCCCAAGCTGCGCGGCACCCGGCTGCTGCTGGACTTGCTGGGCACGCAGGACATGCAGGACATGCAGGACATGCAGGACATGCAGGACATGCAGGACATGCAGGACATGCAGGCGCCGGACTTCGTGCTGCTGTGCTCGTCCATCTCCAGCCTCACCGCAGGCCTGGGCAAGAGCGACTACGCCGCCGCCAATGCCTGCATGGATGCATTGGCGGCACTGGCCAGCCGCCAGCGCGCCTGGCCCGTCATCTCCGTGGACTGGGACGCCTGGCGTGACCTGGGCATGGCCGCCGGCATGCGCATTCCCGAGGGCATAGGCTGGAGCGGCGCAGAAGCGGCAGCGGTGTTCGAACGCATCGTCAACGGCGATGTGCCGCACCAGGTGGTCATCTCCACCACCGACCTGCAGCAGCGCCTGGGCGAGATCGATGCCGGGCTGGTGGATGCGCTGGCAGAACCTGCCGCCGAAGCCGTCGCCGAACCTGCCAACGGATCGCAGGCCCGTGGCGGCCATCCGCGCCCGGCGCTGCAGACCGCCTACGTTGCGGCCGAAGGCGAACTGCAGCAGGCCCTGGCCGCGCTGTGGACCGACATGCTGGGCATTGCCCCGGTGGGCGTGCACGACAACCTGTTCGAGCTGGGCGGCGACTCGCTGCTGGCCCTGCAGATCCTGGGCCGCGTGAAAAAGCGCTTTGGTGTCGAGCTGCACCCTGCGGCCTTCTTCAAGGCCCCCACCGTCGGCGAGCTGGCCGTGCTGGTGGAGACCCGGCTGATCGAGGAGATCGAGGCCACCGTTACCGATGAAGGCGATGCCCTTGCCGCCTTCGCATCTGCGTGAGAAGACCACCATGTCCCTGAACGATCTCGATTCCCGCAAGTCCCGCCTGTCCGATGCGCAGCGCGCCGCACTGGCCCTGAGGCTTCGGGGTGCATCCGGCGCACCCGCTGCATCCGACGCAGGTGGCGCAGGTGGCCTGCCGAACGGCGACACCCGCAACACGGCCCACACCATCACCCGCTGCGACCGCACGCTGGCCATTGCCCTGTCCCCCGCGCAGCGCAGCCTCTGGCTCACCTGGCGGCTGGAGCCCGCCAGCCCCGCCTACAACATGGTGGGATCGCTGTCGCTCAAGGGGCCGCTGGATGCGCTGGCGCTGGAGCAGGCGCTGCAGGCCCTGGCCGAGCGCCACGAGATCCTGCGCACCTGCTATCCGGCCGGCGAGGACGGCGAGCCCCGGCAGTCCATCCAGCCCGCCGCGCCCGTGCCCCTGCGCCACGTCGATCTGGGCGCATGGACGGACGGCGATCCGCAGGCCGAGGCCCAGCGCCAGGTACTGCTGCTGGCCCGCCAGCCCTTTGCGCTGGATACGGAAACGCCATTGCGCGCCGTCCTGTGCCGGCTGGGCGCGCAGGAGCATGTGCTGGGCCTGTCGCTGCACCACATTGCTGGCGATGGCTGGTCCAACGGCATCGTGGTCGAGGAACTGTTCCACCTGTACGAGGCCCTGCGCACGCAGCAGCCATCGCGCCTGCCGGCCATGGCCCTGCAGTTCGCCGACTACGCCGTCTGGCAGCGCCGCTGGTTCGATGCCGGTGAGCGCGAGCGGCAGCTGGTCTACTGGCGCGCCCGGCTGGGCACCGAGCACGAGGCCTTGGCCCTGCCGATGAAGCAGGCCAGGGCGGCCGTGCAGGAGGCACAGGAGCAGCGCCTGGAGTTCACGCTGCCCGCCGCGCTGGCCACCCGCGTGCGCGCCCTGGGCCGCGCGCATGGCGCCTCGCTGTTCATGGTGATGCTGGCCCTGCTCAAGCTGGTGCTGTACCGCTTCAGCGGAACGCGCGAGCTGCGCGTGGGTACGCCCGTGGCCAACCGCCAGAAGGCCGAGACGCATGGGCTGATCGGCTACTTCCTGAACCTGCTGGTGCTGCGCACGCACATCGATCCCGCGCAGGACTTCGGCGCGCTGCTGGCGCAGGTGCGCGAGGCGGTGCTGGGCGCGCAGGCCCACCAGGACCTGCCGTTCCACCTGCTGGTCGAGGCGCTGCAGCCGGCCCGCCAGCCGGGCGTTCACCCGCTGTTCCAGGTCAAGTGCACCCAGCAGGAGGATGCCTCGGCCGCGCGCCACATCGCCGGCCTGGAGATCGCCATGCAGGCCGTCTCCAGCGGCCAGGCGCATTTCGACCTCAGCCTGGACTTCACCGACCGGCAGGACGGCATCGACTGCGTGCTGATCTACGCCGATGAACTGTTCGACCAAGCCGTGGTGCGCGACATGGCCGCCGCGTTCCAGGACCTTGCGCGGCAGGTCAGCGGCGCAATCAGCGACAGGCAGCCCAGGCTGGGCGAACTGTCACTGCCAGGCCGCGTGTCGGAGTCTGCAGGCCCGGTGCAGGCCTTTGGCGCCGACAGCGTGCTGCAGCTGTGGTCGCGCGCCGTGCAGGCCCAGCCCGATGGCACGGCGGTCAGGGACGCGGGCTCGGCCCTGGACTATTCACAGCTGGACCGGCAGTCCGACCAGCTGGCCCGGGCCCTGGTGGCGCGCGGCGTGGGGGCCGATGTGCGCGTGGCCCTGCATGCCGAGCGCAGCTGCGCCTTTGTGCTGGGCCTGCTCGCCGTGCTCAAGGCCGGTGGCACCTATGTGCCCCTGGACCCCGGCCTGCCGGCGCAGCGGCTGGCCTGGCAGCTGCGCGACAGCGGCGCGGTGCTGATGCTCTGCCAGCAGGCGCCCGCCTGGGACGCGGGCGTTCCCGTGTTGAGCCTGGACCCGAATGCCTGCCAGGACCCGTGCATTGCGGGGCAGGCGCCGCCGGCTGCGCCGCCGCATTCCGCACAGGGCGCCTATGTGATCTACACCTCGGGCTCGACCGGGCAGCCCAAGGGCGTGGTCGTCAGCCACGGGGCGCTGGCCCACTATGTGCAGGCCGTGCTGCAGCGGCTGGACCTGCCCGGTGCGGCGCGCAGCATGGCCATGGTCTCGACCGTGGCTGCGGACCTGGGGCACACCGTGCTGTTCGGCGCGCTGTGCTCGGGGCGCGCGCTGCATCTGATGGCGCCCGAACTGGCCTTCGACCCCGACGGCTTCGCGCGCTACATGGCAGAGCACCGCGTGGACGTGCTCAAGATCGTGCCCAGCCATCTGCAGGGGCTGCTGAATGCCGGCATGCCCGCTGACGTGCTGCCTGCCAGCCGCCTGGTGCTGGGCGGCGAGGCCACGCGCTGGCCGCTGATCGACCGCATTGCCGCGCTCAGGCCCGGCTGCCGCGTGCTCAACCATTACGGCCCCACCGAAACCACGGTGGGCATCCTCACCCAGGAGGCGGACGAGGCGCTGCGCGGCGGCGAAAGCCTGCCCGTGGGCAGGCCGCTGGCCAATAGCCGCGCCCTGGTGCTGGATGCCGACCTGCAGCCCGTGCCTCGGGGCGCCAGCGGCGAGCTGTACCTGGGCGGGCCGGGCCTGGCGCGCGGCTACCAGGCCCGGCCCGGGCAGACGGCAGAGCGCTTCGTGGCCAGCCCGTTCCAGCCGGGCGAGCGCCTGTACCGCACGGGCGACCGCGTGACCATGCTGGCCGATGGCGGCCTGCAGTTCCTGGGCCGCATGGACGACCAGGTGAAGGTGCGCGGCTACCGCGTGGAGCTGCGCGAGGTGGCGCTGGCGCTGCAGGCCGTGCCCGGCGTGGCCCAGGCCGAAGTCGTGGCGCGGCTGGATGGGAATGGGAATGGGGATGGGGGCGGCGACGGGCGCATGCAGTTGCATGCCTATGCCGTGCCCCAGGCGGGCGTGCCCGCCGACAGGCCGGGGTGGGCCGCCGCGCTGGCGCAGGCGCTGCCCGAATACATGGTCCCCGCCAGCATCACCGTGCTGGAAGGCATGCCCCTGACGGCCAACGGCAAGATCGACCGCAAGGCCCTGCCCGTGCCGGAGCAGGCGGCCGCCGATCTTTTCGAGGCGCCCCAAGGCGAGGCCGAGCAGGCGCTGGCCGCCGTCTGGGCCGACCTCTTCGGCCTGGAGCGCGCGGGCCGGCATGACGACTTCTTCGCGCTGGGCGGGGACTCCATCCTCGCGCTCAAGCTGGTGGCGCGCGCCCGCAAGCGCGGCGTCAAGCTCACGCCCAAGCAGCTGTTCACGGGCAAGACGCCAGCGGGTGTGGCACGGCTGGTGGAGGGGCCGGTTGCCGGCGCCGAGCAGACCGAAGGCACGGCGCCCCTGCCCAGGGCCGACCGCAGTGGCCCGCTGCCGCTGTCCTTTGCGCAATTGCGCCAGTGGTTCCTGTGGCAGCTGGAGCCGGCCGGTACGGCCTATCACATCAGCGGCGCGCTGCGTCTGCTGGGCACGCTCGACGTGCTGGCGCTGCAGCAAAGCTTCGACGCGCTGGTGGCGCGCCACGAGTCGCTGCGCACGGTGTTCCGCATGGGCGGGGACGGGCAGGTGGTGCAGGTGATCGCCGCACAGGGCAGTGTGCGGGTCGAGCAAACGGATCTGTCCGAACTCCCCGCTGCGCAGCGCCAGGAACAACTGGAACAGGCGGCGGCCGCCGTGCACCGCCAGCCCTTCGACCTGCAGGCCGGGCCGCTGCTGCGCGTGGGCCTGATCCGGGAGTCGGCCGAGGCGCATCTGCTGGTCGTGGCCATGCACCACATCGTCTCCGACGGCTGGTCCATGCAGATCATCGTGGATGAATTCGTGCAGCAGTACCGCGCACGGTGCCAGGGACAGGTGCCGCAGGCCGCACCCCTGCCGCTGCAGTACGCCGACTACGCGGCCTGGCAGCGCCAGTGGCTGGAGGCCGGCGAGCGGCAGCGGCAACTGGCCTACTGGCGCACCCAGCTGGGCGACACGCACCCCGTGCTGCAACTGCCCACCGACCACCCGCGCCGGCCCGGCGCGGACCATGTGGCCGCCAGCCATGGCCTGCAGCTGCCGGCCGATCTGGTCGGCAGCCTGCGCCGCCGCGCCCAGGCGCAGGACGCAACGCTGTTCGTGCTGCTGCTGGCCGGCCTGCAGGCCGTGCTGCACCGCTACACGGGCCAGGAAGACATTCGCGTGGGCGTGCCCATTGCCAACCGCCACCGGGTGGAAACACAGGGCACGGTGGGCTTTTTCGTGAACACCCAGGTTCTGCGCGCCACGCTGGACGGGCGCATGGGCCTGGCGCAGCTGCTGGACCAGGCCCGGCAGGCCGCGCAGGGCGCGCAGGCCCACCAGGACCTGCCCTTCGAGCAACTGGTCGAGGCGCTGCAGCCCGAACGCAACGCCGGCACCCAGCCGCTGTTCCAGGTGCTGTTCAACCACCAGCGCCAGGACCGCAGCGCGCTGCAGCAACTGCCTGGGCTGGAGCTGCAGGAATATGCGCTGCAGGGCCAGGGCGCCCAGTTCGAGCTGACCGTGGGCACCACCGAGGATGCGCAGGGCCGCCTGCACCTGCGCCTGACCTATGCCCGCGAATTGTTCGAGGCTTCCACCATCGGCGCGCTGGCCGGCCACTATGTGGCCATGCTGCAGGCGCTGGCCGATGATCCGGCCCGCAAGGTGGGCGAGGTCGCCTTGCTGGGCGCGGCCGAACTGCACAGGCAGCAGGCATGGGGCCGCACCGCTGCCCTGCCTGCCGGCCGGCCGGCCGCAGCGCAGACGCTGCATGGCCGCTTCGCCAGCCAGGCATTGGCGCGGGCCGGGGCGCAGGCGCTGTCCTTCGAGCACCACGTTCTCGGCTACGCCGAACTCGACGCCCGGGCCAACCGCCTGGCCCACTGTCTGATCGCCCTGGGCGTGCGCCCCGAGACACGCGTGGGCATCGCCATGCAGCGCTCGGTGGAGATGGTGGTCGGCCTGCTGGCCATCCTCAAGGCTGGTGGCGCCTATGTGCCGCTGGACCCGGACTACCCTGCCGACCGGCTGGCGCACATGGTGGCCGACAGCGGGATCTCTCTGGTGCTGACGCAGGCTGTGGTGCGTGAGCGCCTCCCGGGCGCTGCTGCGCTGCAGGTGCTGGAGATCGACCTACTGGACCTGTCGGGCGAACCCGATACCGATCCGCAGGTCGATGTGAGCCCGGACAGCCTGGCCTATGTGATCTACACCTCCGGCTCCACGGGCCGTCCCAAGGGCGCGCAACTGAGCCACCGCAACGTGGCACGGCTGCTGGACGCCACCGATGCCTGGTTCGGCTTCGGGCCTGACGATGTCTGGACCCTGTTCCATTCCTATGCCTTCGACTTCTCGGTCTGGGAGATCTTTGGTGCCCTGTGCACGGGCGGCCGGCTGGTGGTGGTGCCGTACTGGGTCAGCCGGTCGCCCCAGGACTTCCTGGCCTTGCTGCGTGCGGAGCGCGTAACGGTTCTCAATCAAACACCCTCGGCCTTCGGGCAGCTGGTGCATGCGGTGGAGCAGGAAGATGGGAACGAGCAGGGCGGCGCTGGCCTGGCGCTGCGCCAGGTGATCTTCGGCGGCGAGGCGCTGGAGCCCGAGAGCCTGCGGCCCTGGTTCGAGCGCTTTGGCGAGCAGGCCCCGCAGCTCATCAACATGTACGGCATCACCGAGACCACGGTGCATGTGACGTACCGGGAGATCATCCAGAAGGATCTGGACGGCGGACGCAGCCCCGTGGGCGTGGCGATTCCGGACCTGGGCCTGTACGTGCTCGACGGCAGCCTGAACCTGCTGCCGCAGGGTGTGGCGGGAGAGTTGTATGTGGCGGGCGAGGGCTTGGCACGCGGCTATCTCAACAGGCAAGGACTGACGGCAGAGCGCTTCATTGCCAACCCGTTCAGCGAGACGGGCGAGCGCCTGTACCGCACGGGCGACCTGGTGCGCTGGAGTGCACAGGGCGAACTCGAATACCTGGGTCGTGCCGACCAGCAGGTCAAGATCCGGGGCTTCCGCATCGAGCTGGGCGAGGTGCAGTCGCAACTGCTGGCCCAGCCCGAGGTGCGCGAGGCCGTGGTTTTGGCCAAGGAGGGTGCAAGGCTGATCGCCTATGTCTCCCTGCGTGACGCGGTGGAGGAAAGCCAGCTCAAGCAGCGCCTGGGCCAGGCGCTGCCCGACTACATGGTGCCCTCGGCCATCGTCGTGCTCGATGCCCTGCCTTTGACTGCCAACGGCAAGGTGGACCGCAAGGCGCTGCCCGAGCCGGAGATGGCGAGTGCGCAGGAATACGAGGCACCGCAAGGTGAACTCGAAGAAACGCTGGCGCAGATCTGGGCCGAGGTGCTGGGCGTGGAGCGCGTGGGACGGCAGGACGGCTTCTTCGAGCTGGGCGGGCATTCGCTGCTGGCCCTGGGCCTGCTGGAGCGCGTGCGCGCCCGGGGCCTGCGCGTGCAGGTGCGCACGCTGTTCCAGCACCCGAGGCTGGCGGAGTTTGCGCAGGCGGTGCGGCAGGAGCAGCAGGGTGAGCAGGGTGAGCAAGGTGCGCAGGTGGCCGGCGAGATCGACGTGCCGCCCAATGGCATCCCCGAAGGCTGCACGGCGATCACGCCGGACATGCTGACCCTGGTGGCGCTGGATGAAGATGAGATTGCACGCATTGCCGCTGCGGTGCCCGGTGGCGCAGCCAACATCCAGGACATCTACCCGCTGGCGCCGCTGCAGGAGGGGATTCTGTTCCACCACCTGCTGCAGTCCGGGGGCGATGTGTTCGTCTCGCCCAACCTGCTGAGCTTCGGGGCGCGCGAGCAGCTGCAATCCTTCGTGCACAGCCTCAACCAGGTGATTGCGCGCCATGACATCCTGCGCACGGCCGTGCTCTGGGAGGGGCTGTCCGAGCCCGTGCAGGTGGTGCTGCGCCAGGCACCGCTGCAGCTGCAGTGGCCTGATGCGGATGAGGCACATGAGGCACTGGTGCCGCAGATGCTGGAGCAACTGCGCAGCCACGACCTGCGCCTGGACGTGCGGCAGGCGCCGATGATAGGGGCGCGGGCCGCGCACGATGCCGGGCAAGGCCGCTGGCTGCTGCAGCTGCTGAGTCACCACCTGGTGATGGACCGCATCACGCTGGACCTGCTGCTGCAGGAAGTGCTGCGGCTCCAGCAGGGCCGTGCGGCCGAGCTGCCGGTGCCCGTGCCCTTCCGGCGCTTTGTGGCGCAGGCGCGCCAGGGCGTGGCGGCCGAGGCGCACGAGCGGTTCTTCCGCCGCATGCTGGCCGATGTGCAGGAGCCCACGGCCGCCTTCGGCCTGCTGGACGTGCAAGGCGATGGCCGTGGCATGGAGGAGGCCCGCCTGCGGTTGGACGCCCCACTGGCCCAGGGCATGCGCGGCCAGGCGCGTGCGCACGGGGTCAGCCCCGCCGCGCTCTGCCACCTGGCCTGGGCGCTGGTGCTGGCCCGGACCAGCGGCAGGCAGGAGCCGGTCTTCGGCACCGTGCTGATGGGCCGTATGGACGGCGGCGCCGGTGCGCAGCAGGCGCTGGGCATGTTCATCAACACCTTGCCGCTGCGGCTGCCGCTGGGCGAAGGCAGCGTGCTCCAGGGCCTGCGCAGCACGGCGGCGGCGCTTGCGGCGCTGCTGCAGCACGAGCATGCCAGCCTGTCGCTGGCCCAGCGCTGCAGCGGCCTGCCTGCGGGAACGCCGCTGTTCAGCGCATTGCTGAACTACCGGCATGGCGCGGCCGAGGGTGCTGCGCAAGAGCTGGCCCGGGCCGGCGTGCAGGTGCTGGGCCGCCCCGAGCGCAGCAACTATCCCGTGGGCATGGCCGTGGATGACGACGGCCAGGGCTTTGTGCTCGTCGCCCAGGTGGTGCGCAGCGTGGGGGCCGGGCGCGTCTGCGCCTACATGCAGCAGGCCCTGCAGGCGCTGGTGCAGGCGCTGCAGCAGCAGCCCGGCCGCGACCTGCGCACGCTGGACGTGGTGCCCCCGGCCGAGCGCCAGGCGCTGCTGGCGCAGGCCTGCAACCCCCGCTCCTGGCCGCAGGCCTTGCCGGTGCACCGCATGTTCGAGGCGCAGGCAAGGCAGCGGCCCCAGGCCCCGGCCCTGGCCGCGGACGGGCAGGTGTTCAGCTACGGCGATCTGGACTGGCGGGCCAGCCGCCTGGCGCAGGCCCTGATCGCCCAGGGGCTGCGGCCGGGGCAGCGCGCGGGCCTGGTGGCCGAGCGCGGGGCCGCCATGGTGGCCGGCCTGCTGGCCATCCTCAAGGCGGGCGCCGCCTACGTGCCCGTCGATCCGGCCCTGCCCGATGAGCGCATGCAGTACATGCTGCAGGACAGCGGGGCCTGCCTGGTGCTGGCCTCGGGCCTGGCGCCGGGCCGGCTGGCCGTGCTCGCCGCCAGCGTGCCGAAGGTGCTGGAACTGGAGGCGCTGGAGGCAGTGGAGGCAAGGGAGCCAGGGCCGCAGGCAGGCACGGAACGCGCGCCCCGCGTCGAGGTGCATGGCGACCAGGCCGCCTATGTGATCTACACCTCGGGCTCCACCGGCCGGCCCAAGGGCGTGGTGGTGCGCCATGCGGCCTTCTCCAACTTCCTGCAGTCCATGGCGGCACAGCCGGGCCTGCAGGCGCAGGACGTGGTGCTGGCCACGACCTCCGTGTCCTTCGACATTGCGGGCCTGGAGATCTTCCTGCCCCTGGCCGTGGGCGCGCAGCTGGTGGTGGCCGGGCGCGAACAGGTGCGCGACGCGGCCGCGCTGGCGGCGCTGCTGGAGCGCAGCCGCGCCAGCGTGATGCAGGCCACGCCCTCGGGCTGGCGCCTGCTGCTGGCCGGTGGCTGGAAGGCGGCACGGCCCCTGAAGGCGCTGTGCGGCGGCGAGGCGCTTGCGCCGGACCTGATCGCCCTGCTGCGCGCGACGGGCGTGGACCTCTGGAACCTCTACGGCCCGACCGAGACCACGATCTGGTCCAGCCTGCAGCAGGTGCAGGGCGATGCCGCCACGCTGGGCCAGGCCATCGCGGCCACCCGGCTGCTGGTGCTTGACGAAGGACTGCGCTGCGTGCCGCAAGGCGTGGCCGGTGAGTTGTTCATTGGCGGCCAGGGCCTGGCGCGCGGCTACTGGCAGCGGCCGGGCCTGAGCGCAGAGCGTTTTGTGGCCGATCCTTTCGCGGGACCGGGCGCGGCTGGCGAACGCCTGTACCGCACGGGCGACCTGGTGCGCCGCAATGCCGATGGCGCGCTCGAATACCTGGGCCGGCTGGACCACCAGGTCAAGATCCGCGGCCACCGCATCGAGCTGGGCGAGGTGGAGGCCGCACTGCTGGCCCAGCCCGAGGTGCGCGAGGCCGTGGTCACGGCAGCGGGGGGCGGCAGTGATACGCGCCTTGTGGCGCATGTATCGCTACATGCAGGCCCTCCCCTGGACGCTGCGGCACTGCGCGCAAGACTGGCCAGCGGCCTGCCCGACTACATGCTGCCGTCCGCCATCGTGGTGCTGGACACGCTGCCGCTGAACAACAGCGGCAAGGTGGACCGTGCCGCGCTGCCTGCGGCTCAGGTGCCGGCCGGCCCGTCCTACGAGGCGCCTTCGGGGCAGGCCGAGGAAATGCTGGCCGGGCTCTGGTCCGAGCTGCTGGGCGGTGGCCGCGTGGACCGCCGCGACAGCTTCTTCGAGCGCGGCGGGCACTCGCTCAAGGTGGTGCAACTGCTGGCGCGGCTGCAGGGAGCAGGCGCAGCGGGGCTGACCGCCCAGGACATTTTCCGCACCCCGGTGCTGCAGGACATGGCAGGCCTGGTGCGCCTGCCAGCCCATGGCAGCGCGGGTGCTGCGGGTGCTGCGGGTGCAACAGGCACGACAGGCGCGGATGCGCAGGCGCTCGATGCGCTGGATTCCTTTCTCGAAACTCTGGGAGATATCTGATGGACCGTGGCCGCCTGCGCCAAATCGCCGAGCGCTTTGCAAGCCTGGGCCCTGCCCAGCGCACGCTGGCATTGCAAAAGATCCGGGCCGAGGGACTGGATCTCTCGCATTTCCCCATCCCGGTGCGCGCACCATCGCCCGACCAGACCGAAGCCCTGTCCCATGCGCAGCTGCGCCAGTGGTTCCTGTGGAAGCTGGACCCGCAAAGCTCGGCCTACCACATCGCCCAGGCCTCGTGGATGCATGGCGAGCTGGATCTGGCGGCCCTGCGGCAGGCGTTCGGCGTGCTGCTGGAGCGCCACGGCGGACTGCGCACGGTGTTCGAGGAAAGCCCCGACGGCCTGGCGCGGCAGCGCATCGTGCCGCAGCTGGCCCTGGAGCTGCCGCTGATCGACCTGACCCCCTTGCCTGCCGCACAGCGGCGCGAACGGGCCCTGGCCGAAGCCTCGCGCCTGTGCCTCACGCCCTTTGACCTGACGCGCGGACCGCTGCTGCGCGTGGCCGCCGTCCGCCTGGACAGCCGCCAGCACCTGCTGGTGGTGGTGATGCACCACATCATCTCCGACGGCCGCTCCATGCAGATCCTGCTGGAGGAGTTCGCCGGCCTGTACGCGGCACTGGTGCAGCAGCGCCCGACCCGCCTGCCGCCGCTGCCCATTGCCTACACCGACTACGCCGCCTGGCAGCGCGACTGGCTGGAGGCCGGGGAAAGGCAGCGCCTGCTGGACTACTGGCTGCCCGAACTGGCCGGGGGGCAGGACCTGCATCTGGAACTGCCCGCCGACCATGCCCGCGCGCCGGGCGCCGAGACCCGCTGGCATGCCGCCTGGCACCGGCTGGATCTGCCCGCCAGCCTGGTGGCCGGACTGGAGCAGCGCGCCCGCGAGCAGGGCACCTCCCTCTTCGTGGCGCTGCTGGCCGGGTTCCAGGCCCTGCTGCACCGCTATACCGCCGAGACCGATATCCGCGTGGGCGTGCCCGTGGCCAACCGCAACCAGCCCGAGGCCGAGCCGCTGGTCGGCTTCTTCGTCAACACGCTGGTGATGCGTGGCCGGCTCGATCCCCGCATGCGCCTGCAGGAGCTGCTGGCCCAACTGGCCGAGCTGGTCCGCCTGGGCCTGGCCCACCAGGACCTGCCCTACGAGCAACTGGTCGAGGCGCTGCAGCCGCGCCGCAGCCTGGACGGCAGCTCGCTGTTCCAGGTGATGCTGAACTACCAGCACGAAGAGGCGGCCGGCCTGGCGGGCCTGGAGATCCAGAAGCTGGAGCTGGACGGCCTGGCCGCCCAGTTCGAGCTGACCCTGCACGCCAGCCGCCGCGCCAACGGCAGCCTGCAACTGGGCTTTGCCTATGCGCGCGAGCGCTTCGAGCCGGCCACGGTGCAGCGCATGGGCGCGCATCTGTCGCTGCTGCTGCAGGCGCTGGCGCATGCGCCGCAGTGCGCGCTGGACCAGGTGCAACTGCTGCCCGGCGATGAGCAGGCGCAGCTTCTGGACCGCAGTGCGCGCCGCAGTACCCGCAATGGACCTGCCCTCAACCCTGCGCAGCCCGCCTGCCTGCACCAGCGCTTTGCCACAAGCGCGCAGCAGCGGCCGGATGCGGTGGCGCTGACCTGCGAGTCCGCACGACTGACCTACGCCGAACTCGACGCCCGGGCCAACCGCCTGGCCCACCGCCTCATCGCCCTGGGCGTGCGGCCGGAGACGCGCGTGGGCATCGCCATGCAGCGCTCGGTGGAGATGGTGGTCGGCCTGCTGGCCATCCTCAAGGCCGGTGGCGCCTATGTGCCGCTGGACCCGGATTACCCTGCCGACCGGCTGGCGCACATGGTGGCCGACAGCGGGATCTCTCTGGTGCTGACGCAGGCTGCGGTGCGTGAGCGCCTCCCGGGCGCTGCTGCGCTGCAGGTGCTGGAGATCGACATGCTGGACCTGTCGGACGAACCCGATACCGATCCGCAGGTCGATGTGAACCCGGACAGCCTGGCCTATGTGATCTACACCTCGGGCTCCACGGGCCGTCCCAAGGGCGCGCAACTGAGCCACCGCAACGTGGCACGGCTGCTGGACGCCACCGATGCCTGGTTCGGCTTCGGCCCGGACGATGTCTGGACCCTGTTCCACTCCTACGCCTTCGACTTCTCGGTCTGGGAGATCTTTGGCGCCCTGTGCACGGGCGGCCGGCTGGTGGTGGTGCCGTACTGGGTCAGCCGCTCGCCCCAGGACTTCCTGGCCTTGCTGGCTGCGGAGCGCGTAACGGTTCTCAATCAAACACCCTCGGCCTTCGGGCAGCTGGCGCATGCGGTGGAGCAGGATGAAGAAGGCAGTGCTGGCCTGGCGCTGCGCCATGTGGTCTTCGGCGGCGAGGCGCTGGAGCCCGAGAGCCTGCGGCCCTGGTTCGAGCGCTTTGGCGAGCAGGCCCCGCAGCTCATCAACATGTACGGCATCACCGAGACCACGGTGCATGTGACGTACCGGCAGATCACCAAGGCGGATCTGGAGGGTGGTCGCAGCCCTGTTGGCGTGGCGATTCCAGACCTGGGCCTGTATGTGCTCGATGGCAGCCTGAACCTGCTGCCGCAGGGCGTGGCCGGGGAGCTGTTCGTGGCGGGCGAGGGCTTGGCACGCGGCTATCTCAACAGGCAAGGACTGACGGCAGAGCGCTTCGTTGCCAACCCGTTCAGCGAGACGGGCGAGCGCCTGTACCGCACGGGCGATCTGGTGCGCTGGAACGCTCAGGGCGAACTCGAATACCTGGGCCGTGCCGACCAGCAGGTCAAGATCCGGGGCTTCCGCATCGAGCTGGGCGAGGTGCAGTCGCAACTGCTGGCCCAGCCCGAGGTGCGCGAGGCGGTGGTGCTGGCCAAGGAGGGCGCAAGGCTGATCGCCTATGTCTCCCTGCGTGACGCGGTGGAGGAAAGCCAGATCAAGCAGCGCCTGGGCCATGCGCTGCCCGACTACATGGTGCCCTCGGCCATCGTCGTGCTCGAAGCCCTGCCGCTGACTGCCAACGGCAAGGTGGACCGCAAGGCGCTGCCCGAGCCGGAGATGGTCAGCGCCCAGCAATACGAGGCACCACAGGGCGAGTTGGAAGAAACGCTGGCGCAGATCTGGGCGGACGTGCTGGGCGTGGATCGCGTGGGCCGGCAGGACGGCTTCTTTGAACTGGGCGGGCATTCGCTGCTCGCCCTGGGCCTGCTGGAGCGCGTGCGCGCCCAGGGCCTGCGCGTGCAGGTGCGCACGCTGTTCCAGCATCCGGGGCTGGCGGAGTTTGCGCAGGCGGTACTGGAGGAACAGCAGGAGCCGCAGGGTGAGCAAGGGGCGCAGGTGGCCGGCGAGATCGACGTGCCGCCCAATGGCATCCCCGAAGGCTGCACGGCGATCACGCCGGACATGCTGACCCTGGTGGCGCTGGATGAGGTGGAGATTGCTCGCATTGCCGCGGCGGTGCCGGGAGGTGCGGCCAACATCCAGGACATCTACCCGCTGGCGCCGCTGCAGGAGGGGATTCTGTTCCACCACCTGCTGCAGTCCGAGGGCGATGCCTATGTCACCTCGCACACGCTGAGCTTCGACTCGCGCGAGCGGCTGCAGCGGTTTGCCGAGAGCTTTGACCAGGTGGTCGCGCGGCATGACATCCTGCGCACGGCCGTGTTCTGGGAGGGCCTGGCGACGCCCGTGCAGGTCGTCTGCCGGCAGGCCCGCCTGCCGCTGTCCTGGCTGGAGGAGGGCGGAACAGCGGCACCATCGCAGGACGCGCTGGCCCGGCTGGCCGCCTGCGCCCACGGCTACCGCATCGACCTGCGCAAGGCGCCGCTGATCCACCTGGTGGCCGCGCACGACGCGCCGGGCCAGCGCTGGCTGCTGCAGATCCTGGCCCACCACATGGTGGACGACAACACCACGCTCAAGCAGGTGATCGGTGAGATCGCGCTGATCCAGCAGGGCCGCTCCAGCGCGCTGCCCCGGCCGCTGCCGTTCCGCCAGTTCGTGGCCCAGGCGCGCTCGGGCGAGGGCATGGCCGGGCATGAGGCGTTTTTCCGCACCATGCTGGGCGATGTGCAGGAGCCCACGGCGCCCTTCGGGCTGCTGGATGTCCAGGGCGACGGAGCGCGCACGAACGAGGTGCGGCAGGTGCTTGACGGCGGCCTTGCCGCCCGGTTGCGGCAGCAGTCCCGGCGCCACGGCGTCAGCGCCGCCGCGCTGTTCCACCTGGCCTGGGCCCTGGTGCTGGCCAGGACCAGCGGCAGGGACGACGTGGTGTTCGGCACCGTGCTGTTTGGCCGCATGCAGGCCCAGCAGGGCGCGGCCCGCGCGCTGGGCATGTTCATCAACACGCTGCCGCTGCGCGTTCGCCTGGCCGGATGTAGCGTGGCCCAGGCCCTGCGCCAGACCCAGGCCACGCTGACGGACCTGCTGCAGCACGAGCACGCCAGCCTGTCGATGGCCCAGTCCTGCAGCGGCCTGGCCGGCGGGGCGCCGCTGTTCACGGCCCTGCTCAACTACCGGCACACGGCGCTGCAGGACGCGGACGCTGGCGATGCCTGGAGCGGCGTGCAGATACTGCAAAGCCACGAGCGCACCAACTTCCCGTTCGGCCTGTCGGTCAACGACACGGGCGAGGGCTTCACGCTGATCGCGCATGTGATCGATGCGGTGAATGCCCACAGCATGTGCGGCTACATGCACGAGGCGCTGGACGGCCTGGCCGATGCCCTGGCGCGCCACCCCGGCCAGCCCGTGACCGCGATTGCGGTGCTGCCCGCGCATGAACGGGACAGGCTGCTGCAGTGGAGCCTCAATGGAAAGGCCCATCCCGAGGCCCTGCCCGTGCACCGGGAATTCGAGGCCCGCGTGCGGGAGCAGCCCGATGCCGTTTGCCTGGTCCATGGCGACGAGGCGCTGACCTCGGCCCGGCTCAACGCCCGTGCCAACCGGCTGGCCCATCGGCTGATGGCCCTGGGCGTGGGGCCGGACGTGCGCGTGGGCGTTGCGCTGGAGCGCTCGGTGGACATGGTGGCGGGACTGCTGGCGGTGCTCAAGGCCGGCGGCGCCTACGTGCCGCTGGACATGGAGTACCCGGTGGACCGCCTGGCCTACATTGCCCAGGACAGCGGCATTGCCCTGCTGCTGACCGAGCGCAAGGCACGCGACCGCCTGCCGTTCGCGCAGGCGCTGAACGTGGTCGAGCTCGACGGCCTGGACCTGGACGCAGGGCCTGACCACAATCCCGGCGTGGCGGTCCATGGCGACCATCTGGCCTATGTGATCTACACATCGGGCTCCACCGGTCGGCCCAAGGGGGCGGCCAACCGGCATGCCGCGCTGTCCAATTGCATGGCCTGGATGCAGGACCACTACCGGCTCACGCGGGCCGACGCGGTGCTGCACAAGGCGGCCTTCGGCTTCGATGTCTCGGCCTGGGAAATCTTCTGGCCGCTGACGGCGGGCGTGCGCCTGGTGGTGGCCCGGCCCGGCGACCACCGCGATCCCGAGCGCATCGTCGCGCTGATCCGCCGCCACCAGATCACCACGCTGAACTTCGTGCCGGCCATGCTGCAGGCGTTTCTGGCCCATGAAGGCATCGAGGAGGAGACTCGCCTGCGCTATGTGATCTGCGGCGGCGAGGCCATGCCGGCCGAGACACAGCGCGAGGCCCTGCGCCGCCTGCACGGCGTCAGCCTGCAAAACCTCTATGGCCCCACCGAGGCCGCCATCCACGTGACGCACTGGACCTGCCGCGACGATGGCCGCAGCCCGGTCCCCATCGGCCGCCCCGTCAGCGCGACCAAGGCCCTGGTGCTGGGCCAGGATCTGGGACTGGTTCCCGCAGGCGTGGCCGGCGAACTCTATCTGGGCGGGCAGGCGCTGGCGCAGGGCTACCTGGGCCGGCCCGGCCTGAGCGCCGAGCGCTTCGTCGCCGACCCGTTCGACCAGGGCGGCGGCCGCCTGTACCGCACGGGCGACCTGGTGCGCTGGAACGACGAAGGCCAACTGGAGTACCTGGGGCGCCTGGACCACCAGGTGAAGATCCGGGGCTTTCGCATCGAGCTGGGCGAGATCGAGGCCCGGCTGCTGGCCCAGCCCCAGGTGCGGGAGTCCGTGGTTGTGGCCCGCAAGGGTCCGGCGGGCATGCACCTGGCGGCCTATGTCTCGGCGCATGAAGGGCAGCAGGTCACGGCGACCGAACTGCGCGAGCGCCTGGCCCTTGAACTGCCGGACTACATGGTGCCGGCCGCCATCATGGTGCTGGACCGCCTTCCCCTGAATGCCAACGGCAAGGTGGACAGGGCCGCCTTGCCCGAGCCAGAACTGCTGGCCAGCCTGCACTACGAGGCGCCCGTGGGCGACGGCGAGCAGCGTCTGGCCGCACTCTGGAGCGAGGTGCTGGGCGTGGAGCGCGTGGGGCGCCAGGACCATTTCTTTGAGCTGGGCGGGCACTCGCTGCTGGCCCTGAAGCTGCTGGAGCGCATGCGCGCCCAGGGCTGGGTGACGCAGGTGCGCACGCTGTTCCAGCACCCCCGGCTGGCGGATCTGGCACTGGCGCTGCGCCGCGAGCAGGGCCTGCCCCGGCATGAGGTGCAGGTGCCGCCCAACGGCATCCCCGAAGGCTGCACGGCCATCACGCCCGACATGCTGAC